>NZ_JABBWZ010000001.1:0-954355 GCF_014161435.1 Microbispora sp. H10949 | reverse complement strand
GCTCCCTATAGACGATGGGGTTGATAGGCCGGAAGTGGAAGCGTAGTAATGCGTGGAGCTGACCGGTACTAATAGGCCGAGGACTTGACCATATTATGCTCGCGTTCACTATGTGATCTCAGAGACAGCAACCAGTTTCACACCCGTTGTGGTGTGGGTGGTTGTGTGTTTCATGGGGTTACGGCGGTTATAGCGGTGGGGAAACACCCGGTTACATTCCGAACCCGGAAGTTAAGCCTACCAGCGCCGATGGTACTGCACCGGGGACGGTGTGGGAGAGTAGGACGCCGCCGGACAATTTTTTGAGGGGGGTCATCCCGTTTGGGATGACCCCCTTTTTTTGTGCCCAAATACCGGCCGTCACGGTGTGTCCGGCCTGACCGCGGCCTTCAGCAGAGGTTCGACGCGGTAGGGGATCTGGGTCGACAGGGCGATCGTCGTGTCCGACCGCCGGACGGCCGGGGAGGCCAGGATCCGGGCGATGATCTCCTGTAGGTGCGGTGTGCTGTGGGCGACCACCCGGCACAGCAGATCGGCCTGCCCGCTCGTGCCGTACACCTCCAGGATCTCCGGGATCTCGGCCAGCGTGTGCACCGCCTCCGTCAGCCGGCCCTGCGCGATCTGCAGGGAGGCGAAGGCGAGGATGGGATAACCGATCTCCTCGGTCGCGATGGCGGGGCCGAAGTCCGTGATCACTCCACGCGCGGTCAGCTTCTCCACGCGCGCCTGCACGGTGCCCCGGGCCACCCCGAGCAGGCGGGCCAGTTCGGTGAGCCCGATGCGGGGATGAGCCCGCATGGTGGTCAGCAGCCGGCTGTCGAGCGCGTCGAGCATGCGCCGAGGGTACGCCCGGAGTGAGCGATTCGACCAGTGCGGCGGTGCGGGAACGATCATTTTTGGGCGATTCGCCCACTACAACTGGTCACTCTTGCCACTGCATGGGTGACTTGCTGTCATATAGAAGTATGTTCGAGGAAGCGCAGTATTTCGCTCCGGTGGCGACGAAGGATGACGGTTCCGTCGTCGTCGAGCTGGCCACCAGCCACCCGGGGTTCGCGGACCAGGTCTACCGGGAGCGGCGCAACGCGATCGCGGCGCTGGCGCTCGGCCACACTCCCGGCGACCCGATTCCCGTCGCCGAGTACACCGACGAGGAGCACCACGTATGGGCGCTCGTCACCAAGGAACTGGCGGTCAAGCACCACAAGTACGCGGTGCGCGAGTTCCTCCGCGCGGCGGAGCGGCTCGGGCTGCCCGAGCACCGCATCCCGCAGCTTCAGGAGGTCAGCGACCTCCTGCATCCGCTCACCGGATTCCGCTACCTGCCCGCCGCCGGGCTGGTGCCGCTCCGTGAGTTCTACGGAGTGCTGGCCGACGGCCTGTTCCACTCCACGCAGTACATCCGGCACCACTCGGTGCCCTTCTACACGCCGGAACCGGACGTCATCCACGAGGTGATCGGCCACGGCAACACCCTCGCCTCGCCCCGGTTCGCGGAGCTGTACCGGGCCGCCGGGCGGGCGGCGCGGCGGATGGAGACCACCGAGGCGCTGGAGTTCGTCTCCAAGGTGTTCTGGTTCACGCTGGAGTTCGGCGTCATGCGGGAGGACGGCGAGCTCAGGGCGTACGGCGCGGGGCTGCTGAGCTCGTACGGCGAGATCGAGGAGTTTCGCGGGATGGACATCCGGCCGCTCGACCTCGCCGCGATGGGCACCACAAAGTACGACATCACCAAGTATCAGGAGGTGCTCTTCGAGGCGGCCTCATTCGACCACCTCGAAGACACCGTCGGGGCGTTCTGGGACACCTGCGACGACGACGCCGTCACCCGCCTCCTGTCCGGGCACCGGCCGTAAGGGCTCGTCCCACGCTCAGGGCGCGCCGACGATCAGCAGGGCGTCGCCGACTCCCCGCTCCACGCCGTCGGACGGGTGGTTGACGACCTTCTTGCCTATGACCATGGCGCTCGACCCGCCGCCGTCCAGGTTGATCGCGTCGCGCGCCCCGAGCCAGCGCATGAGCTCGGCCGCCTCGAAGAACGACGCGCCGATCGTGCCGCCGGGATCGCGGCCGTCCACGACCGCGATGACGAGCTTGCCGTTGCGGGTCACGCCGGCGAGCGTCCGGGGGTGACGGCGCAGGATCATGTTGGTGTTGGCCATGCCGTCCCGGCCGGGGGTGATCGTCGTCCTGCCCCCGCGGACCAGGCCCACCGCGCCGCCGATGATGTTCGTCTCCGGCGTCAGCGGGACGGCCTTCTTCGTCCGCAGGTCGGTGACCCGGGTCGAGACCTTGATCGTCGTCTCCTCGGTCACGTGCTCCGAGAGCCAGTCGGCGCCCGCTCCGACGCCGTGCAGGACCCGCATGCCACGGGTGACCTTGCCGCCGGCGTCGCGGATGGCCAGCACCTTGCCCGTCGCGTCGAGGACCGCCTCGATCCCGTCGTCCTTCGGGGTCTCCCGCCCGAGTTCCTCGGTGTAGAGGACGACCTCGTCCGGCTGCGGAACCCGGTTGAGGCCGGTCACCTGGACGGTCGCCCCGTCGGCCGCGCGGGCGACCACGGAGGAGGACAACTCGGTGACCCGGGCCGTACGGCCCTTCAGGACCAGGCCGACGCGGCCGGGGACCGCCTCGCTGAGCAGTTTGCCGCCCACGACCGAGATGCCGGTGGGGTCGCCCCGGAAGGCGGGGAGCGTGTGGATGTCGAAGAATCCGCCGTTCACCGCCGCCACAGCCTTGGCGGCAGTGGCCATCGCCGAGACCTTCTCCCGTTTCGCGACGCTCGTGCCCACCGAGGACCGGTAGGAGCCGCGGAAGGTGCGGGGATCGACCATGATGACCCGCACGCTCCAGGGGCCGGTCGTGACGAAGCCGTCGTCGCCCTGGAAGTCCACCTTCGTGTTCACGCCGGCGTCCTTGAGCTGCTTGACGACCTTGGCGGCCTCGGCCTTCTGGCTGAGCGGCCAGCCGCCGACGCGGACCATGTAGTAGTCGCCGGCGGGGAAGTCGGCCACCGCGGGCCGGGTGAACTTCACCACGGTGGGGGTGAAGCCGGCCGCCTGCACGGCCTCGGCCTGGGCCTGCGCGTTGG
This sequence comes from Microbispora sp. H10949, assembly GCF_014161435.1. Lineage (NCBI taxonomy): Bacteria > Bacillati > Actinomycetota > Actinomycetes > Streptosporangiales > Streptosporangiaceae > Microbispora > Microbispora sp. H10949. The sequence goes on along the minus strand of NZ_JABBWZ010000001.1, from coordinate 951,264 downwards.
ACTCGGACATGAAGTCCTTGCCCGCCACGACGACGCTGACCGTGTACCCGTCCTTCGTGCTGCCGTGCCGGAGCGTGAAGTAGCTGATGCCGGGCCCGAGGCTCTTCGCCGCCGACTTCGGTATCCCGGGCGCGCCGAGGGGGAAGCTCGTCGTCGGCAGACCGGCGACGGGTTCGGCGGCTGCCGGGGCCGGAGGGATGGTCGTCGTCAGGGCCAGTACTGCGGCCCCGGCGATCAGGCGGCGTCTCATGCGGTTTACTCCCCATTGGTGATCCTTACGGGACCATCGTGGCGAGGCTGACGCCCGATGTGGAGGCGAACGCGCCAAAGGGCATCAAATTGCGACGTGAAGCCGCCGGAACTCTCCGAAAGAATCGGGCTAAAGGAACATTAGGCCCGAAATGCCACGAAGGTGTCCGCCTGCGTCACGCGGGACCTCGGGAGGCGCGGGTGTCCATCTCCCGGGCCCGCTGGACGAACTCCTGCGCGGAGCGGGCCTCGATGTGGACGAGCAGCCCGTCGGGCCGCCGGAACATGCCCCAGTAGTGCGTGGTGGCCTGGCCCCACCAGATGGTCCAGCCGGGGAAACGCGCGGACAGGGCCCGTACCACCACGGCCGGGCTGATTCGGGGTTCGTTCATCGTGGGCACGCTTCGAGATAAGCACGATTCGCTGCGTGATCGCGAGTGCGCGAACAGTAGCGGATGCGAAGTCTTACACGCGGGACGACATACCTACGCTTCGGTTGTGGCATCTCCACGGGCAGTTGTCCACCGCGGGCCGGTGCGGCCGGATCGCGCTCAGCCGCCTTCGCGGCGGAAGGTCTCCAGGGCCAGCAGCGCGACGTGCAGCGACAGGCACGACTCGACGTCGTCGAGGTCGGTGTCGAGGACGCGCTCCAGCCGCCGCAGCCGGTCGTAGAAGGCGGGGCGGGACAGGTGGGCCCGCTGCGCGGCCACCGCCTTGTTGCGGCCCGAGTCGAGGTAGACGCGCAGGATCCTGGTCAGGTCGCCGTGCCGCTGCGCGTCGTGGGCGAGCAGGGCGCCGAGTTCGCGTTCGGCGAAGGTCTGGAGCCGCGCGTCGTCCCGCAGCAGGTGCAGCAGCCCGCGCAGCCGCAGATCGGGCAGGCGGTAGAACGGCCGCCCGTCGGGCTGGCGCACCGCGACCTCGGCGACCTGCTCGGCCTCCAGGAAGCTGCGCCGTACGTCCTTGATCGATTCCACGACGGAGCCGGCCGCGAGCACGAACGGGGTGACGAACCCGGCCCGCAGGCGCTCGGCCAGCGCGCCGAGCGCCGTCTCGGCGGCCGTACGGGGCGGCAGCGGCAGCAGCACCCCCACGCTGCTCTGGTCGAGCGCCCCCACCAGGGCGGGCAGCCTGGCCTCGCGGCAGGCGGCGGCGCCGGCCTCGGCCAGCTCGCCGAGCCTCGCCTGCTCACCCAGCGCGGTGCCGGCCGGGACCGTGCCGACAGGCACCGCGCTGACCGGGGCCGGGCCGGCCGGGGAGGCCAGGCGGATGACGGCGCTCACCAGCCGGCGGCCGGTGAGCGGGACGCCGACGGCGCGGGCCCGCGCGGCGGCCTCGTCGGGGTCGGCGTAGGCGTGGGTGAGGATGCCGGTGAGTATCGTGCCGTGCGCCTGCCGCTCCAGGGACTCCTGGTGCCGCTCCAGCAGGCGGCTGAGCGCGAGGGTGGTCGCGGCACGTTCGGCCAGCACGATGTCGCGGGGGCCGGGCGGGCCGTCGCACAGCAGGATGAGCCGTCCCCAGTCCTGGCCCCGGGCCCCGACCATCGTCACCAGCCATCCGGCGGCGGCGTCGTAGGCGGTCCGCTCGGACGGCATGACCGCGCGCGACCTGGCCTCCCAGTTGGCCAGCACGGTGCCGGTGTCGCCTCCGGCGGCGTCGCAGGCCAGCACCTGGTGGGCGAGGTTCTCCAGTAACGCCGGGCGGCCGGAGAACCGGACGACCTGGTTCAGCACCTTCCCCGGGGAGGCGCCCTCGACCGACAGCTCGGTGAAGACCTCGTGCAGCTGCTCCGAGGCCCGTAGCTCCTGGAGCTGGTCGTCGATGATCCGCGCGTGGACCGACTCGGTGATCTGTACGAAGGGCGTCTCGCGGGCCAGCGTGACGAGCGGCAGCCCGTGCTCCTCCGCGGCCCTGACCACCGCCCCCGGCAGTTCGCGGACGAACCGGCGGCCGAGTTCCACGATCAGGCCGGAGGCGCCCACCTCGGCCAGTTCGCCGACGTAGTCGGCCAGACTGCCGGGTTCTTCCGGCAGCGCCACCCCGGTCGTGAGGACGAGTTCGCCGCCGCGCAGCAGATGCGCGATGTCGTGGACCTCGCCGACGTGCACCCAGCGGACCCGGGTGTCGAGCCGGTCGCCGCCCGCCACCACCCGGGGTTTGCCGCGCCGCACCGTGTCCAGGGCGAGCACGTCGGCGACCGTGGGGAGCATGGTCCGAGGCTACCTGATCATTATGTAAGGATGACCCGCCCGAACGTGACAGTATGCGGGCCCGGTGTCAGGAGCCGCCCGTCCTGTGCCTGTCCAGCCCGTCGAGCAGAGCGGTCAGCCCGAACTCGAAGGCGAGCCGGCGGGCGACGAGGGGGTCGTAGTCGATGTCGCTGTAGGCGCTGAAGCGCTCCAGCAGGTTGGGCCGGTCGGCCACGGCCTTCATCAGGACCGGCTCGACCGCGGCCTGCAGGTTCGCGACGCTCTGACCGGAGTTCTCCAGCGTGCCGAGGAAGGCGACCTCGGGAATCGTGGCGCCGAGCGTGTACGACACGACGGCCGTGCAGGCGTAGTCCACGTCGACGCCCTGGAAGCCCGCGCGGACGAACGCGCCCATCAGCCGGTCGGCGGCGGTGAGCGCGTTCGGCCCGAGCGCGGGGACCACCCCGATCAGGCCGGCGCTCCAGGGGTGGGCGAAGACCGCCCCCCGCATGCCGTACGCGAAGACTCTCGTGGTCTCCCGCCAGTCCGCGTCCTCCGGCAGCACCACGGCGGCGTAGACCTCGTCCATGACCAGCTCGATCAGTTCGTCCTTGTTCGCCACGTGCCAGTAGAGGCTGGTCGCCCCCGCGCCCAGGCGGGCCCCCAGTTTGCGCATGCTGAGCGCGTCGAGGCCCTCGGCGTCGAGCAGTTCCACGGCCGCGCGGACGATCTGGTCGCGGCTGAGGCCCTGCTCGCGCGTTCCCCTGCGCTCGCGGGTCCAGACGGAGGAGAACGGCTTCGGTGGCACGGCCCCACGATATTCGCTCGCACAGTGTTCGACGCCGTCGTACAGTGTGCGAAACAACTCGCACACTGTACGAGGAGACATGCATGTCCCATCCCCGCCGATGGTGGATCCTCGGGGTCCTGTGCCTGAGCCTGCTGACTCTGGTCGTGGACAACACCGTGCTCAACCTCGCGATCCCGTCGCTCATGCGCGATCTCGGCGCATCCCCGCAGGACGTGCAGTGGATCATCGACGCGTACGTCCTGGTCTTCGCCGGGCTGCTGCTCACCGCGGGCAGCCTGTCCGACCGGTACGGCAGGCGGCGGATGCTCGTGATCGGCCTGGCGTTCTTCGGCGGAGCCTCGCTGGCCGCCACCCTGGCCACCGAGCCCTGGCAGCTCGTCGGGGCCCGCGCCCTCATGGGCGTCGGCGGCTCCTGCGTCATGCCGTCCACCCTGTCGATCCTGATCACCGTCTTCGACGAGAGCGAGCGGCGCAAGGCCATCGCGGTGTGGAGTTCGGTCGCCATGGTGGGCGTCGTCGCCGGTCCCACGCTCGGCGGGTTCCTGCTCCGGCACTACTACTGGGGATCGGTCTTCCTGCTCAACGTGCCGATCGCGATCCTGGCGATCGTCGCCGCCGTCACGCTCATGCCCGAGACGTACGGCGTCGCGCGGCGGGCGGACCCGCTCGGCGTGATCCTGTCCGTCGCGGGGATGGGCGGCCTGGTCTGGGCCGTCATCTCGGCGCCGGGAGGCCGACTCAACCCGGTGGTCGTCGTGGTCTCGGCGCTCGCCCTGGCGGCGTTCGTGCTGTGGGAGCGCCGCAACCCGCACCCGATGCTGCCGCTCGGCCTGTTCCGCGACCGCTCGTTCAGCGGCGCGTGCTTCTCCGTCGTGCTGCTGTCGTTCGGGGCGGGGGCGCTGATGCTGGCCCTCACGCAGTATCTGCAGTTCGTCCTCGGCTACGACCCGCTGACCGCCGGGTTCGCGCTGCTGCCGTACGTCGTGGCCGCGGCGCTCTTCAACGGCCTGGGCGCGGCGCTCGGCAAGAAGGTGAGCAACCGGACGCTGATCGTCGCGGGCCTTGTCGTGATGGCCGCCGGGTTCGCGCTGCTGTCCACGCTCACCGACGGGTACGGCACGATGATCGCCGGTCTGCTGGTCATGGGGGTCGGCGGAGGACTGGCCGGCCCGGCGGCGTACGCCACGCTGATGGGCGCGGTGCCCCCCGACCACGCCGGGGTGGGCTCGGCGCTCAACGACACGGTGCAGCAGGTCGGCATGGCGCTGAGTGTGGCGGTGCTCGGCAGCGTGCTCGCCGCGGCCTACACCTCGGCCATGCCGGCATCGGCTCCGGCGGCGGCGCGCGAGTCGATCGGCGCCGCGGTGACCCTGGGCGATCCGTCGGTGGCCGCCGCCGGACGTGCGGCGTTCGTGTCGGCGATGTCCGCGGGATCGTGGGTCGGGGCGGGCTGCTCGCTCGCGGCGGCCCTGGTCGCGCTGCTGGTCCTGCGCCGGAAGGCCGCCGCTCCCGCCGCCGGCGTGGAATCGGCGACGGCAGGCACTGTGTAAGCGGATTTCGGATTGTCCCGACAGGCTGACGGGTGAGCCTCCGTCCGTCAGCCGGGATACTCAGTACATGTCGGATCTTCTCGCGCGCCATCGCGCGGTCATGCCCAGCTGGATGGCCCTCTACTACAACGAGCCCATCGAGATCGTCGGCGGCAAGGGGAACCGGGTCGTCGACGCGGACGGGAAGAGCTACCTCGACTTCTTCGCCGGGATCCTGACCAACATGATCGGGTACGACGTGCCCGAGGTGCGGGAGGCCGTCGAGCGTCAGCTCGCCACCGGCGTCGTCCACACCTCGACGCTGTACCTCCTCCGGACCCAGGTCGAGCTGGCCGAGAAGATCGCCCGCCTGTCGGGCATCCCGGACGCGAAGGTCTTCTTCACCAACTCCGGCACCGAGGCCAACGAGACGGCCCTGCTGCTGGCCACCTACGCCCGCGGCTCCGACCAGGTGCTCGCGATGCGGCAGAGCTACCACGGCCGGTCGTTCGGCGCGATCAGCGTCACCTCCAACCGCGCCTGGAAGAACAACTCGCTGTCGCCGCTCAACGTGCACTTCCTGCACGGCGCCGACCGCCACCTCACGCAGTTCCGCGGCATGTCGGACGCCGACTACATCGCCGCCTGCGTGGACGACCTGCGCCACGTGCTCGCCACCGCCGTCGCCGGGAACGTCGCCGCGCTGATCGCCGAGCCCGTCCAGGGCGTGGGCGGCTTCACCTCGGCTCCCGACGGGCTGTTCGCCGCGTACAAGGAGGTCCTCGACGAGGAGGGCATCCTGTTCGTCAGCGACGAGGTGCAGACCGGCTGGGGCCGTACGGGCTCGGCGTTCTTCGGCATCCAGAACCACGGCGTGACGCCGGACATGATGACCTTCGCCAAGGGGCTCGGCAACGGCTTCGCGGTCGGCGGCGTCGTCGCGCGCGGCGACCTCATGGACGGCCTGCCCGCCATCGGGGTGTCGACCTTCGGCGGCAACCCGATCTCGATGGCGGCGGCCAACGCGACGCTCGACTACGTGCTCGACCACGATCTGCAGGCCAACGCGGCGCGCACCGGCGACATCCTGATCTCCGGGCTGCGCGAGGCGGCCGGGCGGCTGGCCGTCGTGGGCGACATCCGGGGCCGCGGCCTGATGTTCGCCGTCGACCTGGTCGACCCCGCCACCGGAGCTCCGGCCCCCGCGCTGGCCGCCCGCTTCATGGAGGAGACCAAGAAGCTCGGCCTGCTCGCCGGCAAGGGCGGCCTGTACGGGAGCACGCTGCGCATGGCCCCGCCGCTCACCCTCACCGAGGACGAGGCCCGCGAGGGCCTGGGCATCCTCGTCACCGCTCTGGAGACCGTCGACGATGAAGCACGTTAACCACTGGATCGGGGGTGTCCTCACCGGCGAGGGCGCCCGTACGGCCCAGCTGTTCGACCCGGCGACGGGTGAGGTGAGCGGCCGGGTGTCGCTCGCCTCGGCCGAGGAGGTCGACGCGGCCGTGGACGCGGCCGCGCGGGCCTTCCCGGCCTGGCGGGACGCCTCGCTGGTCAAGCGCACGCAGGTGCTGTTCCGGTTCCGCGAGCTGATGGACGCGCACCGCGACGAACTGGCCGCGCTGATCACCGCCGAGCACGGCAAGGTCCACTCCGACGCGCTGGGCGAGGTGGCCCGCGGCCTGGAGGTCGTGGAGTTCGCCTGCGGCATTCCCCACCTCCTCAAGGGCGGCTACTCGGAGAACGTCTCGACCCGCGTCGACTCCTACTCGATCCGCCAGCCGCTCGGGGTGGTCGCGGGCATCACTCCGTTCAACTTCCCCGCGATGGTGCCGATGTGGATGTTCCCGGTGGCCATCGCCTGCGGGAACACGTTCGTGCTCAAGCCCTCGGAGCGCGACCCCTCGGCGTCGCTGCTCATCGCCGACCTCTGGCGGCGGGCGGGGCTGCCGGACGGCGTGTTCAACGTCGTCCAGGGCGACAAGGTCGCGGTCGACCGGCTGCTGGAGCACCCGGCCGTACGGGCGGTGTCGTTCGTCGGCTCCACACCGATCGCCAGGTACGTGTACGAGACCGGGACGGCCCACGGCAAGCGGGTGCAGGCCCTCGGCGGCGCCAAGAACCACATGCTCGTGCTGCCCGACGCCGATCTCGACCTGGTCGCCGACTCGGCCGTCTCGGCGGGCTTCGGCTCGGCGGGGGAGCGGTGCATGGCGATCTCCGTGGTGCTCGCCGTCGACCCGGTCGGCGACGCCCTGGTCGAGAAGATCGTGTCGCGGGTGCGTGACCTGACCGTCGGCCCCGGCACCGACCCCGAGTCGCAGATGGGCCCGCTGGTCACCGCGGCGCACCGCGACAAGGTGGAGTCGTACCTCGACCTCGGCGTCGAGGAGGGGGCCAAGCTCGTGGTCGACGGCCGGGAGACCCCGGTGCGCGGGGACCGGGGGAACGGCTTCTGGCTCGGCCCCACCGTGCTCGACCACGTGCCGCCGAACTCCCGCGTGCACCGCGAGGAGATCTTCGGTCCGGTGCTGTCGATCGTGCGGGTCCGCTCGTACGAGGAGGGCCTGGAGCTGATCAACACCGGCGAGTACGGCAACGGCACGGCGATCTTCACCAACGACGGCGGCGCGGCCCGGCGCTTCCAGAACGAGGTGGAGGTCGGCATGGTCGGCATCAACGTGCCGATCCCGGTGCCGATGGCGTTCTACAGCTTCGGCGGCTGGAAGGCCTCGCTGTTCGGCGACACGCACGTGCACGGCACCGAGGGGGTCCACTTCTACACCCGGGGAAAGGTCGTCACCTCCCGGTGGCTCGACCCCTCCCACGGCGGGGTGAACCTCGGATTCCCCACCAACGCCTGAGATCGCCCGGCGTGGGCGGGCACCGGCGTCGGGCGCGGCCTCCCGCGGGGCCGGGCCGGTAGGCTGCGGACGTCCGTCTCTTCCCTGGGGGTCGTGCGTGCGCCGTACACACGTGGCCGTGGCGGTGGTGTCCGCCGGGCTGCTCACCGCCTGCGGCAGCCGTTCCGCGCCGGGGACGGAGACGGTCACGCCGGGGGCCTCCGCGGCGGCCGCGTCGGCGACGGCCTCCAGCGGCCCCGGCCCGTCCGCACCGGCCGCCACGCCCACACCCGCGGCCTCGCTCGGGCCGGGCGAGGGAACGGTCAGCGTGGTCGCGCTCGACGGGTACGCCGAGTGGGGCGGCGTCGATCCCAAGGTGAAGTGGATCGGCACGTTCGAGAAGGAGACGGGCTGCAAGGTCAGCCTCCGGATCTACGACCCCCGCCAGGAGGAGAAGCCGGGCGACTTCGCGCCGGCGTCCTTCGACGTGGTCTCCGCGACGCCGGAGGTGGGCGGCAGGCTGATGGCGGAGGGTAAGGCCGCCCCGCTCAACACCGCCCTGCTCGCGGGCTACGACAAGATCCCCAAGCGGCTGCGCACGCTGCCGTCGGTGACCCGTGGCGAGCAGGTGTACGGCGTGCCGTACGTATGGGCGACCAACGAGGTCCTCTACGACTCCGGCAAGGTCCGCTCGGCCGGACCGGAGTCGTTGTTCGAGGACAAGGGGCCGGTGATGTTCCGCGACCGCCCGCTGTCGCTGGCGGACGCCGCGCTGGTGCTCAAGGAGCGCGGCGCCGACATCGAGGACCCGTTCGACCTCACCGACGAGCAGCTCGACGCCGCCGCCGAGCTGTTCCGCTCGGGCGACGAGGGCGGCCGTCTCTTCTGGCGCGACCCCATCGAGGTCGTCCAGGCCTTCGCGACCGGGTCCGTACGGCTCGCGCAGGCCACGCCGTACCACGCGGACGTGCTCAGTCACGGGCGCAAGCCCGTCAAGGTGGCGGGGGACCGGCCGGTGACCGGCTGGGCCGACGCCTGGATGCTGTCGGCGGACGCCCCCCACCCGTCGTGCGCGTACAAGTGGCTCGACTTCACCGCCTCGGCCGACGTGCAGCGGAAGGTGTCGGCCTGGATGGGCCTCGCCCCGGCCAACCCCGAGGCGTGCACCGGCGCGGCCCGCCGGATCTGCGCAGACTACGAGGCCGGAGAGTCCCGGGCGTTCAAGGACGTCTACTTCGCCGTGCGCCCGGAGGCGTACGACAAGTGGGTGGAGCGCTGGTCACGCATCGCGCCGTGACCCCTCGCGTACGTGGAGGGCTTTGAGGCCCCGATTTTGTCGGTGGCGGCGGAAAGAATCGGCGTGTGGATGTCGGGGGCGCGAGCTCCGCTCCGGCTCCTCAGTGAGTGCCGCCCATGGCGGTCCCACCGAGACGAAGAAGGACACGACGATGACGCTCGCATATGCTCCCTCCCTCACCGGCGAGATCGTGCTGCCCGGTGACGACGCGTACGAGACCCTGCGCCGGACCTCCGGCGGCACCGGCAGCCCCGCGTACATCGTGCGCTGCCGCGACGCGGAGGAGGTCGCGCAGGCCGTGCGGTTCGCGACGGAGGAGGGCCTGACGCTGTCGGTGCGCAGCGGCGGGCACCACGGCGCGGGGTTCGGCACCAACGACGGCGGGCTGGTCATCGACCTTGGGCTCATCGACGGTGTTGAGGTGTTCGGCGGCCTGGACGACATCGTGCGGATCGGCGCCGGTGCGCGCTGGGGCGAGGTGGCCCGCGCGCTCGCGCCGTACGGCCTGGCCGTCTCCTCGGGAGACACCGCGGCGGTGGGGGTCGGCGGGCTGATGCTCGGCGGCGGCATCGGCTGGATGGTGCGCAAGCACGGCCTGGCCCTGGACCATCTCGTCGCCGCGGAAGTGGTGACCGCCGACGGCCGGATCGTCCGGGCGAGCGCGACGGAGCACCCCGACCTGTTCTGGGCGATCCGCGGCGGCGGCGGCAACTTCGGCGTGGTGACCACGTTCGAGGTCGCCGCCGCGCGGGAGCGGGAGGTGACCTTCGCCCGGATCGTCTATCCGGCGAGCCAGGCGGCCAGGGTGCTCAAGGGCTGGCGCGACGTCATGCGGTCGGCGGGCGACGAGCTCACGTCCACCGCGCACCTGTCTCCCGCGTCCGGCGACGACGCCCCGCCCACGGTCGTGATCACCGCCTGCCAGGCCGGCGGCGACCACGACGCCGTGGAGCCTCTCACCCGGCTCGGCGACGCCCTCAGCGTGGACGTCGCGGTCCAGCCGTACGCGGACCTGCTGGTGGAGACCCCGCCGGGACCGCGGCCGGCCTGGCACGCGCGGTTGCGCAACCGGTTCGCCCGGTCCTGCGCCGACGAGCTGATCGACACGCTCGTGTCGCACGTGGGCGGCATCCCGATGACGGTGGTGGAGTTGCGGGCCCTCGGCGGGGCGATGGGCCGCGTGCCGGCCGGGGCCACCGCCTTCGCCCACCGGGACGCCGAGGTCCTGCTGACCACGGTCGTGCTGGGCGGCCAGGCGGAGCACGCGCCGGTCCGGGAGAACCTCGAAGCCCTGTGGCGCGGGCTGGCTCCCCACACCGGCGGGGCGTACGGCAACTTCCTGAGCGAGCCGTCGAAGGACGACGTGGCCGCCGTCTACCCGGCCCGCACCCGCGAGCGGCTCGCGGCCGTCAAGCGCCTCTACGACCCCGCGAACCTGTTCGACCAGAACATCAGCGTCGATCCGGAAGGGAGCCGCTGACACGCGCGATGGTCAGGACATGGCCGCCCGGGAGCGGCGGGGCAGCGGCACCTTGCCCTCGGGCGCGGGCAGCAGGGCCTCGGCGCAGTCGTCGCAGGCGTGTACGGGGGCGTTGTCGGGCAGCATCCCGACCTTGACCCGGGGGCGGGGCCACTTCTTGTGGCAGACGACACAGGCGTCGCCGTCGCGCTGCGTGGTGGTCAGACCGGCAGGGTCGAACGTCAGCATGAGCCGCTCGGCGCCGTTCGGGTTCCAGCTCATCAAAGTCCCCCCTCGATCGCCTATCGGAACCGTTATAACGCGGTTACCCTTCGTGATCGGCGCGAGTCGGGCCAAGTGATGGTTAAATCCAGGCATAACGCAAGCCGTACGACAACAAAAGGGACACCCTGGATGATAACGGGTGCCCCTTTTGATCCGTTTGAAACGGCTAATCGATGTTGAGTGCCTTCTCCAGGATGGAGAGGCCCTCCTCCAGCAGGTGGTCGGGGATGACCAGCGGCGGCAGGAAGCGCAGCACGTTGCCGTAGGTCCCGGCGGTGAGCGCGAGAAGTCCCTGCTCATGACACTTGCGCGCGATCTCGCCGGCCGGGTAGGGCTCCTTGGTCCCGGGGACCACGAGTTCGATCGCGATCATCGCGCCGCGCCCGCGCACGTCGCCGATGACGGGGTTGCGCTCCTGGATGGCCCGGAGACGGGGAAGCATGACCTCGCCGATATGCCGGGCCCGCTCGACGAGCTTCTCCTCCTCGATGGTCTCCAGCACGCCCAGGGCCGCCTCACAGGCGAGGGGGTTGCCGCCGTACGTGCCGCCGAGCCCGCCGGTGTGGACGTGGTCGAGCAGGTCGGCCCTGCCGGTCACGGCCGCCAGCGGGAGGCCGCCGGCGATGCCCTTGGCGGTGCAGATGATGTCCGGGACGATGCCCTCGTCCTCGCAGGCGAACAGGTGGCCGGTCCGGGCGAAGCCCGTCTGGACCTCGTCGGCGATGAAGACGATGCCGTTGGCCCGGCAGTACTCCACGATCTTCGGCAGGAACCCGCGGGCCGGCTCGATGAACCCGCCCTCGCCCGCGATCGGCTCGATGAGCACCGCCGCGACGTTCTCCGCGCCGACCTGCTTGTTGATCATGTCGATCGCCTGCGCCGCGGCCTCCTCGGCGCAGTTCTCCGGGCCGGTGGGCCAGCGGAACGGGTAGGCGAGCGGCACCCGGTACACCTCAGGCGCGAACGGGCCGAATCCGTGCTTGTACGGCATGCTCTTGGCCGTCAGCGACATCGTGAGCAGCGTGCGGCCATGGTAGCCGTGGTCGAACACGACGACCGCCTGCCTGCCGGTGGCGTGCCGGGCGACCTTGACCGCGTTCTCGACGGCCTCCGCGCCGCTGTTCACCAGGAACGTGCGCTTGTCGTGGTCACCGGGGGTCAGGTCGTTGAGCTTCTCGCAGACCGCCACGTACGACTCGTACGGCGCGACCATGAAGCAGGTGTGGGTGAAGTCGGCGACCTGCTTCCGCACCCGCTCGACCACGCGCGGCGCGGCGTTGCCGACGTTGGTCACGGCGATGCCCGAGCCGAAGTCGATCAGGGAGTTGCCGTCCGCGTCGACGATCACACCGCCGCCCGCGTGGGTCACGAAGACGGGCAGGGTGGTGCCGATGCCCGGAGGCACGGCCGACTGCTTGCGCGCGAACAGTTCGCGGGACCGCGGGCCGGGGATCTCGGTGACGAGGCGGCGCTCCTGGGGGAGCTGCGGGCCGCCGTGCGTGGTCGCAGTGCTCATATCTGAGACGCTACGGCTACCGCCACCACCCGCCGATATGCCGCTATGTCAGAATGTAGGCGCGCTTTTAGCCGGTGCGCACAAGCCGCCGGGGGAGAGGGGGCCGTGGCACCCACACTGCGCCGGGTCACGGCGATAGTACCGCTCCACCTGGAGGTTCTCGCCGGGAGGAACGGGCTCGACCGTCCCGTGCGATGGGTCGCCGTGAGCGAACTGGAGGACCCCACCCCGTTCCTCGAAGGCGGGGAACTCGTGCTCACCACCGGCATGCGCCTGTCCGGCGCCGACGCGGGCCCGTACGTCTCCCGGCTCGTGGCCCGGGGCGTCACGGGGCTGGGGTTCGGCGTGGGGCTGAGCCACGACGTCGTCCCGCCGGGGTTCGCCGAGGCGGCGGAGTCGGCCGGGCTGCCGCTGGTCGAGGTGCCGAGGGACACCCCCTTCATCGCGATCGGCAAGGCCGTCAGCGACCTGCTGGCGGGGGAGCAGTACGAGGAGATCAGCCGCGCCTTCGCCGCGCAGGGCCGGCTGACCCGGGCCGCCCTGCGGCGCCGGGGGCCGGTGGCGGTGGTGGACCGGCTGGCCAGGGAGATCGGCGGCTGGGCGCTGCTGCTCGACCCCTCCGGCGCGGTACGGCACGCCGCCGACGCGACCGGCCGCGCAGGACCTGGCGGACAGGGACCCGGCGGACAGGGACCGGGTGGCCGGGGGCCCGGTGGACACGGACCGGGTCAGGACGGCCCGGTGGAGGACTGGGCGCGGGAGACGGCCCGGTCGCTGGAGCCCGAGATCGCCCGGCTGCGGAGCGCGCCGTCCCCGGCGAGCCTCGCGCTGGCCACCCCGGACGAGCACGTCGTCGTCCAGCCGCTGGGCCGCCGGGGATTCTTCGCGGTGGGCTCCCCGCGGCCGTTCTCGCCCATCGCGCACACGGTCGTCAACGCGGCCGGGTCCCTGCTGACGCTCGCCCTGGAACAGGGCAGGGAGCAGCGGGCCGCCGCGGCGCAGGTGCGCGCCGCGGTGCTGCGGCTGCTGCTGGCCGGTGAGGCCGGCGCCGCGGCGCGGACGCTGGCGGCCCTGGGCATGCGGCTGCCCGCCGAGCCGGTCACGGTCCTGGTCTGCCAGACCTCGGACCCGGACGCGCTGACCGAGGCGCTGAGCGGCGCGGCGCCCGCCTGTTTCACCGCTCCCTGGGAGGGCCTGCTCGTCGTCCCGGCTCCGGACTCGTACGCGGAGGAGGTCATCGCGCTGGCCGCACGCTACGGCCGGGTCGGCGCCGCCGCGCCCGGCGTGGACCTGTCGCCCGGACAAGGCGTGCGGATCGGCCCGGGCGGCGCGGAGGCGGAGGCCGTGGGCGGCGCCGCACCCGCGGCCGGAGGCGGGCCCCGGCTGGATCTCGCCGTCGGGCTGGACCAGGCCCGCCGGGCGCTCGCCTCGGCCTCGCCGGTGGCACGGTTCACCGAACTCGCCGGTCAGGGGCTGCTGTCGCTGCTGGATCCGGACGCCGCGGCGTCGTTCGCCGCCGCGATCCTCGCGCCGCTGCGCGAGTACGGCTCCCGCGCCGACCTCGTCGAGTCGCTGCGTGCCTATCTGGCGAGCAACGGGCACTGGGACGCCGCCGCGCAGCGTCTCGGCGTGCACCGGCACACGCTGCGATACCGCATGAAGCGGGTGAGCGAGTTGCTCGGGCGCGACCTCGACGACCCCGCCGTGCGCGCCGAACTCTGGATCGCGCTGAGCCTGTGACGGCGCGTGTCCGACCGTGGCGGGTCAGGCCTGGGGGCGGGCGATGAACGCGCGGATGGCCGCGGTCGTCACGATCTCGTAGGTCTTGCCGTCCGGGAGGTGTCCGGCACGTTCCAGACTGAGCGCGCCCTGCGCCGCCGCCCACAGGGTGTCGGCGACCTTCCGGGGCTGGGTCGGCACGAGGCGGCCGGCGGAGATGCAGTCGGCGATCACCCGGTCGACGATGTTGAGCGCGGCCCTCGCCAGGGTGCGGGCGCGCTCGCTCGGCACGAACCCGGGGATGGCCCGCTCGAACATCAGGCTGTAGTAGCCGGGCTCGGACAGCGCGGCCTCGCGGTAGGCGGGACCCAGCAGGCTGAGGTGCTCCATCGGGTCGGCGCGGTGCGGCACGGCCTCCAGCCTGCGGCGGAACCGTTCGAAGCCCTCCAGGTAGAGCGCCTCGGCCAGGCCTTCCTTGCTGCCGAACATCGTGTAGATCAGCTGGGTGGAGCAGCCGGCCTCGGACGCGATCCTGCGTACGGTGAGGCTCTCCGGGCCCGCGGAGGCGAGCAGGTCGTTGGCGACATCGAGAAGGCGGGTGCGCAACTCGTCGTAATTGCTCCGATGGCCGCGTGCGTAGGCACCCTGAAGACCGAGCGGCGCCGGCGTACCCATCAGCGACGAGCCCTTCTGATTGTGGGGGTCCCGCGACAGACCCGGAAGATGACTTAACCATGCCGCTCGGCTTTCAAACCGCCGAGAAACAGAAAACATCATGAAATCGCCGCGTATCTGTGACATCCCGCCGGGGTTGTCCACGATGGCGCGCCGGAGGACGGCGATTGGCCTGTCCGGAGTAGAGCCGGGTCCCGTCAGCGGTCATAGCGTGAAGACATGGACGTGAGCCGCACTTCCGATCCCCGCCCCTTCTGGCTCGCCGGTCGTCCCGCCACGGGAGACGCCGAGCAGACCGTGACCAACCCGCACGACGGAAGGGTCGTCGGCGTCCATTCGGTCCCGACGCCCGACCAGGTCGAGCAGGCCGTCGCCGCCGCGCACGCGGTGCGCGGACAGGCCGCCGCGCTGCCCATCCACGTACGCGCCGAGGCGCTGGCCCACGTGGCCCGGCGGCTGAGCGAGCGCACCGAGGAGATCGCCCAGCTGATCAGCGCCGAGAACGGCAAGCCGATCTTCTGGGCCCGGGGCGAGGTCGGCCGGGCCGTCTCCACCTTCCGCTTCGGCGCCGAGGAGGCCCGCCGGTTCAGCGGCGACGTGCAGCGGCTCGACACCGAGCCCGCGGCGCAGGGACGGCTCGCCTACGTCTCCCGGGTGCCGTACGGACCGGTGCTGGCGATCACGCCCTTCAACTTCCCGCTCAACCTGGTGGCGCACAAGGTCGCCCCGGCCATCGCCGTGGGCGCGCCGATCGTGGTCAAGCCCGCCCCCGCGACCCCGCTGTCGGCGCTCGTGCTCGGTGAGATCCTCGCCGAGACCGACCTGCCGGAGGGCGTGTTCTCCGTGCTGCCGGTGCCCAACGACCGGGCCGCCTCGCTGGTGGAGGACCCCCGCCTGCCGGTCGTCTCCTTCACCGGCTCGGGGCCGGTCGGCTACTCCATCCTGGACAGCGTGCCGCGCAAGCACGTCACGCTCGAACTCGGCGGCAACGCCGCCGCGGTCGTGCTCGCCGACGCCGACCTCGACTGGGCGGCGAGCCGGGTGGCGCTGTTCTCCAACTACCAGGCGGGCCAGAGCTGCATCGCGGTGCAGCGCGTGATCGTGGAGGACTCGGTCGCCGACGCCTTCACCGAGAAGCTGGTCGGCGCCGTCGGCGGCCTCGTGACCGGCGACCCGGCCGACGAGAAGACGCAGGTCGGTCCCCTCGTCAGCGAGGACGCCGCGATCCGCGTCGAGAAGTGGGTCGACGAGGCCGTGGCGGCCGGGGCGCGCCTGCTGGCGGGCGGCACCCGCGACGGCGCGACCATCGCCCCCACCGTGCTGGCCGACGTCCCCGCCGGCGCGAAGGTCACCTGCGAGGAGGTCTTCGGGCCCGTCATGACCGTGCAGCGGGTGGCCTCCGTCGACGAGGCGTTCGCCCTGGTGAACGACTCCCGGTACGGCCTGCAGGCGGGGGTCTTCACCCGCAGCCTCGACGTCGCCTTCCGGGCCAACCGGGAGCTCGAGGTCGGCGGCGTCGTCATCGGCGACGTGCCGTCGTACCGGGCCGACCAGATGCCGTACGGCGGGGTGAAGGAGTCGGGCGTGGGCCGCGAGGGGCTGCGCTCGGCCATGGAGGACCTCACCTACGAGAAGGTCATGGTGCTCACCGGTCTCACCCTGTAGAACCACGCGTCCGAGGGGCCCGGGGGACCACCGTCCCCCGGGCCCCTCGTCGTGGGAGACTTGGCGGCCTCAGAGAA
Source organism: Microbispora sp. H10949 (assembly GCF_014161435.1). Taxonomy (NCBI): domain Bacteria; kingdom Bacillati; phylum Actinomycetota; class Actinomycetes; order Streptosporangiales; family Streptosporangiaceae; genus Microbispora; species Microbispora sp. H10949. The sequence goes on along the minus strand of NZ_JABBWZ010000001.1, from coordinate 934,953 downwards.
GACTCAGCGCCTTGGCGAGGCCGGGGTCACGGCCCTTGGCCAGGTCGAGGGCCGTCATGGGGGCGTAGTGGTCGACGGGGACACCGACGGTGTCGATGATCTCCCGGGCCGGCCCGAGGTGCCGGACCTTGGGCAGCAGCAGCACACTGCCGTCGTCGAGCAGGTACGGCTCGGACGGGCCGGAGACGACCCCCGCGGTGCGGGTTCCGACGAGGGTGCCCAGGCCGTTGTCCTTCACGGCCCCGCTGAAGTCCTCGCAGGCCGAGGCGCACGCGCGGTCGGTGAGCACGACCAGGCGCAGCCCGAGCAGCGGGACGGAGTCGTCGGTGCGGTTGGCCGTGCAGTCACCCTTCAGTGGGCAGAAGTAGCTGGTCACCCTGCCGTGGGCGAACGCGCCGAGCAGCCGCGTCACCTCGCGCGGCGACCCGCCGCCGTTGCCGCGGAGGTCGAGGACCGCCGCCTTCGGCGTGTTCTTCAACGCGGCGACGACCTGGTCGGCCGCGCCCTGGAAGAACCCGGGCACCTTGACGTAGGTGACGCCGCCGGGGAGCGTCTTCGACGTCACCGCCCGCTTCGGCTCCTCGACGGGACCCTCCGTGAGCTTCACGGTCCGGACGCGTCCCGTCGTGGGCCGCTTCAGCGTGAGCCGCACGGTGCTGGAGGCGAACGTGTCGACGAGGCTCTGGTTCACCCTGTCCCCGATGAACGCCGGTATGCCGTCGACCTTCTCGATGATGTCGCCGGGCCGGATGCCGGCCCTCTCCGCCGGGCTGCCGGGCAGGACGCGGGTGATGAACAGCGGCGGCCGGGCGGCCGGGTCCAGCCGCCCGCCCTGCGCGGCCGACAGGCCGGCGATGCCCGTCCCCACCGGTCCGTCCTCCGACGGGGGAGTGATCCTCTCCACCCGGGCGTGGTTGTCGTGCAGTCCGGCGACCATGCCGGTGATCGCGGCCGGCAGGGCTCGTGTGTCCCCGGTGCCGAGCACCTCCGCGACGGCGGCCCAGTCGGCGTCGCGGTCCCCGGTCAGGGCGGGCAGGCGGAGGCCCGGCGCGTCCGCCCCCCGCCGGACCAGGTCCTGGGTGTACGCGGCGAGGGCGTCCCGCAGCAGGATCTTCGAGTCCAGCACGGGCCCGCTGTAGTAGTTGTCCAGCACGCACTCGTACGCCTGCCGGAGCGTGTTCACCGTCGTCGGCGACGAGGACGCGGGCGGGGGTCCGGACGGCGTGGCGCAGCGTCCGCCGTCGGCGGCGGTCGCGGGGGATGACCCCGGGGCCAGGGCACAGGCCGTCAGCAGGACGGCGGAGCAGAACGTTCTGATCATGCCGTCAGCGTGGCCGGGAGTGGGTTTCAGGACCGTGAACGAGATCGTTAACGCCGCTGTTACCCCTCCTGCGGTACGAAGACCCCATGCGGGTTCTGGTGGCGGAGGACGAACGCGATCTCGCCGATCTCGTGGCGACGGGGCTGCGCCGCCACGCCATGGCGGTCGACGTGGTCTACGACGGGGCGGGCGCGGCCGAGCGGCTGGCGGTGAGCGACTACGACGTCCTCGTGCTGGACCGCGACCTGCCCGAACTGCACGGCGACCTCGTGTGCCGGGAACTGGTGGCACGTGGGAGCCGCACCCGGATCCTCATGATGACGGCGGCGGCGTCGGTGCCGGACCGGATCGCGGGCCTCGGCATGGGCGCCGACGACTACCTGCCCAAGCCGTTCGACTTCGCCGAGCTGGTCGCGCGGGTGCGGGCGCTGGGGCGGCGCAGCAGGTCGCAGGTGCCGCCGGTGCTGACGCGGCACGGGATCACGCTCGACACGCACCGCATCCAGGCGTCCCGGGACGGGCGGCACCTGCATCTGTCGCTCAAGGAGTTCGCCGTCCTGGAGACCCTGCTGCGGGCGGAGGGCGCGGTGGTGAGCGCCGAACGGCTGCTGGAGGAGGCGTGGGACGAGAACGTCGATCCGTTCACGACCGTGGTCAGGGTCGTGGTCAGCCGTCTGCGGGCGAAGCTTGGCGACCCGCCCTGCATCCAGACCATCCCCGGCGCCGGCTACGTCTTGTGACGACGGTCCGGGTACGGCTCACGCTGGTCTACTCCGGGCTGTTCCTGTTCACCTCCGTCGTGCTGCTGATCATCGTCAACACGCTGATGCGGCAGGCGCTGGACACGCGGATCGCGCGGCTCCCGCTGCCGCCCGAGCGGCCGCGTCCGGCTCCGGCCCCGCGCCTGGGCGAGCCGGAACCGCCGCCGCCGCTGTCCGAGCTGGTGCGTGACGTCATCCACTACCAGTGGGACGTGAGCGCGCTGACGATCGGGATCCTGACCCTGGTGTCCGTGGTGGTGGGATGGGTGGTCGCGGGGCGCGTCCTGCGGCCGCTCCACCGGATCACCGCCACCGCGCAGCGGCTGTCGCTGTCCACCCTCCACGAGCGGATCGCCCTCACCGGGCCGAAGGACGAGCTGAAGGAACTGGCCGACACGTTCGACGCCATGCTCGACCGGCTGGAGCGCTCCGTCGAGGGGCAGCGCCGGTTCATCGCGAACGCGTCCCACGAACTGCGCACTCCGCTGGCCGTGCAGCGGACGGCGATCGAGGTCGGCCTGCCCGAGGACGTCGGGGAGATCCGCGCCAAGCTGCTGCTCCACAACCGTCGCATGGAGCACCTCATCGACGCCCTCCTCGCCCTCGCGCAGGCCGGGCACGGCCTGCGCGAGCGGAGCCCGGTGGCGCTCGGCGAGATCGTACGGTTCGCCCTGGCCGACGCGGGCGAGAACGGGCGGGGGCCGGCGGGCGTGACGGTGACCTCGCGGATCGCCCCCTTCGTCCTGCGGGGGGACCCGGTCCTGCTGAACCGGCTGGTGACCAACCTCGTCGACAACGCGCTGCGCTACAACCATTCCGGCGGGGCCGTGGACGTGACCCTCGCCGACGGCGTGCTGACGGTCCGCAACACGGGCCCGGAAGTGCCGAAGGAGCGGTTCCACGATCTCTTCGAGCCGTTCCGCCGGCTGCACACCACCCGGGAGCAGGGCGCGGGGCTGGGGCTGTCGATCGTCGCGTCCATCGCCCGCGCGCACGGAGCCGCCGTACGGGCGCGACCGGGCCCCGCAGGCGGCCTGGAGGTCACGGTGGCGTTCGCGCGGGACCCCCGCGCAGACCTAGCCGCGGGGACCTAACCGCGGAGGCGCAGGCCGTCGAAGAGGAGGGCGAGCGCCCGGCCGAGCAGGTCGTCGCTCCACTGGTCGCGCTCGGCCGCCAGGCACGCCGCGGACAGCAGGGCCAGGAGCTCGGGCATGCGGAGGTCGGACCGCACCGCGCCCGACTCCTGCGCGGCCAGCAGCAGCCGCTCGATCACGTTCCGCATGCCGCGGGCGGCCTCCGCCGTCCCCGCCTTGGGATCGGCCCCGGCCGCGGTCAGCAGGTCGGCCGGGGTCCTCCTCCGCCGCGCGCCGGTGACGACGCGCCCGAGGAACCCGAAGAAGGCCTCGCCCGCGTCGGCCGGCAGCGTCTCCGCCTCCGCCAGGAGCCGCAGCACGCCCTCGACGATCACCGCGTGGTAGAGGGCCTCCTGGTCGGGGAAGTGCCGGTAGATCGTCCCGAGCCCCACCCGCGCCTCATGGGCGACCGCGCGCATGGACGCGGACGTCCCGTCGCGGGCCAGGACGGTCTCGGCCGCCTCCAGGATCCGGGCCCGGTTGCGCCGCGCGTCGGCGCGCAGCGGTCTGGCGTCGCCGGTCATCGTCCTCCTCGCCTGTGCGGCCCGATGCCGCGTTGACAACCGGAACATTAGTTCCGTATGTTGCCCCGACATAATCGGAACGCCGGTTCCGGTTCTCGGGAACAAGGGGAGCGCAGTGCGGCACACACAACTCGGTCGTTCGGGGCTCAAGGTCTCCACGGCGTGCCTCGGCACCATGAACTTCAGCACGCAACCCGGCTCGTCCGGCGGCTGCGACGAGACGGAGGCTGCCCGGATCGTCGACGCCTTCCTGGAGGCGGGCGGGAACGTCATCGACACCGCCGACGCCTACAACGGCGGCGAGTCCGAGCGCGTCGTCGGACGGGCCGTCCGGGGCAGGCGCGACTCCGTCGTGCTGGCCACCAAGGCGTTCCTGCCGCAGGGGCCCGGGCCCAACGACCGCGGGCTGTCCCGGGCCCACCTCACCCGGGCGCTGGAGGGCAGCCTGCGCCGCCTCGGCACCGACCACGTGGTACCTCTACCAGTGCCACCAGTGGGACGACTCCACTCCGATCGAGGAGACCATGGCGACCCTGGACGGGTTCGTGCGTTCGGGCAAGGTGCGTTACATCGGCTGCTCCAACTTCACGGCGGCGCAGATCGTGGAGTCGCAGTGGGCCGCGGAGCGGGCGGGCGGCACGCCGTTCGTGTCCCTCCAGCCGCAGTACTCCCTGCTGGCCCGGAGCATCGAGGCGGAGATCCTGCCCGTCTGCCGGCGGCACGGCCTCGGCACGCTGGTCTGGTCGCCTCTCGGCGGCGGCGTGCTGGCGGGCCGCTACCGGCGGGGCGAGGCCCCCGGACCCGGCACCCGGATGGCCCGGCTCAGGGCGTCGCCGATGCCCATGGCCCGCGCGTGGGCGGACGGCCTGCTCAACGAGCCCAACCTCGTGGTCGCCGAGCACGTCGCCGAGGCGGCCGCCGGACTGGGGGCCACACCGGCGGCGGTGGCGCTGGCCTGGGTGCGCCGGCGGCCGGGGGTCACCTCGGTCGTCGTCGGGCCCCGCACCCTGGACCAGCTGCGCGACAACCTCGCCGGGCTCGACCTCGACCTGCCGCCGGAGGTCGCCGCCCGCCTCGACGAGGCCTCCCGGCCCGCCCGCACCGCACCCGTCGACGGGACGCGGGCCGGGGAGTGAACGTCGCGAAAACATCGGCGGCGAAGGGATTGGCGCGGCTCCACGGGTGCAGTAGAGGGCCATGGACGCCAACACAGCGCTTCTCGCCGTCGTCGTCGTCACGGCGCTCGCGTTCGACTTCACGAACGGCTTCCACGACACCGCCAACGCGATGGCGACGTCCATCGCCACCGGTGCGCTGCCGCCGCGCGCGGCCGTCGCACTGTCCGCCGTGCTCAACTTCGCCGGCGCGTTCCTGTCGCTCAAGGTGGCCGCCACGATCGCGACCGGCATCGTCGACAGCGGCGCGATCACGCTGACCGTCGTCTTCGCCGGTCTCGTGGGCGGCCTGGCCTGGAACCTCGTGACCTGGTACTTCGGCATCCCCTCCAGTTCGTCGCACGCGCTGATCGGCGGCGTGGCGGGGGCGACGCTCATCGCGGTGGGCGCCTCCGCCGTCAAGGGCGCCGCGATCGTGTCGAAGGTGCTGATCCCCGCCGTCCTCGCACCGGTCTTCGCGGCCCTCGTGGCGACGGCCGGCGCCTTCCTCGTCCATCGGATCACCCGGGGGACGCCCGGGGGCGTCCGGGAGCGCGGCTTCCGCGTCGGCCAGCTCTGCTCGGCGTCCCTGGTGTCGCTCGCCCACGGCACCAACGACGCCCAGAAGACGATGGGAGTCATCACGCTGGCCCTCGTCGCCGACCACGCGATCGCGCCGGACGCGGGCACGCCGTTCTGGGTCATCCTCGCGTGCGCGGTGACGATCGCCCTGGGCACCTACACCGGCGGCTGGAGAGTGATCCGTACGCTGGGCAAGGGCCTCACCGAGATCGGGCCGCCGCAGGGATTCGCGGCGGAGGGCTCCTCGGCGGCGATCATCTTCGCCGCGACCCACTTCGGGCTTCCGCTCTCGACGACCCACGTGACCGGCGGCTCGGTGGTCGGCGCGGGGCTCGGCAGGCGGCTCGCCGGGGAGCGCGGCGAGGTGCGGTGGGGCCTCGCCGGCCGCATGGTCGTGGCCTGGCTGGTCACGCTCCCGGCCGCCGCGCTCGTGGGCGCGGCGGCGTGGCTGGGCGCCGACGCCATCGGCGGAACCGGCGGCGCGGCCGTCGTGTTCGCCGTGATGCTGCTGCTGGCCGGTGGTCTCTACCTCGCCGCCCGGCGCGAGCCGGTGACCCACGCCAACGTCAACGCCGAGTGGACCGGGCGTCTCGTCCCCGTGAAGGAGCCGGTCGGATGAGCCAGTACATCGACTTCGCCGTGCTGTGGAAGGTGCTGCTCGCCGGGCTGCTGGGCGGCGCCGGGCTGGTCGCCGTCTACGCCCTCGGTCTCGCGGCTCTCGCCGCCGGTCGGGTGTACGACGCCCCTGATCGGGGCAGCGGGACGTCCGCGGCGCGGGCGGCCGGAACGGTCGTCGCCGTCGCCTGCTTCGGCCTCGTCCTGGCCGGGGCGTTGCTCGGCCTATACGTAATGCTGACCAAGTGAGCGGGGTCGGAGATGCCGGAAGCGTCGCAGGTCGCGAAGGATCACCCGGACGGCGTCGAGTTGCTGCGGCGCACGCCGGGACTGAAGGTGCTGGACGACGATGACGACGATCCCGTCCTCGTCCGCGCCGACGGCGGGCCGGTGGACACCTGGCGCGAGCACTACCCGTACGACCACCGCATCTCCCGGCAGGACTACGACCGGCAGAAGCGGCTGCTGCAGATCGAGCTGCTGAAGCTGCAGTACTGGCTGAAGGACACCGGCGGGCGCCTGGTCATCCTCTTCGAGGGACGGGACGCCGCCGGCAAGGGCGGCACGATCAAGCGGTTCATGGAGCACCTCAACCCCAGGGGCGCGACCGTGGTGGCGCTGGAGAAGCCCAGCGAGCGCGAGCGCGGCCAGTGGTACTTCCAGCGGTACGTCTCCCACCTCCCGGCCGCGGGGGAGATGGTGCTGTTCGACCGGTCCTGGTACAACCGGGCCGGGGTCGAGCGGGTCATGGGCTTCTGCTCCCCCGAGGAGTACATGGAGTTCATGTACCAGACGCCGCTGTTCGAGCGGATGCTCGTGCGCGACGGAATCCGCCTGGTCAAGCTGTGGTTCTCTGTCTCCAGGGCCGAGCAGCGCACCCGGTTCATCATCCGCCAGGTCGACCCCGTACGGCAGTGGAAGCTGTCGCCGATGGACATCGCCTCGCTGGACCTGTGGGACGAGTACACCCGGGCCAAGGAGGACATGTTCCTCAACACCGACACCGAGGACGCCCCCTGGACGATCATCAAGAGCAACGACAAGAAGCGCGGGCGCCTGGAGGCGATGCGCTACGTCCTGTCCCTCTACGACTACGACGACAAGGACGTCTCGGTGGTGGGCGAGCCCGACCCCCTGATCGTCCGGTCCGCCGCCGACATCGTGGACGAGGACAACGCCGAGCCCCTGTCGCCCTTCTGACCGGTCCTCACGCGTCCCGCACGGTCAGGCCCGTTCGGCGCCGCGGAACAGGTCGCGTACGGCCGAGCCGAAGTAGGGGCCGTACATCGTGCGCTGGTCGTTGCTGTACTTGAAGCTGCTCACCGACGTCAGCGTGCCGCGGCCGGAACCGGGGTCGAAGCCGCTCAGCCAGGGCCCGCCGCTGGCCCCCGCCGTGAGGTCGCACCGCAGGCCCTGGTCGCGGGTCTGCCCCTGCGGGTCGCCGTGCGGCACCCCGGCGCAGTAGAGCAGGCGCTCCCCGTCGTACGGGGGGTCGGCGGGAAAACCGAACCCGTAGGTCCGCCGGCCCTGCGGCGCGTCGAAGCCCAGGGGCTGGCCGCCCACCACGTCGGTGAGGTGCCGGCCGTCCTGGTCGTCCACGGCGACCATCCCCACGTCGTAGTCGTCGTTTCCCGCGCGTGACCAGGGCCCCGCGACGAACATGCGCCGGGCCGGGAACGCGCCGTACGGCTGACGTCCCTGGTCGTATCCGGGGACGAAGGTCCAGTTCTCGGCCCAGGCTCCGGCGCCGTCCTTGACGCAGTGCCCGGCGGTGACGACCACGTCCCTGTTCGCGCTGCGCACGGCACTGGCCGAGCAGACGAAGTCCACGCCGTTCATGGTCAGGAAGACCCTTCCGGTGGTCCTCGTCACCGAACCGCCCGCCGCCCAGTGCGTGCCGCTCGTGGTCACCGGGGGCATCGCCGCCGCCTGCCGCGTCCTGGTCGTCCCGTCCGTCCCGCCGGTCGCCGGCACGCCGGTCCGCGGCGCCGGCCCGGGCGCGAGGACCGGCCCGGCCGGCGGCAGGGCGGTGATCTTCTGCAGGCCCGCCAGCAGTCCGATCGGGGCCGCCCGCGCCATCCGCTGCGGCGTCCAGTACGGCTCGGCGGCGTGGTCCGCCACGTGTTCCACGACGTCCGTCACGGGGTCCGTCACGGGGTGGTTCACGGGGTGGTTCACGGGGCGGCTCACTGGGTCGTCCGCGGGCGGGACCGCCGGTCCGGGGCCGTGGACGAGTCCTGCGGCGAGGAGGGTGACGGCAAGCAAGGGGAGGCTCGGAGTCATGGCTCCAGAGTGTGGACCACCATCGGTGCCCGCGTGGCTACTTTCCGTGAATCAGGACAGCCCCGTGTTCTGGGCGGTGTTGTAGACCGCCTCGGCCTCGGCGCCGAAGTACGGCCCGAACATCCAAGAGGGCGCGAAGTTGTACTTGAAGCTGTTCACCGAGTTGACCATGCCGCCGCCGGTGCTCTGGTTGAAGTTGACCAGCCACGGGCCGCCGCTGGAGCCTCCGGTCATGCCGCAGCCCAGCCCCTGGTCCTCCGAGGACAGGTAGTCGTCGAACGTGCGCCCGCTGCAGTAGACCAGCCTCGACCCGTCGTACGGCGCGCCGGCCGGGTACCCGAAGGCGTACGTCTGGCGTCCGCGCGGCTGGTTGAACGCCACGCCCTGGCCGCCGACGACCTCGGTGAGGCTCCTGCCGCCCTGGGGCGCCACGACGGCGGCGGCGATGTCGAAGTTCATGTTCTCGCCGGAGTTCCACTGGGAGGTGGTGAGCAGGGTGGTCGCGGGCCAGGTGCCGTCGGGCCGGTCGCCCTGGTCGTAGCCCGGCACGAACACCCAGTTGGCGTGGAACGCGCCGTTCAGCTTCACGCAGTGCCCCGCCGTGATCACGACGCTCTTGTTGGCGCTGGTGACGGCGGTGCCGGTGCAGGAGGCGTTCCGGCCGGCGTCCGATCCGGTCGTCACCGTGAAGAACACCCGGCCCGTGGTCCTCGCGATCGTCCCGCCCGCCGTCCAGGACGACCCGGAGGTCCGGGACGAGACGTACGCCGAGGACCCCGCCGCGGCGGCCCCCGAGGCGGCGGCCTGCGTGGACGCGCTCGCGGCGGCGCTCGTGGGGGCGCTCGTGGGGGCGACGGCGGCGGGGCTCGCCCCGGACGCGTCGAGAAGGGCGGAGGCCGCGGCGGCGAAGTGCCGCGAGCCCGTGCCGGGTGCCTCCAGCGGCTCGGCGGCCTCCATCCGGGCGGTGGTCCAGAACTTCCGGACCGTCCGCTGCTCCGCCGCCGTGTCGGCCGCGTCGTGCACGGCGGGCCGAGGACCGGCGGCCGCCGTGGCGGTCCGCGCGGCCGTCGCCGCGGCGCCGGGCACGGCGGGTAAGGCGGCGAGGACCATAGCCCCCGCGATGGCCCCCGCGGCCGTGACAGTGGGGGCCGCGAGACGTCGTGCCGAGGGGTGCATGCCTACCTCCGTGTCGGGATGTCCTGACGCGGGAAGGTAGCGACGCCTCCGGCTGGATTTCTCACGATCCGCCTATACGGTTATGGGCAGATTCCGGCATAGATGTACTGGTTTCTCCGCCGCATCGGCTGTTCCGTACGGCGGAACGGAAGGGCGACGCGGATGCCGTCGCGGTTGTCGTCTCGGCGACAATGAGGGGATGAGCTCCCAATCCTCGCCGCAGCCCCGGTCAGTCGTCGTGCTGGGCTCTACCGGCTCCATCGGCACCCAGGCCCTCGACGTCGTCGCCCACGCGTCCGGAAGGTTCCGGGTGACCGCGCTCGCGGCGGGCGGCGGGCGGGCCGACCTGCTCGCGCGGCAGGCGGCCGAGACGGGGGCGGAGACGGTGGCCGTCGCCGACCCGGCGGCCGTGCCCGCGCTGCGGGAGGCGCTCGCCGCCGCCGGGGCGCGGCCCCGCGTGCTGGCGGGCCCCGAGGGGGTGGCGGAGGTCGCCGCGTCGCCCTGCGACGTCGTGCTGAACGGCATCACCGGGGCGCTGGGGCTCACCTCCACCCTCGCGGCGCTGGAGGCGGGCCGGGTGCTCGCGCTGGCCAACAAGGAGTCGCTGATCGTGGGCGGCCCGCTGGTCAAGCGGCTGGCCGGGCCGGGGCGGCTCATCCCGGTCGACTCCGAGCACTCCGCGCTCGCCCAGTGCCTGTGGGCGGCCGGTCCCGGCGGAGCCGCTCCGGCGGCCGTACGGCGGCTGGTCGTGACGGCGAGCGGCGGCCCGTTCCGGGGCAGGAAGCGGGCCGAACTGACGGACGTGACGCCCGAGATGGCGCTCAACCACCCGACGTGGTCCATGGGCCCGGTCATCACCGTGAACTCGGCGACCCTGGTCAACAAGGGCCTGGAGGTGATCGAGGCCCACCTGCTGTTCGACATCGGGTTCGACCGGATCGAGGTGGTGGTCCACCCGCAGTCGATCATCCACTCGATGGTGGAGTTCGTGGACGGCTCGACGGTCGCGCAGGCGAGCCCGCCCGACATGCGGCTGCCGATCTCGCTCGCGCTGGCCTATCCCGAGCGGGTGCCCGGAGCGGCCCGGCCGGTCGACTGGTCCACCGCCTCCACCTGGACCTTCGAGCCGCTCGACGACGAGGCGTTCCCCGCCGTCGCGCTGGCCCGGCACGTCGGCACCCTGGGCGGTACGGCCCCGGCGGTCTACAACGCCGCGAACGAGGTGTGCGTGGAGGCGTTCCTGAAGGGCGCCCTGCCGTTCCCCGGCATCGTGGACACCGTGGAACGCGTGGTGGCCGCCCACGACCCCGGCCCCGCGTCGTCCGTCGAGGAGGTCCTCGACGCCGACGCCTGGGCCAGGGCGCGGGCGGCCGAGCTCACGCGCTGAGACCGTCCCTGAGACCGTGGCGCGACCCGGGTCAGGCGGGCCGCGCCGCGGTCGGGCGGGTCAGGCCGCCGAGCAGGTCAGCGACGGGGTGCCGCTGCTCGTACCGTTGGCCAGGAAGCCGAAGGTGGTCGAGGCGCCGGCGCCGAGGCTGCCGTTGTAGTTCACGTTCTGCACGCTGACGTTGCCGCCGGACTGGCTCAGCGTGCCGTTCCAGACCTGGGTGATCGTGCCACCGCTCGGCTGGGTCCATCTGACGGTCCAGCCGCCGATGGAGGAGGAGCCGGCCTTCACCGTCACCTCACCCTGGAAGCCGCCGCCCCACGAGCTGACGACCTTGTACGTCGCCGAGCAGCCACCGGGGCCGCCGCTCGACGGGGACGTGGACGGGGACGCGGACGGGCTCACCGGCGGGGTCGGCGAGTTCTTGGGCGTGATGCTGGGCGAGGCCGACGGGGAGACGGGCGGGGTGGGGGTGCTGGTGCCGGTCTGGCCGACGCCCGTCACCTCGCCGTTGCCGCCGTCGAAGACGACGTCGGAGCAGCTGTAGAACGTCTCGTTGCTGTCCGAGCGCTGCCACACGGTGTAGATGATGTGGCGGCCGCTCTTACCCGAGGGCAGACGGGCGTCCCAGTAGTAGTGGCCGTCCTCGGTGCCCACCGAGCCGACGCTCGGCGGGTTGGTGACGCTGTCGAAGGGCGTCGACTCGAGGTCGCTCCACGCCAGCGCGCGGGTCGGGCTCCAGGAGTCCTTGGTGATGTACGACCGGAACGTGCCGGGGTGCGCCGCCCACTTGTTGTACTTGAACTGGATGGTCGCGCCGGACGTCAGGTGGGTGACCGGCCAGTCGTTGCGGGCGAGGTCGAAACCGCTGAAGTCGTAGACGATCGCGCCGCCGCTGCACAGCTGCCCGTCCGGGATGAAGCCGGACATCCGGCCCGCGCCGTCCGAGCGGAGCACGGCGAACCAGTTGTACAGCGCGTTGGTCCCGCCCTTGGCGACCGCGGCCGCGCAGGCCGGGTTCTTCGGCTGGATGGCACCGCTCGAGGTGGTGCCGTCCTTCCAGCACAGGTAGGTGCGGCTGCCGGGGGTCATCGGGGCGCCGTGCGCGTTCGCGGGCGAGCTGAGGACGACGGCGGAGACGAGGGCGGACAGCGCGGCGACGATCACGCCGATCGTCACCTTCGATGGTGTTCTTCGTGGTCTTCCCACGGGCTACCCTTTCGCGTGGTCATGGCTGCCGCACTCGTGGTGCAGCACGGCACCGCCGACGGCGCGAGCACGTCGGCCCCGGGGGACAGCCTCTGACTAACCGACCTGATTGGTGGTGGTGCGAGAGCACTCGCGCTGTTCGGACTGTAGGTCGGCCTTGTGTCACCGCCCACCCCGGTCGCCGCGGCGTCGATCGTCCGTGCAGGTGGGACCGTTTTCATCAGCCGCCGGTCATGAAACCTTCATTCGTCGTGAAAAGGTTTCGGGCCACCCGCCCTCGCGGCACTCCTTAGACTGGGAGGGCCCCCCATCGGGCATCGCCTATCAAACAAGGTGCAGAAATGTCTGTTGATCTCGGGATTCCCGCCGTACGGACCCGGCCGATCGCGAAGCGGCGGGTGTCGCGTCAGATCATGGTCGGGTCGGTCCCCGTCGGCGGGGACGCGCCGGTCTCGGTGCAGTCCATGACCACCACGCTGACCGCCGACGTCAACGCCACACTCCAGCAGATCGCCGAGCTCACCGCGGCCGGCTGCCAGATCGTCCGCGTCGCGGTGCCGTCCCAGGACGACGCCGACGCGCTGCCGGCGATCGCCAGGAAGTCGCAGATCCCGGTCATCGCCGACATCCACTTCCAGCCGAAGTACGTCTTCGCCGCCATCGAGGCCGGCTGCGCGGCGGTGCGGGTCAACCCGGGCAACATCAAGAAGTTCGACGACAAGGTCGGCGAGATCGCCCGCGCCGCCTCCGACGCCGGCGTGCCGATCCGGATCGGCGTCAACGCCGGGTCCCTCGACCCGCGCCTGCTGGCGAAGTACGGCAAGGCCACCCCCGAGGCGCTGGTGGAGTCGGCGCTGTGGGAGTGCTCGCTGTTCGAGGAGCACGGCTTCCGCGACATCAAGATCTCTGTCAAGCACAACGACCCCGTCGTGATGATCCAGGCCTACCGGCTGCTGGCCGAGCAGTGCGACTACCCGCTGCACCTGGGCGTGACCGAGGCGGGGCCGGCCTTCCAGGGCACGATCAAGTCGGCGGTGGCCTTCGGCGCGCTGCTGGCCGAGGGCATCGGCGACACCATCCGGGTGTCGCTGTCGGCGCCCCCGGTGGAGGAGGTCAAGGTCGGCGCCCAGATCCTGGAGTCGCTGGGCCTGCGCGAGCGCGGCCTGGAGATCGTCTCCTGTCCGTCCTGCGGGCGCGCGCAGGTCGACGTCTACACCCTCGCCGAACAGGTCCAGGCCGGGCTGACCGGGCTCAAGGTGCCGCTGCGCGTGGCCGTGATGGGCTGCGTGGTCAACGGACCCGGCGAGGCCCGCGAGGCCGACCTCGGCGTCGCCTCGGGCAACGGCAAGGGCCAGATCTTCGTCAGGGGCGAGGTCATCAAGACCGTGCCCGAGTCGCAGATCGTCGAGACCCTGATCGAGGAGGCCCTGCGCCTGGCCGAGGAGATGGGCATCGACGTGGACCTCGACGACGACGAGGCCGGTGGCCCCGAGGTCGTCGTCCGCTGACCAAGAGGCGAGTCGTTACAACAAGCAATACTCTGACTACACAATGGCAATGACCGGGTAGTACCGGGCGTAGCGCCGCGATCACACCGCGAGGCTTGCCTCTGCCGTACAGGAGCAGAGGAGCGTTGCCGGTGAAGCGGGTCGTTGGTGTGGTCGCGGGAGTGGCGGCTCTGGTCGCCGGGCTCGCCGTACCGGGAGGGGCGGCGGCCCAGGGCGCGACGCCGCGGGAGCGGCCGTGGGGCGAGCAGGGGGGCGAGCACCGAGCCGGGCACGGAGCCGAGCACCGGCCCGACCACAGAGCCGACCACAGAGCCGACCACTGGGCCGGCCGCTGGGGGCCGCCGCAGCGGCCCCTGGAGTGGCGGCCCTGCCCCTCCCAGGACGCCCTCGGCGAGACGTCCTCCGGCGGCCTGCTGGACTCCGCCGCCTCCCGGACGTCGCGCGACGCGTCACGAGGGGGCGCGCGGCGGGAGCCCGGGCAGGAGTGCGCCACGCTCGACGTCCCGCTCGACTACTCCGAGCCGTACGGCCAGCGGATCTCGCTGGCGCTCAACCGCATCCGGGGCACGGTCTCCCGCGACGGCAACCACCTCGGCGTGCTGCTGGTCAACCCGGGCGGGCCGGGCGGCGAAGGCCTGAGCCTGGCGGGGTACGTGGCGGCCCGGCTGCCCGCGGACGTCGCCGCGCGGTTCGACGTCGTCGGCTTCGCCCCGCGCGGGGTGGCCCCCAGCAGGCCCGCGCTGTCGTGCGTCGACCCGGCGCGCTTCTTCGCCGCGCCCCGCCCCGACAACGTGCCGCGCGACGACGCCGACGAGCAGGTGCTGGCGGGCCGGGCCCGGCAGTACGCCGAGGGCTGCGGCAACCGCTGGGCCTGGTTCCTGCCCTACCTGACCACCGAGAACAACGCGCGGGACATGGACGCGATCCGGGCGGCCCTCGGCGAGGACAGGATCAGTTACCTGGGCTACTCGTACGGCACCTATCTGGGCGCCGTCTACGCCACCCTGTTCCCCCGGCGGGTGCGACGGCTCGTGCTGGACAGCGTCGTCGACCCCGATGTCGACTGGTACGACGCCAACATCGCCCAGGACCGCAGCTTCGACCGGCGCCACCGCGACTTCCTCGCCTGGCTGGCCGGGCACGACGACGTCTACCGGCTGGGCGCGAGCCAGGCCGCGGTCTCCTACGCCTGGTACGCCCTGCGCGCCCGCCTGCGGGACCGCCCGGCGGGCGGCGTCGTCGGCCCGAGCGAGCTCGACGACGTGTTCTCCAACGGCGCCTACACCGACCGGCTCTGGCCGTACCTCGCCGCCGCCTTCTCGGCCTACGTCCACCGGGGCGACCCCTCGATCCTGGTGCGGCTCTTCCACAGCGAGGCCGAGATCGACGCGGAGAAGGAGAACGCCTACGCCGTCTACCTCGGGGTGGAGTGCCGCGACACGCCCTGGCCGCGGTCCTGGGCCCGCTGGCACGACGACACGCGGCGGCTGCACGCGGAGGCGCCGTTCATGGCCTGGCCCAACGCCGTCTACAACGCGCCGTGCGCCTTCTGGCCGGAGAAGGGCGGCACGCCGGTCAAGGTGGGCACCGCGCAGCTGCCACCGATCCTGCTGATCCAGGCCCAGCGGGACGCCGCCACGCCGTATGAAGGGGCGCTGCGGATGCGCCGCCGGTTCCCGACCGCGCGGCTGGTCACCTCGGGCGGCGGCAACCACGGCGTGTCCCTCGCCGGGAACGCCTGTGTCGATCGGTACCTCGCCGCCTACCTGCGGGACGCGACGGCGCCGCCGCAGCGCAGAGGCGCGCGGGGAACCGGCGCGAGCTGCCCGGCCGACCCCTCGCCGAGGGCGGCGCCCGTGGACATGGCGACGGCGCCCGGCGCGGCCGCTCACGAATCCGCCGTACGGCGGTGAGGCCCGGGCGGGCCGATACATCCCAAACGTGAACCCTTCGCGTAGGCTGGGCCCGTGATGCTGCGCACATCGGCGTCGCGCGTGCTCGACGACGGTGATCGGGACGAGGTGCTGACGCTCCTCGACACCGATCCGGTCGCCAACGTGTTCGTAGCGGCCAGGGTCAGGGCCGTCGGCCTCAGCCCCTCGCGGCTGGGCGGCCAGATGTGGGGATACGGTCCGCGCGGCGGGCTGGTGTCCCTGTGTTACGCGGGGGCCAACCTGGTGCCCGTCAACGCCACCCGTGAGGCCGTGCACGCCTTCGCCGAACGGGCGCGCAGGCAGGGCCGCCGCTGCTCGTCCATCGTCGGCCCGGCCGCCGCCGTCGGACAACTCTGGGAGCGGCTCGAACCCCACTGGGGCGTCGCCCGCGCGATCCGGTCGGCCCAGCCGGTCATGGCCACGGGTTCCGCGCCCGCCGTCGAGCCGGACCCGCTCGTACGGCGGGTCCGCCCCGAGGAGTTCGGCATCCTGCTGCCCGCGTGCGTCGCGATGTTCACCGAGGAGGTGGGCGTCTCGCCGGACAACGGCGACGGCGGCGCGCTCTACCGGTCGAGGGTCGCCGAACTGATCCGCATCGGGCGTTCGTACGCCCGGATCGACGACGGCCAGGTGGTCTTCAAGGCGGAGATCGGCGCGGTCACGCCGCACGCCTGCCAGATCCAGGGCGTGTGGGTCCACCCGGACCTGCGCGGCCGGGGCCACGCCGTGGCGGGCATGGCCGCGGTGGTGGAGCAGGCGCTGAAGTACTTCGCCCCGGTCGTCACCCTCTACGTGAACGACTTCAACCTCCCGGCCAGGGCCGTCTACCGCAAGGTGGGCTTCCAGGAGGTCGACTCGTTCATGTCCGTGCTGTTCTGATCGCGGCCGGCGGCCTGACCAGCCGGGTCAGCAGATGCTCCAGTTCGGCGGCCGGGTCGCCGGTCAGCCCGGCGTGCACCGGCCCGGTCTGCACGACCGTGCTGCGCGGCGCGGTGAGCCAGCGGAACCGGGCGCCGAGCGGCTCCCCGCACAACGGCCCCGCCTCCTCGCCGCAGGCCCGCTCGTACGCCGCCAGGGCCAGCCGCACGCCGGGGAGGTCCACCGGGGCGCCCAGCGCGAGCAGCCGGGACTCGTCCAGCTCGGCCCGCGCGCACAGATAGCCGCGTGGCTGGCAGTAGAGGATGACGCCGGCGTTGACCAGTTCGCCCCGTTCGACGCTCGGCACCACGCGGATCACCGCGTACTCGTAGACGTCCCGCCCGCTCATCGTCCGGCCTCCCGCGCGGCCCGCCAGAAGCCGCCGATCGTCGCGCCCCGCTCGCCGCGCGGGGCGGGGGCCTCGCCCGGGTCCGGCAGCCAGTCACGCGGCCCGGCGACCCGGGCGAGCAGGTGCTCGGTGTAGGCCCGCCGTACGGCCTCCGCGTCCGCGAAGCCCGGCTCGTCCTCCAGCCACTCGTCCGGCACCAGCGCGGTCACCTCGTCGAGCAGCTCTCGGGTGACGCGCCCGGCGAGGTCGGCGTCGGCCTCGCCGAGCCGGGTCGCGAACGGCGCGAGCACGTGGTCGCGGCCGTCGAACCGGCGGCGGGGGTCGGCCGTCGGCCAGTTGTGGTGGAACCACAGGGCCGCGCCGTGGTCGATCAGCCACACCCCGCCGTGCCACACCAGCAGGTTGGGGTTGCGCCAGCTCCGGTCCACGTTGTGCACGAAGGCGTCGAACCACAGCACCCGGGAGGCGAACCCGGCGTCGGGCTGCCAGGCGAGCGGGTCGAAGCCCAGCGCGCCGGGCAGGAAGTCGATCGCGAGGTTGTGCCCGGCGCTCGCGGTGAGCAGGTCCTGGATCTCCTCGTCGGGCTCACGGGCGCCGAGCTGGGGATCGACGTCGACGACCTTCAGCTCCGGCGTGGCGAAGCCCAGCCGCCGGGCGATCTCGGCGCAGACGATCTCGGCGACGAGCACCCGCCTGCCCTGGCCCGCGCCGCGGAACTTCACGACGTAGGTGCCGAGGTCGTCGGCCTCGACGACGCCGGGCAGCGAGCCGCCCTCGCGCAGCGGCGCGACGTACCGCGTCGCCGTGATCTGTTCGAGCACGACAGGAAGGTTACCGGCAGGGCCGGCGGGCGCTCCCCTCCAGGCGCCCGCCGGCCGTCGTGACGGACGACGTCGTCGGTGCCGGCCTCAGTTGGCGACCGGCAGCCACCACACCCGGCCCTCGGTGACGTCGTGGTAGACGTCGAGGAGGTCCAGGCCGGTGATCTTGCTGCGTGACTCGGCGGCGGCCCAGGCGTAGACGCCGCGGGCGATGGTTCCAGGCTCCTGCTGCACTCGGAGCGCGTACACGAGGGCCCTGATCTCGTGGACCTGGTGGTCGTCGGGCTCGGCCTGGGCGGCGAGCTCGGCGAGCTGGCAGGCGAGGCGCAGGTCGCCGTCGGCCGCAGCGGAGACGGCACGCCCCGCGACCGACGCCGCGCCCGCGGACAGTTCGGCGACCGCGCGGGCGAACACCGCGTCCGGCGCGGGCTTGAGGTTGGCCGGGTTGCCGTCGTGCCAGCCGCCGTGCAGCCGCCAGATGTTGCGCACGATGAACTCGGGCTCGTCGTGGTGCTCCTGCAGGTAGACGCGTGCGGCGAGCGCGGGCGGCGGCTTGACCTCGTGCAGGATCTCGTCCAGCCGGGCGCCGGAGTTCATCAGGTCGAGCGTCTGCTCCACCAGGCTGTCGAGGTAGTCGGCGGTGTCGGCGAGCGCCCGGCGCACCCGGGCGGCGCCGCAGATCGGCAGGCCCCGGCCGGGGAGGAGCAGGTCCGCGTCGAGCGCGGCCATGGCGCGGAGGGCCACGGCCCACTCGTCGGGGTAGCCCTGGACCCGCTGCGGGTCGCCCGCGCCCGGCACCGTCCAGCCGAACAGGTCCCCGGTCAGCAGCACCCCGCGCTCCGGCAGGAACGCCCAGGTGGCGTCGTCCGTGGCGCCGTGGGCGTGGGTGAGCATGAACGTGACGTCGCCCAGCGACAGCGACAGCCGGTCGCGGTAGGTCAGGTCGGGCAGCCGGTGCGGCAGCGGCCAGACCACCCGCGGGAACCCCTGCTCGCGCAGGTCGACGGTGGCGTTGTAGCCGGCCGTCCTGCCCTGCTGGGTGAGCCGGCGCACCAGTCCCTCCTGCGCCACCACCAGCGGCCGCGGGCCGGGTTCGGCGTCGAACTCCTCCAGGCCCGCCAGCCGGTCGGCCCTGCCCCGCGAGAAGATCGCGTACTTGAGCGGCTCGGCCGACCACTTCCTGATCGCTCGGTAGGACGGCGACGCCTCGTGGGCGTCGCCCGTGTCGAAGAGAGCCAGCCCGTCCTCGCCCCGGACCACGTAGACGTTCCCGCACGCGGGCCACATCGCGACACCGTAGGCGATCTCCTGCACCCCGTCCCGGCGCAGATCGGAGACGGGCACGTCCTCGGGACGCACCGAACCACGCCAGACCGCGTCGGCGAACCGAAGGATCGGTGACTCCATGCTCCCGAGCCTGGCCCTCCGCGCGCGCGACGCCCAGTAGGGAGATCCCTAATGTCCGCGGCGAACCGCCAGGGTCTCGGCGGTCCAGCTCGCGAGAAGGTCCAGGGCGCGTTTCGAGGACGAGCCGGGTTCGGCAGTGTAGACGAAGAGCGTCGTCTCCGGGTCTCCGGGCAGGGAGAGGGTCTCGTACTCGACGGTCAGCTCGCCGACGAGAGGGTGCCGCAGGCGTTTGGAGCCGTGGGTGCGCTGGTGGACGCGGTGCTGCTCCCACCAGTGGGCGAACTCACGGCTGTGCTCGCGCAGGTCGGCGATGAGCGCGACGGTGGCCTGGTCGTCCGGGTCGCGGCCCGCGTCGAGCCGCAGGCTCTCGACCACGGCGCGTGCCTGGACCTCCCAGTCCACGAACAGCGATCGGGCGTCGTCGAGGAACATCCATCGCGCGTAGTTGCGCCGCCTCGGCGGCATCCGGTCGAAGTCCGTGAACAGGGCTTTCCCCATCGCGTTGGCGGCGAGCACGTCGGTGCGGCGGCCGAGGACGAGGGCGGGCTCGCCGTCGAGGGCGTCGAGGAGCTGGTAGAGCCCGGGGCGCACGCGCTGGACGCCGCGAGTTCGGCGCCGGACGGGGGCCGCGGTCATCCCCATGAGGTCGTGCAGATGCGCGCGTCCGGCGTCGTCGAGCCCTAGAGCACGGCCGATGGCCTCGACGACGGTCGTCGAGGGGACGATGCGCCGGCCCTGTTCGAGGCGTGCGTAGTAGTCGGTCGAGACTCCGGCCAGGAGAGCGACTTCCTCGCGGCGCAGGCCCGGGACGCGTCGCACGCGGCCGTCGGGGGGCAGGCCCGCCCGCGAGGGGTCGACCTGGCCACGGGCGCGTCTGAGGAAGTCGGCGAGCTCACGGTTGGTTCCGGCCACGGATCCAGTGTCCACGCTGCCGCGCGTTCCTGGGTGGTCCGGTGCGTCCTAGGTTGCCCGGTGCGCGGTTGCGCAGGGCGCGCTATGGACGTCCACGGCGGGTCGCGGCGAAGGAAGCTGGTGCTGTGCCGGTCCTGGGGGCCTCCCGGCCGGCGCCACTCGCGACATTCGAGAGGATCACCATGAGCTTCCCAGCAGACCGGCCTGCCACGTGGTTCGTGACCGGCACCTCCCGCGGCCTCGGCCTCGAACTGGTCAGGCAGATACTGGAGCGCGGAGACCAGGTCGCCGCGACGACGCGGTCGCCGGAGCGGCTGCTCGCCGCACTCGGCGGCGGGATCGAGATGTCGCGCCTTCTTCCGCTCACCGTCGACCTGCGTGACGAGGAGGCGGTCAGCCGGGCGGTCCGGGAGACCACCGGACGCTTCGGCGGCCTGGACGTCGTCGTCAACAACGCGGGCTACGGATTCCTGGCCGCGGTGGAGGAGACCGGGGACCGCGAGGTCCGCGACATGCTCGACGTCCAGGTCGTGGGCGTGTGGAACGTGCTGCGTGCCGCCCTGCCGATCCTCCGCGGGCAACGAGGTGGCCATATCGTCAACGTGTCCTCGATCCTGGGCCTGACCGCCGTCCCGGGCTGGGCCCTCTACTGCGCCGGGAAGTTCGCGCTGGAGGGGTTGAGTGAGGCGCTCGCCGCCGAGGTGGCGGAGTTCGGCGTCGAGGTCACCATCGTCGAGCCCGGCTACTTCCGCACCGATTTCCTCAGCGCGGACAGCCTCGTCCTGCCCGCGGAGACGACCGCGCACTACCCGGCCATCCGCGAGATGATCCTCGATCACCTGAAGCTCCAGGGCAGCCAGCTCGGCGACCCGGTCATGGGCGCCCGCGCGATCATCGGGCGGGTCCTGGCCGGGGAAGGCCCGCTGCGGCAGTTGCTCGGTTCGGACGCCCACTCCTACGCCGTGGCCAAGGTCGAGGCCCTGCGGGCGAACGTCGAGGCCACCGCTCTCAGCGCGCCCGCCACCGACTTCCCCGCCGCCTGATCACGGCCGGGTGTGCGGCATCTCGCCGGCGTCGTCCAGCCGCCGGGGACACGCCCGTGGTCGAAGGACGGTCACAGCTCGCCGCGCGCGACGGCCAGGGCGAGCTCCACGCGGGACCGCAGCCCGGTCTTGGCGTAGACCCGGGTGAGGTACACCTCCACCGTCTTGCGGCTGTAGTGCAGCTCCTCGGCGATCTCGGGGTTGCTCAGGCCGCCCGCGACCAGTTCGATGACGCGGCGCTCGCCCGGGGTGAGGCGGCCCTCGGGTTCGGGGACCATCCCGGCCTCCCGCAGGCGGCGCCCGGACATCTCCGCCCAGGGAGCCGCGCCGAGCCGGGTGAAGATGGTGTGCGCGCGGGGGAGCTGCGCCGGGTCGCCCAGCGCGCCGAGGATCAGCCGGGCGCGGGCCTCCTCGAACGGCAGGCCGTCGGCCCGGGCCCGCTCCAGCGCCGCGCCGGCCCGGGCGGGCTTGCGGAAAGCCCAGCCCACCGCAAGGTCGGCGGCCAGCAGGGTCCGGGGGCTGCCGTTCGCCGACCGCTCGTCCAGCCGGGCGGCCGCCGCCCGGCAGGCCGCGTCGTCACCCGCCGATCCCGTGATGAACACCTGTACGGCGAGGGCCCGGTGCACCACGTCCGGCACGTCGCAGGCGAGCGCCCGGCCGAGCTCGCGCCGCGCCGCGGCGAGGTCGCCCCGGGCGTGCGCGAGGCGCGCGCGGAACGTGCAGCGCAGGCCGTCCTGCATGGCGCAGCCGGGCGGCGGCTCGGCGAGGACCCGCTCGGCCTCCTCCAGCCTGCCCTGGTCGAGCAGGATGTCGATCTCCATGTTGCGCAGCAGGGCGAGGTTCTCCAGCAGGCCCGCCTCGGCCAGCCCCCGGGCCGCGACCGCGATCTCCTGGAGCGCGCGGTCCCAGTCGCCGCCGAGCCGCCGGATGACCGCGACGGTCCGCACGTGCTGCCCGGCGATGTCGTGCCAGCCGAGCCCGCGGTGGATCTGCTCGGCCTGCTCCAGCACTTCGGCGGCGCGGGCACGCTGCCCGGCCGCCGCCAGCACGTGCGCCGCCGACTCCAGGGACGCGAGGCGGGCGCCGGGCGGCAGCGCGGCGGCGAAGGCGAGCAGCTCGTCGACCGCCCGCTGGGTCTCGGCCCAGTCGCCCCGCACCAGCGCGTGGATCGCCAGGCAGCCCACCGCGATCGCCCGGTCCTGCGGAGGGCAGTCGGCGACGCTCTCCCAGGCGCGGCGGGCGATGTCGCGGCTGGGGCGGCCCAGTTCCGCGCTGACCAGTGCCTGCTGGGCGAGCAGCGCCGAGGCGTCGTCGGCCTTCGGGATCTGGCGGCGGGCCACGTCGAGCGCCACCTCGTACCACCCCATGGCGTGCGCCGCGCCGACGGCGGTGTACGCGGCCTGGGTGCGGCGCCGCCCGGCGGGCAGCACGGCGAGGGCACGCTGGGCCGAGTTGAGCGCCAGCGCGGGCCGCGAGCCCTTCCAGTAGGCCAGGGCCTGCCTGGCCAGCAGCTCGCCCGGCTCGGGGGACAGCTCGGCGGCCTTGCCGTACCAGTGCGCGGCCGACAGCGGCGCGGTCCAGCGGGTCAGGTCGGCCGCCCGCAGCACCGCCGGCAGGGCCCGCGCGGGCGGGCCGGCCTCGGCCATGTGCGTGGCCCACTCCAGCACGCGCCGGGTGCCGGTCAGCCCGTCGCCTTCGAGCATGTCGGCGATGCGGCGGTGCACGTCCCGCCGCCCCGCGGGGCCGAGGTCGTCGTACAGCGCCTCGGCGACCAGCGGGTGGGCCAGGGCGTAGCCGTCGCCGCTCCGGGCGACCACGCCGTCCCGCACCAGGGCCTCGAAGGCGCGTTCGGCCTGCTCCGGGCGCAGCCCGGCCAGCTCGGCGAGCGCCGCCAGGTCGGCGGCCTCCCTGGTCCGCGACAGCGCGGCCAGCACGCGGGCGAGGTCGCGGCCGCCCCGGTCGCGCTGGAACAGCCGGCTGAGGATCGCGCCGCGCCGGGCCCCCGGGTCCGCCGAGCGCACCGCGCCGCCCTGCACCAGCGTCAGCACCGCCTCCTGCGCGAACCACGGGTTGCCCCGGCTCACCGCGTGGATCCGCCGCAGGACGGCGTCGCTCGGCGTACGGCCGAGCAGCGTGGTGACCAGTTCCGCCACCTCGGGCATGGTCAGCGGCTGGAGCCGTACGGACAGGTCCACGTCGAGAGCGGGCGGATGCCGCGCGGCGCCGAGGATGGCGACGGAGTCGTGCCGGTGCGGCAGCGCCCGCAGCACGCTCAGCGTGTCGGCGTCGGCGAGGTGGATGTCGTCGATGGCGAGGAGAGTGGGGCCGGGCAGCGACTCCAGGAGCCTGGCGGCCATCGCGCCGGGCGCGGCGGCGGGCTCCCCGAGCGCCGCCTCGTCGATCGCCTCCAGCAGGTCGGACAGGACACCGGCCACCTCGCCGCGCAGCGAGCCCAGGGCGTCGACCAGGGGAGCGTAGGCCCGTCCGCCGTCCAGTTCCCGCGCCCGGCCGCGCAGCACGCGGAAGCCCTCCAGCCGCGCCGCCGCCTCGCCGAGCAGGCGGGTCTTCCCGATTCCGGGCTCGCCGACGATGAGGACGGTCCGGGGGGTGCTCGACAGGGCCGAGACCACCTGGCCGAGCGCGCCCGCGCGGCCCTCCCCGACGGCCGGTACGTCCACGGCTGGCCGTCACCCCCTTCACATCGGGTCCGCTGGTGTTCCTAGGACGCGGCATAAAGGTTGAACGTTCACACGAAATGTGACGCGCCCCGGCGGTGATCGCAAGGGGATATGGATATCAGAATTCGAACGCCGCGACGGCGGCGGCGGAGTCTGTCCGATCACCTGCGGGGGTGTGTTCGTGGGCCGGACCGCCCCTGACCGCGCCACACCCTGGGCGGCCCGGCGCGCACGCGGGTCACGGGGGAGGGATCGGCCAGGCGAGCCGCATGAAAAGTTCTTTTCCGAAACTCCGTGACCGCCTCGCCGGGAGACCCGGGCGGGGGGTCGCCGGCCCCGCCGATGTCGCCGGCGGGTAACCGGACCACCACGGGCGCGTAGGGCGAAGGTGGCGTCCGCCCCCCGATCTCCTGCCTCTACCCTCGTACTGTACGGCCGTAGGGTACGGCCGTCGTGACGTGCTACCCGGGGACGGACGGTCGACGATGAGCGGGCTTCTTGGGCGGCTCGGCGAAT
This sequence comes from Microbispora sp. H10949, assembly GCF_014161435.1. Lineage (NCBI taxonomy): Bacteria > Bacillati > Actinomycetota > Actinomycetes > Streptosporangiales > Streptosporangiaceae > Microbispora > Microbispora sp. H10949. The sequence goes on along the minus strand of NZ_JABBWZ010000001.1, from coordinate 910,722 downwards.
GGTGCGCTCGGCACGGCCTGCTCGTGCTCGCGCTGTGGGTCCTCGCGGCGGGGCTGCTGACCGCGGGCACGGTGGTGTGGGGCCGGCCGGTCAACAACAACGTGGCGATCCCCGGCACCGACGCGCAGCGGGCGCACGAGCTCATGCGCGAGGGCTTCGGCCCCGGGTTCGACCCGGGCGGGACCGTGCAGCTCGTCCTGTACACCCCGAAGGGCACGCTGAACGAGAAGGCCCGCAAGAAGGCCGTCGAGCGGTCGATGGACGCCCTGCGGCGGACCCCGCACGTCGCCCAGGTGGAGACGCCGTACCGGGTGGGCGGCATGTCGCCGAGCCTGCGCATCGGCGTCATCACCGTGCGGCTGCGGGGACAGGACACCACGAAGATCGCGCAGACCTCCGAACAGCTCGCCGCGGCCGCCGCTCCTGCGGCCCGCGCGGGCATCGAGGTCGTCCCCTCCGACAGCTCCACTCCCGCCGACAAGCAGATCAAGACCGGCGTCAGCGAGGTCATCGGAGTCGTCTTCGCGCTGCTGGTGCTGCTGTTCGCCTTCGGCACGCTGGTCGCCGCGATCGTGCCGATCTTCACCGCGATCGTCAGCATCGGCGTCGGGCTCGGCCTCATCGGGCTGCTCGGTCACATCGTGGACGTGCCCTCGACGGCGTCCATCCTGGCCACGATGATCGGCCTCGGCGTCGGCATCGACTACGCCCTGTTCCTGCTGTCCCGGCACCGGGCGCTGCTGGCCCGGGGGGTCGCGGTGCACGAGGCGGTCCGGCGCACGGCCGCCTCGTCCGGCGGCGCCGTGCTGTTCGCCGGCGGCACGGTCGTGATCGCCCTGAGCGCGCTGATGCTCGCCGGGTTCCCGCTGCTGGCCACGCTCGGCTGGATCACCGGCGTCTCGGTCGTGTGCGCCGTGCTCACGTCGATCACGCTGGTCCCGGCGCTGCTCGGCATCCTCGGCCAGCGGATCAACGCGCTGCGGCTGCCGTTCTTCGGGCGCGCCGCCCGCCGGGACGGCCCGGCGACGGGCTGGACGAGGCTCGGCCTGTGGGTGGCGCGCCGCCCCTGGCGGGTGCTCGCCGTCACCGTCGTCGTGCTCGTGGCGCTCGCCGCCCCGGCCGTCACGATGAAGCTGGGCCCCCTCGACGACGGGTACGGCGACAAGGGCACGTCGGCCCGGCGGGCGTACGAGCTGATCGAGGCCGGTTTCGGCCCGGGGGCCAACGCCGGGCTCATCGCGGTCGCCGAGACGGACGAGAGGATCGCCGACTCCACGCCGCCCGACCCGCTCGTCCAGGTGCTGCGACAGCGGATCGAGCACATCGAGGGCGTCGCGTTCGTCGCCGCGCCGATGGTCAACGACGACGGCCGATCGGTGCTGTTCCAGGTCGTCCCCGACTACGCGCCGAGCGACCCGCGGGCCCTCGACGTGGTGAAGCGGGTGCGGGCCGTCCAGGTGCCGGGGGCGCGCCTGCACGTCGGCGGCGAGGTGGCCGGCATGGCCGACGCGGGCGACCGCATGATGAGCAGGACCCCACTGGTCGTCGGCGTCGTCGTGCTGCTCAGCGCCCTGCTCCTGCTGCTGGCCTTCCGCGCGCCCCTGGTCGCGGTCAAGGCCGCGGTGATGAACCTCGTCTCCCTCGGAGCCGCCTTCGGCGCGCTGGCCGTGGTGTTCTCCCAGGGCCTGGGCAGCCGCGTGGTCGGCATGGACCCGCCGGTCTCGGCCGACGGGTCCTACCTCGCGACGCTGTTCTTCTCCGTGCCCATCGACACGTACGTGCCGCTCATGCTGTTCGCCGTGCTGTTCGGGCTGTCGATGGACTACGAGGTCTTCCTGCTGACCTCCGTACGGCAGGCCTACACGCGCAGCGGGGACAACCGCTCCGCCGTGGCCGAGGGGCTCGGGTCGACCGGCCGCGTCATCACCTCCGCGGCGCTGATCATGGTGGCGGTGTTCACCGCGTTCATCGCCTACCCCGATCCCCTCGTCAAGGTGTTCGGGGTCGGGCTCGCGGTGGCCATCGCGGTCGACGCCACCCTGATCCGGGGCTTTCTCGTGCCCGCCACGATGGTGCTGCTCGGCCGGCTCAACTGGTGGATTCCGCGCTGGCTCGACCGCCTGCTGCCGAATCTGTCGGTCGAGGGCCACGAGGAGGACGCTCCGCCCGCCGGGCCGGCGGAGCCCCTGCTCGTGGACGCCGGCCGGCACGCCCGGCGCCCCTGACCCCCTCGCCAGGCCCGGCGAGGGGGCGGGGCGGGGACGCCGGCGTCAGAAGTTCTTGCTGCGCACCGTCCACTGCGCCTTCGCCGCCAGGCCCGAGGAGCCGAGGATGTAGGAGCGCGCCGTGGCGTTGCCGTTGAGGGTCATGTCCAGGAACTGGACCACGGCGGTCATGCCGTCGGTCATCTGCGAGCCGGTGATGAACCCGGTGTGCCCGGCCTGCGACTGCTCGGCCAGCACGGCCGGCACCCTGACCAGGTCGTAGTTGGCCCGGGTGTTGTCGTAGGCGATGTCGGAGGGCCCGCCGTCCAGGAACATCACCGGCGTGTGCAGCTTGGACAGCTCCGAGCGCGAGTAGCCGAACGAACCGTCGGCGAACAACCCGCTGTCGAGGGAGACCACGCCGTCGACCCGCTGGTCCTGCCCGGCGATCAGCGCCTCAAGCCCGCCGCAGGAGTGCCCGGCGGTGGCCACCCGGGACAGGTCGAGACGCTGGTAGAGCGGCGAGCCGCTCCGGGCGTTCTCCCGCTCGGCCCAGCCGATCGCGTCGGTCAGCAGCGACGGGATCGGCGACCCGCTGTTCACCCCGTTGGGCGAGCCGTCGACCGACGCCGTGTCCACCACGACGAACCCGCGGGCCGCGATGAACGTCAGCGCCTGGACGACCTCGCTCCCGTTCGTGTGCGCGCAGGCCCCGTTGCCGAAGACCAGCACGGGCATCGCGCGCCCGACGGAGGAGGGGTTCGACGGGCGGAACACGGTGTAGCGGTTGGTGCCGTACGCCCCCTCACGCGTGACCGGGAAGTTGTTGTTGATCATCGGGCGGTCCGGCGGCGTGGCACTCGGCGTCGGGCTCGGGCTCGGGCTCGGGCTGGGACTCGGGCTCGGGCTCTGCGAAGGGCTCTGCGAGGGGGTCTGGCTGGGAGTCTGACTGGGCGTGACGGTGGGGGAGGCGGTGGGAGAGGCGGTGGGGGAGGCGACGCCGCCGGTGCAGGTCACGCCGTTGAGGGCGAAACTCGTAGGCTTCGGGTTCGAGCCGGTGAAGCTTCCGTTGAACCCGAAGGCGACGCTGCCGCCGGTGGGGATGGCGCCGTTGTAGGAGGCGTTGGTGACCGTCACCTGGGAGCCCGACTGGGTGTGGGTGCCGTTCCACAGCTGGGTGATGGTCTGCCCGGCGGGGAACGACCAGGTCAGCCGCCAGCCGTTGACCGGGTCGCCCAGGTTCTGGATGCCGACGCTCGCGCCGAAGCCGCCCGGCCATTCGCTGGTCACCGTGTAGGTGACCTGGCATCCGGCCGTCGCCGCCGACGCGACGTGGACGCCGGCCACCCCGGCGCCGGCCGTCAGCAGCGCGGCGACGGCGGCGGCCGTCAGGCTCGACCGCCGGCGAAAAGAGCTGTCATGTCGCACAGGCTTTTCCCATTCTCCGAGTGGTACGTTTCTCCGCTGCTGCTGCGCGTACGCGCTGGTGGGGACCGCCGACGGCGGCACGAATGCCTCATGTGAGCGTTAACAATTCGGACCGCCGATGCCCCCGGAAGGTGGTCTGGTGCGCTGAGCGCGAGCCAACCCGGGCAGACCCGGACGCGTCAACGAGGCGGAGTGCCCGCCGTGCTCACACCGTGCTCAGGCCGCGCCTGTGAAGGGCTACTGACCTGGCGCTTCGCGAGCGCGGGCGGCGGGAGTCACCGGAACGGCGAGGGGCGGCCGGTGAATATTTCACCGGTCCCGGCGAAAGTCAGTCAGCCGTCCGGGGTTCTCCGGCCTCCGCCTTCACGGGCGATTCGGGACTCCGCGACACCCCCTGCTGTACCCCCTGTCGCGCCGTCGGCGGCGCGATCTCCGGGGCCTGTGCCGCGGTCTGTGTTGCGCTCTGCGGCGTGTCCTGTGGCGTGTCCTGCGGCCCGTTCTGCGGCACGCCGGGAGTGCGCGGCCTGTCGGGGCTCTGCGGCGCTTCGGGAGTCCGCGGCGCTTCGGGAGTCTTCGGTGGATCGGGAGTCTTCGGCGCGTCGGGTGTTCCGGGCACACCGGGAGTTCCGGCCGGCACGGGGCTCTCGCGCGGACCGGGGCTGTTGCCCGGGACCGCCGGAGACACGTCCGGCTTGGGGCACCGGGGACCGGCGACGGTCCTGGTCGCCACGCTCGTACCGGCGCCTCCTCGCGCGGCCGGGACCGTGGACACCTCGACCCTGCGGTGCACGGTCGTCCCGCACGCGGGGGAGGGGAAGGGCTGCTGGAAACCCATCCGGTAGGAGGTGGCGCCCCGCAGCGCGATCGTCTGCGGCGGAGCGGCGACGAGCGCGGCGGGCGACGGCCCGGAGGCGAACCGCGCGGTGAGCAGCACCCGTCCCGTCGTGCTCGCCCGCACGTCGACCAGCACCGCCTGGCCGTCGAACGAGGTGATGCCGAGCCCGGTCACCCGCGGCGGGGCGGGGCTGGGAGACGGCGCGCGGCTCGGGGACGGCGCCTGGCTCGGAGATCTCGTCGCGCCCATGTAAGAGGGGACCGGCCCCGCCGTCCCGGGCGCCGCCGAGGACCCGCCGCCGCCGGTGCCCGCGCCGGTGTCGCCGTCCGTGTCGCCGTCCGTGCCGCCTCCGGACGCACCGCCGACGTCCTCGGGAGTGGAGTCCGCGGGGCCGGGGCCGTACGACTCCGTGGCCCCGGGCGGAACCGGACCGGCCGTGTCCGGAGGCGGCGCGGCGGGAAGGCTGTGCGGCGGGGGCGGCGTGAGCAGGGTGCCCTGGGCGACCGGCATCTGACGGTTGGCGGCGACCACCGCCGCGGTCACCACGGCCGCCAGCACGACCGCGCCGAGGGCGAAGCGCGGGGCGAAGCGGGTCAGCCGCTCGGCGAGCACGGTCCGGGCGAGCGACGTGGACACCTCGACCGGCACCGCCGGAGTGGCCAGGGGGAACGTCAGCGCGAGCAGGGTGGCCAGTTCCGCCAGGTGACGGCGGCCGCGCTGCTCCCAGTCGGGGCCGTAGGCCGAGGTCGCCGCCGTCTCCAGGTCGGCGACGAAGGCCCGGGCGGTCGGCGGCCGGTCGGCCGGGTTCTTGGCCATGCCCCGTACGACCAGGGCCCGCACCGGGGCCGGCACGTCCCCGGCCGGGACCGGCGCGCTGCGGTGCAGCATGCGCAGCACCGCCATGTCCTGCGCGCGGTACGGCCTGCGCCCGGTCAGGCATTCGTAGAACACACAGGTGGCGGCGTAGACGTCGGTGGCCGGACCGGCGGGCCCGCCGTACCACTGCTCGGGCGCCATGTACGGCGGGGTGCCGGCGGGGGCCTCCGGCGTCCCGCTCGGTGTGGCGATGCCGAAGTCCGACAGCTTGCTCGCGCCGTCGGCCTGGACCAGCACGTTCTCCGGCTTGTAGTCCCGGTGGACGATGCCCGCGGCGTGCGCGGCCGACAGGCCCGCCAGCGAGCCCTTCAGCACGACCAGCGCGGCCTCGGGACTGGTCGAGCCGTGCTCGGCGAGGATCCTGCGCAGGGAGACGCCGTCGACGAGCTCCATGACGATCGCCGCGCCGTCGCGCGCCTCGACGTACTCGTACAGGCGCACGACGTTGGGGTCGTTCAGTTCCACCATGACCCGGGCCTCGTGCCGGAACCCGGCCAGGAAGTGCGGATCCCGGCGCAGTTCCTCGCGCAGATACTTGATCGCGACGTAGGCGCCGGTGGTCGTGTAGGTCGCCAGCACGACCCGCCCGGCGCCGCCCGCGCCGAGTTCCCGTACCTCCCGGTAGCCCGGTACCGACCAGGCCCTCATGACGCCCCCTTGAATCCGCCCTGACTCAAGGTCTCACCCGAAAGGGCGGTTGTCACCGGAGCAAAAACGTCACCTCCCGGATGTAATCCGGGGGACCGGGCGTGCCGTCGTCCGTACGGGGCGCACTGAGGCCCCGGGCACCCGGGGCCTCAGGCGCCGGGGAGGTTCCGCAGCGCCTCGCGGCGGCTCAGCCCGCTGAGGCCACGGTGCTTCACGTAGCGGAGCACCTCCTGCGGGTTGGTCCTCGCGTACTCGCGCAGCGCCCAGCCGATGGCCTTGCGGGCGAAGAAGTCGGTGTCCGACAGGCTCGGCTCGATGCAGGCGTAGAGCAGGTGGACGTCGGTGCCGTCCTTAAAGGAGTTCTGGCACAGGATGGCGGCGCGCCGTTTCCACAGGTCCGCGTCGTGCGCCCACTCCAGCACCAGGCGGCGCATGCTCTCCGGGTACAACCGCAGCAGCGTGCCGATCCGGTGGATGGCGATGTCGTCGACGAAGTCCCACCAGGCCCCGGTGACGATCATCTCCTCGTACATCGGGATCGTGTACAGCGTCTGCCAGGACCGGTAGAACCGGTGCGCGGACAGTTCGATCGCGGCGTAGCGCTCCTCGCGGTACTCGGCGTCGCGCCACAGCGCCAGCACCGCCCTGCGCCACTCGGGCGCGCTGTCGAGCCGGTGCTCCGTGAAGAGCCGGCGCAGCAGGGCCCGGCGCGGCACGGCCGTGACCCCGAGGAACGGCATCTCCGACTTCATGTACGCCCGCATGGACAGGGCGCGCGCGGGGTCGGCGGCCTCCGTCAGCGCGAGGCGTACCGCCTTGTGCAGTGTCATGACGGCCGGCTCGCCCGCTCTCCGGTCGCGAGACCGTCGAACAGGAGCTTGACGAAGTGGTCGGCGAGGTGGTCGGTGTCGAGCCTGCCGCCGGGGCGGAACCAGCGCACGGTCACCCAGATGGTGTCGCGGATCATCCGGTAGGTCAGCTTGGGGTCGACGTCGTCGCGGAACTGGCCGGCGGCCTGACCGGCCCTGATCTGCTCCACCCACATGCGCTCCACCTCGTCCTCGGCGCGCAGCAGGTAGTCGAACCGGTCGCCGGGCAGCGAGCGCAGGTAGTTCCAGTCGTTCTGCATGACGGTGATGGCCGCCCGGTGCGGCTCCAGGGTGCCGAAGCCGATGCGGACCATCTCCGCCAGGACCGAGTGGGGATCGCCGCGGCGTTCCAGCACGGCCCGGTAACGGGTGATCAGATCGTCCAGGAAGGTGCGCAGCACCTCGTCGACGATCGTCTCCTTGGAGTCGAAGTGGTGGTAGAGGCTGCCGGAGAGGATGCCCGCCTCCAGCGCGATCTCCCGTACCGTGGTGGCCTGGAAGCCCTTGCGCGCGAACAACTCGGCGGCGAGTCTCACGAGGTGCTCGCGTCGTTCCGACGCCGGCCCGGCCCCGCCGCGCCTCGCCCTGACCGGCACGGCCGTGCCGCCGGAGTCCTTACGCTGGTTCACGGCTCCCATTATGGCCGTCGAGCAAGGGCTTGTTCGCAACTCTCGCCGCACGTGACCTCCCGGCATGACCGCCGCCGGTACGGCAGGATCGGGCACATGGCGAAATTGCAGTATCCGTTCACCTTGGGGGTGGCGTCGGGCGAGCCCTTATCCGACGGACTGATCCTCTGGACCCGGCTGGCTCCCGAGCCGCTGCATCCGACGCGGCCCGGCGGCATGCCGGACAAGTCGGTGACCGTGCGGTGGGAGATCGCCGAGGACGAGGCGTTCCGGAAGATCGTGCAGTCCGGCACCACGCCCGCGCAGCCCGACTGGGCGCACAGCGTGCACGTGCGGGTGGCCGGGCTGCGGCCCGGGGCCGACTACTTCTACCGGTTCTCCGCCGAGGGCCACGTGAGCCGCGTGGGCCGCACCAGGACCGCTCCCGCCGCGGGTTCGACCGGCCCCGTCCGCTTCTGCTTCGTCTCCTGCCAGCGTTACGAGCACGGTCACTTCACCGCGCTGGGCCATCTCGCCGCCGAACGGCCCGACCTGGTCCTCCACCTCGGCGACTACATCTACGAGTACGGCAAGCCGAAGAACCCCGGGCCCGGCCGCTGGGTGCGCCCGCTGGAGTCGGCGGCCGAGTGCACCACGCTCGCCGGGTACCGCAACCGCTACGCCCGCTACAAGCTGGACCCCGACCTGCAGGCCGCGCACGCCGCCGCTCCGTGGCTCGCGATCCCCGACGACCACGAGGTCCGGGACAACTGGGCGGGCGCGCTGCCGGGTGACGGAAGCGCCTCCGCCGCCTTCCTCAAGCGCCGGGCCGCCGCGTTCAAGGCGTACTACGAGCACCAGCCGCTGCGGGTGCGCCCGTCCGGCGCGAGCCTGCAGAACCACCGCTGGCGGCCGTACGGGCGGGTCGCCGACTTCCTGCTCGCCGACACCCGGCAGTACCGCCAGGGACGCGACATGCTCGGCCCCGAGCAGGAGAAGTGGCTGCTGGAACGGCTGCGCGGCTCGACAGCCCGCTGGAAGGTGCTGGCGCAGGCGGTGTTCTTCTCCCAGCGCAGGTTCCCGCTCGAACCCGTCAGCGCCGACGCGTGGGACGGCTACCCCGACTCCCGCGCCCGCGTGCTGGCCGCCGCCCCGGACGGGCTGGTCGTGCTGAGCGGCGACGTGCACAGCGCGTACGCCTGCGACGTGCGCGCGGACTGGGCGGACCCGGCCTCCCGCGCGCTCGGCGCCGAGTTCGTCGGTCCCTCGGTGACGAGCATGCCGGGCATCACGGACGCGAGCAAGATCCTCGACATCAACCCCCACATCGCCTTCTTCGACAGCCGGCACGGGTACGTGTCCTGCACGGCGGACATGACCGGTTTCCGGGCCGACTACCGCGCGGTCGCCTTCGTGGACCGGCCCGGCGCCCCGCTGACCACGATCGCGGGCTTCGAGGTGAGGGAGAACCGGCTGCACCGCACCGATCTCTGAGCCGCCGGGCACGTCCCGGGGCTGGCAAATAGGAAAGTTTCCTATTAGATTGCGGGGCATGCCTGAGCGATGCCCTGTGGACGCAGCATGAAGCGAAGCCCTGACCTGCTCCGTCTGGCCGACACGGTCCTCCTGCCCGGCTTCGCCGGGACCACCGCCCCCGACTGGGTGCGGCGGCGGCTCGCGGGCGGCCTCGCCGGCGTCGTGCTGTTCTCGCGGAACGTGGACACCCCGGCCCAGCTCGCCGCCCTGACCTCGTCGCTGCGCGCGGAGAACCCCGACGTCGTGATCGGCATCGACGAGGAGGCGGGCGAGGTGACGCGGCTGGAGGCCCGCACGGGCAGCTCACGGCCCGGCAACTACGCACTCGGCGTCGTGGACGACGTGGAGCTGACCGAGCAGGTGGCCCGGGACATCGGGCACGACCTGCGGCAGGCCGGCATCACCATCGACTTCGCCCCGGCCGCCGACGTCAACTCCAACCCGGACAACCCGGTCATCGGCCTGCGCGCGTTCGGCGCCGCCCCGGGGCTCGTCGCGCGGCACACGGCCGCCTGGATCCGCGGGCTGCAGTCCACCGGCGTCGCCGCCTGCGCCAAGCACTTCCCCGGGCACGGCGACACGTCCGTGGACTCCCACCACGGGATCCCGCGGGTGACCGCCTCACGTGAGGAGCTGGCCGAGGTCGAGCTGTTGCCGTTCCGGGTGGCGATCCGGGAGGGGGTGCGCTCCATCATGACCGGTCACCTGCTCGTGACTGCGTACGACGAGGAGCGGCCGGCCACCCTGAGCCCCCGCGTCCTCACCGGCCTGCTCAGGCGGGAGCTGGGCTTCGAGGGCCTGATCGTCACCGACGGCATCGAGATGGCCGCGGTCTCCGGCCGGTACGGCCTGGGCGGCGCGAGCGCGATGGCCGTGGCGGCGGGGGCCGACGCGGTCTGCGTGGGCGGCGAGAACGCCGACGAGGCGACCCACGCGCGCATCCGCGACGCGATCGCCGACGCCGTGACGGAGGGATCGCTGACGGAGGAGCGGCTCGCCGACGCGGCGGCCCGGGTGCGCGCCCTGGCCGCCTGGCGGGCCGGGGCGGAGCCGGGGGACGCCGTGCCCGGCGAGATCGGGCTGGCCGCCGCCCGCCGGGCGCTGCGGGTCACCCTGCGCGGACCGGCCGGGACGCTGCCGCTGGCCGCGGCGCCCCACGTGGTGGAGCTCGCGCCGGAGACCAACCTCGCGATCGACAAGGGCATGCCGTGGGGCGCGGGGGAGCCGCTGGGCAAGCTGCTGCCGGGCACCACGGTCACCCGCCTGCGCGCGGAGGACGTGCGCGCGCAGGACGGGCACGCGGAGGACGGGCACGCGGAGGACGGGCGCGGCGCGCGCGAGCCGGGCGACGGCGTCGCCGCCGCGATCCTGCGCCAGGCGGCCGAGCGGCCTCTCGTCGTCGTGGTCCGGGACGCCCACCGGCATCCCTGGCAGACGGACCTGCTGGAGCGCCTGCTGGCCGCCCGGCCCGACGGCGTCGTGGTCGAGATGGGGCTGCCGGGCCGTACGGACCTGGGGGCGGTCCACATCGCCACGCACGGCGCCGCCAGGGTCTGCGGCCAGGCGGCGGCCGAGGTCCTCGCCGGCCTCGGCTGAGGGCACCCGAGCGGGCGGCGGGGGAGGGCGGGCGGCGGCCCGGCGGTGTGACACGCGCCGTAGCATGGGCGCCGACGCATCGCGGATGGGAGCTTCATGAAGGTCGCCTACGTCACCGCCGACGATACGGTGAGCCGCCACGACGACGAGCGGGAGACCGCCCTCGCCGCCTGGCTCGGGGTCGGCATCGAGGGGGCGCCGGTGAACTGGCGCGACCCCCGGGCCGACTGGTCGGAGTTCGACGCGGTGGTCGTCCGCTCCGCCTGGGACTACATCGAGCGGCGTGACGAGTTCGTCGCCTGGGCCCATCGGGTGGAGCGGGTCACGCGGCTGTTCAACCCGGCGGCGGTGCTCGAATGGAACACCGACAAGACCTACCTGCGCACGCTCGGCGTGCCGACCGTACCCACCTTCTGGCCCGAGCCGGGCGCCGGGCTGCCCGAGTGGGACGAGTACGTCGTCAAGCCGGCCGTCTCGGCGGGGGCCCGCGACACGACCCGCACGGCTGATCGGGACGCCGCGGCAGCGCACGTGGCCCGGCTGCTCGACGAGGGCCGCACGGTCATGGTCCAGCCGTACCTCCCGTCCGTGGAACTGGAGGGGGAGCTGTCGCTGCTGTACTTCGGCGGCCGGTTCAGCCACGCCGTACGGCGGCATCCCATGCTCAGCGGCGTCGAGGCCACGGCGGAGAACCGCGCCACCCTGCGCGACCCCGACGACGACCAGTTCGCGCTGGCCGAGCGGGTGCTGGCCGCCGTCCCGCCGGATCTGCTGTACGCCCGGGTGGACCTGGTCAGGATGCCGGACGGCGAGCCGGTGCTGATGGAGGTCGAGCTCACCGAGCCGTACCTGTTCCTGCGGGACGAGCTGGCCGCGCCGGACCTGTTCGCCGAGGCCCTCGCCGAGGCGCTCAAGGCGGGCTGACCCCGCGCCCACCAGGGCGGGCCAGTGTTCAGCCGTGCGTCGATATGCCGCCGTCCACCGGGATGACGGCCCCGGTGAGGTACGAGCCGGCCCGTGAGGCGAGGAAGACGGCCGCGCCCGCCATGTCGTCGGGCCGGCCGATCCGCCCCAGCGGCACGCCGCTCTCGATCGCGCCGCGCATCTCGGGGTCGTCGAGCGCGAAGGCCATCATCTTCGACTCGAACGGCCCGGGGGCGATCGCGTTGACGGTGATTGACTCCTTGGCCAGCCGATGCGCCAGGTGCCGGGTCAGCATGTGGACCCCCGCCTTCGCGGCCGAGTAGGCGTAGTTCTCCATGAACGGCACCCGCAGCCCGTCGACCGACCCGATGTTGATCACGCGGGCGGGGTCGTCGGGCGAGGCGGCGGCGCGCAGCAGCGGCAGGAACCGGCGGGTGAGGAAGAAGACGCCCTTGACGTTGATGTCCCAGAGCTTGTCGAAGGCGTGCTCGGGATACTCCTCCAGGGGCGCGCCCCAGCTCGCCCCGGCGTTGTTGACGAGCACGTCGAGCCGGCTCTCCCGCTCCTCCACCGCCCGCGCCAGCGTCTCGACGCCCTCGGGGGTCGACAGGTCGGCCCGGACCGCCGGGCAGCCCAGCTCCGCGGCCGTGGCCTCCAGCTCGTCCCGCTTGCGGGAGGAGATGTAGACGGTGGCGCCCGCGTCGAGGAACCCGCGCGCGATCATCTTGCCGATTCCCCGGGAGCCGCCCGTCACGACGACCGTCTTGCCTTCCACCGAGAACAGAGTCATGAGGGAAGCGTACCGACCGGTCGGTTCCCGGCCGGTCCCGCGTGGCGGCGGAGTCGAGTCCGGCGGCGCGGGTCAACGGCGCGGGTTAACGGCGCGGGCTAACGGTGGCGCGTCCTGGCGGGCGTGGGGGACCCGCCAGGACGCGCTCCGCCCCGGCGCGAGGCCTCGACCCCGGCGAGGGTTGGGGTCGAGACCTCGTTCATTCGCACGGAGTCTCTGGGGAGAGGCCGTCGTCGTCCGGCCGCTCCGGCGTGCGGTGGTGCCGCATGATCAGGCGTGTCGCGCCGTCGGGGTCGTCGGAGGGATGCGTGATGAGGAAGTCATCCTCATGCCACACAAACGACCCGTTCCTGCACCAGACCGTCAGGTCGGTGGATACCGACAGCACGGACATGCCGTTCCCGTTGCTCTGGTAGGTGTGGGTGAACCCCTGCCGATGCAAGGCGTAGCGCAGCATCCGCGTCGCCTCGCAGGGGTCCCGCCAGGGCAAGTACGGCGTGCCCGCACGGACCGCTAGCACTTGCCCCACCTCCATTGGATGGATTTGTACCAACGTTTGGATAATGCGCGGCCCGGAGGGCTCCGGTCAAGGGGTTGTTTCCCGCTAGACCGAGATCCTCTAGATTTGTTGGAACAAAAGGGTGGATTGAGGAAAGATGGCACGATCGTCGCTCTATCAGCAGGTGGCCGCCGAGGTGCGCAGGGCCATCTACGCGGGCGAACTCGCGCCGGGGGACCAGATCCCGACCGAGACCGACCTCATGGAGGCGCACGGGGTCAGCCGCAACACCGTACGGCTGGCGCTGGGCGAGCTGGAGAACGAGGGTCTCATCCTGCGGATGCGCCGGCGTGGAACGTTCGTACGCGAGCGCCGTCCCCTCCTCATGCGGCCCCAGGACGAGTTCCTCGCGCACGACCAGGAAGAGCCGCGGTTCGACGCGTTCGTCCACGCCGTCCGGTCCGAGGGCCGTACGGCCGACCAGCGGATCGAGGTGTCGATCGTCGAACCGCCCGAGGACGTGGCGACCCGCCTCGCCCTCGCCGACGGCGCCCTGGCCGTGGTGCGCCGCCGTCTGCGGTTCGTCGACGCCCAGCCGTTCAACACGCTGGACTCGTACTTCCCCCTGGAGATCGTGGGGGGCTCCGAGATCGCCCGGCCGGGGGACATCACCCGCGGAGCCAACAGGGTGCTGGAGGAGCTCGGGCACCTGCAGACCCGCGTGGTCGACGACCTCTCGGCCCGCATGCCCACCTCCGACGAGTCGGCGCGGCTCCAGCTGGAGCCCGGCACCCCGGTCGTCGTCCACACCCGGGTCGGCTACGACGCCGACGACACCCCGGTCCGCGTCGCCGTGTCCGTGCTGCCCGCGGACAAACATCTGATCCGATACGAGCTGGAACGTCATTGACGAGGCCCCGGCGCCCGCTCCCCTGAGCGGGCGTCCCAGGCCGAGCCCTCCTCCGGGGGGCGCTCACCTCCTGTGCGCCGGCCCGTCCGGCCGCCGTGCCGATCCCCGTGCCGATCACTACCGTGCCGGTTCCCGCCCCGATCGCTGTTCCGATCGCCGTTCCGATCACCGTGCCGTCTCCCGGGGGCGCTCCCGCCGCTGGCCTCGCCGCACCCGCGCGCCCTAGCGAGGCCTCGCCGTCCCCGCGACGGACGCTGTACGGCGTCTCGCCGTCACTCTGAGTGATCAGATCATCCCCCTCGGCACGAAAGGAATCAGGCATGCCTGCGAACACCCTGGATCTTGTTACGGAACTCACGCTGCGTCGCGCCACCCCCGCCGACCTTCCGGGGGTCCTCGTCCTGCTGGCCCGCACCGCCGGCTGGCTGAACGGTCTCGGCGTACGGCAGTGGCCCGCCGCGGGCTTCCCCGCCGAGCGCATCGCCCCGCTGATCGGCGAGGGGGTCATGTACCTGCTCGACGCCGGAGAGGACGCGGAGACCGTCGAGGGCGCCGCCCGCGTGCCCGCCGCCACGATCGCGGTGGACGGTCACGCCGACGCGGAGTTCTGGACGCCGCGGGACCGGCCCGGCGACGCGCTGTACGTCCACAAACTGGCCGTGCACAGGTCCTTCTCGGGCCAGGGCCTGGGGGAGACGCTGCTCGACTGGGCCGGTCTGCGGGCCGCCGTCCAGGGCCGGCCGTACCTGCGCCTCGACTGCGCGAAGGACAACGCCCGGCTGCAGGCGTACTACCGCGGGGCGGGCTTCCGGCACGTCCGCACCGTCGACCTGCCGCACCGCGCCTCGGGGGCGCTGTTCGAGCGGGACGCCTGCGCCGTGCTCTCCGGCTGGGACCGTTCCGAGCACGCCGAACCGGCACGGCCGGGGCAGCGGCGGCGGCCGGAGCGCCGCGTTCCGCTGGTGCCGGCCCCGCGCGGGGGCCACGGGACGCAGCAGTTGCGCGTTCTTGACATCACGGCACACAACGAGTTGATCGAGTGCTGAACAGGGCGGATGCCGTGAGGCGCCGCAAAGGGACCCGATACTGTTCACATCATGACGGGATCCCTCCTTGAAGTGATCGCGCTCGATCTGCGTGACGCCGTGGCCGCCGAGGAGGGTGGGGCGGACCGCCTGGAGGTCGTGTCCGACATGGGCTCGGGCGGGCTCACCCCCTCGGCGGACCTCGTCGCGGCCATCGCCCGCGAGTGCGGCCTGCCGCAGATGATCATGCTCCGCCGCGACGCCGGATTCACGGTGAGCCCGGAGGAGCTCGACCGGCTGCGCCGCGACGTGAAGGAACTGACCGAGGCCGGCGCGGCGGGGTTCGTCTTCGGATTCCTCTCCGAGGACGGGTCCGTGGACGTGGAGGCGACCCAGGCGCTCATCCACGCCGTCTCGCCGCTGCCCTGGACCTTCCACCGCGCGGTGGACCACGCCGCCGACGTGCGGGCCGCGTGGCGCGCCGTACGGCTGCTGCCGAACCTGGCGACCGTCCTCACGTCGGGGTCGCCCGAGGGAGTCGGCAGTGGCCTGCACGTCCTGCGGACCCGGGCGGAGGCGGGGGACGCTTCGCTCGTGCTCGCCGGCGGCGGCCTGCGCGAGGCGCACGTCCCGGCGCTGCTCGACTACGGCATCCGCGCCTTCCACGTGGGAGGCGCGGTGCGGGGCTCCTGGCAGGAGCCCGTCGACCCCAGCCGGGTCAGGCACTGGCGCCGCCTCGTGGACCGGCTCTGAACCCCGGCGCCGTCAGGCGCGGCGGCGCGCGACCAGGACGGCGTCCCGGATCGTGATCTCGTGCCCCTCCGGGTCCTTCGCCGTGCGCGGCCGCGCCTCGGCGGCCGTCACCTCCCAGGCGGCCGGGTCGAGCGAGGCCGCGATCTCCTCGGCGGTGAACATCGCCTGCGGGAAGTGCGGCCGGTGGGGCACGGTCAGCAGGTCGAGCGGGTGGTGCCCGACGATCAGCAGGGTGCCTCCCGGCGCAACGGCGGCGGCCAGCCGGGCGTACAGCGCCCGCCGGGTCTCGCCCGGCAGGTGCATGTAGTGCGCCGACACCAGGTCGTACGCCCCCTCGGGGAGCGGGTGGTCGCGCAGGTCCGCATGGAGCCACTCGATCCGGGCCGCGACCTCGGGACCGGTGTCGGCGGCGTGGGCGGCGGCCCGCTTCAGCGCGGTGGCCGAGATGTCCGTCCCGGTCACCCGCCAGCCGCGCTCGGCGAGCCACACGGAGTCGGCGCCCTCGCCGCTGCCGACGTCGAGGGCCCGCCCCGGGGGCAGATCGGCCGCCTCGGCGACGAGTTGCGGGTTCGGGCGCCCGCTCCAGACGGCCGGCCGGGACCGGTAGCGCTCCTCCCAGGCGGCCTCCTCGAACATCGTGCCCATCTGATGCCGGTAGGCGCCGACCTCCTCCGTGGTCTCCTCGGCGACGAGGTCCATGTTGATCGCCGCGCCGGCGGTCAGGCCCGCCGCGGCGGCCATGATCACCTGTGCCATCACGTCGGCCGTGTTGCCCGCCACCCAGACGCCGGGCACGGCGGTGGCCCCGGTAGGCTCCGCGGGGATCCGGCTGCCGACCACCTGACCGCGGACCTCCACCTCCACCGGCGTGAGCCCGAGTGACCGCGCCACCTCGGCGCGGGCGGTGAACAGCGGCGCGACGACGACCGCGTCGAGCGCGATCACGTCGCCCGAGGCCAGGCGCACTCCGCTGATCGCGTCGCCGGTGACCTCCACCGCCGTGACCGGGCCGTCCGCGACGGCGATCCGGCGCGCCGCGAGCCGCTCGGCGTCCTCCTCCGTCAGCGGCACGGCGTGATGGTTGAGGAAGACCACGTCGTCGGTCCACTGCCGCCACAGGCAGGCCTGATGGACGGCGTGCGGCCCGGTGGCCAGCACCCCGATCCGCCGGTCGCGGACCTCCCAGCCGTGGCAGTAGGGGCAGTGCAGCACGTCGCGGCCCCACCGTCCGGCCAGACCGGGCACGTCCGGAAGCTCGTCCGCGAGCCCCGTCGCGAGCAGCAGCCGTCGCGCGCGGAGCACACGCCCGTCGTCGAGCGTCACGAGGAAACGGCCGTCGTCCTCCCGCGCCGCCCTCGCCACGCGGCCGTCGGTGACCTCACCGCCGTACGCCTCGACCTCCGCGCGCCCGGCCGCCAGCAACTCGCCGGGCGGCGTGCCCTCCCTGCCGAGGTAGTTGTGCACGTGTGAGGCCGGCGCGTTGCGCGGCCGCCCGTCGTCGACCACCAGCACCGTCCGTCTCGCCCGCGCCAGCGCCAGGGCGCCGCTGAGCCCGGCCGCGCCGCCGCCGATCACGATCACGTCATATGTCCCGTCCACCCGAATCTCCTCTCGCATCGCTCCGGTCACGATGCGACATGATCGGCGGGACCGCCAAACAACGTTGCCGATATGGCAAAGACGGACGCGGTCAGCCGAGGGCCTGGTCGGCCCGGGCCAGCGCGGCGGCCAGCGTCCGGACGGTGGCGGGCTCGTCCAAGACCCCGCCCGCCGCGGCCCGCCGCTCCTCCCACGCGTGCACCCGGTCGGCGTACTTCTCGTAGCAGGCGAGATGGAACGCGTAGACGGTAGTGAAGCGGCTGACGAGATGGGAGGGATGCATGTCCCAGCCCTGGTGGAAGCCGTGGGACAGCGAGTGCGCCACCAGCGCCGAGTGCCTGCGGAGCAGGGCGTGCACGTCGGCGGCCGAGTCCGAGGCCGGCGCCGCGGCGAGGGAGCCGTCCGACAGCTCGACGCCCGTGCCGGCGAGCGCGGTCCGCATGACGTGCCTGGCGTGATCGCACGCGGGATGGTCGAGCCGCTGCTCGTCCGGGGGCAACCCGACCGCCGCGGTGTAGTCGAACACCCCGAAGTGCGCGGCCGCGAGCCGCCCGCCGAGCGACGGCACCAGGCCGGCCGACCGCTGCAGGAACAGCACGGTCTGCGGGGCCTCCACCTGCATCTCGAAGCGCAGCGTCCCGGAGGGCAGCGCCAGCGCGCGCTCCAGAGCCTCTAGGCAGCGGGCGAACTGCCGGAGGTAGTCCTCCATGAGGACCTTGGGGAACGTCACCGTGAACCCGTCCGGAAGCCGCCCGGCCCGCCGTACGACCTCGGTGAGGAAGCCGTCGAGCGTACGGACCGAGCGGTGCGGGTCGCCGTCGGCGAACGACTTCACCCGCAGCCCCCACCGGCGCGGCAGCGTGCCCGCGCGGTGCATCTCGGCCACCGCCGCGGCGGCGGACTCGGCGTGCCGGTCCTCCTCCTCCGGCGCGCGCACGCCGTACCCGTCCTCGAAGTCGATCCGCAGGTCCTCGATGGGCTCGTTGTGGAGCTTGCGGCGGACCCGCTCGTGCACCGGCCGGGCCAGTTCGAGGTCCAGCCCGAACAGCGCGGCCAGCTCGCCCGGCGTGAACAGCAGCCGGTTGAGCAGGTCGGCGGCGGCGTGCCGCCATTCGTGGACGACCTCCGCCGTGACCCGGTCCGCCGGCACGTACACGGTGTGCACCGGCTGCCACGCCGGCTCCTGCCCCGCGGGGTAACGGGCGAGCTGGTCGCGGTAGACGCGGTCGAAGCCGTCGAGCAGCCCGTCCAGGCCGGTCAGCGTCGTCTCCATGCGGACGATCCTCGCAGAGTCCCGGCACGGGCGACTTCATCACGCAACGTCGTCACGTGGCGACGGAGAGTTGGGTATCCTCTTACTCGAACAAGCGAGCGAAAAAAGAAACGGCCCCCTGTCGGGGGCCGTAGAGCCCGGGGACGTAACCCCGGGCGCGGTGACACCATGTTAGGGCGTGATGGCGGTGCGCGACAACCCCGTTCCTCGATCCGTACGCGTCGGGGTCTACGTGGATGGGTTCAACCTCTACTACGGGCTGCGTTCCCTGCGGGGCAGACGCTATCTCTGGCTCGATCTGCACGCGCTGGCGAGCCGGCTGTTGAAGCCCGGCCAGACGCTGACCACCATTCGCTACTTCAGCGCCCACGTGCGCAACGAACCAGGCGCGCTGCTACGGCAGAAGACCTATCTCGCGGTTCTCGAGACCCTGGGGGTCGACGTGGTGCTGGGACGGTTCCAGGAGCAGCGGGCCTCCTGCCGCATCTGCGGAGCCTCCTGGCGGACGTACGAGGAGAAGCAGTCCGACGCCGCTCTCGCCGCCGCGATCGTCGGCGACGTCGCGCTCGATCTCGTCGACGTCGTGCTGCTGCTGTCGGCCGACAGCGACCTGTGCGCGGCGATCGAGGCCGTGCGGTCGGTGGACGCCCGGCGGGGCGGCAAGACCCGGGTGGTCGCCGTGTTCCCGCCCGGACGCCGTTCTGACGGCCTGCGCCTGGCGAGCGACGCGTGGTTCCCCCTCGGGGAAGCGATCATCCGCCGGTCGCAGCTGCCCGACCTCGTGCCCGGGCGCGACGGCGCCCGCTACCACCGGCCGGGGTACTGGAACTGACCCTCGTCGGATCCGCGCCGCCCGACGGGCGCTCAGGAGGGCGTTCCCCCGCGCGCGAGACGGCCGCAGGCGCCCAGCATGGCGTCCCTGCCCACCAGCTTCACCCGCTCGCCCCGCTTGAGGTTCTCCGCCAGCGCCGCCTCCGCGGCCTCGATCCCCAGCCAGTCCTCGTACGTCACCGGGCGCACGCCGCGGGCGGCGAGCAGGTCGTCCAGCCGGGTCGTCGCGGTCCCCGGCGTCACCTCGGCGAGCAGGGTGCGCACGGTCTCCGCGGCGTCGGACTTGTTGGTCCCGATCACCCCGGTCGGTCCCCGCTTCAGCCAGCCCGCGACGTACTGCCGGTCGGTCACCTTCCCGGCGACGTTGGGCACCGTCATCGCCCGCGCGTCGAAGGGCACCCCGGGCAGCGCGACGCTCCGGTAGCCGACCGAGCGCATCACCATGTCCGCCGGGATCGTCTCGAACTCGCCGGTCCCGACGACCCGCCCGTCCTCCAGGCGGGTCCGCTCCAGCCGTACGCCCTCGACCCGGGAGACCCCGAGGATCTCCACCGGGCGCAGCCAGAAGCGCACCTCCAGACGGCGCGGCCGGTCGGCCGGCTCGCGCTCCGACCACGACCGCAGCACGTCCACGTTGCCCTTGACCTGCCGCGACAGGGCGGTCAGGTCGGCGGTCCCGATCTCGTGGGGGAAGGTCAGGACGTCGGCGTTCAGCAACTCGCCGAGCTCGCGCAGCTCCTTGAGGGTGAACTTGGCGTGCTCCGGGCCGCGCCGGCCGACCATGTGGATGCGCCTGACCCGCGAGGCGGCCAGCCGGTCGAGCACCTCCTCGGGCACGTCGGTGCCGCGCAGTTCGTCGGCGGTCTTGGCCATGATCCGCACCACGTCCACGGCGACGTTCCCGACGCCGATGACGACGACGTCCTCGGCGTCCAGGGAGAAGGTGTCCGGCGGGACGTCGGGGTGGCCGCAGTACCAGTTGACGAAGTCCGTCGCGGCGACGCTGCCCGGAAGGTCCTCGCCCGGGATGCCGAGCTGCCTGTCGACCATCGCGCCGGTGCAGTAGACGACGGCGTCGTAGCAGGACAGCAGATCGTCGGCCGAGACGTCCGCGCCGAGTTCCACACCGCCGAGGAAGCGCACCCCGGGCGTCTCGAGGACGCGCCGGAGGTACCCGGCGATCGACTTGATCGACGTGTGGTCGGGCGCGACGCCGTACCGCACGAGCCCGTAGGGCGTCGGCAGGCGTTCGAGCACGTCCACCTCGACGGGGTCGTGCGACTGTTTGACCAGTGCCTCGGCCGTGTAGATCCCGGCCGGGCCCGACCCGACGATCGCGACGCGCAGTGTCACCATGGCCTCCCGGCAGCGGCGGCGTCTCTGTCTTTGATTCTTTATCATCGGCGGCGGCCGTGTCACCGGAACGCCATGCCGAGGCACCCGACTGTGATCCGTGTTGTGATGATTCGTGGGGTTGCGGCGACCCGGCGGCCGCGATCAGAGTGATGCCCGTGGGCTCTGGGGCTAAAAGACGGGGAAACCCGCGGACGAGACGGCCGGGCGGTGGGACCCTCCCTGACATGAGGGGACTGCGCGGGGGGCAGGACGAGCCCGGGGCCTCGCCGGCCACGGTCCGGGGGCCACGGAACGATCCAGGCGACGGCCGCCGCTACGAGGCGCTGGGCCGGGTCATGGCCGCGCTGTCCGGCGAGGCGGAGACACTGGAGGCGTGCCGCGACCTCACCTGGTGGCGGACCACCGACCACTCCTGGCAGGTCGAGTGGCGCGACGGCCCGCAGGCGGCGGAGGTGGCGGCGCTGCTGGTCGAGCGGATCGGCGAGCCGGGCCCCGACGCCGCGCCGACCGCCCCGGCCGGTCCCGCGACCGCGTCGACCGCCGTGATCGACGTGATGGGGGTGACTTTCGTGCTGCGGGCGATCGACCCGTTCGGGATGGAACGGCTGCGGTCCAGGCCGGGCCTGTGGCGGCTGTCGGCGGTGCTGGACGGCCCGGCGGGCGCCGGGGAGCGGTCGCGCCAGCACTGGGAGGAACTTCTCGGCGGCTGAGCGGGGCGCGCGTGGAGGGGAGGCGGCGGGTGCCCCGAGTCGATAGCCTTGGAGCACATCGTCTTCGTCTCCCACGCCGTCGCCGGGGGTCCGCGAGGAGATCCGCGCCGGGGTCTCCGGCCGCGGCGATCCGGAGGAGGCGTGGCGGGAGACCTCTCACGAGCAAGGAGTAGCCGTGCTGCTGCGTATGTCGACCCTGTTCCTGCGCACCCTGCGTGAGGATCCGGCGGACGCGGAAGTGCCGAGCCACAAGCTGCTCGTCCGCGCCGGCTACGTCCGCCGGGTCGCGCCCGGCATCTACTCCTGGCTGCCCCTCGGCAAGATCGTGCTGGAGAACGTCGCCCGGGTGGTCCGCGAGGAGATGGACCGGATGGGCGCGCAGGAGGTGCTGTTCCCCGCGCTGCTGCCCCGCGACTACTACGAGCCCACGGGCCGCTGGACCGAGTACGGCGACACGCTGTTCCGCCTGAAGGACCGCAAGGGCGCCGACTACCTCCTCGGGCCGACCCACGAGGAGATGTTCACCGACATGGTCAAGGGGGAGTACTCCTCCTACAAGGACTATCCGGTGACGCTGTACCAGATCCAGACCAAGTACCGCGACGAGGCGCGTCCCCGGGCCGGCATCCTGCGGGGCCGGGAGTTCGTGATGAAGGACTCCTACTCCTTCGACCTCGACGACGACGGCCTGAAGCGGTCCTACGAGATGCACCGCGACGCCTACATCCGCATCTTCGACCGCCTCGGCATCGACTACCGGATCTGCTTCGCCATGTCGGGCGCGATGGGCGGATCGGCCTCGGAGGAGTTCCTCGCGCCCTGCGCCACCGGTGAGGACACCTTCGTGGCCTGCCACAACTGCGGGTACGCGGCCAACGCCGAAGCCGTCGTCACGCCCGCACCGCCCGCGGTGACGGCCGAGCAGCCGGCCATGGAGGTCCTCGACACGCCCGGTACGCCGACGATCGAGTCGCTGGTGACGTACGTCAACGAGCGGTACGGCCTGGGCGTCACCGCTGCGGACACGCTGAAGAACCTCGTCGTCAAGGTCCGCACGCCGGGCTCGGACGAGGTCAGGACCGTGGTCGTCGGCGTCCCCGGCGACCGCGAGGTGGACTTCAAGCGCCTGGAGGCCGCGCTCGCGCCCGGCGTGCCGGAGATCTTCGAGGCCGAGGACTTCGCCCGCCACCCGGGCCTGGTGCGCGGCTACATCGGCCCGCAGGTGCTCGCGGATCTCGGGATCACCTACCTGGTCGACCCCCGCGTCGTCGCCGGCTCGGCCTGGGTGACCGGCGCCAACGAGGCGGGCAAGCACGCCGCGCACGTGGTCGTGGGCCGTGACTTCCAGCCCGACGGCACGATCGAGGCCGCCGAGGTGCGTGCGGGCGACTCCTGCCCCCGCTGCGCGCACCCGCTGTCCATCGACCGCGGCATCGAGATCGGCCACATCTTCCAGCTCGGCCGCAAGTACGCCGACGCGGCCCACCTCGACGCGCTCGGGCCGGACGGCAAGCCCATCCGCATCACCATGGGCTCGTACGGCGTCGGCGTGTCCCGGGCGGTGGCGGTGCTGGCCGAGCAGCGGCACGACGAGCTGGGCCTGGTGTGGCCCAGGGAGGTGGCCCCCGCCGACGTGCACATCGTGGGCACCGGCAAGGAAAACCAGATCGAGGTGGCCAGCGAGCTCGCCGAGAGCCTGGAGGCGCGGGGACTGCGCGTGCTGGTGGACGACCGTCAGGGCGTGTCGCCGGGCGTCAAGTTCAAGGACTCCGAGCTGCTGGGTGTGCCCACCGTCCTGATCGTCGGCCGTGGGCTGGCCCAGGGTGTGGTGGAGCTGCGCGACCGGGTCGCCGGGACCAAGGAGGAGATCCCGCTGGACCAGGCCGTCGACCGCGTCCTCGCCGCCTGCCTCCCCGCCTCTCCCGCGTGATCTTCCGGTAGCCGGTAGGGCCGGGCCCCGGCCCTACCGGCGATCACGACCCGGAGGGAGTGGCGTCGGGGAGTTCTGCGTCGGGTTGTGCGGTGCCGCTCTGCGTGGTGTCGGTTTGGGTGGCGCCGGTCGGTTCGCTGTCGGGTGGCCCGGCTTGAGTGGGACCGGCGTCGCGGCCGGGCATGCCGGGGAAGGCGCCGATCTCCGGCTGCCAGCCGTACGCGCGCGTCGCGCTCTCCTGCGCCGCCAGCGCGGCGAGCCGCCGCAGGGCGGGATCGCGGTCGGCGGCGAGCTCCAGATAGGCGGTGACGACCCGCTGCTCCACGAGCACCGCCAGGCGCACCGCGTCGGACGGCGTGCGCACCTCGAACGGGAGGCCGTAGGAGGGCCCCGGCTCGGTGGGCGTGCCGCCGCGCTGGGTGATGAGGGTGCGCAACTGGTCGCGCCGCGCCCGATGGGCGTCGAAGGCCGCCGTCGCCCGGGCGCGCAGCCCGCCCTTCGTCCGCCCGCCGACGACTCCGTAGGCGTACACGGCGGCGTACTCGGCGGACAGGGCCCGGCCGAGGGCGCCGACGGAGGGCTCCGCGGCCGGGCTCACAGCCGGGCTCACGACGGGCGGGGTCGCGGGTTCAGCCACGCAGCCTCCCCAGGGCGACGACATGGACGGCCTCGCAGGCGCCGATGCTGGACAGAAGCTGGGCGAGGGCGGGCGAGGCCGTGGCGGTCTGCCCGGGACGCGCCGCCGCCGCGGTCCGTTCGGCGTCCCTCAGCACTTCTACGGAGGCCTCGGGCGAGCCGTCGGAGGGCGACCCGGACGGCGCTGCGGCCGGCGATCCGGAGGACGACGGGGCCGGGGTCGTCGGAGCGTTCCCGGCGGGCAGCAGCGCGCGCAGCGCCCGCGCGTGAGCCGCGTGCCGCTGCCGGAACGGCTCCAGCGCGGCGGCCCGGCCGGGCAGGGCGGCGACCGCGCGCCCGTACAGCGACACCAGCCGCTCCTTGTCCGCGATCAGCTCGC
Organism: Microbispora sp. H10949; assembly: GCF_014161435.1. NCBI lineage: Bacteria > Bacillati > Actinomycetota > Actinomycetes > Streptosporangiales > Streptosporangiaceae > Microbispora > Microbispora sp. H10949. The sequence goes on along the minus strand of NZ_JABBWZ010000001.1, from coordinate 886,507 downwards.
CGATCAGCACGGTCTGCGGGTCCGGAGGGGGTGACGCGGCGGGCTTGCCCGGGCCGCTCGAACAGCCTCCCGCGGCGGCCAGGCCCGCCGCGGCGGCGACGCCCAGCAACGCGCGTCTGGTCACCCGTGCCCCGCCGCCGTCCTCCACGAGACAGCATCGTACGGCGCGCCGCCCACTGGTCCCCGCCCGTGACCGTGATGATCGTGTGCGTGTCGGATCGTCGCCCGGGTGTGGCGCAGTTTCCACCTCCCGGTGTCGATAGGCTGTTGGCACATCGGGCGAGTTACACGGTCATAGGGAGGTCGGCATGGGCAGCGATGCTCGACGCGGCCGCCTGGTCGAACTGCTCGGCCCGGTGGTCGCCGCCGAAGGGTTCGACCTGGAGGACGTGACGGTCACGCCGGCGGGCCGCCGGCGGCTGGTGCGCGTGGTGGTGGACCGGGACGGCGGCGTGAGCCTGGACGACGTGGCCGACGTGAGCCAGTCCGTCTCCAAGCGGCTCGACGAGGTGGACGTGCTCGGCGGCAGCGCGTACGTCCTGGAGGTCACCTCCCCCGGCGTGGACCGGCCGCTCACCGAGCCGCGCCACTGGCGCCGGGCGCAGGGGCGGCTGGTGCGGGCGGAGCTGCGTGACGGCACCTCGGTGGAGGGCCGCGTGACCGGCGCGGACGAGTCCGGTGTGGAGCTGGACGGCGCGCGCGACATCGCCTACGGCGAGCTGGTGCGCGGCCGTGTGCAGGTCGAGTTCAACCGGCGCGACGCCGGTCTCGAAGACGAACTTGATGACGAACTTGATGACGAACGTGACGAGGACCTCGATGTCGACGAGGACATCGCCGACGCCGCCGGCACCGGCGACGAGGGCTAGGGGGGAGCCTTGTGGACATTGACATGAGCGTCCTGCGCAGCCTGGAGCGGGAGAAGGACATCTCCTTCGACCTGGTCGTCAAGGCGATCGAGGACGCGCTGCTGATCGCGTACTTCAGGACCGAGGGCGCGGCGCAGAAGGCGCGCGCCGAGCTGGACCGCGACACGGGCCACGTGGTGATCTGGGCGGCCCAGCTGGGTGAGAACGGCGACGTCGTGCGCGAGTACGACGACACCCCGTCCAACTTCAGCCGGATCGCCGCCACCACGGCCAAGCAGGTGATCCTGCAGCAGCTCAGGGACGCTGAGGACGAGATCAACTTCGGCGAGTTCGCGAGCCGCGAGGGCGAGCTGGTGGCGGGCGTCATCCAGCAGGGCAAGGATCCGCGGGTGGTGCTGGTCGACCTCGGCAAGATCGAGGCGATCCTCCCGCACAACGAGCAGGTCCCCGGTGAGGAGTACGCGCACGGCGAGCGCATCCGCTGCTACGTCGTCCAGGTGAAGAAGGGCCCGAAGGGCCCGTCGGTCACCCTTTCGCGCACCCACCCCAACCTGGTGAAGAAGCTCTTCGCGCTGGAGGTCCCGGAGATCGCCGACGGCACGGTGGAGATCGCGGCCATCGCCCGGGAGGCGGGCCACCGCACCAAGATCGCCGTACGGTCGCGCAAGCCGGGCGTCAACGCCAAGGGCGCGTGCATCGGCCCGATGGGGTCGCGGGTGCGCAACGTGATGACGGAGCTGCACGGCGAGAAGATCGACATCATCGACTGGTCCGAGGATCCGGCCGAGTTCGTCGGGAATGCCCTGTCTCCCGCGCGTGTTTCCCGTGTCGAGGTGGTCGACGCCGATGGCCGCATGGCGCGCGTCATCGTGCCCGACTACCAGTTGTCCCTGGCCATCGGCAAGGAAGGGCAGAACGCCCGCCTCGCCAACCGGCTGACCGGCTGGCGGATCGACATCCGGCCGGACACCGAGCAGGCCCCTGCTGATCCCGCCGATGCGTCGGCGAGGTAAGCTGGAATACGGTTGCCGGGCAGTCCCGCTGAGAACGTGTGTGGGCTGCCGGGTTCGCACGGTAAAGTCCGAGTTGCTCCGCCTGGTCGTGGTCGAGGACGTCATCGTCCCCGACGTGCGAGGACGGCTCCCGGGACGTGGTGCCTCGATGCACCCGTCCCCACGCTGTCTGGAGCTCGCCGAGCGTCGGCGGGCGTTCCCTCGCGCGTTTCGCGCGCAGGGGCCGCTTGACACGTCGCTCTTGCGGGATCACCTGGAGGGGTTGACGCCGGGGCGGTCCGGGTGAATGGTTACCGCTGGTCCCCGGTATCGGCTCCGGGAATCAGGGCACGACGTAATTGTCATGTAGGACGCCGAGTTGATGGGCGGAGTCAGATTGCTATGAGCGCCTGATGAGCACGCGGCGATGAGTACGTACAGGTAGCGACGGTCCGGCGGCACTGCTAGCCTCCCGGGCCGAGTTAGGGAGTGCAGTGGCGAAGGTCCGGGTATACGAGCTCGCCAAGGAGTTCGGGGTAGAGAGCAAGGTCGTCATGGCCAAGCTCACCGAAATGGGCGAGTTCGTGAGGTCGGCGTCCTCGACGATAGAGGCGCCGGTCGTCCGCAAACTGACCGAGGCGTTCAAGGGTGACGCCTCCAGGGGCGGGGGTAGGCCCGCCCGTCCGGCGCAGCCGAAGCCTGCGCCCAGGCCGGCTTCAGAGAGCCAGGTCAACGGGGGCGCCCCGCAGGCGCCCGTTTCCCAGTCCGGCGACACGGTCGCGAGGCCGGGCCCGAAGCCGGGTCCGCGACCCGCTCCGCGTCCGGTTCCGATGCCGCACCCGCCGGTTTCCCAGCCGGAGGCGGCGCGCCCCGAGACGCGCCCCGAGGCGGCCCGTCCGCAGGGGCCCCGTCCGGACGTCTCGCGTCCCGCGGCCTCAGGTCCGGCGTCAGGCCAGGCCTCAGGTCAGAGGCCGGGTGGCGCCGGAGCGCCCAAGCCGGGCCCGAGGCCCGCGCCGGCGCCGCGCCCGGGTGGCGCGCCCGCCGGTTCCGGTGCGCCCAGCGGCGGCGCCCCGCGTCCGGGTGGGCCCAAGCCTGGCCCGCGCGGCCCGCGTCCGGGCAACAACCCGTTCTCCTCGACCGCCAGCGGCATGGGCCAGCGTCCCGCGCGGCCCGGCGGCCGCGACGGGGGACGTCCCGACCGAGGCGACCGTCCCGACCGTGGGGACGGCGCTCCTCGTGAGCCGCGCCGCGACGGCGGCCGTGACGGTGCCATGCCGCGTCCGCCCGCCGCGCGTTCCGGCGCTCCGGGCGCGGGTGGTCCGCGTCCCGGCCCCGGAGGCCCGCGTCCCGGTCCTGGCATGGGCGGTCCCCGCCCGGGTCCCGGCGCCGGCGGTCCGCGTCCCGGTGGTCCGCGTCCGAACCCGATGATGATGCCCCAGGGCCGTCCGGCCGGGCCGGGCGGCGGAGGCCCGCGTCCCGGTGGCGGCGGCGGTCGTCCCGGTCCCGGTGGCGGCGGTGGCCGTCCGGGTGGCGGCGGCGGTCGTCCGGGTGGCGGCGGCTTCGGCGGCCCGCGTCCCGGTGCCACGACCGGTCGTCCCGGCGGGCCGGGCGGTGGTCCCGGCGGCGGCGGTGGCGGTGGCGGCTTCGCCGGTCGTCCCGGCGGTGGCGGCGGCCGTGGCCGCGGCGGTGGCACGGCGGGCGCGTTCGGGCGTCCGGGAGGCCGTCCGACCCGTGGCCGCAAGTCCAAGCGCCAGAGGCGCCAGGAGTTCGACAACATGCAGGCCCCGGCGATCGGCGGCGTGCAGGTCACACGTGGCGGCGGGCAGACGATCCGCCTGCCGAGAGGTGCGTCCCTGGCGGACTTCGCCGACCGGATCGGTGCGAACCCGGCCTCGCTCGTGCAGATCATGCTGCACCTCGGCGAGATGGTGACCGCGACCCAGTCGGTCAGCGAGGAGACGCTCCAGCTTCTGGGCGCCGAGCTGGACTACGACGTCCAGGTCGTCAGCCCGGAGGAGGAGGACCGCGAGCTCCTCGAGTCCTTCAAGATCGAGTTCGGTGAGGACGAGGGTGACGAGGGCGACCTCGCGCCGCGCCCGCCGGTCGTGACCGTCATGGGTCATGTCGACCACGGTAAGACGAAGCTGCTCGACGCGATCCGCCACACCAACGTGGTGGCCCGCGAGGCCGGCGGCATCACGCAGCACATCGGCGCCTACCAGGTGGGTACCACCCACGAGGGCGAGCCGCGGAAGATCACCTTCATCGACACCCCGGGTCACGAGGCGTTCACCGCCATGCGTGCCCGTGGTGCGCAGGCCACCGACATCGCGGTGCTGGTGGTCGCGGCCGACGACGGTGTGAAGCCGCAGACGATCGAGGCGCTGAACCACGCCCAGGCGGCGGACGTGCCGATCGTGGTGGCGGTCAACAAGATCGACAAGGAGGGCGCGGACCCGACCAAGGTGCGGGCCCAGCTCACCGAGTACGGCTTGGTGGCCGAGGAGTTCGGTGGTTCCACGCTCTTCGTGGACATCTCCGCCAAGCAGGGCATCGGCATCGACGGCCTGCTGGAGGCCATCCTGCTGACCGCGGACGCCGAGCTCGACCTGCGGGCGAACCCGGACATGGACGCCCAGGGCCTGGCCATCGAGGCGCACCTCGACAAGGGCCGCGGCCCCGTGGCGACCGTGCTCGTGCAGCGCGGCACGCTGCGGGTGGGCGACTCGATCGTCTGTGGCGAGGCGTTCGGCCGCGTCCGGGCGATGCTGGACGACAACGGGGAGACGGTCGACGAGGCCGACCCCTCGCGTCCGGTCCTGGTCCTCGGTCTGACCGCCGTCCCGCGCGCGGGCGACAACTTCATCGTCGTCGGCGACGACCGGATGGCCCGTCAGATCGCCCAGCAGCGGGCGGCGCGGCAGCGCATCGCCGACATGGCCAGGTCCGGCCGCCGGCGTACTCTCGAGGAACTGTTCAAGGACCTCGAGAAGGGCCAGGTCGACGAGCTCAAGCTCATCATCAAGGGTGACGTCTCCGGTTCCGTCGAGGCCCTGGAGGACGCGCTGCTCAAGATCGACGTGGGCGAGGAGGTCAAGCTCCGCGTGCTGCACCGCGCCGTCGGTGCCATCACGGAGTACGACGTCAACCTCGCGATCGCCGACGACAACGCGGTCATCATCGGCTTCAACGTGCGGCCCGAGGTCCGGGCGCGCGACCTCGCCGAGCGCGAGGGCGTCGACATCCGGTACTACTCGGTCATCTACCAGGCGATCGAGGAGATTGAGGCGGCCCTCAAGGGCATGCTCAAGCCGGAGTTCGAAGAGGTCAGGACCGGCACGGCCGAGGTCCGCGAGGTCTTCAAGGTTCCGAAGATCGGCAACGTTGCCGGTTCGATCGTCCGTACGGGCGTGATCACCCGCAACAGCAAGGCACGGCTCATCCGCGACGGCGTCGTGGTGGCCGACAACCTCACCGTCTCGTCGCTGCGCCGCTTCAAGGACGACGCGACCGAGGTCCGCGAGGGCTTCGAGTGCGGTATCGGTGTCGGTTACAACGACATCAAGGTCGAGGACGTCATCGAGACGTTCGAGATGCAGGAGAAGCCGCGCGTCTGACGCACCGGGCCGCCGCCCCCGCACACGTGCGGGGGCGGCGGTCGGTCGTCTTCACCGTGGTGAGACACACATGTTCATCGGTGCACTTACTCTTGACGTCCTGCTCGGCGACGTCCGCTCGCTGAAGCAGAAGCGCTCCGTGGTCCGGCCGATCATCGCCGAGATCCGGCGGCGTTACCCCGCCGTCGCCGTGGCCGAGGCGGGGCATCTCGACCTGCACCGGCGCGCCGAGATCGGCGTGGCCGTGGTGTCGGAGTCGGCGGCCAACTGCGACGAGGTGCTGGACGCCTGTGAGCGGGTAGTCGCCTACCACCCCGAGATCGAGCTGCTGTCCGCGCGGCGGCGGCTCTTCAACGACCACGAGGAATAGACGGCCGGGCCCCCGCGTCAGCCGTACAGATACGAGGGAGCGTGAGCATGGACGCAGCGCGTGCCAGAAAGCTGGCCGACCGCATCCAGCAGGTGGTGGCGGAGATGCTGGAGCGGCGGATCAAGGATCCGCGGCTGGGTTTCGTGACGGTGACCGACACCCGGGTCACCGCGGACCTGAGCGACGCGACCGTCTTCTACACCGTCTTCGGTTCTGAGGCGGAGCGGGCCGACTCGGCCGCCGCGCTGGAGAGCGCCAAGGGCATCATCCGCTCCGAGGTCGGCCGGCAGACCGGGCTGCGGCACACCCCCACCCTCTCGTTCGTGCACGACCCGCTCCCCGACAACGCCCGCCACATGGACGACCTGTTCGCGCTGGCCAGGGCCAAGGACGCCGAGGTCGCCAAGCAGGCCGAGAGCGCGGAGTTCGCCGGGGAGGCCGACCCCTACCGCTTCGAGGACGACCTCGACGCCGAGCCGGACGAGGCGGTCGAGGAGGGCGAGGAGGAGCCCAGCGACCGCGCGGGACGCCCCGCCCGGTGACCGCGACCGAGCCCGCGATCGGCGAGCCGGACTGGCGGCGGGCGGCCGACCTCGTCGAAGGCGCCGGCACACTGGCGCTGGCCTGCCACGTCTCCCCGGACGGGGACGCCCTGGGCTCGATGCTGGGCCTCGGGCTGGCGCTGGCGCGGTCGGGGAAGAAGGTCGTGGCGTCCTTCGGCGACCGGGTGTTCGAGGTGCCCCGGCTGCTGCGGTTCCTGCCCGGCCAGGACCTGCTCGTGGAGCCCGCGGCCTACCCCGCCGAGCCGGAGCTGATGATCACTTTCGACGCGTCCACGATGGAGCGGCTGGGCCTGCTCGCGCCGCACGCGGGCAAGGCCGGGGAGCTGCTCGTGATCGACCACCACGTGTCGAACACCAGGTTCGGGACGGTCCACCTGGTGGATCCTTCGGCCGCCTCCACCACGATGGTGGCCGAGGAACTGATCCACCGGCTCGGGCTGCCGGTGGACCGATCAGTCGCCACCTGCCTGTATGCGGGACTGGTGACCGACACCGGCTCGTTCCGGCACTCCGTCACCACGCCGGCCGCCCACGCCATGGCGGGCCGGCTGCTGGAGACCGGGCTCCGCCCGGAGGAGCTCGCCAGGGAGCTGTGGGACCGGTCGCCGTACGCGTACCTGCCGGTGCTGGGCGCGGCGCTCGGACGGGCCACGCTGGAGCCGGATGCCGCGGGCGGCCACGGGCTGGTGTGGACCTACGTGACCCGCGCCGACCGCGCCGCCCAGGGCCTGCCGTACGACGAGGTGGAGGGCGTGATCGACGTCGTGCGCCGGGTCGACGAGGCGGAGGTCGCGGTCGTGCTCAAGGAGGACGACGCCGGCGGCTGGAACGTCTCGACGCGGTCCAAGGGCGTGGTCGACGTGGCCCGTGCCTGTGCCGCCCTCGGCGGCGGCGGGCACGCGCGGGCCGCGGGGTTCTCCTCGGCGCTGGCCGTGGCGGACACGATGGCCGCGCTGCGCCCCCTCCTCACCCCGCCCCCTCCTCACCCGCACAGGACCGAGCCGTGACAAGAAGGACCCCGCCGCCGAGCGGGCTGATCATCGTGGACAAGCCCGCGGACTGGACGTCCCACGACGTCGTGGGCAAGATGCGCGGCATCGCCGGCACCCGCAAGGTCGGCCACGCCGGCACGCTCGACCCGATGGCGACCGGCGTGCTGGTCATCGGCGTGGAGAAGGCGACCCGCCTCCTCGGGCACCTCGCGCTGACCGAGAAGGTGTACGAGGCGACGATCCGCCTCGGGGCCTCGACCAACACCGACGACGCCGAGGGCGAGGTGACCGCCACCACTCCCGCCGGCCATGTCACCGACGAGGACATCCGTGCGGGCGTCGCCGCGCTCACCGGCGAGATCATGCAGGTGCCGCCGCAGGTGAGCGCCATCAAGGTGGACGGGGAGCGGGCCTACAAGCGGGCCCGGGCGGGGGAGGAGGTCGCCCTGGCCGCCCGGCCGGTCACGGTGCGCGCCTTCGAGATCGGGGAGATCAGGCGGACCCCGGAGACGGTGGACCTGGACGCGGTCGTCACGTGTTCCAGCGGCACCTACATCCGGGCGCTGGCCCGCGACCTCGGCGCGTCGCTCGGCGTCGGCGGCCATCTCACCCGGCTGCGCCGCACCCGGGTCGGCCCGTACGGCATCGAGTCGGCCCGCACGATCGAGGACCTGGCCCGCGAGTGCGTGATCATGCCGATGGCCGACGCGGTGGCGGCGGCCTTCCCCCGGCGGGACGTGGCGGAGGAGGAGGCGCGGCTGGTCGCGCACGGCGGGCGGCTGCGCGCGGCGGGTCTCGGGCCGGGCCCGGTCGGTGTGTTCGGGCCGGACGGCGCGCTGCTGGCGCTGGCCGAGGAGCGTGACGGGGCGGCCCGGCCCCTGGTGGTCTTCGTCTCCTGATACCGGGGCTGGTTCCCGCGCGGCCGCCCGGGCATGGCAGGCTGTCTACTGCGCGCGAGGGCGTCCGGGAGGGCGATCCGGGCCGCCTCGCCGGAGGCGGGGCACATGGATGCGAAGCGAGGTCGAGGTGCAGAGCTGGCACGGGCTGGACGAGGTCCCGCAGGACTGGGGCAGGTCCGTCGTCACCATCGGCGTGTTCGACGGTGTCCATCTCGGTCACCAGCGCATGGTGACGCGAACGGTCGGCATGGCCGGTGAGCTCGGGCTGCCGGCGGTGGCCGTGACCTTCGACCCGCATCCGGAGGAGGTCGTCCGGCCGGGTCACCAGCCGCCGCGCCTCACCACCACCCCCCGCCGGGTCGACCTGCTCTTCTCGCTCGGCGTCGACGCGGTGTGCGTGCTGCCGTTCACGCTGGAGTTCTCCCGCATGACGCCGGACGAGTTCGTGCAGACCGCCCTGGTCGACCGCCTGCACGCGGCCGGTGTCGTGGTGGGAGAGAACTTCCGCTTCGGTCACAAGGCGGCGGGCGACCTGGAGACGCTGCGCACGCTGGGGGAGAAGTACGACTTCACAGCCGAGGGGGTGCCGCTCGTCAGCGACGGCGAGGCCATCTCCTCCACCCGGATCCGCGAGCGGCTCTCCACCGGGGACGTCGCGGGCGCGGCGGCCCTGCTCGGCCGCCCCCACCGGGTGGAGGGCGTGGTGGTCCGCGGCCACCAGCGGGGCCGCGCGCTCGGCTTCCCGACCGCCAACGTCGAGTCGCCGCAGCAGACTGCCGTCCCCGCCGAGGGCGTCTACGCCGGGTGGCTGGAGTGCTTCCAATCCCCCTCGCCGTACGAGGGGGAGCGCTGGCCCGCCGCGATCTCGATCGGGACCAATCCCACCTTCGACGGGGTGGAGCGCACGGTCGAGGCGTACGCGCTGGACCGCGACGACCTCGACCTGTACGGCGCGCACGTGGCGGTGGACTTCGGCGAGCGGCTGCGCGACACGCTCAGGTTCGACTCGATCGAGGCGCTGATCGAGCAGATGCATCAGGACACGGCACGGGCCCGCGCGTTCACGTCGTGACGCACCGCGACGGAGTGCCGCCGGCACCTGGTAGGGTTGTATGTCAGCCATGTTCGGGTGGTGTTCTCCACCCCGGCTGTCTGTCACGGCGACTGTAGGCACGCACGGTCGTTCGCGGGCTTGAAGTTGTCGCGCGTGCCATCTCACCAGAACGGAGAAGCAGTGTCGCTCGACGCCGCTACCACCAAGACCATCATCAGCGAGTACGGCACCACCGAGGGTGACACCGGGTCCCCGGAGGTTCAGATCGCGCTTCTCAGCAGGCGGATCAGCGACCTGACCGAGCACCTGAAGACCCACAAGCACGACCACCACAGCCGTCGTGGTCTGCTCCTGCTGGTCGGCCGGCGCCGCCGGCTGCTGAAGTACCTGCAGGCCAAGGACATCACCCGCTACCGCTCCCTGATTGAGCGGCTGGGCCTTCGCCGATAAGGTGAGGAAGGAGCGGCGATTCATCGCCGCTCCTTTTCCATAACCAGGCCACAATGGCCTGACAAGACAACTGAAGAGCCGAGACACAGTGCCCCGCGTCCGCAAGCAAGCCGCAGCGCGATCCCGCGGCGTGAGAGGGCCGGTCCTCGGTAGTGGCCCCCGGTCGGCACGGCGACAGCCGTGCGGACGGACCGGGCGCTTCGATCGAAGACCGGCACTGCACCTGAACGGGGAGCCCGGCAACCGAGACGCGGGAGACCGATCCGAAGAAGGAGGTCCCCCGTGGAGGGTGTCCACAGCACGGAGGCCGTTATCGACAACGGCCCCTTCGGCACGCGTACGATCAGGTTCGAGACCGGCCGGCTGGCCCGGCAGGCCGCGGGCAGCGCGGTCGCGTACCTGGACGACGAGACCATGATCCTGTCCGCGACCACCGCGTCCAAGCATCCCAAGGAGAACCTGGACTTCTTCCCGCTCACCGTCGACGTCGAGGAGCGGATGTACGCGGCGGGCCGCATCCCCGGCTCGTTCTTCCGCCGGGAGGGCAGGCCGTCGGAGGACGCGATCCTCACCTGCCGCCTCATCGACCGGCCGCTGCGCCCGTCGTTCGTCAAGGGCCTGCGCAACGAGATCCAGGTCGTCGCGACGATCATGGCTCTGCACCCCGACCACCTGTACGACGTGGTCGCGATCAACGCGGCGAGCATGTCGACGCAGCTCGCCGGGCTGCCGTTCTCGGGCCCGATCGGCGGCGTGCGGGTCGCGCTCATCGACGGCCAGTGGGTGGCGTTCCCGACCCACGTCGAGCTTGAGCGCGCCACGTTCGACATGGTCGTCGCGGGCCGCACGCTCGCCGACGGCGACGTGGCGATCATGATGGTCGAGGCCGAGTCGACCCGCGACACGCTGAAGCTGGTCGCCGAGGGCGCGGTCGCCCCGACCGAGGAGGTCGTGGCCCAGGGCCTGGAGGCCGCCAAGCCGTTCATCAAGGTGCTCTGCGACGCGCAGTCCAAGCTGGCCGAGGTCGCCGCCAAGGAGACCGCCGAGTATCCGATCTTCCTCGACTACCAGGACGACGCCCTGGAGGCCGTCACCGCCGCCGTGAAGAGCGAGCTGGCCTCGGCGCTGACGATCGCCGGCAAGCAGGAGCGCGAGCTGGAGATCGACCGCGTCAAGCAGCTCGCGGCCGAGAAGCTGCTGCCCGACTTCGAGGGCCGCGAGAAGGAGATCGGCGCGGCGTTCCGGTCGCTGACCAAGAAGCTCATGCGCGAGCGGGTCATCAGCGAGGGCGTCCGCATCGACGGCCGCGGGCCCAAGGACATCCGGCAGCTCAACGCCGAGGTCCACGTCGTGCCGCGGGTGCACGGCTCGGCCCTGTTCGAGCGCGGCGAGACCCAGATCCTGGGCATCACCACGCTGAACATGCTGCGCATGGAGCAGATGATCGACACGCTCAATCCCGAGCGGACCAAGCGCTACATGCACAACTACAACTTCCCGCCGTACTCCACGGGTGAGACGGGCCGCGTCGGCTCGCCGAAGCGCCGGGAGATCGGCCACGGCGCGCTGGCCGAGCGGGCGCTGATCCCCGTGCTGCCCACGCGCGAGGAGTTCCCGTACGCGATCCGGCAGGTGTCGGAGGCGGTCGGGTCGAACGGCTCGACCTCGATGGGGTCGGTCTGCGCCTCCACGATGGCCCTGCTCGACGCGGGCGTCCCGCTCAAGGAGATGGTCGCGGGCATCGCGATGGGTCTCATCGGCGAGGGCGAGAACTTCGTCACGCTGACCGACATCCTCGGCGCCGAGGACGCGATGGGCGACATGGACTTCAAGGTCGCCGGCACCAAGGACCTGATCACCGCGCTCCAGCTCGACACGAAGCTGGACGGCATCCCGGCCCACGTGCTCGCCGCCGCGCTGAAGCAGGCGAGGGGCGCCCGGCTGGCGATCCTCGACGTGATGCAGGAGGCCATCGACGCCCCGGCGGAGATGAACCCGACCGCGCCGCGGATCATCACGATCAAGGTCCCGGTCGACAAGATCGGCGAGGTCATCGGCCCCAAGGGCAAGATGATCAACCAGATCCAGGACGACACGGGCGCCGAGATCACCATCGAGGACGACGGCACGATCTACATCGGCGCCACCGACGGCCCGTCCGCCGAGGCCGCCCGCACGCTGATCAACGGCATCGCGAACCCGCACATGCCGGAGGTCGGCGAGCGCTACCTGGGCACGGTCGTCAAGATCGCCGCGTTCGGCGCGTTCGTCTCGCTGCTCCCGGGCAAGGACGGCCTGCTGCACGTCTCGCAGATCCGCAAGCTGCACGGCGGCCGGCGGATCGAGAACGTCGAGGACGTGATGAACGTCGGCGAGAAGATCCAGGTCGAGATCGCCGAGATCGACTCGCGCGGCAAGCTCTCGCTGGTCCCGGTCGAGGTGGTCGAGAAGGAGGCGGCCGAGAAGGCCGCCCGTGCCGAGAACGGCGCCGCGGAGGACGGCGGCGCCGAGGACACCGGTGCCCCGGCCGCCGAGGCCGCCGCCGCGCCGCAGGAGGAGGAGCAGCCGCGGACGCCGCGCCGCAGCCGCAGCCGCACCCGCGGCGGGCGGGACGAGCGCAACTCGTGACGACCGAGACGCTGTTTCCGGGCAAGGAGGGTGCGGGGGTCGTCCGCCGCACCGTCCTGCCCGGCGGCCTTCGGGTCGTGACGGAGACGATGCCGACCGTGCGCAGTGTCGCGGTCGGCATGTGGGTGGGCATCGGCTCGCGTGACGAGGCCCCCGAGCACATGGGGGCCACCCACTTCCTGGAGCACCTGCTCTTCAAGGGCACGCCCACCCGGGACGCCATGGAGATCTCGGCGTCCATCGAGGGCATCGGCGGTGAGATCAACGCGTTCACCGCCAAGGAGTACACCTGCTACTACGCCCGGGTGCTCGACGAGGACCTGCCGCTGGCGATCGACGTGCTCGCCGACGTGGTGACCTCCTCGCTGGTCACCGAGGAGGACGTGGAGTCGGAGCGCGGCGTGATCCTGGAGGAGATCGCCATGCACGACGACGATCCCTCCGACGTGGTGCACGAGCAGTTCTCCACCGAGTTGTACGGCGACACGCCGATCGGCCGTCCGATCCTCGGCAACGAGGACTCGATCAACGCGCTCACCCGTGACCGCATCCGTGAGTACTACCAGCGGTTCTACGTCCCGCCCCGCACCGTGGTGTCGGTGGCGGGCAACGTCGACCACGACCGGGTGGTCGCGCTGGTCGCGGCGGCCTACGAGCGGGCGGGCGCGCTGGGCGGCTCCGCCGCGCCGGCGCAGCCGCGCATCGGCGGGCCCGGCGTGGACGTCCGGAGCGGCGTCCGGGTGCTCGACCGGCCCACCGAGCAGGCCAACCTGGTCCTCGGCATGACCGCCGTCTCCCGCAACGACGACCGGCGCTTCGCCCTCGGCGTCCTGAACGCGGCGCTCGGCGGCGGCATGTCGTCGCGCCTGTTCCAGGAGATCCGGGAGAAGCGCGGCCTGGCCTACAGCGCCTACAGCTACACCTCCCAGTACGCCGACACCGGCCAGTTCGGGATCTACGTGGGCTGCCTGCCCTCGAAGATCGACGATGTGCTGAAGATCTGCCGCGACGAGCTGGGCCGGGTCCTGACCGAGGGCATCTCGCCCGAGGAGATCGCCCGCGGCAAGGGCCAGATGCGCGGCGGGCTGGTGCTCGGCCTCGAGGACACCGGGTCGCGCATGTCCAGGATCGGCAAGAGCGAGCTCGTCTACGAGCGGCTCATGACGGTGGACGAGGTGCTGGGGCACATCGAGGCGGTCACCCCCGAGGAGATCGCCGCGGTCGCCCAGGACGTCCTCAACCGGCCGCTGACGCTCGCCGTCATCGGGCCGTACGCGGACAAGGACTTCGGCTCCGCCATCGCCTGAGCGCGTCGTGAGGCCGTCGTAAGCCTGTCGCGAGCCCGCGTCGCGGGCTGTGGAGGCCGCGTGTGGTGCAGCTCGCACCGCACGCGGCCTTTTGCGTTTCCCGTGCGCACTTCCCCTGGTCGCGCTTCCCCATCCACGCTCCCCGCCCGTGCCTCCCGCCCATGCCTCCCGTCTGTGCCTCCCCTCCGCCGTCACGGCCGCCGGGCGCTATAGCCTTGGCGCGTGATTAAGGTCGGTGTTCTGGGCGCCCGAGGGCGCGTGGGTGTGGAAGTGTGCAAGGCCGTGACCGCGGCCGACGACCTGGAGCTCGTGGCGGAGGTCGACAAGGACGACAAGCTCGACGCGCTGAGCGGCGCGGAGGTGGTGGTGGACTTCACCCACCCCGGCGTCGTCATGGACAACCTCGAATGGTGCATCTCCCACGGCATCCACACGGTCGTCGGCACGACCGGGTTCGACGAGGGGCGGCTGGAGACCGTGCGCGGCTGGCTGGCCGCCAATCCGGGGACGAACTCGCTCATCGCCCCCAACTTCGGTATCGCCGCCGTGCTGATGATGCACTTCGCCGCGCAGGCGGCCAAGCATTTCGAGTCGGTCGAGATCGTCGAGCTGCACCACCCGCACAAGGCCGACGCGCCCTCCGGCACCGCCCGCCGTACGGCCGAACTGGTGGCGCGGGCGCGGCGTGAGGCGGGCCTCGCTCCCTCTCCCGACGCGACCTCCACCGCGCTGGAGGGCGCCCGGGGCGCGACCGTGGACGACGTCCACGTGCACGCGGTGCGGCTCGCGGGGCTCATCGCACACCAGGAGATCATCTTCGGCGGCGAGGGGGAGACCCTCACGATCCGTCATGACTCGATGAGCCGCGCCTCGTTCACGCCCGGCGTCCTGCTGGGCGTACGGCGGGTGGGGGGCCTCGACGGCCTCACCGTGGGCTTGGAGCACCTCCTCGACCTGTAGCTGCGCCGTACCCGGCGGGCAGGGTGGTCCCCTGCCCGCCGCGGGCGGTCAGAACAGGGCCAGGCCGAGGGTGAACAGCGCGCCGAAGACGAGTTGCAGGCGGCCGGTCTGCTGCAGGGTCGCGATGAGGGCGGGGCCCGTCGCGCCCGAGCGGACCGTCCTGACGGGGGTCACCACGAGGGGGAGCGCGAGCACGGTCAGCGCGGCGAAGGGCCGCACCGGCACCAGGGCGAGCGCGCACACGAACGGCAGCACCAGGGCCGCCGCGTAGGCCAGCCGGGTCCGGGTGTCGCCCAGCACCACCGCCAGCGTGCGCTTGCCGGACGGCCCGTCGGTCACGATGTCGCGCAGGTTGTTGACCACGAGGAGCGCGCAGGCGAGCAGCCCCACGGGCACCGCCGCGGCCAGCGACAGCCAGGTCAGGTGCTCCACCTGCACGTACGTCGTGCCGGCCACGGCCACGAGGCCGAAGAACACGAAGACCGAGAGCTCGCCGAGCGCGCGGTAGCCGTACGGGCGGGATCCACCCGTGTAGAACCAGGCGGCCAGGATGGACGCGAGGCCGACCAGCAGCAGCCACCAGGCACGGGTGACGACCACCAGCACCAGCCCCGCGACGGCGGCGGCGAGGAAACAGGCCAGGGCGGCGGCGAGCACCCGCTTCGGCGCCGCGACGCCCGAGCCGACCAGCCGCAGCGGTCCCACCCGGTCCTTGTCGGTGCCCTTGACGCCGTCGCTGTAGTCGTTCGCGTAGTTGACGCCGACCTGCAGCGCCAGCGCGACGAACAGGGCGAGCAGGGCCCGCCACCAGACCGCGCCGTCGTGCGCGACCGCGACGCCGGTGCCGACGGCGACCGGGACGACGGCGGCGGGCAGCGTGCGGGGGCGTGCGCCCGCTAACCATTGAGCTGGGGTGGCCACGTGACTCCCTTTTCCTACCTCTGCGTAGCCGGTGAAGGCGTCACCAGTCTGGCCAATCCCCTGCGGAGTGCCGACAGCGGGGTTGGCGGACGGGACGGGCGGCGGCGGGAGGCGGGCGAAGTTGACGCGAGTGGTCAGCTGATGTCGGTGGTCAGGCGGATCATCCGGATCGGGCGGCCCATGTCGAGCACGCGCTCGGCCTCGTCCTCGCCCCAGCCGGCCGACTCCAGGAAGCCGAGCATCTGGTGGTTGTCGGCGAAGACCCAGGTCACGACCGTGCTGTACCCGTCCTCGCGGAGGTGGTCCACGGTGGCGTTGAGGAGTCTGCTGCCGTGCCCGCGCCTGATGTGGTTGGGGTCGACGAGCAGCGTCATCAACTCGGCCGTCGTGGCCGGATGGAGGTCGGGATCCTCGGCGGGTCCGTGCGAAGCCAGCCCCACGACCCGGTCGGAGGCACGCTGCGCCGCGGTCGCCAGAATCCCGCCGGGCCCGAGCGCGGTGAACGCGTCGGTGTCGGGCACCACCCGCTCGACGGCGACGAGCAGGCGGTGACGCGGCGTGGGCGGCGAGAGGATCGCCTCCTCCCACTGGCGGCGCCACATCTTCTCCGCCGCCGGACCCGTCATGTGCTCCAGCGGGACCGGTGGCAGGAAGTCGCGGTAGACCGCTCTCCACGCCCGGATCTGGGTGCTGGTCACCGCGTCGACGTCCTCGAGGCGGGCAGCTCTCACACCCATTCGGCGGGCTCCTTTCTTAGCGTGTAACACCGTACTGGTCAGGAGGGCCTCGCCGTGCCGTCCGCCTGGCGTCGTGCCCGATATGCCCGGGTTTTTGTGCGGTTTCCGCAGACGCGCATGGAGCACCAGGAGCGAGACCGGTTCTTCGAGGAGTCGATGAACGCCCACTGGCACGTGCTCTCGGCGCAGACCTTGAGCCGTGACCAGGTGCCGTCGGCGTGGGCCGCCGGGATCTGCGCGGCGAGCCGCGCCAGGCCGCCCGCGACTCCGGACGCCACCGGCTCCAGCGTGGGTGCGCCCCCCGAGAGCGTCACGCGCACCGGAAGACCGGCCAGCGCCGCCTCCAGGCCCTCCGGCCCGTCGTACGGACCTCCGTCGTGGTTGCGGCGCAACGCGGCGCGCAGTCCTTCGCGCAGGTGGGCGGCGACCGCGAGGTCCTCGTCGGAGGCCCGGTCGCCGTCGCCGGTCAGCCCGCGTTCGCGCAGCCAGACGGACAGGTCGGCCGGCGATGCCAGCTCGTCGGCGTCTCCCTCGACGTCGTAGGTGTTAACGAAGTCGCGGAGCAGCTCCGCCGGGCCCGTCATGATCGATCACCCCTCGTGACCACTGTACGACAGTCGGAGGTCGCGAAATACCAACACCTTCATAAGCGTTACACTGGTGTCTTCAATTCCGGTCGAGGAGGATCCCATGCGCATCAGCTACCTGGCCTACCTGGCGCTGCGGAACAAGGAGCGCCGCGAGCGCCTGTCGCGTGACGCGCGCGAGCCCCGGCCGGACCGCCGGAGCCGGTGACGCCGGTGTCGCCCGTGTCACCGCGTCACCCGTGTCACTGCGGGAGGACGGCGGCGAGGCGGCGCACGCCCTCGTCGAGTTCGGCCGGGCTGGCGGGGGCGGTGTGGGTCAGCCGCAGCCGCGGGCCGGGCGGCTCGGCGGGGTAGTAGATCCGTCCCGGGCTCACCAGCACGCCGTTCGCCTGCGCCGCCTCGGTCGTCGCGGCCTCGTCCGTGCCGGGTGGGAGCCGTACCCACACGTGCAGGCCGCCGGGGGGCACCAGATGCACCTCGGCGGCGGGCGCGTGCCGGGCGAGCCCGGCGAGCAGCGCGGCCTGCCGTACGCCGATCTCCTGGTGGACCGCGCCGAGGTGGCGGCGCCAGGCGGGGGAGGCGAGGAACTCCAGCGCCGTCTCCTGCAGCGGCCGGGCGACGAAGAACGACTCCACCACCTGCGAGGCCCGCAGCCGGTGCGCGGCGGGTCCCCGCGCGACCAGCGCCGCCACCCGCAGGCTCGGTGAGGTGATCTTGCTCAGCGACAGGACGTGCACCACCGTCCCATGCGTGTCCATGGCCGCCATGGGCGGCGGGACGGGACCGGTCGCCAGATAACGCGCGTAGTCGTCCTCGACGACGAAGGCGCCCGCGGCCCGGGCCACGGCCAGAACCTGTTCCCTGCGCTCGTGGCCGAGGGTCGCGCCGGTGGGGTTGTGCAGCGACGGCTGGCAGTAGAACACCCGCGCCCCGGTCATGGCGAAGGCCTCCGCCAGCAGGTCGGGCCGTACTCCCTCGCCGTCGAGCGGCACGGCCGTGGCCCGCAGCCCGGCCGCCCGCGCCGCCGCGAGCGCGCCCGGGTAGGTGGGGGTCTCCACCAGGACCGGCGAGCCCGGCGCGGCGAGCGCCCGGAACGCGTGCGTGAGCGCCGACTGGCCGCCGCTGACGACGAGCACGTCGTTCGGGGTGACCGTGCCGCCGACCTCGGCGGCGAACCACCGGCGCAGCTCCGGCAGGCCGTTCACAGGCGGCATCGCCCACGTCTCCGGACGGCGTACAGCTCTCGCCGCGGCGGCGGCCAGGGCCCGCGCCGGGCGCAGCCCGGGGTTCAGGTAGCCGCCGGTGAGCGGCACGACGCCCTCGGCCGGCTGGGCCAGCAGGCCGGCCACCGCCGAGTCGTCGACGACCCGGTCGCCGAGCGCCACCGTCTGCCAGGACGAGTCGGGCGCCTCCGCGACGGGGTGCCGGGCCGGGGCGACGAACACCCCCGCCCCGGGCCGGGTGACCACCCGCCCCTCCGCCGAGAGCTGGGCGATGGCCCGGGAGACGGTCACCGGGCCGACGCCGTGGCGGCGCATGATCTCCCTGCTCGGCGGCAGCCGCTCGCCCGGCCGCGACCGCTCCGTCTCCGTACGGAGGATCGCGGCGAGACGGACGATACTGCTATCGTCATTCATGAAATACAACGATAGCGCTATCGATGTCCGGCCGATAGCGGCCAGCCGGCAGGGAACTCGGCAGGGAGACTGGCGGGGCAGTCTGCTCGCGGGGTTGGGCGTCCTGTCGTTCTCGGGGTCGTTGCCGGCGACCGTGTTCGCGATGCGGGGGTTCGACCCGTACCTCGTCGCGGTCGGGCGGGCCGTGGTCGCGGCGGTCGCCGCGGTGATCTGCCTCAAGGCCGCCGGTGCGCCTCTTCTGCCGCCCCGCGCGCACCTGCGGCCGTACGCGCTGATCGTGCTGGGCGTCGTGCTGGGCTTCCCGCTGTTCAGCGGCCTGGCGCTGAACAGCGGGGCGAGCACGGCCCACTCGGCGGTGGTCATCGGCCTGCTCCCGGCGGCCACGGCCGTGTTCGCGGTGCTGCGGGCCGGGGAGCGGCCGAGGCCGCTCTTCTGGGCCGCCTGTGCGGCCGGCGCGCTGTCCATCACCGTGTTCACCCTGACGCGGGGGACCGGCCGCCTCGCCGGGGCCGACGTGCTGCTCGTGCTCGCCCTGCTGTCGGCCGCCGTCGGCTACACCGAGGGCGGCAGGCTGGCGCGGGAGACGCCCGGCTGGCGGGTCATCTCGTACGCCCTGGTGCTCGCGGCCCCGGTCACCGTCCCCGTGACGGTCGTGCTGGCGGTGACCACGCCGGCGGCGCCCTCGGCCGAGTCGCTGGCCGGGTTCGCGTATGTCGCGCTGGTGTCGATGTTTCTCGGGTTCATTCCCTGGTACGCCGGGCTCGCGAGGGGCGGGATCGCCCGCGCCGGGCAGATCCAGCTCGCGCAGCCGCTGCTCAACCTGGTGTGGGCCTGGCTGCTGCTGAACGAGGAGATCGGTGCCGCGACCGTCACGGCGGCCCTGGCCGTGCTCGTGTGCGTCGCCGCCACACAGGCCGGCCGCCGCGCCTCGTGAGCCGGGCTCTGGCGCGGTGTTCACGGCGCTGTGTTCACGGTGCTGTGTTCAGGGCGCTGTGTTCACGGCACGAGGACGACCTTGCCCACGGCGGTCCTCGCCTCGATGCGCCGGTGGGCCTCGGCCGCGTCGGCCAGCGGCAGCACCGAGTCGACCTGGGGGCGCAGCCCGCCCCGGGCCGCCAGGTCCAGCACCTCCGCGCGGGCGGCCAGCACGCGGAGGAGCCACCCCTCCGGTCCGCCGCAGCCGACGAGGGTCAGGCCGCGCTGCAGCAGGTCCATCGGTGTGAAGGCCGGCGGGCCGCCGAGGAGTCCATACAGCAACATGCGCCCGGTGCCCGGGGTCATCGCGTCGAGTACCCGCCCGGCGGACGCGCCGCCGAGCGACTCGAAGACGACGTCGACCGTGCCGCCCGCCTCCCGCAGCCGCTCGGTCCAGCCGGAGTCGGTGTGGTCGAAGACGTCGTCGGCGCCGAGCTCCCTGGCACGCTCACCTTTGGCCGGGCCGCCCGCGGTGGCCAGGACGCGGGCGGCGCCCATGGGCCGGGCAAGCTGCGTGAGGTAGCCGCCGACACCCCCGCCCGCCACCTCGGCCAGGACGGTCTCCGTTCCGGTGAGGCCGGCCGTACGCAGGAGGGTCGTCGCCAGGGCGCCCTGGACGGCGACAGCCACCGCGTCCGCCGAGCTCAGGGAGTCCGGCACGGGAACGAGGGCGTCGGCGGCGGCCGTGACGTACTCCGCGTACGTGCCTTCGCCGGTCGCATTCATGATCGCGACCCGGCGGCCGACGAGGCCGCCGTCCACCCCTGCGCCGGCCTCGGCGACGACGCCCGCCGCTTCGAAGCCGAAGGTCGAGGGGAGCGGCCGGGGCATGGGGAAGAGCCCCGAACGCATGGCGGTCTCGTAGTAGGTCACGCCCACCGCCTCCGTGCGGACGAGCACCTGTCCCGGACCCGGCGCCGGAGTGGGCACCTCCTCCAGTGTGAGGACCTCGGGGCCCCCGGTCTTGTGCATCACGATCGCGCGCATGAGCGCTCCTAACTGGACCAGCGGTCAAGTTCTGTCGCCGCTACTATACGGACCACAGGTCCAGTTGTCACCAGGGGGTTCCGGATGGGCGAGCAGCGCGCGGAACGCGCCGACGCGGCGCGGAACCGGCGTGCGATCCTCAGGGCCGCGGAGGAACTGCTGCGCCGTCATGCTCCGGACGAGGTGTCGATCGAGCGGATCGCCGCCGCGGCGGGCGTCGGCAAGGGCACCGTCTTCCACCGCTTCGGCAGCAGGGTCGGCCTGATGCGCGCGTTGATGGAGGAGCGGGTGCGAACCTTCGGGGAGGCCGTCGCCGGAGGTCCTCCTCCACTGGGTCCCGGTGCGCCGTCCCGTGACCGTCTGGTCGCCTTCCTCGACGCGGTGGTCGTGCTCGCCGCCCGCAACGGGAGGCTGATCACGGCCCACGACCACGCGCTGGCGACCCGGCGGCACGCCGAGGGGCGCCTCACGGAGAACCCCGTCTACCTGTCCTGGCACGCGCACGTCATGTCGCTGGTCGCGGAGGCCCGGCCCGATCTCGACGCCGATCTCGTGGCCCACGTCCTCGTCGGCTCGCTGCACAACGAGGGGGTCGCGCGACTGCTCCTGGCCGGGGAGGCCGAGCGGGTCGCCGCCGGGATGCGGGCGATGGCGGAGTCCCTCCTGCGGTGACGCCGTCCTCCTGGATCGCTTGGAGATAATCCCGAACCGGACGAATTGGTAGCCTGGGTGCATGACCGCACTGGCGCCCTCGCGGACCGAACCCGATCTGTCCTTCCTGCTCGACCACACGGGCCACGTGCTGAGGACGCGGATGGCGGCGGCGCTGGCGGAGATCGGGCTGACCGCGCGCATGCACTGCGTGCTCGTCCACGCGTTGCAGGAGGAGCGCACGCAGATCCAGCTCGCCGAGATCGGCGACATGGACAAGACCACGATGGTGGTCACCATCGACGCCCTGGAGAAGGCCGGCCTCGCCGAACGCCGCCCTTCGAGCGCGGACCGGCGGGCCAGGATCGTCGCGGTCACGGACAAGGGTGCGCAGGTGGCGAAGCGGAGTCAGGAGATCGTCGACGAAGTGCACCGGGCCGCCATCGAGTCGTTGCCGAAGGAGGAGGCTGAGGTGCTCGTCCGGGCGTTGAACCACCTGGCCACGGGGCACCTGGCCACTCCGGCGGAGGCGCCCCAGGCCGTGCGCCGAGCGCGCCAGCGAGGATGATCGGTCTCCGATAGATAGTCTGCAACAAAACTATCTGCTACGGTCCTTTCTGTTCCCAATGAACAGGAGGCGACCGATGTCGCGCATATCCCCCTCCCGCCGACTGGCGCTCGGTGTGCTGTCCACCGCGATGCTGATGACGATCCTCGACGGCAGCATCGTCACCGTGGCCCTGCCCGCGATCCAGCGCGATCTCGGTTTCGCGCCCGCCGAGCTGAGCTGGACGGTCAACGCCTACCTCATCGCGTACGGCGGGCTGCTCCTGCTGGCCGGACGCCTGGGCGACCTCCTCGGCCGCAGGGCCGTGTTCCTGGCCGGCAACGTGGTCTTCACCGTCGCGTCCCTGCTCGCCGGGGTGGCGGTGAACCCGGCGACGCTGATCGGCGCCCGGTTCCTGCAGGGCGTCGGCAGCGCCATGGCCACCGCGGTCGTGCTCGGCATTCTGGTGACGACCTTCACGGACCCGGGGGAGCGGGCCAAGGCCTTCGGGGTGTTCGGCTTCACCGGCGCCGTCGGAGCGTCACTGGGCGCGGTGCTCGGCGGCGTCCTCACGGACGCCCTCGGCTGGCACTACATCTTCTTGATCAACATTCCGATCGGTGTGGTCACCGTCGTGCTGGCCGTCCGGGCGCTGCCGGCGGAACGGGGGCCCGGCCTGTCGGGCGGAGCCGACGCCCTCGGCGCCCTGCTGGTCACGGCCGGGCTCATGCTGGGCATCTACGCCGTGGTCCAGATCGAGCGGTACGGCGTGCGCGTCCTGTGGTTCGGCGTGGCGTCCCTCGTGTCGCTGGCCGCCTTCCTCGTCCGTCAGGCGACCGCCCGCACTCCGCTCATGCCGCTGCGGGTCCTCCGCTCTCGCGCCGTCGCCGGGGCGAACCTGGTGCAGGTCCTGGCGCTGGGCGCCATGTTCGCCTTCCAGGTCGTGGTCGCGCTGTTCATGCAGCAGGTGCTGCGGTACGGCGCGCTCGGCACCGGCCTGGCCATGCTTCCAGCGGCGGTGTCCATCGCGGTGGTGTCCCTGTTCGTCTACCCCCGGCTGACCATGCGCTTCGGCGCGCGTACCGTCCTGCTGGCCGGTCTGACGCTGCTGATCGGCGCGATGGGCTGGCTCGCCCGCGTTCCCCTCGACGCCCACTACGTGACCGACCTGCTCCCGGTGATGGTGCTCATCATGGGTGGCGGCCTCGTGCTCCCGGCGCTGACCGCGCTCGGCATGTCCGGGGCCCGCGCCGACGACGCGGGTCTGGTCTCGGGACTGTTCAACACGACTCAGCAGATCGGGATGGCGACCGGCGTCGCGGTGCTCTCCACGCTGGCCGCGTCGCGGACGGAGGGGCTGCTGGCCGACGGGGCCAGCGGGGCGGTGGCGCTGACCGGGGGTTACCGGCTGGCCTTCACCGTGTCCTTCGGCCTGCTGATCGCCGCCTTCGCGGTCGGGCTCCTCGTCCTGCGGCGGCCGAAGGCAGACGTCGGGCACGAGGCGGCGCTCCAGCCCGAGCGGGCGTAACCGCCCTTTCGGCCGGCTGATCCGGAACGTCTTGTCAGGTGACTCCTGACGGCGTAGTCTCGCGATCACTCGTCAGGGGCTGCCTGACAACGAATGCTGGGAGGACGACATGCCTGCACCTTCTCCGTCGGAACAGGACATTCGCTGCTCGTTCTGCTCGAAGTCGAAGACCGAGGTGAACAAGATGGTCGCCGGTCCGGGCGTCTACATCTGCGACGAGTGCGTGGGGCTCTGCGGCGAGATCATCGCGGCCGAGTTCGCCAAGTCGGCCCAGTCCGCCGAGGCGGCCCCGGAGATCCCGTACGCCGAGAGCATGACCGACGAGCAGATCCTGGAGTTCCTCCCGCGTATCGCGGCCGTGGGCGCGCAGGTGGAGGACAACCTGCGGGTCTGGGTCCAGCGACTGCGCGACCGGGGCGTCACCTGGGCCAGGATCGGCGCCGCCCTCGGCATGACCCGCCAGTCCGCCTGGGAGAGGTTCTCCGGGGAGGAATGACACGCCGCCGGACCGAATGTCGCCCTCGTGCCGGTTGTCTTCACGAGGAATCGCGCCGAATAATGCGCTTTGCTTCGTAAAGGGGCCCGACCCGCAATCGTCGCGTTTCGTCATGTCGAGCCCTGATTCGATCGCATTCTCGGCAGTCGAGACATTCGCCGGATTTCAGGGACACGCCCGGCATGCGGAAGTTGGTCCATGGCAGTGGTAGGTGCGCGGCAGGGGAAGCCGCAGCGGTGGTCCCGCCAGAACGCAGGGCCGCCGCTAGAACGGCAGGGCCACAGCTCCTCGGCCGAGAGGCGTGCGGGTCGCGCGCTTTGGGGGCGGTATTTCTGCGTGCCTGTGACTCCAGCAAATCGCTGTGCGGAGGTGCTCACGGTGTAGAGATGTGAAACAATTCATACAGGCTTTCGAATCCGCGCGGGGGAGGTGTCATGGACTTGTTTGATGATGATCCTGCGCACCTTCCTCGTTCGAACGATACTGGCGATGGCGACTGGTGGGAGCGGCTCATTTCCGGCTCGTCCCTCTGGTCCACCCAGGATTCACTGGCTCGCGAATATGTGCCGATTGTCGATCCCGATGCGCGAAAGCACGATGCTCCTCCGGGTGGTGCGTCGGACAGGGCCTCTGGCGCTGACCGGGGTGATGCGGACCGCGATCGGGATGCCGACGGTGCGCCTGGTGGTGTGTCGGACGATGCCTTCGGCGGTGTCTTTGGTGGTGCTTGTGGCGGTGGGTCGTCGTCGTGGGTGGCGGTGGCGGCGGTTGGTGAGGCGGCGCGGGTAGTGGCGCTGGTGCCGGTGCCTGAGTCGGCGGAGGTGTGCCTGGCTGAGGCCGAGGAGTTGCTGGTGGCCCGTGACCGGATCACTTCGGCGTTGGCCGCCCGGGTGGGCCGGGTGCATCGGTCCGGGGAGGCGAGGAACCATGGGCATGCCTCCACCAGGTTGTGGCTGCGCAGCGTCGGGGGGATGACCATCCCCGGAGTCGGTCGGTTGGTGACGATGGGCGTGGAGTTGGGTCGCCTGTCGCGGGTGCGTGAGCGGTTCGCCGAGGGCAGCCTGGCCGAAGGCATTGTGGAGGCGATCTGCACCGCCACCTCCGGGTTGACCGACGAGCAGGCCGTGACTGCTGAGGGGATTTTGCTGGAGTTGGCAGGTTCGGCGGGGGCTGCGGAGGTGGCCAAGGCGGGGCGGTATCTGCGGGCGGTGCTGGACCCCGACGGCCACGAAAGCGATGAGCAGGCCGACTTCGACCGCCGGTTCTTCCGGGTGCGGCGGCGCAGGAACGGCGGGCTGGAGGGAGAGTTCTACCTCCCGGTCGAGGCGGCCGCGCGGTTGCAGCACCTGCTGGACGTCTACGCCAAGCCCAAGGCCGAGGGCGACGACCGGACCCCGAGCGTGCGGAACGCCGATGCTGTCATCGCGTTCCTGGAGAACAAGATCGCGACCGAGCTTCTGGTGCTGGTCACCGCCGAATCCCTCCCCGCCGACAACCCCGGAGCCGACAACCCCACAGGCACCACCCCCTCAGGTGATCCCACAGCCGACCCCTCAGCTGACCCCTTTGCCGACCACCCAACCAGCGACCCGGTAGACACCGACCCGAGCGACGGTCCTGGTCCCGACTCCTCCGGCACCGACCCTGACCCCGGCCCTGGTCCCGACTCTTCGAGTATCGGCCCCGCCCGTGCGACGTGTGCCGACGAGACCTGTGCTGGCGCGGCCAATGCCACCGGCGAGCCCTCCGCCGCCGACTCCGCCTCTGATCCGCCGCCCGAGCACGGCGATCCTCCTGGTAGCCACACTGGGGAAAGCCCAGGCGGGGACTGTCCTGGGGACTGCAATGCTCACGGCTGCCCCAGTGGGGACTGCCCTGTCGGCGACTGCCCGGCGGGGGACTGCTGGCATGCCTTCGCGCCGGGTGAAACGCATGCGATGCCGGGGGCGGGCTCCGACGCGCCGTCGGGTGCGGAAGGGAGCGCCTGGCCGCGAGCGGGCTCCGGTGCGCCGTCCGGGTCGGGCGACCGAACGTGGGCGGAAGGCAGCGCCCGGCGGGGAGGTGGCGTCTGGGCGGGTGTGGGGGTGGGGGTCAACAGTCCGCCGCCGGGGGTGTGGTTGCGGGGGTTGCCGGGGTTGATCCTGGCGACCGGGCATCTGCTGCCCGCCTCCACCGTGCACCGGCTGGCCCGTACCAGCACCCTGGTGCGGATCGTGATGGACGCCGGTGGGCAGGTGCTGGACATGGGCCGCAAGGTCCGTCTGGCGACCCCGGCGCAGCGGCGGGCGGTCTTCGCGCGGTATGCGACCTGCTGGGTGGACGGCTGCCCGCTGCCGGCCACGATGTGCCAGATCGACCACGCCGAGGACTGGTGCAGCGGCGGGCTGACCGATCTCAAGCTGCTGGGACCGGCGTGCCAGTTCCACAACCGCGACCGCTACCGCCACCCGAACCGCTACACCCGCCGCAAGATCGGAGACGACCGCTGGGCCTTCACCTACCGCAACCCCCGCACCACCCGGAGACGCCTATGACGTCGGACCTCATCAACGCTGACATGCGGCAACGGGAGAGCCGCTCGCCGACCGCGCCCGCGATCGCGCGCAGTTCCGGGTGGTGAACCTCCAGACCGTCGGCGGCATCAAATGACCAAGGGATGGGGGATGCGCGTATGGCGTTGGCGGCGCCGCTGCTGCCGGAGGATCCGGAGCGGCTGGGCGGATACTGGCTGGCGGGCCGGCTCGGGGCGGGCGGCCAGGGGGTGGTGTACGAGGCGTACGACTCCGGGGGAAGCCGCGTCGCGGTGAAGGTGCTGCACGGCGAGGCAGCCCGCGACCAGGAGTTACGCGGCCGCTTCGGGCGGGAGGCGACGGCGGCCCGGAGGGTGGCGTCCTTCTGCACCGCCCGGGTGCTCGACGCACAGCTGGACGGTGGTCAGCCGTACATCGTGAGCGAGTACGTGGAGGGGCCGAGCCTGCGCCGGGCCGTGCGTCAGGAGGGCCGCCGGTTCGCCGGGGACGACCTGCACCGGCTGGCCACCGGAGTGGCCACCGCCCTGGCCGCGATCCACGACGCGGGTGTGATCCACCGCGATCTGAAACCCGACAACGTGCTCCTCGGGCCGGACGGGCCGCGAGTGATCGACTTCGGCGTGGCCCGGACGCTGGAGATGTCGCTGACAGCGAGCGGCCTGGTGGCCGGAACGCCTACTTACATGGCGCCGGAGGTGTTCACGGGACGGCGGGCCGGCACTCCCGCCGACGTGTTCGCCTGGGGCGGCGTCGTCGTGTTCGCCGCCACCGGGGCCGACCCGTTCGAGGCGGAGAGCCTCGGCGGTGTCATGCACCGCGTCCTGTCCGTCGACCCCGATCTGACCCTGCTCCCCGAGCCGCTGCGCCCGCTGGTGGCCGCCGCGCTGCGCAAGGACCCGGCAGAGCGCCCGACGGCCCGCGACCTGCTGATCGCCCTGGTCAGCGGGTTCCGCGGCTTCCAGGGCGACCTGCTTGCCCTGGGCAGCGCCGAGGCGGGGCTGCTGGGCCGGGACGGCGATCGCGAGCCCGGCCTGGGCGTGCTCGCCGAGGAGGTGTACGCCGGGCTTGGGCCGGCCGCACAGGCCATCGTCCCGGACATGCTGCTGCGGATGATCGCCGTGGACGAGCACGGAGACGAGAGCACACGCCGGGTGAACCGTGCGGAACTGCTGGAGGGCCGTCCGGCGGAGGAGAGGGCCGCCGTCGAACAGGTGCTCGCGGCCCTGGCCCAGGCCGGGCTGCTGGCCGGGGCGGGCGGCTTGGTCACGCTGGCCAGCCCGGCACTGCCGAAGGCCTGGCCCCGCCTGCGCGCATGGGTCGACGAGGAACGCGACGGCCTGCGCGGCCACGTGGAACTCGCCGCGGCGGCCCATCGCTGGCGCGGGGACGGCCGGAAGGACGCCGACCTGCTCCAGGGCGCCCGGCTCGACGCGGCCCTCGCCTGGGCGGCGGGCGGGCGCCGCCTCCTCGTCCTGAACGCTCTGGAGCGCGAGTATCTCGCCGCCGGGTCGGCCCTGGTCAGGAGGCGTGCCAACCAGCGCAGGCTGCTCACGCTGGTCCTGGCCGTGCTGCTCGTGCTGTCGGTCGCGGGCGGCGGGCTGTCGGTGTACCAGGGCCGCCGGATCGCCGGGCAGCGCGATCAGGCGACCGGTCGGCAGGTCGCCTCCCTGGCGGGGACGCTGCGCACGACCGATCCGGGCATCGCGATGCTGCTGACGGTCGCCGGCTGGCGCCTGGCCCCCGGCGCCGACACCCGCTCGGCCCTGACGACGTCCCTCTACCAGCCCGAGACCGCCGTCTTCCAGGACCCTCAGGCGACCGGCACCACGCTCCGCGCACTCAGCGGCGACGGCCGCGTCCTGGCGAGCGTCAGCGCCGACGGCGTGCGCCTCTACGACGTACGCACCGGCCGGAGGACCGGCGGCTTGGCTGACACCGGCATAGGCGCCGGTGAGCTGTTGCAGAGTGTCGCGCTGAGCCCGACCGGCCGTTATCTCGCAGCGGCGTTCGGCGCGAAGGTGGTCGTGTGGGACGTCCGCACCGGAAAGCGGATACGCGAGTACGACCCGCAGGCCGGCGACCCCGCCAAGCCTGAGGACCGCCGGTCGATCGTGGACTTCCTTCTGGAGTTCGGCGACGACGACGCGACCCTCGTCGTGCATGAGGGCCAGGGCCTGTTCCTCTGGAACATCGGCAGCGGCCGCGTCCTTCCCCACTGGGAACTCGGGCACGCGGCCGTCGCGTCCTCGGGGCGGCTCGCGGCGTACGCCGTGGAGGGGGGCGAGCCCGGCATCCACCTCCGGCGGCTGCCCGCCGGGACCGAGGACGCCCGGTTCCGCGCGGCCTGCCCCGGCGCCCCGGTCTCTCTGGCCTTCAGCCCGGACGGCCGCATGCTGGCCTGCCAGAGCGGCAGGTCGATCACCCTCGTCGACACGGCGACGGCGCGGCGCCTGCCCGGGGAGCTGACGGCGGCAGGACCGGTGAACCTCGACCTCGTGAGCATGCCCGTGCTGCGGTACGGCCCCGACGGCCGGCTGCTGGCCTCGTTCGCCGACAACCGGATCCAGGTGTGGCGGGTCGCCGACCGCCACCTGCTGCTGGACTACCGGCTCGACGGAGCGGCCCTGGACGTCCGGTTCGACTCCGACGGGCGTTCGCTCAGGTATCTGGTCGACCAGTCGGTCGTCACCGTGGACCTCGGGCAGCGCCTGGCGGGCGGCGGGCTTCCCGGGAAGCCGGACGCCGCGACGCTCAGCCCGGACGGGCGCCTGCTGGCCGTCCGGATGAGCGAGTCCGGTCCGGTGCGGCTGTGGGACGTCCGCGGGCGGCGTTTTCTCGGGGAACCCTTCCGGGAGCCGGAGCCCGGCCTCGACCCCGCCGGCTCCGATCCGCCGCGGTTCAGCCGCGACGCCCGTCTCCTGCTCACCGGCGACGGCACGCGGGCGTACACGGTGTGGGACGTCGCCGCCCGTCGGGTGCTGCGCACCATCACGGGGACGAAGGACCTGCGACTGGAGTCGGCGGCGCTGAGCCCGGACGGCCGCACGCTCGTGGCCGAGATGACCCCCCGGGTGATCCGGTCGGCGAGTCAGGAGGACGAGCGCTGGATGCGGTTGTGGGACGTTCACACCGGCGCGGTGCGTACGACCGTGCGCCTCGCCGCGCCCGCCGGGCCGTACGTCTTCTCCCCGGACGGGCGCTACATGGCGCCTACGAACCCGGGGCTCGGCCGGTTCGTCGACGCCGCCTCGGCCAGGCCGTTCGGCGGGAACTACGACCTGTCCTCGCAGGGCGGCTCCACCTTCGGCGAGCTCGCGTTCGCGCCCGGGGGGCGGCTGATGGCGCTGGGCGACGGTATGGGCAGGATCGCGCTGTGGAGCACCTGGGGCCCGGTGCCGCGGCCGCCGGTGCTGCACGGCGTTCTGGAGCCGGTCGGCGCGATGGCCTTCGCGCCGGACGGGCGGGTCCTCGCCACCGGCGGCGAGGAGGGCACCGTGCAGCTCTGGGATGTCGCCGCCGGGCGCCGTCTCGGCCCCGCGGTCGATCTGTACGGGAGCGAGATTCTGAGCCTCGCGTTCAGCCCCGACGGCACCACCCTGTACGCCGCCGACCGATCCGGGGGCGTGCACGACTATCCGGTGGCCCCGGAGCGGATCGCCGCTCGGGTGTGCGCCCGGGTGGGGCACACCCTCCCGGAGCGGGACTGGCGGACGTATCTTCCCGACGTGCCCTACCGCGACGTCTGCCGAGCAGCCTCACAGTTCGAGGACGAGGCGGGGTGAGCGGGCCCGCGACACGCAGATGAACATGACGTCGCCGGCCGCGCGCTCCTCCTCGGTGAGAAGGCTGTCGCGATGGTCGGGCACGCCGTCCAGCACCACCGTCTCGCAGGTGCCGCAGGTCCCCTCACGGCAGGAGGACAGCACGGAGACGCCCGCCTCCTCGACCACCTCCAGGACCGAGCGGTCCTCCGGCACGGTCAGCGTCGTGCCGGAAAGGGCCAGTTCGACCTCGAACGCCGTGGCTTCGCCGCCGTCCGTGGTCGCGGGGGTGAACCGCTCGACGCGCAACGCGCCCTTCGGCCAGGACGCGCAGCGCTCCTCCGCCGCCCTCAGCAGTGGTTCCGGCCCGCAGCAGTAGACCAGGGCACCGGGAAGGGGGACGCCGAGCAGCCCGTCCAGGTCGAGCAGGCCCGTCTCGTCCTGCGGGCACAGTTCGACCCGGCCCGGATGGTCCCGTACGAGCCGGTCGGCGAAGGCCATCGAGGCCCGGGTGCGCCCGCCGTACACCAGCCGCCAGTCCGTACGGCGACGCGTGGCCTCGGCGATCATCGGGAGGAGCGGGGTGATGCCGATCCCGCCGGCCACGAACAGGTAGCGGGGTGACTCGGCGAGGCCGAAGTGGTTGCGCGGACCGCGCGCCCGGACCGTGTCGCCCTCGGCGAGCCGGTCGTGCACATGGGCGGAGCCGCCGCGCCCGACCGGCTCCCGCAGCACCGCCACCTCGAAGGCGCGGTCGTCACCGGGGTCGCCGCACAGCGAGTACTGCCTGACCAGGCCCGGAGCGAGCAGCAGGTCGACGTGCGCGCCCGGCGTCCAGGAGGGCAGCGGGCCGCCGTCGGGCCGGGCGAGGCGCAGGAGGACGACCCCCTCGGCGACGGGCGTCTTGCCCGTCACCTTCAGGTCGAGCTCCGGTTCCGTCAGGGGCATGGCGCGCGGGTCCTCCTATGGATGAACGCGGTGTGCGAGTGGGCGTGAGGTGGACGCACGCGGAGGGCGGCACCCGAAGGCGCCCTCCGCGGTGAGCCCGGACATGCGGTCAGACGAGTGCGGCGGCCGGGGCGGGGGAGTTCTCCGCTCCGGCCGGCCGGGCCCGGTGTCCTTCCGGGTGGCCGAGCAGCCAGTCCCACAGGACCACGGGATCGTCGAACTCCCGTTCCGCGCCGCAGAAGCAGGTGGCCTGCAGCCGGTCAGTCCCCGGCACCCAGCGGATGCGGTGGACGGTGCGGCCGGTACTGCCGGTGCGGCCCGTCCGCGCGCCGGGTTCGCCCGGGCTCATCGGGCGGCGGCCCGCGAGGAGGCGGAGCCGGCCATCCGGGCGAGCAGGCGCCGGGCGGCCAGGCCGCCGGTGTCGATGTTCACCGACAGCTCCTGGTAGCGGTCCGGCTCGGCGGCGATGACCTGCTCCAGCGTGTTCAGCGCGGTCACGTCCTGCAGGACCACCGTCCGGTTGCTCTCTCGGAGGAAGTCCGAGACCTTCTCGTCGTCGAGGGCGAAGTCCCGCGCGACGGCCCAGAAGTCGTAGGTGCTGCCGTCCGTCGACGGGGTGATCGCGTAGACGACCTCGACGTGGAAGGCGTGCGGGTCCGTGCCGTCGGCGGCGGGCGGCGGCGACCCGACGGGGGCGACCCGGCTGTGCAGGAGGTAGAGGCACGGCGGGTGATACTCGATGTCCTGCCACCGGGTGATCCGGCCCTTGATGCCGGTCGACTCGGCGTAGAACGGCGGGCAGGCCGCGTCGTCCATGTGCCGGCTGACGTAGACGACGCCCTCGTCCTCGTCGACCTCGGTCGTGATCGGGGTCTCGGCCACCTCGGGCGTGCCGATGTACCCGCCGTGCAGGTAGGTCTCGTGGGACAGGTCCAGGAGGTTGTCCACGAGCAGGCCGTACCGCGCGTTCAGCGGCTCCATGCCGCACACCGTGGCGTACTCGGGCGAGACCAGCCAGGGCGCCCGCGGCGGCAGGGTGTCGCCCGGCTCGCGGTCGCCGATCCACACCCAGACGAACGAGTCCTGCTCCACCACGGGGTAGGTGCGAAGCCGGGCCGTACGCGGGATGCGCTGCTGGGCGGGCACGGCGACGCAGACGCCGTCAGGGCCGTAGGTGAAGCCGTGGTAGCCGCAGACCACCCGGTCGCCGACGAGGTGACTGGGCGCCTCGGACAGCGGGAACCTGCGGTGCACGCAGCGGTCGGCCATCGCCACCGCCCGCCCGTCCTCGGTGCGCCAGAGCAGGATCGGCTCGTTCAGGATGGTACGGCCGAGCTGCCGCCTGCCCACCTCGTGGCCGTAGGCGGCGACGTACCACTGGTCGCGCGCGAATTCCGTGACGATCACTGGTCACTCCTCTGTGCCTGCCTCGGTGCCGGCGGCGAGGGGCCGCCCGCGCAGGTCGGGTTTGCGGATCTTTCCGGAGCCGGTCTTCGGCAGGGCGCCGACGATGTCGAAGTAAACGGGGATCTTGTACTTGGCGAGCCGGGAGAGGAGGAACTCCCGCAGGTCGCCGGGGGTGACGGCGGCCCCGGCGCGGGGGACGACGAAGGCCCGGCCGACCTCCCCCCACCGCTGGTCGGGCACGCCGACCACGGCGGCCTCCGCCACGGCGGGATGCTCGAACAGCACGTTCTCGACCTCGGCCGGGTAGACGTTCTCCCCGCCGGAGATGTACATGTCCTTCACGCGGTCGACGATGTGGAGGTGCCCCTCGTCGTCCAGGACGCCGATGTCGCCCGAGTGGAACCAGCCGCCCTCGGTGAGCGCTGCGGCGGTCGCCTCCGGGTTCCGCCAGTAGCCCGGGGTGACGTTCGGCCCCTGCACGAGCACCTCGCCCGGCTCGCCCACCGCCGCGGGTGTCAGGTCGGGCCGCACCACCCGCACGTTGGCGAAGAACACCGGCACCCCGGCGGAGCCCACCTTGCGCTCGCTCTCGCCCGCCTCCAGGAAGGTCGCGCCCGGTGCGGTCTCGGTCAGCCCGTAGCCCTGGCAGAAGGTCAGGCCCCGCTCCTGGTAGGCGCGGATCAGCGCGACCGGGATCGCCGCTCCGCCCGACATCAGCGTACGCAGCGAGGACAGGTCGGCGTGGGCCCACCGTGGCGACCTGGCGAACGCGGCGAACATCGCGGTGACGCCGAACATCCAGGTGACGCGGTGCTTCTCGATGAGGTCGTAGCACTGGTCGACGTCCCACGACGGCATGATCACCGAGGTGCCGCCCTTGAGGAAGGTCGGCAGCAGCGTCTGGTTCAGCGCCGCCACGTGGAAGAGCGGCGCGCTGACCAGGGTCACCTCGGTGCTCGCCACGTCGACGCCGATCATCATGTGGAAGCAGTTCCACACGAGGTTGGCGTGGCTGAGCATGGCGCCCTTGGGCCGTCCTGTGGTGCCGGAGGTGTAGAGGATCAGGGCGACGTCGTCGAGCGCCACCGGGATGTCGATCGGGGTGGGGTCGCCCTGCGACAGCCAGCTTTCGAACTCCGTCTCGCCGGGCGCGGGCGACCCCAGCGCCACGACCGTACGGAGGGCCGGAAGGGCGGGCAGGGCGCGGACGACCGCCGAGCACTCCGGGGCGTAGACGAGGAGGGAGGCGCCCGAGTCGGTCAGCATGTAGGCGATCTCGGGCGCCGTCAGGCGGAAGTTCAGCGGGACGAAGATCCCGCCGAGCAGGTGCGTCGCGAACAGGGTCTCGGCGAAGGCGACGTGGTTGTGGCCGAGGTAGGCGACCCGGTCCCCGGCCCGCACCCCGGCGTCGCGCAGCCGGGACGCGAGCCGCGTCGTCCGTTCGTGCACCTCCGAGTAGCTGACCGACCGGTCCGCGAAGACGAACGCGGTGCGGTTCGGGCTCATCTGGGCCCGGCGGGCGGGCCAGCCTCCCAGTCCGGCGTTCCGCATCGGTGACAACCCCTTCGCGTCTCGGGGACGGTGTAGGAGGGACGGCGTCAGGCCGAGGACGGCTTGGCCGCGCCGGGCATGTCGCCGGAGGCGGGCGCGACCACCGCGACCGAGGTCAGGTCCTGACCCCTGGTCTCGCGCAGGGCCAGTACGCAGAGCACGGTCAGCAGGCAGGACGCGGCGATGATCGTGGAGGTCGTCGTGGTCCCGCCGCCGCCGGACGACGCGTCGAGCTGGGCGAACAGCAACGGAGCCAGCCCGGCGCCGAGCCCGGCGATCTGGTAGCCGAGGGAGGCTCCGGTGTAGCGGCTCCTGGTGGCGAACAGCTCCGTGTACAGGGCCGCGAGCGGGCCGAACATCAGCGGGTGCAGGATCGACTGGCCCAGCACGAGCGCGAGGGTGAGCACGGCCGTGCTGCCGCTGTTCACCATCGGGAAGAGGACGAATCCGAACACCGCCATCAGCAGCGCTCCAGTCAGCACGACGGGACGGCGCCCGACGCGGTCCGACAGCGCCGCGCATCCCACGATACCCACGACGGCCAGCGCGGACGAGAGCGTGAGCCCGTTGAGCACGGCCTGCCGGGGGAAGCCGGCCCGCACGCCGTACGCGATGAGATAGGTGGTGAGCGTGCCCTGGGCCACGAAGGCGGACAGCCCGACGCCCACCGCGAGCAGCAGCGTCTTCGGGTGGTTGCGGAGCACGTCGAACAGCGGTGTCTTCCGGAACCACGCGAACTTCCAGGCGAAAGGACTCCAGGCTGCCGCGCTCCCGCCGGCCTCGTTTCCGGCGGCTGCTTTTCTGGCGGCTTCGAAGACCGGGGGCTCGGTGACCCGCAGCCGGACGAACAGGCCGACCGCCAGCAGGACGATGCTGAGCAGGAACGGCACCCGCCAGCCCCAGCTCAGGAACGCCTGCTCGCTCATGATCGCGCCGGTGCCGGTGAGCACGGCGGTGGACAGCACCATGCCGGACGGGGCGCCGGCGTTCGTGAAGCTCGCCCACAGGCCGCGGCGGCTGGTCGCGTGCTCGGCGGATATGAGCACCGCGCCGCCCCATTCGCCGCCGACGGCGATGCCCTGCAGGATCCGCAGCAGGACGAGGGTGATGGGCGCGAGGGAGCCGATCTGGTCGTAGGTCGGCAGCAGGCCGATCAGGAAGCTGGCGACACCCATGAGCGTCATGGTCAGCACCAGCATGCGCTTGCGGCCGAGGCGGTCGCCGAAGTGGCCGAAGAGCACGCCGCCGAGCGGCCTGGCGAGGTAGCCGGTGGCGAACGTGCCGAAGCTGGCGACCGTCGCGGCGAGCGAGTCGAGGGAGGAGAAGAAGACCTTGTTGAAGATCACTGCCGAGGCCGTGGCGTACAGCAGGAAGTCGTAGTACTCGATGACGCTCCCGATGAAGCTGGAGCTCACCGCGCGTCGGAGTTGGGTCTGGCTGGGCTGGGTCTGGCTGGGGGGTGTCTCTGGCATGACCGAGCTCCTCGTCCGGGGAGCGAGCTGTGTCGCTTTCTTGTCCGGAGGTTAGGCAGATCGATAACGGAGGTCAATACTTTGCCCAATATTGGCCAGGGGGCCGGGGAGGGATGTCTCCCCGGCCTGCCGGAACGCTCGCGGCGCCCTCCCGCGGCTGTCTTTCGGCACGCCGAAACACGCCGTACGGGTATCAAGAGCCGCGGGCAGCGTGATCAGGCGTAGTGCCGGTAGACGGCGCGGGCGACGCAGGCGGGCTTGGCCGATCCCTCCACCTCCACGGTGAAGTCGAGCAGCATCTGGACGCCGTTGCCGGGGACCTCCTCCACCGTCACCACGGTGGCGGCGAGGCGGATCCTGGCGCCCACCCTGACCGGGCTGGGGAATCGGACCTTCTCCAGGCCGTAGTTGACGCTCATCGTCACGCCCTGGATGTCGAGCAGTTCGTTGAACAGCGGGATGACCAGCGACAGGGTCAGATACCCGTGCGCGATCGGGGCACCGAACGGGCCCTTGGCGGCCCGCTCGGGATCGACGTGGATCCACTGGTGGTCGCCGGTGGCGTCGGCGAAGGTGTTCACCCGGTCCTGGGTGATCTCCATCCACCCGCTGTGGCCGAGGTCCTTGCCGGCGAGCGCGGTGATCTCGTCGAGCCCGTGGGCCGTTGTCGTCATGGCTGTCGTGTCCCTTTCTGCCCGCCGAGCCCGAGCAGGCGTGCGGCGTTGTCCTTGAGGATCTTCGGGCGGACCTCCGGCTTGATCTCCAGCTTGTCGAAGTCGGCGAGCCAGCGGTCCGGGGTGATCACCGGGAAGTCGGACCCGAACAGCACCTTGTCCTTGAGCAGCGTGTTCGCGTACCGCACGAGCTGCGGCGGGAAATACTTGGGCGACCATCCGGACAGGTCGATGTGGACGTACGGCTTGTGCGTGGCGACCGCGAGCGCCTCGTCCTGCCAGGGGAAGGACGGGTGGGCGAGGATGATCCGCAGCTCGGGGAAGTCCACGGCGACGTCGTCCACCAGCATGGGGTTGGAGTGCTTCAGCCGGATGCCGCCCCCGCCCGGGACACCCGCGCCGATGCCGGTCTGCCCGGTGTGGAACAGCGCGATCGCGCCGAGCTCCTCGATCGCCTCGTAGAGGGGATAGGCCATGCGGTCGTCGGGGGAGAAGCCCTGGATGCTCGGATGGAACTTGAACCCGCGCACGCCGTACTCCTCCACGAGACGGCGCGCCTCGCGGACGCCGGCCCGGCCCTTCCACGGATCCACGCTGGCGAAGGGGATCAGCACGTCGGGGTGCGCGGCGCAGCTCTCGGCGACCTCCTCGTTGGAGATGCGCGGGTGCCCGGTCGCGTGCTCGGCGTCGACGGTGAACACCACCGCCGCCATCTTCCGCTCGCGGTAGTAGGCGGCCATCTCCGGGATCGTCGGCCGCGGATGTTCCTTGAAGTATTTCTCGGACGCGCCGAACAGCTCCGCGCTCAGCGAGGCGTGCCCGCCGGCCGACACCTCGGCGTGCGTGTGCACGTCGATGGCGACCAGCTCCTCGACGTTCACGAGCCTCCCTTCGGCGTGTCCGATGCCTGGGGTGCGTCCGGCACGTTCGGCGCGGGAATGCCGTACGTCTCGGGTTCGGCGCCGACGCCCTCCGGCCACGCGGCGGCGATGGCGTCGGCCGACCAGCCGCCGTAGGTGTACGCCACGGACTTCTCGCCCGGGTGCGACCAGAGCGCGAGCCGGTCGCCGCCGATGCCGATGGCCTGGCCCGTCACGTCCGCGGAGGCGTCCGAGGCGAGGAAGACGACCAGCGGGGCGACGTCCTCGACCGTGCCCATGCCCTCGCCCTGGCGCAGCCATGCGGGGAACGGCCGGCCGGTCCGCTCCGCCTCCTCGATGATCGGGGCGAACGCCGGGATCGTCCGGGTCATCTCGGTGGCCGCGACCGGCACGATCGCGTTGACGGTGATGTTCGCCCTGGCCAGCTCCATCGCCCAGGTGCGGGCCATGGCGACGATGCCGGCCTTGGCCGCGGCGTAGTTCGTCTGGCCGAAGTTGCCCCGCTGGCCCGCGGGGGAGGAGACGAGGATGAGGCGGCCGCCGGTCCCCTGCTCCCGCATCCGGACCGCCGCCGCGCGGGCGCAGGTGAACGTGCCGCGCAGGTGTACGCCGATCACCGCGTCGAAGTCGTCGTCCGTCATCTTCCACAGCACCCGGTCGCGCAGGATGCCGGCGTTGGTGACCATCACGTCGAGCCGGCCGAACTCCTTGACGGCCGTGTCGACCAGCCGGTCGGCGACCTCCGCGGAGCCGACCGGGGCGGCGACCAGGGCCGCCCTGCCTCCCTTCGCGGTGATCTCGTCCACGACGCGTGCCGCGGAGTCGCCGTCCACGTCGTTCACGACGACCGCCGCGCCGGCCGCCGCCAGCGCCTCGGCGTACGCGCGCCCGAGGCCCCGGCCCGCGCCGGTGACGACGGCCACCTTGCCCGACAGATCCATGTGCTCCACCTCTCGATTGGGGGCAGCGTGACGCCGTCTCGAATCTATGGCAGTTATGTGACCATCGTCAAAGATTTGCCTTCTATGGGGAACCGTCTACGCTTTCTGCTGTGAGCACCGGCGACCACGACCAGACGGCGGGTTCCATGCGCCCCCAGTCGTTGATGTTCAGCTTTCTCGGGATCTACGCGCTCGACCGCCGCACCGCCATCTACTCGGGCAGCGTCATCGACGTGTTCGCCCGTCTCGGCGTCTCCGAGGAGGCCGTACGGTCGACACTCGCGCGCATGGTGAAGCGGAACCTGCTGGAACGGCACCGGCGGGGACGCAAGATGTACTTCGCGCTCACCCCGCACGCCGCGGAGGTGCTGGAGGACGGGCGCAGACGCGTGTGGGAGACCGGGGCGGTGAACCGCGACTGGGACGGCACCTGGACCGTGGTCGGGTTCTCGCTGCCGGACAGCCGGCGCAGCACCCGGCACGACCTGCGGTCCCGGCTCGTCTGGGGTGGGTTCGGCCTGCTGCAGAGCGGGCTGTGGATTGCGCCGGGCGCCAAGGACGTCACCGAGCTCCTCGCCTCCCTGGACCACGCCTCCCCTGACAACGCCTCCCTCGACCTGGCCGACCACGTCACCGTGCTGACCGCCCGGGCCTTCAAGCCGACCGAGGCGGCCGACCTGGTCCGGAAGGCCTTCGACATCGAGCAGATCGCCGCCCGCTACCGGGCGTTCCTCACCCGGTGGGACGCCTCCCCGCCCCTGCCGGAGGAGCCGGACGACCTCGCCCGGCAGTTGCTGCTGCACACCGACTGGCTGCAGCTCGTCCGGCAGGATCCGCACCTGCCGGCCGAGCACCTGCCCGGGGACTGGCCCGCGATCCGGGCCGAGCAGGTCTTCCAGACGCTCGCCCGCGACTACCAGCAGCGGGCCGCCGAGACGGCCGCCGCCGTGCTGGACACCCTCGCCCTCTGACGTCAGAGCTGACGTACGGGCGTGACGACGGGTGGTGCGTGCCCGGGACGGGCACGCACCTGGGGTCCGATCGTCATCCGTTGGCGCAGGCCGTGCCGTTGAGCGTGAAGCGGGCCGGCGCGGTGTTGGTCCCGCTGTAGGTGCCCTGGAAGCCGAAGCTGGTGCTGCCTCCGGCGGGGATCGCGGCGTTGTAGGAGACGTTGCGCGCGGTCACCTGCGTGCCGGACTGGGTCACCGTGGCGTTCCAGGCGTTGGTGACCTGCTGGTTGCCCGGCCAGCTCCAGGTGACCGTCCAGCCGTTGACCGCGGCGCCCGTGTTGGTGACCGTGACGTCCGCGGTGAACCCGTTGTTCCAGGTGTTGGGCCGGTAGCTGACCCGGCACGCGCCGGTCTGCGGGTCCGACGGCGTCACGGAGGGGGTGACAGACGGCGTCACGGACGGGGTCGAGCTCGGGGTCGAGCTGGGAGACCTGCTCGGGCTCTGGCTCGGGCTCTGACTGGGGCTCTGGCTCGGGCTCTGGCTGGTGCCCGTGAGGCCGAAGAACTGGATGGCGACGGCGGCCATCCCGGTCGACGGAAGGCTGTGACCCGCGCCCTGGATGGTGTAGGCCTCGACCTTCACCGTGCCGGAGGAATCGGCGTAGCGGCGGCGGCTCCAGCCCGACTGCGGGGTGTCCGTGCTGGTCGGCGTCTGGCTAAGGCCGTTGACGTTGGTCCACTGCTTGATCTCCTCCTCCAGCTCCGAGTAGGCGACGACGGTGTCGTTGGTGCCGTGCCAGAGCTGCATCCGCGGCCACGGCCCCCGGTAGCTCGGGTTCGCGTTGCGCACGGCGTCGCCCCACTGCTGCGCGGTCTTGCCGACGCACGGCGCGGAGTTGCCGCCCGGGCTGTACGCCGCCTCGTTGGGGAAGCAGGTGAACGGCACGCCCATGAAGGCCGCGCCCGCCTTGAAGACCTCCGGGTAGAGGCCGAGCATGGCGTTGGTCATCATGGCGCCCGAGGAGCTGCCGGTCGCGAACACCCGGTTCGGGTCGCCGTGATACTGGTTCTCGACGTAGGTGATCATCGACATGAGCGACACCGGGTCGGTCTGGCCGCCGCGCACCTTCGACGCGTCGGACCAGTTGTCGAAGCAGTTGCTCTTCTTCGAGGCCGACGGGTAGATGACGATGTAGCCGTACCGGTCGGCCAGCGACGCGAACTCGCTCGACGAGTAGAAGCCCGGCCCGGAGCCGCCGCACGGATGCATGGCCAGCACGATCGCCGGGTTCGACTGCACCGTGTTCGGCACGTACACGTGCATCCGCAGGTTGCCGGGGTTGGCGCCGAAGTTGGTCACCTCGGTCAGCGTGGCCGCGGCGGCCGACTGCGCGGACACCAGGGTCACGGCGGCGTACAGCACCGCGGCACAGACACCGGCGAGTACCGCGAGTAATCGCTTCATTCGCTCCTCCTCTGCTGGACGTGCGGAGGTCCCGCTTTCCGGCGCGCCTTTTCCGGAAGCGCCGTGCGTCGGCAAGAACATGACGTCAGCCGGTATATGAGGAGGTCCGGCCGATGGTCAAGACGTGGCCGGAACGGCCATGATCGCTTTTTCCCGGGGAAAGCCGGTTTGCGCTGCATATCAAGCACTTTGCTATCAAGTCACTTGATATAGGGACGCGAAACTTACATCCGGAAGGCCGCGAGGTATCGTCGTCCGGTGATCGCCTCCCGCATCCCTCCGGCCGCCCCGCAGAGCGCTCCGGCGCCCCGTCTGAGCTACCTGGTGTTCCGACTGGAGCGTCGCATCCGGGCCCACCTGGACGACTCGCTCGCCCGGCACGGCGTCACCACGACGGAGTACATGGCGCTCAGCGAGCTTCGTACGCGTGACGGACTGTCGTCGGCGGAGCTGGCCCGCATCGCCTTCGTCACGCCGCAGGCGATGAACCTGGTCATCCGCGACCTCGAACGGCGCGGGCTGATCCGCCGCGACCCGCACCCGGCCGGCGGACGGGTGCTGTGCGCCCGCCTCACCTCCGAGGGCGTGTCGGTGCTGCAGCGGTGCGACGGATCGCTCGACGAGATCGAGACGGTCATGCTCGCCAAGGTCGACAGCACGATGCGCGGCACTCTCAGGGAGGGCCTGACCCTGTGCGCCCGGGCGCTGCGCCCCGACGCCCACCTGGACGCCCACCTGGACGCCCACCTCGACAATCACTGAGACCTACCGGCTTCCGCCCGGTGCCGGGAGCGGGCCGGCCCGATGGCCTAATGTGCAATATCCGTGTCGTTGACGCCATGACGCCCTGCCCGGAAGCATCGAAGGCATGCAGCGACAAGCGGTCCGGCGCGTGGTCCGACGTGTGGTCACAGTGGTCTTCGACGGCTTCCAGATGTTCGATCTGGCCGGGCCGGCGGACGTCTTCGCGACCGCGAACCTGCTCGCCCGCGAGGGGGGTTACCGCGTCGAGGTGACGGCCGTGCGCGCCGGGGCCGTACCGGCCCAGAACGGGATCGTGACGCTCGCGGAGACCGCGATCGGCGAGGTCGCGGGCCCGATCGACACGCTGCTCGTCGTCGGCGGGCTGTCGGTGCCGGAGCACCTGGACGACCGGGAGCTGATCGGCGGCGTCGCCCGGCTGGCCGCCGGGGCCCGCCGGGTCGCCTCCGTCTGCAACGGGAGCTTCCTCCTCGCGGAGGCCGGGCTGCTGGGCGGCAGGCGCGCGACCACCCACTGGTTGGTGGCCGGCGAGCTGGCCGACCGCTATCCGGACGTCGAGGTGGACGCCGACCCGATCTACATACGCGACGGGCACGTGTGGACCTCGGCCGGGGTCAGCTCGGGCGTCGACCTCGCCCTCGCGCTCGTCGCCGACGACCACGGCCACAGGCTCGCCCGGAACGTGGCCCGGGGGCTCGTCGTCTACCTGCACCGGCCGGGCGGGCAGAGCCAGTTCAGCGCCCCAATGCGGGCCGCCGTCCCACGCGCCGAGCCGCTGCGCGAGATCCAGGCGTTCATCGACGCCCACCCCGCCGAGGACCTCAGCGTGCCCGCGCTCGCCCGGCGGGCGGGGATGAGCGAACGTCACTTCTCCCGCGTCTTCACCGAGCAGACCGGGGTCTCGCCCGGCAGGTACGTCGAACGCAGCAGGGCCGACGCGGCCCGGCGGCTGCTGGAGACGACCGCCCACCCCCTGGACAGGGTCGCCAGGGAGACGGGACTCGGCGCTCCGGAGACCCTCTACCGCGTCTTCCGCCGCCACTGGCGCGTCTCACCCGGCGACTACCGCCGCCGGTTCCGATCGAAGGAGACCAGCAGATCATGAACATCGCGATCCCCCTCTACCCGAGGTTCACCGCGCTCGACGCCGTCGGGCCGTACACGGTGCTGGCCTTCGCGCCCGGCTGCACGGTCACGTTCGTCGCGGCCGAGCCGGGGCCGGTGCTCGACGACCGGGGGAGCCTGAGCCTCGCGGCCACCGCGTCGTACGCCGGCCTGCCCACGCCGGACGTGATCGTCGTGCCGGGAGGACCCGGGACGATCGAGGCGCTGTCCGACTCCGCGCTGCTGGGCTGGATCGCGCGGGCGCACGAGCGGACGCGGTGGACCACCTCGGTGTGCAGCGGCTCGTTCCTGCTGGGCGCGGCCGGACTGCTGACAGGCCGGAAGGCCACCTCCCACTGGGGGTGGCTCGACCAGCTCGCCGGGTTCGGCGCCGAGCCGGTCAGCGAGCGCG
Organism: Microbispora sp. H10949; assembly: GCF_014161435.1. Classification (NCBI taxonomy): domain Bacteria; kingdom Bacillati; phylum Actinomycetota; class Actinomycetes; order Streptosporangiales; family Streptosporangiaceae; genus Microbispora; species Microbispora sp. H10949. Next base: position 843,881 of record NZ_JABBWZ010000001.1, on the reverse strand, counting down.
TGGTGACCGACGGGAAGATCGTGACGGCCGCCGGCGTCTCGTCGGGCATCGACATGGCCCTCACCCTGCTGGCCGCGATGCGCGGCGAGGAGACGGCGCAGTCCGTGCAGCTCGCCATCGAGTACGACCCGCGGCCCCCGTTCGCCGCGGGCAGCCCGAAGACCGCCCCGGCCGGCCTGGCCGAGAAGGCCATGGCCCTCATCTGACGTCATCCGCCGGTTCGACGGGGAAGTTCGCGCGGAACACGTTGTCCGGGTCGTAGGCGCGTTTGACCTGCCGCAGCCGGGCGAGGCCGGCCTCGCCGAACGCGTCGAGCAGCCGTTCGGGCCGGGTGTCGGTGTCGAAGGACAGGTAGAGGCCGTCGGTGTACGGCGCGACCTCGGCGTCCCACGCCGCGTCAAGGGCCGGCTGCGCGGCGCCCATGGCGGTGAGCAGGAAGTTCTGGTGCCGGTGCGGGTAGGCGGTGGCGTCGGGGGCCAGGTCGTGCGCGGCCCCACCGGTGGCGCGTATCTGCAGGAAGTAGGACGACCGGGAGCTCGCGATCCGCTCGAAGGCGCGGCTCACGCCACCGTCGAGGTGGGTGACCAGGCCGGAGCGTACGGCGGGGTCCCCGCCGCCCGTGTGGTGCCTGCCGGCCGGCTGCACCACCCCGGAGTAGGGCAGCAGGTAACCCTGGTGCCCCAGCAGCGGGCCGGCCTCGGCGAGCCGCTCGAGTTCGCGCACCGCGGCCGTGGTGTCCGCGCCGGCGTAGACGGTCATGAGCTGGGCGACGGCGTCCTGGCCGCGGCGCGCCGGTGAGAGGACGAGGAAGCTCGTCAGCTCACGCGGCGCCTTCTCCATCGCCGCGCCCCAGCGTTCGAGGAGCCCCACCGTGTCGCGGGCGTCCAGGGTCATCTGGGAGAAGACGACGTCGCCGAGCTCCATCGCCTCGATCTCGACCCAGGTGACCACGCCGAGGTTGCCCCCGGCGCCGCGCAGGCCCCAGAACAGGTCGGGGTTCTCCTCCCGCGAGGCGTGCAGCACCCGCCCGTCGGCGGTCACGACCTCCGCGGCGACGACGTGGTCGATGGTCAGGCCGAAGCGGCGCCCGAGCAGGCCGATGCCGCCCGTGGTGGCGAGGCCGCCCACGCCGACGCCGCCGAAGTCGCCCGAGCTGATCGCCCATCCGTGCGGAACCAGGGCCTCGGCCACCTCGCCCCAGGTGGCGCCCGCGCCCAGCCGCACCCGGCGCTTGGCCGGGTCGACGACCTCGACGGTGTCGAGCGCGCCGAGGTCGAGCACGATGCCGCCGTCGTTCGTGGAACGGCCGCTGATCCCGTGCCCGCCGGAGCGTACGCCGAGCGGCACGTCCTGGGACCTGGCGTACGCGAGCCCCTCGACGACCTGGCCGGCCGTCCGGGGACGCAGCACCAGGCCGGGTGAGCCCGTGCGCAGGTAGTTGTGCCGCACCGACTCGTAGGCGCGGTCGCCGGGCTCCACGGCGTCGGCCGCGAGGCTCGACGGGACCTTGTCGTAGTCGATCCCGTCGCGGCGCAGTGCGATCGCGGCGGCTCCGCGGCGGGCGGCCGCGGGGACCGTGCCGGTGGCGGCTCGCTCGCGCGCCACCGCGTCCCGTACGGCGGGGGCGATCTCCTGGCCGTAGACCTGGATGAGCCGAGGGTCGTCGGAGCCGAGGACGAACGTGCCGATGCCGTCCTCAAGCGCCAGAGCGGTCAGCTCCTCCACCCACTGCTCGACCGGTCCCTGCAGGAAGCCCTGCCGGGTCTCGGTGACCTCGCCGCCGATGTTCAGCAGGCGGCGCACCCGCGCCGGGTCGCGCCCGGCCTCTTCGGCGGCCTCGTCGATGATCTCGTTGCCGCGCCGCAGGTCGCCGTCCTTGAGGTAGGCGAGCGAGGGCAGCCATCCGTCGGCCTTCCGCGCGACCAGGCGCAGCATCCGCGGCTTGTAGGCGCCGACCCAGATCGGGATGTCGTGTGCGGGCGCCGGGCCGCGCTTGGCCCCGGCGACACGGTGGTGTTCGCCGTCGACGCGCAGGATGCGGCGCTCGCGTACGTCCCAGATGCCGCGGATGATCTCGATGCCCTCCTCCAGCGCGGTCACGGACTCGGCGGGCGTCAGGCGGGTGCCGCCCATCGACTCGATCGCGTCCCAGAAGCCGCCCGCGCCGATGCCGAGTGCGAACCGGCCGCCGGAGAGCAGGTCGAGCGACGCCGCGGCGCGGGCCAGCACCGCCGGCGGCCGCAGCGGCAGGTTGAGCACGTTGCCCGAGACCGTGATCCGCTCGGTCCGCGCGGCCACCCAGGACAGCAGCGTCCAGGTGTCCAGGAACCCCGGCTGGTACGGGTGGTCCTGGAACGTCACGAGATCCAGCCCGGCGGCCTCGGAGACCTGTGCCAGCCGGACCGGCCCCTGCGGGTCGTGGTTCTGCGGGGTGAGAAACGCGCCGAAGGCCGGCTCGTGGCCGTAGTCCGTCATCGCCGGGACCTCTCTGTGTCGCAAATAATCTGTAGAACAGACGATATGCGACGCAACTTAACGACACGGCGGCGTATTCCAGGTCGGGGTGGGCCTCACCGTGCCACATGGTCCAGGCGGGCTTCGGGTACGCGAGTACGCCGCCTGATGACGGCTTCGACCACGACGAGGTTGACGATCCAGCCCAGGGTCTGCCCAATGGGGATCATCGAGGTCGCGAGTTCTCCCACCGCCCCGGCCCCGCGGAAGGGGATCTGGACCACCAGGAGCAGGGGAACGAGGACGCGCGACGTCACCGCGAGGAACGTCAGCGCGTAGTTACGCATCATCCAGTTCCGATGGCCCACGAAGTCGCGCCGGCGGGCCGCCCGGTAGGCGAGGCCGCCGGTGACCAGCCACAGGGCGGCCGCGGTGGTGAGGCCGATCTGCGTCACGACGCGGCCCGACCACAGCGCGACCGGGATGGTGGCCGCCGCGGACGGCAGCACCCCGGCGAGGAGATAGACCCGGCCGATCGTCCGGTGGATCCGCTGGCGGGCCCGTACCCGCGGCATGAACTGCAGGGGGCCGAGCACCAGCGCGACGGCGGCGGTCGCGATGTGCCCCACCAGGACGTAGTAGTGCAGGCTGTCGCCCACGTCGAGGCGGCTGTCGTCGATGTCGAGACCCAGGTACGGGTAGACGAGCACCGAGGCGGCGACAACCGCGACGATCAACATCAGCCATGTGGTTCGTCTCCGCATGGCCGCAGCCTCGCAGGCGCGACCCGCTCCGGCATCCGCCCGCGGATGGCCCCGCACGTACGCAAATCGGCGTACGGGAACTGGGGGTCAGGCGGCTTTCCATGCCCGAGGAAGCGCGGAGGGTTCGGAGAGCCGCCCGACCTTCGCGGTTACGCTTCCACGCCCTCACTCTTGGCGATCACACGAGCGAGCTTGTCGGAGAACTCCTCCCGCCACGCCTTCTGGAGCCGGATCTCGTCCATGACGAAGGCGAACAGGCCGCGGAAATCCTCCAGCGTCTCGCGGATCGCGGCAGTGTCAGCGCGCAGTTCCTCCTGTCCCTTGCGGAGCGCGTCCTGACCGGCATGCAGCCGCCGACTACGTGGTCGGCCTGGTGGTCGACACCGGGTGATGTGCCCCGGTCGATCCCGATCGTACGGAGACCGGCAGCGCGTCCGCCGGCTATGTCGGCCGTGGGGTTGTCACCGCTCACCCATCCGACCAGCTTAGGAAGATCCAGCAGACCGGGTTGACTGAGGCCGTCGACGCCTACGCGCTGTCAGGAGCCGAGGGCATGCGCAACCCCGAGACGGTCTGTTTGAGATCGCCGCCAAGCGTTGCGGCTTGACCCTCTCCGAGGGTGACTCGGCGTGCCGTTCCGGGACGGCACCTCCTCTACTTGCTCGAGTTGACGAGCTCGGCCCAGATGGTCAAATGCGGGAGCCGTGCGGCCCCACTACACCGCTCACTCGTCAAGCAGGCAACAGAGCGGAGAGGCTCGTAGGGCGGCCGGGTCCAGTCTCTAGTTCGGGAGAACTTGGTGCCTCCCTGTGGCCGATCTTGCCGGGTGACCTATGAGGCGCCACGGGGCGCTCTTACCGCAAGCCCGGGGGTGATTCATATCACAGTCTTTAGGGCGGCGATCGAGGGAACCTCCTGGAGCTGCTCGCGTACTGGGTCACTCAAGACGAGTCAGGCCCAAATGACTCCCAGTAATGCTGCCGCTGCAATTCTGCTATTGACCACTTCATGTCAGTGACTCATGATCGCGCTGTTCGTCTTTATTTTGGCTTTGTGGGCGAGCGGTCCTTTTTGTGCCGCGCGCTTCGTGCTGTGGAGGGTGCGCCGTGCCGCTTTCGCAGGCTCGTGTGGAACGTTGCAGCCGGTCACGCCGCAGCGTGTTCCAGCGCTTGGGTTCCGCAACTGTCGCTTTGGCTGTCCTGGTAGCTGGGATCGGCGTTCCGGACGGTTTCGTTCGGCAGGCCGCTGCCGAGGCGCCGTCGCCTCGGACGGAGCGGAGTGTCGACGGGCAGCCTGTAGCGCGGAAGCCGGTATCGAAGGGTGCAGAGGACCGGCAAACGCTCGCGAAGCAGTTTAAGCCGGTGTGGCCCAAGGGCGGTTCCGGCCGGGTCGACCTTTCCTCGGGCAAGGGTGCGGTTGCTGTTGCCGGTCTACCGATCTCGGTGGCTCCGGTGGAGGTGGCGGCTGCAGCTTCCCGATCGAAGTCCACATCGTCGCCGGAGGGGTCTCCGTCCTCGGTTCAGGTGGAGGCCCTCGACAATGTCACGGCACGGCGCCTGGGTGGGGTGGGCATCGCGGTACGGCTGACGCGTGCCGACGGCGGTACGACTACGGCGCCGGCGAAGGTGAGCATCGACTACTCGTCCTTCCAGGACGCCTACCCCGGCGGTTTCGCTTCGCGTCTCGCTCTGCTTCAGGTACCCGTCTGCATGGTCGTGCCTAAGCCGTCCCAGCAGTGCCTTAAGCAGGCAGGGGCGAAGGTGCGCCGTTTGCCCGTGGTCAACGACGTTGCTCATGCCAGATTGAGCGCTGTTGTGGAGGCTGCTCCGGCGTCTACTACCGGTACTACTTCCAGTAGCGCGTTGGTATACACGGTGACCAGTTCCGCGTCCGTGACTTCGACGTCCGATGCGACTGGATCATTTGCGGCCACGGACCTCAAGCCGTCCGGCACCTGGCAAGTGGGGTTGTCGGGGGGCGGTTTTTCCTACAGCGTACCAATTGACGTGCCGCCCGCCCCGGGAGGACAGACGCCGAAGGTGTCGTTAGATTATTCGTCGTCTTCGGTTGACTCACTGACCTGGTACACCAATAACCAGGCTGGCTGGGTGGGGACGGGGTGGGACCTCGGGGTCGGGTTCATCGAGCGGCAGTACAAATCCTGCCCGCTTGATGAGGACAACGACGATAGCCCGCAGCAGTTGTGCTGGGATGCACATGATGATCTTACGCTGTCTGTGGGTGGCCGTTCCTCGCGAATAGTTAAGGACAGCGGCTCGGGTGCGTGGAAGACTGTTGACGACTACGGCTGGAAGATCGACCAAGTCAGCACAGGCGGTGATTCAGGTCAGCCGCATTGGAAGGTCATTACCCAGGACGGAACGGTCTACCGGTTCGGCTTTCACCGTGACTCCTCATTTCAGGTGCCGTTCCTCGGCGCGAAGGCTGGCGACCCCTGCCACGACAAGTACTCACAGTATTCGACACCGCCGTTGTTGAAGCCTCCGGCGGACAGGTTCTGTTATTCAACCTGGCGGTGGATGCTCGATCAGGAGATCGACCCTAAAGGCAACGTAACTGATTACTCCTACACCCGGGAGCAGAACACTTACTGCATCGTCTCGGGTGACGCCTGCCGGGATGCCGGCGGTAACCTTCCCTACGACCGGGGCGGCTACCTGGCACAGATGACCTACGGCAGCAATACAAACGTAGCTGGTTCCACCGCGACCGCCCGAGTGATGTTCACAGCCGTCGAGCGCGGTCAAGGCCTACCAGGCTCCACTCCAAGAGACGTTCCCTGGGACCTCAACTGGTGCACCGACCCCACATCCTGCTTCAACACCGCAGATGGGCCGACCTTCTATGTCACCAAACGGCTGGACAACATCGTCACCCAGTCGTGGAACCCCTCCTCAAATGGATGGGATGACGTCACCCGCCTTGAGCTGCGCTACAAGTGGGTGGAGACCAACCCGTCGGCCACGGACAAGGGCCCAGTGCTCTGGCTGGACACTTTTCGAACAGTCGGACTGGCTGGCGACGGCCCCGACGTCGCCAGACCGCCACTACAGTTCGACGCCACACTGCTCGCTAACCGGTTCGGCTGGTTAGACGCACTCCCTCGAATGTCCGCTGTTGGCAATGGCCTGGGAGGGCGCACCGAAATCACCTATGGGCAGCCGTCCGGATGCCCGCTGACCACGGAATCCAAGGCCGTGGACCGAGACGATGCTGGATACGACTGCTACTGGGTCTTCACCAACTTTTACACCGATGTCAACAACGTGCAGCACGTCCAAGGCGAGGTGTATAACAAGTGGCTGGTTACCCAGGTCGTTGACAAGGATCTCGTCGCCGCATCCCCCGACGTTTTGACCCGATATGAATACCTTGGCACCCCGGCCTGGGCTCGGGCCGCCAAGTTCGACGAGACCACCGGCAACTACGAAGTACCGGCCCCACGGTGCATCAACTGGGCGTTCATCAACGGTGCGATGAGCTGCACCGAATGGAGCGACAGCTGGACCGAATGGCGCGGATACTCAACCGTTAGAGTCAGCAGAGGCAGCGGAACCGACCCCGGAGGGTACAGCGTCAGTAGCTCCACCTTCTACCGGGGCATGTACGAAGATCCGCTGGCCAACGGAACCCCTAAGCATATTCAGGTGACCGACTTCGACGGTACTGCCTTCAACGACTTAAGGACCCTGGCGGGGAAGACTCTTCAAGAGCAGACCTGGCGTCGCGTCAATCTGTCCCCGCAAGTCCAATGCACCTATCCCGCATGGAGCGGCAGCTTCTACCCAACTGGCACAAGAGTGTCATACAACAACCGACACTGGGAATCACTGTCGAACTCGTTTACCTCCAATCCCCCGTCAAGCGGGGCAAAATGGAAGGACCTCGGTCCCTGCCCAACCATTACACCCGCCGGCTACAACGAGGAAGCCTCCACTCGCTACGAGTACGCCAACGTCGTCACTGGAAATGGGCCCGGAATTGCCGACCCGCACCAGGTCAACCCAAATCGCCAGGTAGCCCGAGAGAAGGTGTCCTCGGGCTGGCGCTACACCGAGACCGCCACTGCGTACAACGCCGACGGGTTGCCGATCAAGGTCAACGACTACGGTGAACGCGGGGTCGCGGGGGACAACACCTGCACCGCCACGACCTACGCGCGCAATACCTCCGGCAGTGCGTGGATGATTTCCTACCCGGCCAGCGTGGAGCGGCGTGCTGGGGACGACTGCACCTCGGGCACCTTCATGGGGCGTACCGTCACGTTGTACGACGGGGCAACCAGCGAGTCCGCCAATACCCCGACCAAGGGGAACGCGACCGAGACGCGGACCTACACCAGCAGCAGCGACTTCACTAGGGTGAAGGCCGACTTCGACGGCTACGGCCGAACCCTGTCGGCGACCGACCCGCTGGGCAAGACGACTACCACGACCTACAACCCCGCAGTGGGGTGGCCGGGTAACGGTGTCACCGTGACCAACCCCCTCGGTCACACCGCCACCACCTGGACCTCCGCCGCATACGGCGGAATCGTTGGGATCAGAGATGCCAACGGGCACGACACCAACATTGACTACGACGCGCTCGGCCGCACCACGATGCTGTGGACGCCCGCCCAGCCGAGGTCCGGCGATACCCCTGCCGCGACGGTGACGTACACCATCCCCACAGATGCCAACGGAGTCGTCGCCGGCGCGGCGAGGACGGCGGTCGCTCGGCTTCAGTCCGGGACCGGAGCGGCGGCAAAGTACGTGACGACCTACACCTACGATGACGGTCTGGGCCGCACCCGTGAAACACAGACGGCCTCACCAGCAGGTGGGCGAATAGTCTCCCCGGTTATCTACGATGCCCGCGGTCTTACCGCTGCTACCGGTGCGCCGACGTACAACACGGCACAGTCGGGAAGCGGGCTGTTGAACCCCGCGCTCACAGCCCTACCGCAATGGAACAAGCCCATTTACGACGGTCTAGAGCGGGTGGTCGCCGCAGTAGACATGTCGGGCGCGACCGAGTTGCGGCGCACGACGACGACCTACTTCGGCGATCGGACGGAAGTGAGCCCGCCCGTCGGGGGCAAGACCGTCACCTACACCGACGCCGACGATCAGGTGACCAAGGTCGAGGAGTGGAAGGACGCCACCACTCACTACGACACCCGCTATGAGTACAACCTGAACGGTCAGCTGATCAAGCAGACCGACGCCAACGGCAATGTCCGCACTTTCACCTATGACCTGATGGGCCGTCGCAAGACGGCGCACGACCCGGATGCAGGTGACTCCGAGCAGGACTACGACGCGGCCGGCCGCCTGCTGTGGTCGACAAATGGCAAGGGCCAGAAGGTCTCCTACTCCTACGATGATCTCGGGCGTAAGACCGCAGTGTGGTCGGGGGATGCCGGGACGGGAACGAAGCTGGCCGAGTGGGTGTACGACACTATAGCCAAGGGGCAATTAACCTCCGCGACTCGGTTTGTCGGCGGCAACGCGTTCGTGGACGCGGTCACGGGCTATGACGTCATGGGCCGGCCGACTGGTTCCGCGTTGACGATCCCGTCGTCTGAGGGACTGCTGGCTGGCACCTACGCCTTCTCCATCAGTTACAACTCCTCTGGCACCGTCGCGGAGCACGGGATGCCCGCCGCAGGCGGTCTGCCTGCGGAGAAGGTCACCTCCACCTACTCCGACATCGGCCTCCCCCAAGGCCTGACCTCGGATCTCGGGGGTGGCTTCACTTACGTTGGCTCCACCACCTACTCGCCGACGGGCCGTCTGGCCGAGCGCACCTACGGCGCGAACGGGAAGATCAAGCGCACCCTCACCTGGGACAACGCCACCGGTTGGCTGAGCCGAGTCACCACCACGACCAAGGCTGACACCAGCAGCCCGATGGTCAGCCACGACGACCAGTACTTCTACGACACCTCAGGCGAGATCACCCGGATCCTGGACGCCGCCTCAGCGACGGGCGGCAGTCCCGGCCAGTCCGAATGCTTCGCCTATGACGGCCTGCATCGCCTGTCACAGGCTTGGACCACCACTGCTAGCACCTGCGGGTCCGGCACTGCATCGGCAGACAACCTAGGCATCGATCCCTACGCGCAGTCCTACGCCTACGATCCGGTGGGCAACATCACATCCGTCACCTCTGGCGGGCAGAGCTCGACCTATGCCTATCCTCAGCCGGGCACCTCGGCCGTACGCCCGAACGCCGTCACCTCCATCACCCGTCCCGGCGGCACCGACACCTACAACTACGACGCCGTCGGCCAGCTCACCTCCCGCACCGTTGGAGGCAAGGCTGGCACCTTCGTCTGGAATGAACTGGGTGAACTGGAGAAGGCCACGATCGACGGCCAGGACACCACGATGGTGTACGACGCCGATGGAGACAGGCTGATCCGGCGCGATCCCACTGGCAGGACCACCCTCTATCTCGGCTCCATGGAGATCGAGGTCGTGGGCAGCACGATTACGGGCAAGCGCTACTACACCGCACCCGACGGCGCCCTGGTGGCTATGCGGACAGGCGGCAGCGGCATCACCTGGTTGATGTCCGGCTTGCACGGCTCAACCCAACTCGCCGTCAATGACACAACCGGACAGGTATCCCGCGAACGCTACCTACCCTTCGGCCAGCGCCGCGGCAGCGACGACCTTCCGTTCACCGACCATGGCTTCCTGGGAAAGATCGAGGACGACTCCACCGGCCTTGACCTGCTGGGTGCACGTTACTATGACCCGGCCATCGCCAAGTTCATTTCCACCGATCCTCTGCTCGACCTACGCAAGCCGCAGTGGGCGAACCCCTATGCCTACTCCGGGAACAACCCTATCGGCGCCTCCGACCCGACAGGGCTGGCACCGCTGAACTGTGAACCTAACCAGGCGAACTACCAGCAGTGCATGAACGAAGAGGCCTGGGCAGACTGCGTCAAGAAGCTCGGTAAGCTCAAGTGTGCCGAGATGCGCTACAACAAGGCGAAAAATGAGTCCGAGGGCTACTGGCAGCAATTCCTTGGGGCGCTCAAAGAAATCGCGAAAATCGCAGCTGACGAACTCGGCATCACAGACGCCCTCAACTGTTTCACAAAGGGCGATATTGGCGCGTGTGGTAGTACTGCACTCAACGTTCTTGCGTCTGTCGCCGGCGGGTTCGCCGGAAAGCTCGCTGCGAAGTATGGGCTGCCCTGGAAATGGAAGAAGGCCTACGAAGTCGGCAAGAAGCTGGCTGGCGCTATAACTACCGCATATGATAGATTCAAGGGATGGCTCAAGGCAGAAGAAAAGTTAGCAGCAGCTAAGACCACGTACAGCATCTATAGAATGCTCAAGAATGTCAATGTCGACAATATAAAGATGACGGAGACTGTTCGTAGGCATCTGGATGATATAACGAAGCGTGGGGAATCGTCGCGGCCATATATGAACTCTAAGCTCCTGTTGAAGGAGATTATTGAGAGCGGTATGCCGAAAGTTGACCCACGGGGCGTGGCTACCGCACTACGCTGGGATGTCGCCGGAACCTTCCGCGGAAGGAAAGGGGTTTGGGAACTGGTTGTGGACACCAAAACCAATACAATCCTGCACTTCAACTTCGTTGGTCAGAAGTGATTGATCGCATGAAAATCTACTGTGTAGAGGGCAGTCGAATCGAAGGGCTGCTTAAATACATCGAACATGAATACAGCTTTTCCTTCGAGCCGGACAGTCCCGTCGACCTGCGAGCTGTCATAGGCGATCGAGGGGTTGCAAGCCTAGTAGTCGGTACCCTACAACTCGAAGTAGCGGTATCGTCGGGGCGAGCGCTGTATGCTTGGGGGTTTCATCCGCATTCTACGTGGAAGCGGGCATCGTTAACGCCCCCCAAAGCTACACAGGCGGCCGTATTCATTAATATGGACGAAACGCTTGAACCGGGGATATCAATTCCTCTGGCAGTAGAGGGCGACTGGATAACACTGCATGACCAAAGCACCGGCTGGGTGCGTGTTGCATTTGATGAAAGCCGTGACGATGAATTGATGGAAATCGCAACCGGGGTTGTCCTTGGCTGCAGGGGTCGAGATATACACTCCATATGGCTTCATCCCATACGTGAATAATTTAGAATTATTTCTTCATCTCCTCAGTATGGATCCGCTGGCCGAAGTCTGACGGAAGTGCAGTAAAGCATTACCGGCGGGTAAGTTGCGACAGCTCTAGTTAGCGAACTTGTGATGACTATGGTAATGAGTGGCGGGATGTATCAAAGATATTGACCGCAGCCTTCCGCTCCTGCTGATTGTCCTGCCCGCACAGGATGGCTTGACCTTGGGCGGCCGGTCTGCATCCCTTCGGGATGGCCGGCGAGGAGATGACAGCCTTCCACCCGCACTGTCCCCGGCTCGTCTCCGAGGCATCCCACAGGGGTTGGCTGTCAAGCGCATCTCTGTCGGAGGACCGGGGTGCAGGGGGCGGAGCCCCTAGCGGCTCTTTCTTCCGGACGCCTCGCGAGCTGGACCGCGTCGCCTCGGTCGTCGTCCTGGCCGCAGTGGCCCCCGATTGCCTGGCGTTCCGTTTCGCCGTGCGGGAGCGCACGGGCGGCGTCGGCCAGGACCGGCTGAAGAACCGCAGCGCGGTCGGCGACGACCTCGACGGAGCGACGCTTGAAGTCGTCCAGATTCTCAGCGAGTCGCGGGCCGTCTCCAATTCGTCCGTCCCAAAACGGAGGACTCGGCCTGTACGGTCCCACTACCGCCGATCTGTGTTGAGGCGCTCCATGAGCACCGGCGCCAGCAGCTCGCCGAGCGCTCCGACCGCTGGCCCGACTGGGAGGACCACGGCCTCGTCTTCCCCTCCCTGCGCGGCACGCCTATGGAGCCAGACAACCTCCGGCGAAGCTGGGGAGCATCCGTAAGGCGGCCAGCCTCGGCGACATGCGCTTCCACGACCTCCTCCACACCTGCGTAACGCTCCTACTCAATCTCGGCGTCCCGCCCCAGGTCGTCCGCGACATCGTCGGCCACAGCGACACCTTATTGCCGTTGGGCAGATCCAACGCCCCATGTCAGTCCTAGGGTCAGGCCTCTCCGGGAGGTGCTCGCCTACATCATCTCTGTCAGTCCTGCGGCCAGTTCTCCGGCGCGGACACGTACGTGCCGCGATGAGGGACGGTGAAGACGTACCCCTGATCCCGGAGGAGCCCGACGGCCAGGCGTACCGTCGCCTTGGCCACGCCGTAGTCCTTCATGAGCGCCTTCTCGCTCGGGATCGCGCGGTTCGGCCTGAACTCCTGTTGCCGGATGCGTTGGGCGACCTCTTCGGCGATCTCCTGGTAGAGGCGCTTCTTCCGCTGGACGCGCGGGGCCTTCTGGTCGCCGACGAAGGTGCCCTCACCCTGCACGGTGTAGACGAGGCCCTGCTCGCGTAGCTCGCGCGCCACGCGGCGGGCGGTCGTCCTCGCTATTCCGTACTCGGCCTCAAGGTCGGCTTCGCTCGGCACCGGATTGCCCGGTGCCAGCTCACCGCTGTCGATGCGGTCGCGGAGGATCTCGGCGATCTGCTTGTAGACAGGTACAGGTCCGTCTCGGTCGAGCACAGCCAAACCATAGACCGGAACAGACATCGCCATACAAAATGCAACATCTCAAAGCCCGGGCAGATACGGGCTGTAGACCGGTGGTAACGGATGGACTTATAGTGACGTCATCGCTACTCGTCGTGAGGCACGCGGCGCCAGGCGGTGTCGGTGACGATCACGTGGTCGAGAAAGCGGAGACCGACGGTGTCGGCGGCCTCGTGGAGGCGGGCGGTGACCTCGACGTCGGCAGGGCTGGGATCGAGCGATCCGCTCGGGTGGTTGTGGGCGAGGCCGAAGGCGACCCCGCCGGAGAGGAGGACGGTGGTGACGATGTCCCGGACCGGTGCCGGTGTGTGGTCGCTGCCGCCCTCGCTGAGTACCGCGCGCCGCAGCACCGCGCCGCGGCCGTCGCAGACGATCACGACGAGCCGCTCGCGCGGGTGCCCCTGCAGCAGGGGAGCGGCGGCCGAGGCGATGTCGGCCGAGCAGGTGATCCTGCTCCGCTCCGGCTCCGCCTGGGCCCGCCGTACGAGGTGGAAGGCGGCGGCCACCCGGGCCGCCTTGGCCGGGCCCACTCCCGGTACGGCGAGCAGCCGGTGGGCCTCTGAGCGGGCCAGCTCGCCGAGGTCGCCGCAGTGGGCGATGACCTGGGAGGCGAGTTCCACGGCGCTCACGCCCCTGCTGCCCGAGCCGAGCAGCAGGGCGAGCAGCTCCCTGTCGGCGAGCGCCGCCGCTCCGGACGCCAGCAACCTCTCACGGGGCTGGTCGGCCAGGGGCAGGTCCTTGACACGCATCGGCACCTCCGGACGGGGGATCCGGATCGGTTGTACCAGCGGGCACCGACAGTCAGAGGGGGCTGGGAATGCCGTAGACCAGGCGGAAGCGATCACCGGGCACCACGGCGTCGCTGGTCTCGACCGGCCGGTCTCCCGACCAGTACGTGCGCTCGATCTGGAGCACCTGCACGCCGGCGGGCAGCTCCAGCAGATCGCTCTCGGTCGGCTGGGGCACGCGGACGTGCACGGCCTCGCTGATCTCGGTGATCGGCGTGCCGCTCGCCGCGAGGCGGAAGGCCGCGCTCCTGCGTTCGTAGGTGCCCTCCTCCGCGCCCTGGCCCTGCCCCGGCTCGATCGGCTCGTACGTGGTGAGCAGCTGGAGGGGCCTGCCGTCGCCGCGGAAGATGTGGCGGGTCCGCATCACCGGGCCGGATTCGCCCAGGCGCAGCCGGAGCACGATGTCGGGCGGGGCGTCCGCGAGCTCGCTGCGCCAGCTCCAGCTCGGATGCCGCCCGCCCGCGTGCATGTCGCTGGCGAAGGCGGTGTGGGGTTCGGGGGAACGGCCGCGGTGCAGCGGGAGCAGGATCGGTTTCTCCCGCACCCGGTGCCCGGAGCCCACCCGGCTGATGATGAGGCCCTCCTGGGCGAGCACGCGCAGCGCGTGGCGCGCGGCCGTCTCTCCGACGCTGTACTTCCGGGTTATCTGGTGCCGCGACGGGATCGGTGCGCCCGGCGGGAGCGTGCCGTCGATGATCTGGCGGCGGATGTCTTCGACTACTCGCAGGTAGACCGGATCAGAGTTTGCCATCAATCCATCCCTGAGGGGGTGACGGGTCCTCCAAATCTTGACGTATCCGCCGGGCGACACAGAGTGACGGAAGTGTCCTGTGACCCCAACTTTGCCTGGTGAAAGGTCCGCCAATGGGCGATTGTGCCGCTAAGGGGTCGGGTGTTGATATTCCGCTCCCGCCCCCTTATCACGGCATCCATGTGGGTCCCGCCTGGGACGGGCACGAGTGCATCACATGGCTGGTGCCGACTCCCCGCAGCGACCGTGTCCGGGTGCGGCGTCACACCTGCGAGTGCAGGCCCACGATCTACGAGCTGTGCCAGGCGGGCGGGTTGCTGTTCGTCCGCCGCACCGAACGGGAGGGCGAGGTGAAGGTCCACGAGACCGAGCGTCTCGTCTCCGCCAGGATCGAGCCCTTGTGGACCAAGCTGCTGACGGGGGAGGCCCGCTGAGCACGCTCGGAGCCTGAACTCCTTGAACCACGACGTTCCTGGTCGTAGGGGGTATGACACACCGTTCGCGGCCTCCGGGAAAAAATTCGCGCGATGGTGTGTAACGTCCGCGTAAGGAACGCCGATTCTCCGGTAGAGGTCGCCGATGTGTGTACCCCCGAGCACATATCGGCGGCCTCTTTCTCCGTCCCCGGCTCTGTCCCCGGCAGGCGTCACGGGACGGGACATATCGGGGTGGCGACGTCCATGACCCGCGCGGATCCGGGTACCGTTCGGTCTATGGCATCGCCAACTGGAACCTCCGACGCCCCCTTCGGCCGCGCTTTGACCGCGATGGTGACACCGTTCACCTCTGACGGCGCCGTCGACTACGAGGGCGTCCAGCGGATCGCCGCCTATCTCGTCGACGATCAGCGCAACGACGGCCTGATCGTGAGCGGCACCACCGGTGAGTCCCCCACCACCTCGGACGAGGAGAAAGACCGGATCCTGCGGGCGGTGGTCGAGGCCGTGGGCGACCGGGCCACGATCGTCGCGGGCGCGGGCACCAACGACACCCGGCACAGCGTCGAACTGGCCCGGGCCGCCGAGCGCGCGGGGGCGCACGGACTGCTGGTGGTGACTCCGTACTACAGCAGGCCGCCGCAGGAGGGCCTCGTCCGCCACTTCACCGCCGTCGCCGACGCGACCGGCCTTCCAGTGATGCTCTATGACATTCCCGGGCGTGCGGCCACGCCCATCACGACGGAGAGCCTGTTCCGGCTCGCCGAGCACCCGCGCATCACGGCGGTGAAGGACGCCAAGGGCGACCTGTTCGCCGGCTCGCAGGTGATGGCGGGCACCGACCTCGTCTTCTACTCCGGTGACGACCTGCTGAACCTGCCCTGGCTGTCGGTGGGGGCGGTCGGCTACGTCAGCGTGGTGGGCCACGTCGCGGGCCCCGACCTCGCCGCCATGTGCGACATGTACCGCACCGGTGACGTGGCGGGCGCCCTGGAGACCCATCGGCGGCTCCTGCCGGTGGTCTCGGCGATCATGACGCGGACCCAGGGCGCGATCATGGTGAAGGCGGCGCTGACGCTGCTGGGCCAGGACGGCGGTCACGTCCGGCCTCCGCTGGTGGACGCCACCCGGGAGCAGATCGCGGCGCTGCGGGAGGACCTCATCACGGGAGGTCTCAAGCTTGTGGATTAGATCAACAGATGGAGCCGAATGAGCGACTTGACCAGGAAAAGAGAGAACGGAAGAACCGGGGGTGGCGGCGTGACCGAACGGCGCCGGGCTGAGGGGGTGTCATGAGTCATCCGCATCCCGAACTCGGGCCGCCGCCCCCGCCGCCGGAGAACGGCCTGCGCATCGTCGCGCTGGGCGGACTCGGCGAGATCGGCCGGAACATGGCGGTGTTCGAGTACGACGGCCGTCTGCTGGTGGTGGACTGCGGGGTGCTGTTCCCCGAGCCGGACCAGCCGGGCGTCGACCTCATCCTTCCGGACTTCGACTACATCCGGGGGCGTCTCGACGACATCGAGGCGCTCGTGCTGACACACGCCCACGAGGACCACATCGGGGCGGTGCCGTACCTGCTGCGGGAGCGGCGCGACATCCCGATCGTCGGCTCGCGGCTGACGCTCGGGCTCATCGAGAGCAAGCTGGCCGAGCACCGCATACAGCCGGTGAAGGTCGAGGTGATCGAGGGCGAGCGGCGCTCGTTCGGGCCGTTCGAGTGCGAGTTCGTCGCGGTCAACCACTCGATCCCCGACGCGCTCGCGGTGGCGGTCAGGACGCCCGCGGGCCTCGTCCTGCACACGGGCGACTTCAAGATGGACCAGCTTCCGCTGGACGGGCGGCTGACCGACCTCGGGGCGTTCGCGCGGCTCGGGGCCGAGGGCGTCGACCTGCTGATGTCCGACTCCACCAACTCGGAGGTGCCGGGCTTCGTCACCAGCGAGCGGGACATCGCGCCGGTCATCGACGACGTCTTCCGCACCGCCGCGAAGCGGATCATCGTGGCCAGCTTCGCCTCGCACATCCACCGCGTGCAGCAGATCATGGACGCGGCCGAGAAGCACGGCCGCAAGGTCGCGCTCATCGGCAGGTCGATGGTCCGCAACATGGGCGTGGCGCGCGAGCTCGGCTACCTGAAGGTGCCGGCGGGCCTGCTCGTGGACTCACGGGAGATCGAGGAGTGGCCGCCGGAGGACGTGGTGCTGATCTGCACCGGCTCCCAGGGCGAGCCGATGGCGGCGCTGTCGCGCATGGCCAACCGCGACCACCCGATCAGGATCGCCGAGGGCGACACGGTCCTGCTGGCCTCGTCGCTGGTGCCCGGCAACGAGACGGCGGTCAGCAAGGTCATCAACGGCCTCAACCGCTGGGGCGCCCGGGTGGTCCACAAGGGCAACGCGCGGGTGCACGTCTCGGGTCACGCGGCGGCGGGTGAGCTGCTGTACGTGCTCAACCTCACCAAGCCGTCGAACTTCATGCCGGTGCACGGGGAGTGGCGGCACCTGCGGGCGCACGCCCGGCTGGCCGAGCTGACTGGCGTACCCCGCGAGAACATCGTGATCGCCGAGGACGGCGTGGTCGTGGACCTGGTCGACGGCCGGGCGAGGATCGCCGGCGCGGTCCCGTGCGGGTACGTGTTCGTGGACGGCACCTCCGTGGGCGACATCACCGACGTGGCGCTCAAGGACCGGCGCATCCTGGGCGACGAGGGGTTCATCTCCATCGTCGTCGTCGTGGACTCCACCACCGGCAAGCTCACCGGCGGGCCGGAGATCACCGCCCGCGGCTCGGGCATCGACCCCGACGCCTTCGACGCGGTCGTGCCGCAGATCGAGTCCGCGCTGCAGGAGGTCGCCGCGGCGGGCGTCGCCGACGAGATGCAGATCCGGCGCACGATCCGCCGTACGGTGGGGCGCTGGGTGAGCGACACCTACCGTCGCCGGCCGATGATCATCCCGGTGGTCGTCGAGGTGTAATCCCGTTGAACTCGGAGACGGGCGTGGCGTAACGTCCCGCCCGTGTCCGAGGTGAGGATCGTCTACCGCAAGTACGGCGGAGCGTTGCACTGGCACCACTTCGCCCGGCTGCTCGGCGAGGACGAGCACGGCGTCTGGGCCGGCTTCCCCGCCAGGACCGTCGCCCAGCGGGGGCACGAGCCCGAGACGGTCTTCGAGATCCCGTCCGTCATGCTGTTCCCGCGCGACTCGTGGTGGACGGCGTCGTTCAACGCCCCGCCGCACAAGGCGGAGATCTACTGCGACATCACCACGGTGCCGGTGCGGCGTGACGGCCGGATCACCATGGCCGACCTCGACCTCGACGTCCTGCGGATGCGCGACGGCCGGGTGCTGCTGGACGACGAGGACGAGTTCGCCGAGCACCAGGTGCGGTACGCGTACCCGCAGGAGATCATCCGCCAGGCGGAGCGGTCGGCCGCCTGGCTGATGGAGGCCGTCACCGAACGGACCGGTCCGTTCGACGGCGCCCACGACCGCTGGCTGTCCCTCGTGACCTGAGCGAACCTCTAGTCGCCGAACTCGTTCGGTACGTCGGACGGGGTCACGGCGGAGATGTAGTGCTGCGGCAGGTGGTCCTCGAAGGAGTACACCATCGGCAGCGAGCGGGTCAGCGTGAACTTGTTCCCCAAGAAGGCCAAGTTGGCGAGTACAAGCCCCAGGAGGCCGGGCATCTGCGTCGTGGGCAGCGGCGCATACTTCGGGTCGCCGCTACGCGGACGGCAGGCGCCGCCGCCGGGGTCGAGTAGCCCGAACAGGCTGCTCGAAACGCGCTGCACCGTAGAGCGGTACTCCTTCCCGAAATGCTGGTAACGACCGGAAGAAGCCGGGGGGAGATGGGGCACCGGATCTTTGTCGTAGACGTACCGGATCACCTTCTCGCGCAGGAAGTCGTCCCGCTCCGCGGCGGCGGCGAACTGCGGTGTGCCGACCATGGGCTGGCCGAAGGTGTAGATCGCCTTCAGCCGGCCGGTCAACTCCCGGAACTTGTCCTCGTGCCGGAGCATGACGCCCATCAACGCGGCCATCGCCCCGCCGAGGCTGTGGCCGGTGATGTACAGCGTATCGAGTGCGCCGTCCACAACGCGGTCACCGCCGTCGGCTTCCGAGCCGTCATGCGGCGACACGCGGACCGGGCCGGGGCGGCAGGCTCGCATCAGCGCCCCCAGCACCTCGTATCGGGTGGCCCGCACGTTCCGGTAGAAGCCGGCGTGGACGGCGGAGCAGGGTTCGCCGTACCAGTAGGTGATCTGTTCCGGCTCCACTTCGAGGTTCAGCAGCCAGTCGATGCCGTTCAACGGCGGGGTGCCGCGGTAGGCCAGGATCGCCACCCGCCCGCTCCGGCTCCGCACGAGATGGGCGGTGGAGTCGATGAGCATGCCGTCGACGGACATCGAGATCGTGCGGCAGTGGTTGTCCTCGAGGCCCAACCTGGCCATGATCATCGCAACCGTCTCGGCATCCGAATAGGCGTAGCCGGCGCAGGTGGCCATGACGTGTGCGACGACCGGGTCGGGATGCTCGTGGGTCGTCAGCAGGTGCTCTTCGAGATCTTTGTAGACCGGAAACCTGTCGGCGTCGCCTGCGGAACGACCATAGGGCCGGAGCACCTCGTAGCTGGGTGCCTCGGCGTCGCTCACATGCAGGCCGTCGGCCTTCGGCATGGCCGTCGCGCGTCCAGCCTGCTGCCGCCGCTCCGTGGTCTCCGCCACGCCGTCCACCTTCCGGTCACCCGACACGAGTGATCCCGGTCCGGGGTGGTCGCCGCGGGACCGGAACGTGGGGACGATTTCCGATACGGCCGGAGAGAAAACTCCCGGCTGAGCAAACATCCCGCGCCGTCGAGCAGGCCGCCCTTTCCGCTTCGCGCCGGCCGGCAGCAAGGGCACCACCTCACCGAGGAGCTGGTGCCCTTGCACTGTCGTAGAGGTTGTCGCGTCTTCCGAAGCTACACGCGTCGCCGATGCTGTCCGATCGCCTCGGCGATGGCCTCGAGGCGGGCCGTGGAGGCGAGGCCGCCGTGGTACCAGTGGATCTCGGAGGCGCCGGCCGCGGTGTACGCCTCGGCCAGGAACGTCAGCGCCCCGCCGTCGGCCGGGCGCGGCGGCAGGGCCAGCACGTACGCCCCCACCCGCGGCCCGAGCCGGCCGAGGGCCCGCAGCCCGGCCTCGTCCGCCTCGGGGGAGTTCCAGCAGTTGCCGACGAGCAGGTCGGCGTCCACGCCCTCGGGGACGGTCGCGAACGGGCCGGTCGCCCACGGGTCGGCGCTGGCGTGCAGGGCGACCTCCAGGCCGGGCCGTGCCGCCCTGGCCTCCGCCAGCAGCAGCGCGCGCAGTTCTCCCGCGAGCCCGGTGCGCAGCTCGCGCAGGGGGTCCGCCAGGTCGCCCAGCGCCTCCTCGACCGAGCCCGGCCGGCCGTCCACGCCCGCGCGCACCCGCGCCCGCGTCTCGGTCACGTCCAGTCCCGCCGCCTCGTACCGCAGGACGCAGTTCGCGCAGAAGCACAGGGACAGCAGGGCGACCTGCGCGGGCGACCAGTCGGCGCCGTCGGTCTTCTCGTGGTGGCCGCCGTGCCGGAAGCCGAGCGGGCCGCACGCCTCCAGGATCAGCGCGTCCGGGTCGCCGGCCTCGACGATCTCGCGGACCAGTGTGCGGCAGTAGTCGCGCACGTCGGCCGCCGCCGGGCACAGCGCGTACGGATAGCTCTCCCCGAACGCGTTGGTGACGACCAGGTCGGGGTTGGCCGAGCCGAGCAGCGTGTTGTGGGTCAGCACGGTCCACGCCCGCACCGGCAGGCCCGCCGCGCGCAGGGCGTCCCTGGCCTCCCCGAACGGGTCGGCCGAGTCCATCCACGACGGCGTGCCCGGCACCAGGCGGGCGCCCTTCCACGCCTCCTCGCGTAGGGGCACGTAGCAGGCGGAGTGCCGGGCGTCGACCAGCCGGTGGGCCGGGTGGTGGGGGGTCGCGGCGCGGGTGGTGTGGTAGGACGCGGCGAGCGCGACGGCGTCGACGCCGAGGCCCGCCAGGCGGGCGGCGGCCCCGGCGTCGCCGACGATGTCCCAGGGGTAGGCGTAGATGACGTTCACCAGCGTGGCCTCCGGGCCGAGAAGGACGGGTCGACGGACCTCATGTACGTCGTGTCGTCACGGGAGCGGACCCCGCACTTCTCATACTGCTCGTTCATGATTGCGAGGGCGTCGCGGTCGAGTTCCACCCCGAGTCCCGGGCCGTCCGGCACCGGGACCGCGCCGTCCACGAACCGCAGCGCGCCCGGGGCGACCACGTCCTGCCCGTCCTGCCAGGGGGTGTGGGTGTCGCAGGCGTGGGTGACCGCCGGGGTGGCGGCGGCGAGATGCGTCATGGCGGCCAGGCTGATGCCGAGATGCGAGTTGGAGTGCATGGACAGCGCGATGCCGAAGGTCGCGCACAGCGTGGCGATGTGCGCCGAACGCACCAGGCCGCCCCAGTAGTGGTGGTCGGTCAGCAGCACCCCGATGGCACCGGCACGCAGCGCCGGAGGCAGGTGCTCGGGGGTGACGACGCACATGTTGGTCGCGAGCGGCATCGGCACCTCGGCGGCGACCCGCGCCATGCCCTCGATGCCCTCGGTGGGGTCCTCCAGGTATTCCAGCAGGCCGTCGAGTTCGCGCCCCACCCGGATCGAGGTCTCCACGCTCCACACGGCGTTGGGGTCGAGGCGCAGCGGATGCCCGGGGAACGCCTCCCGCAGCGCCCGGATCGCCTCGGCCTCCTGCTCGGGCGGGAACACCCCGCCCTTGAGTTTGATCGAGCCGAAGCCGTACCGGCCGATCAGGAGGCGGGCCTGCTCGACCACCCCCTCCGGGTCCAGAGCGGCGCCGAAGCCGTCCTCCGGCGCGCCGGGATGGCCGCCCCACTTGTAGAAGAGGTACGCGCTGTAGGGCACGGCGTCGCGCACCCGGCCGCCGAGCAGGTCCACGACGGGCCGGCCCGCCGCCTTGCCGCGGATGTCCAGGCAGGCGACCTCGAAGGGGGAGAAGATCCGGTCGACGGTCTTGGCCCGGGAGGACGTGCCGGTCAGGCCGTGCAGGTCGGTGACCACGTCGGCGCCGACGAGGCCGGCCACCGTGGCGTACATGGCGTTGTCGCCGTAGACGTCGTGACCGCGCAGCGCCTCGGCCGCGGCCCGCACCCGTACGAGGTGGTCGAGGTCGCCGTAGGTCTCCCCGAGGCCGGTCAGCCCCTCGTCGGTGACGACCTCGACGACCGTGCGCAGCGCCCAGGGCTCGTGGACGCCGGCGGCGTTGAGCAGCGGCGGGTCGCGGAAGGCGACCGGCGTGACGTGGATCTCCCGAATCCTCATCCGGCCGCTCATCCGACGACGTCCAGCCCGGCCGCGATCAGCTTCTCCAGCCGGGCGACGTGCTCGGGGGCCGCGTCCACGAGCGGCGGCCGCACCCCGCCCGCGTCGAGCCCGCGCAGGGCGACGCCCGCCTTGATCAGCGAGACGGCGTAACCGGGCACGAGGTCGCGCAACTCGACCAGCGGCCGGTAGAAACGGCTCAGCAGGCGGTTCACCAGGTCGTCGTCTCCGGCGTTCACGGCCTTGTGGAAGGCCAGGGCGACCTCGGGGAGGAAGCAGAACACGGCGGAGGAGTACAGGTTCACGCCGATCCCCCGGTAGGCCGGCACGGTCATCTCGGCCGTCGGCAGCCCGTTGAAGAACGTGAAATCCCGGCCGGCGGCCTCCCGTACGGCGAGCACGATGCGCTGCATGAGGTCGACGTCGCCGAGGCCGTCCTTGAACCCGACGACGTTCGCGATCCCGGTCAGCGCCACCGCGGCGGCCGGCGTGAAACGGGCGTTGGCCCGCTGGTAGACGATGATCGGCAGATCGGTGGCCGCCGCGACCTCGCGGACGTAGCGCACCAGGCCCTCGGCGGGGGCGCTCACCAGGTAGGGCGGCAGCAGCAGCAGGCCGTCCGCGCCGGCCGCCGCGGCCCTGCGCGCGCACTCACGGGCGTAGGGGAGCGGCCCGCCCGCGCCGGACAGGACGGGGACCCGCCCGCCCGCCGACTCGGCGGAGATCCGCACCACCCGCTCGTACTCGTCGATGCCCAGCGCGTTGAACTCGCCGGTGCCGCAGGCCGCGAACACCCCGCCCGCGCCGTCCGCGACTCCGCGCGCGACGTGCCGGGCCAGTACGTCCCCGGCCAGTTCGCCGCCGGAGTCGAACGGTGTCACGGGAAAGAAGAGAACGCCGTCGAGACGCATCCGCCAACCCTCCCGTCCACATACGTGGACAGTGTCCTTGATCCTGTTCTTGACGCTAGTCGGGCTCTGTTTGTGAAGTCAACGCAGGACGGAGACGGCATGCGAGAGGAATGGTCGGTCATATATGTGAACAACACCCGTTGTTGTGAACACGCTGGCCTTGCTGCGAAACTGCGAAGCGATATCAGGGCCAGAACCAGGACAGATTCCGACAGGAGGGCACATGCGTATTCTCATCACCGGCGCGGCGGGCGGCGTCGGCACGCTGCTGCGACCCCGGCTGGCCAAGGAGGGACGCGTGTTGCGTCTGCTCGACGTCGCGCCCCTGAAGGCGGGGCCCGGCGAGGAGGGGGTGGCCGCCAGCATCACCGACGAGGAGGCCGTGGCGGCGGCCATGGACGGCGTGGACGCCGTGCTCCACCTGGGCGGGCACAGCCTCGAACGCCCCTGGGAGCAGATCCTGGACGTCAACGTCAACGGCACCTACGTGGTGCTGGAGGCCGCGCGGCGGGCCGGGGTCCGCCACGTCGTGCTGGCCAGCAGCAACCACGCCGTCGGGTTCGCCCCGCGCGGCGAGGGTGAGGCCCCCGACTACCTGTTCCCGCGCCCGGACACCTTCTACGGCGTCAGCAAGGTCGCCAAGGAGGCGCTCGGCTCCCTCTACCACGACCGTTACGGCCTCGCGGTGACGTGCCTGCGCATCGGCTCCTGCTTCGAGCGGCCGAGGGACGTGCGCATGCTGTCGACGTGGCTGTCGCCCGACGACTGCGCGCGGCTGGTCGAGGCGGCGCTGGCGGCCGACGGCTTCCACGTGGTCTGGGGCGTGTCGGCCAACACGCGCCGCTGGTGGTCGCTGGAGGAGGGCAGGGCCATCGGCTACGAGCCGAAGGACGACGCCGAGGTCTTCGCCGATACGCTCGTCGGCGAGTACGGCGAGCCGGACCTCGGCGAACTGCCGCACTCCGTGGTCGGCGGGGCGTTCTGCGGTCCCCGCTACGACGTCGACAATCTCACGGCGGAGGGATGAGATGACCGGCCCCGCAACTGGAACGACGAACGAAGCGACGAACGAGGCGGTGGACGAGGCGGTCGCGCGGGCCGCGGCGGCGGGCGAGGCCTGGCGTGCGACCCCCGCGGCCGAGCGCGCCGCCGTGCTCGAAGCCGTCGCCGACGCCCTGCTCAAGCACGCCGAGGAGCTGTGGCCGGTCGCCGCGGAGGAGACACGTCTGCCCGAGGCGCGGCTGCGGGGGGAGGTCGCCCGTACGGCCGCGCAGTTCCGGCTGTTCGCGGACGTCCTGCGTGACGGCGGATGGGCCGAGGCGGTCATCGACCACCCCGACCCCGGCGCCACGCCGCCGCGTCCCGACGTGCGCCGGATGAACCATCCGCTCGGCGTCGTCGCCGTCTTCGCGGCGAGCAACTTCCCCTTCGCGTTCTCCGTGGCGGGCGGCGACACGGTGTCGGCCCTCGCGGCCGGCTGCCCGGTCGTCGTCAAGGCGCACGAGGGTCACCCGCGCACCTCCGACCTCACCGCGTCCGTCGTACGGCGGGCCCTGCCCGACCCGGACCTGCTCGGGCTCGTGCACGGGTTCGAGGCGGGGGCCCCGCTGGTGCGGCATCCGCTCGTCACGGCGGCCGGCTTCACCGGCTCGCTCGCGGGCGGGAAGGCGATCCAGAAGCTGATCGACGAGCGGCCCGACCCCATCCCGTTCTACGGCGAGCTGGGCAGCGTCAACCCGGTCGTCGTGCTGCCCTCGGCCGATCCCGCCGCCGTGGCCTCCGGGTTCGCGGCCTCGCTGACGCTCGGGGTGGGCCAGTTCTGCACCAACCCCGGCCTGGTCTTCGTCCCGGCGGAGGGAGGGTTCGAGCGGGCGATCGCCGAGGCGGTGGCCGGGACCAGCGGCGGGCCCATGCTGACCGCCAAGATCCGTGAGGGCTACCTGAGGGCGTCCGGCAGGCTCGCCGAGCGGCTCACCGTGCTGGCCGGCGGAGGCGAGGTGGACGGCATCACCCCGCGGGTGTTCGCCGCCGGTCTGGAGGCCTTCGCGGACGGGCTGCCCGAGCTGGGGGAGGAGTGCTTCGGCCCTTCGGCGATCGTGGTCCGCTACCGCGACCCCGCCGACCTGCCCGCCGTGCTACGGCGGCTGCCGGGGTCGCTGACCGCGACCGTGCACGCCGCCGGGCCCGAGGAGGCCCGCGACCTGCTGCCGGCGCTGCGCCGGCTGGCCGGGCGGCTCATCTGGAACGGCTGGCCCACCGGGGTCGCCGTCTCCTGGGCGATGCACCACGGCGGCCCCTGGCCCGCCTCCACCACCCCGGCGCACACCTCCGTCGGCGCGGCCGCCATCAGGCGCTGGACGACCCCGGTGGCGTACCAGGACTGGCCGGAGGACCTGCTCCCGCCGGAGCTGCGCGACGGCAACCCCCTCGGCGTGCCCCAGCGGGTGGACGGCCGCCCGCGCCTCTCCTGACGGCCGTACGCCCGCGTAACCTGGACTCCGGATGTGCGGGAAACGGGGGTCTCGCCGTGCTCCACGTGGTTGAGCGGTATTTCAGCGCCTACAACGCCCACGACCTCGGGGAGGTCATGGCCTGTTACGGCCGGGAGCCCAAGGCGGTGGGGCCCGGCGGGCCCGCGGAGGGCCGCTCGGAGGTCGCGTCGTACCACACGCTGGTCTGGCAGGCGTTCCCCGACGTGCGCGTCACGGTGTGGCAGAAGATCGTCACAGACGCCGCCGTGGCCGCGGCCGCTGTGGGCACCGGTACGCACGCCGGCCCGTTCCCGCTCACCACGGGGGAGGTGGTCGAGGCCACCGGGCGGCGGGTCAGCGTGCGTTCCTGCTGGATGTTCGACATCGACGTCGTGTGCGGCCTGATCGGCTGCAGCGAGGTCTTCTACGACCAGCTTGAACTGTGCGTCCAGCTCGGGCTCCGCATGCCCGCCTGAGGCCTGCCGGCCTGAGGCGGGCCAGGGGAGACCGCGCGGACGTCAGCGGATCTTCCCGGCTCCCGCGTGCCGGGAGACCTCCCTGGGCACCGCCGCGGCGGGGTCGATCCCGGTGTGCAGGGCCGGGGTCCAGCCCGCGTCCGCGCCGAGATCGGGGTCGTGCTTCGCGTTGTACGTCGCGACCAGATCGATCGGCCGTTCGGTGCCGCCGACGCGCAGCAGGTTGCCCCTGGCGGTGAGGGCGGTGCCGCCCCAGTCGTACAGCAGCGCGGCCGGGTCCACGGCCCGGCTGAGGCGGAAGTAGTTGTTCTCCGCGTAGATCTGGGACTCCAGGCCCACGCCCAGCGCGTACACGAAGGTCGCGGCGTCGGGCGCCTGGTAGTAGTTGTTGTAGACGTGCACCTTGCCGAACCGCACCCGCGGCAGGCGCTGCAGGTTGTCGTAGAACTCGTTGTGGTGCACGGTGACGCTGAGCCTGCCCCGGTCGTTCGCGGGATTGTTGGTCGAGCCGATCAGCATCGTCTTGTCGTGGTCGCGGAAGCTGTTCCAGGAGACGGTCACGAGGTCGGACGCGCTGGTGATGTCCGCCTGGCCGTCGTGCACCTGGTACGGCCGGCCGAAGTAGACCGGCTGGTCCGCGTCCGGGTTGTCCCCGTCGGTGAACGTGTTGTGGTCGATCCACACGTGGGTCGAACCGGTCACCGAGATGTTGTCGTAGAGGGAGTTCCAGTTGCCCTCGTCGCCGTCGGTGGGGTCCCACTGGGGGAAGCAGTCGGCCGCGTCCTCGAAGCGGATGTTGCGGATGATGACGTTGTCGGCCTTGTCCACGTGCAGGTTGATGTGCCGAATGGTCGCTCCGGGCAGGCCGACGATCGTGGTGTCCGACGGCACCTTGAGCTTGACGTACTTCGTCTGCGCCGCCGCAGAGGCGGCCCGGGCGTCCTCCAGCGGCCCGGACGGCTCGGTGGCGCGGCCCCACACGGCCGGGTCGTACGCCGCGAGGTAACCGGCGAGGGTGTATCCGCCGGTGGCGAAGTCCGCGCAGGTCCTGTCGACGTCGACGACGCCCTTCACGTAGACGACCCGGGGGCCGGGGGAGGCGAGGGCCGCGACCAGGCCCGCGCGGTCGGTGACCACCCGGACGTTGGCGGCGGGCGCCGCCGCGCCGCCGGTGGTGCCGGCGCCGGCCGAGGCCCAGCCGTCCCCCGCCGGCAGCGTCTGCCGCCCGAGCTCGACTCCGGCGGAATCACTTCCGGCGGGATCACTTCCGGCGGCGCTCGCCGCCGGAACCGGGACGGCCGCTGTGAGCGCCGTGAGCGCCGTGAGCGCCAGGACGGCGGGCACGAGCAGGGATCGTGCGGGCATGACTGTCTCCGTTCCTCGGTCGTGCCGTCATCCTTCTGAACTCGATTCATATTCATGAACACCCGGACCGTACGGCCAGTCGTGCCGGCGGTCAAGGCGTGCTGGTGTGCCAAGAGTGAATGTCTCGAATAGGACACGAGTCCTTGACAGGACGAGTGCGGAATATCACCGTTGATCTGTCGTCCACGTTTGTGAACGGCGTTCAGGAATATGTCTCGGAGGGACCGGGACGACGTACGCGGAGGAGATGGGCCGGTGACGACGATGCGCCGCAGGGCCGTGCCGTACCTGCTGATCTCGCCGACGGTCGCGCTGATCGCCGCGTTCCTCGTCTATCCGATCGGCAGCGTCGCGTACTACAGCCTGCAGCACCGCAACCTCACCCGGCCATGGGCGGACGGCTTCGCCGGGCTGGACAATTTCCGGCGCATGCTGACCGAGGACGAGGTTTTCTGGCACAGCCTGGGATTCACCGCCAAATGGGTGATCGCCGAGATCGGTCTCCAGCTGATCCTCGGACTGGCCCTCGCGTTGATAGTCAATGAAAGCTTCATCGGGCGGGGGCTCGCCCGGTCGCTGGTGTTCTCCCCGTGGGCCGTCTCCGGAGTGCTGACGACGGGCATCTGGATCCTGCTCTACACGCCGGGCACCGGCGTCCTGCGCTTCCTCGGGCAGCCCGAGGCGGCGGTCCTCGGCAATCCGGACACGGTCTTCCCGGCCGTGGTTGTGGCGGAACTGTGGCGCGGCGTGCCGTTCTTCGCGATCCTCCTGCTCGCCGGGTTGCAGGGCATCCCGGGCGAGCTGTACGAGGCGGCGGCGGTGGACGGCGCCGGGCGTCTCAGGCGCTTCCGCCACGTCACGCTGCCGCACCTGCGCGACGCGATCGTGCTGGCCACGCTGCTGCGCGGGGTCTGGGAGTTCAACAACGTCGACCTGCTCTACACGCTCACCGGCGGCGGTCCCGCGCAGGTCACGACCACGCTGCCGCTGTACGTCGCGCAGCGCGCCGTCGACTCCAAGGACTTCGGGTACGGCTCGGCGCTGACGATGGCGGGCTTCGTGATCCTGCTGTTCTGCTCCGTCCTCTACCTCCGGCTCAGCCGGTTCGGCGAGGACCGATGAGGAGGGCTCCGGCGATGAGCGCCGACGTCATGACCCGCCCGCGTCCGCGAGCGGTGCCCGAGGCCCGCCCCGGGCGGCCGAGACGGGATCCCGGCCGGGTGCTGCGGCTCTACGTCCCTCTCGGGATGTATCTGATCTTCACGCTCGTGCCGTTCTACTGGATGCTGGTCTTCGCCCTGCGGCCGGCGGGCTCGGCCGACCCGGTGCCGTGGCCGATCACGTTCGAGCACTTCGAGACCGTCTGGAACGACATCGGCTACGCGGTGTTCTTCCGGAACAGCGTCGTCGTCGGGGTGTGGTCGCTGCTGGTCACCACGGTGATCGCGGTCATGGGCGGGTACGCGCTGGCGCGGTACCGGTTCCGCGGCCGGAGCCTGTTCATGGTCGTGCTGCTGTGCACCCAGTTCGTCCCCGGCGCGATGATGCTGATCCCGCTGTTCTCGATCTTCAAGACGCTCGGCCTCATCAACAGCCTCGGCAGCCTGATCGTCGCCGACACCGTCTTCAACCTGCCCCTGTCGATCATCCTCATGAGCGGGTTCGTCTCGGCCGTGCCGTTCACGGTGGAGGAGGCCGCGATGGTCGACGGCTGCGGCCGGCTGCGCGGCTTCCTCGCGATCGTGCTGCCGCAGCTGCGGCCCGGCCTGATCGCGGTCGGGTCGTTCGCGTTCATCCACACGTGGAACAACTTCCTGTTCGCGCTGATGTTCGTCAGCAGGCAGGACAGCTTCACGATCCCCGTCGGGCTCAGCTACACGATCGGGGAGTACAGCGCCGACTTCGGGGCTCTGGCGGCCGGTGGCGTCGTCGCCGCTCTGCCGGTGGTCTGCGTGTTCGCAGTGGTCCAGCGCTATCTCGTGCACGGCATCAGCGCCGGCGCGGTCAAGGGATAGCGGATCCCCCAGCTCCACACAGCCTCTCCTGACCAGGAGGAACCATGAAGATGAAGGTGGCCTGGGCGGCGCTCGCCGTTCTCGCCGTCACCGCCACCGGGTGCGGGTCCGACTCGGGCTCCGGCGAGGGCTCCGGCAAGACGACCATCACGTTCTGGGACAACAACGGCGGCGCCCGCACTCCGATCTACCAGGAGCTGATCAAGCGGTTCGAGGCGGCCAACCCCAAGATCCACGTCGAGTACGTCGGCGTCCCGATCGCCTCCGTCCAGCAGAAGTACGACACGGCCGTCGCGGGCGGCGACACCCCCGACGTCGGCGGCGTCACCACGTCGTACCTGGCCAACCTGACCGGCCAGCAGGCGCTGGAGCCGGCGGACGAGTGGCTGGCCAAGAGTTCGGTGAACGGCAGGCTGGCCACGCCGATGCTCGACTCGGTCCGCAAGACCGTGCCCGACGGCAAGCTCTACCTGGTGCCGAACACCTCCAACATGGACGTGGTCTGGTACCTGAAGGACAGGCTCCAGAAGGCCCCGCAGACCTGGGACGAGTTCTTCGAGGACGCCGACGGGCTGACCAGGAAGCCCGACCAGTACGGCTACACCATCCGCGGCGGCGCCGGGTCGATCTTCCAGATCCTGGCCGAGATGTACTCCTACTCCGGGATCGGCCAGTTCTTCGACGCCTCGGGCAGGAGCACGGTCAACGACCCGAAGAACGCCGAGTTCCTCACCAGGATGGCCGGGCTGTACAAGAAGGACACCCCCGAGGCCGACGTCACCAACGACTTCCCGAAGATGGTCGCCGCCTTCGGCACCGGGAAGATCGCGATGATGCACCACAACCTGGGCTCCTACAACGACCACGTCAAGGCCCACGGCAAGGACAAGATCGGCGCCTTCGCGCTGCCGACCGGCCCCGGGGGCAGGCGGACCGTCGTCGCCAACCCCGTGGACGGCTTCGCGGTGTTCAAGAACAGCGAGCACAAGGACGCCGCCTGGAAGTTCGTGGAGTTCCTCGTCTCCCATGACGGCAACAGCTACTGGAACCAGCAGACGGGCCAGATCCCGGCCAACACCGACGCGCAGGGCGACTCCTGGGTGCAGGGCCTGGACCACCTCAAGACGGCCGTCGACACGCTGAACGACCCGAACACGCAGGTCGTGTCCCCGCCGTACTACCTGCCCCAGTTCTCCTCCATCACCAAGGCCGACACAGAGCCCCTCTTCCAGAAGGTGCTGCTCGGCCAGATGAAGCCCCAGGAGTTCCTCGACACCCTGGCGCAGAAGCTGACCGACGCCCAGGCCGAATGGAAGAAGGCCAACGGCGGCTGAGCGGCGGTCACCCCCGGACCGGGCCGGTGCGTCCCTGACCGCGCACCGGCCCTCTCAACCACTGAGGCCAGCCCACTGAGGAGGCGAGGTTCCATGGCGGTCGTCGAACGCGTCGTCGTCACGGTCTTCACCACGGTCACCAGGTCCGTGGTCGACGGGCACGGCCACCGGCACCCCGGCCCGCCCCGCGAGGTGCGGGAGGCGCTGCTCACGATCACCGACAGCGACGGCGCCACCGGACGCTGCCTCGCGGCGCCGGACACCGTACGGGAGGCGGTGATCGCGGGTCAGATCGGCCCGGCGCTGATCGGCCAGGACAGCCTCGACCGGGAGCGGCTGTGGCACCGCGTCGCCCGCCGCCAGCGCGGCGCCCAGGGCAACCTCTCCGACCGGGCGCTCAGCGCCGCCGACCAGGCGCTGTGGGACCTCGCCGGGCGCAGGCTCGGCCTGCCCGTCTGGAAGCTCCTCGGCGGCGCCCGCGCCGAGGTGCCGGCGTACGCGAGCACCATGTGCGGCGACGACATCCCCGGCGGCCTGGCCACCCCCGAGGACTACGCCGCCTTCGCCAAGGACCTGGTCTCCCGCGGCTACCGCGGGATCAAGCTGCACACCTGGATGCCGCCCATGCCGTACGGCGTGGACCGCGACATCGAGGCGTGCGCGGCGGTCCGCGACGCGGTCGGCCCGGACGTCGCGCTCATGCTCGACAGCAACCACTGGTACTCCCGCTCCGAGGCCCTCACCCTCGGCCGGGCCCTCGACGACCTGGACTTCGCCTGGTACGAGGAGCCGATGGAGGAGGCGTCGGTGCAGTCGTACCGGTGGCTCGCCGACCAGCTCAGGACGCCGATCCTCGGGCCGGAGACCTCCTGGGGCAAGCACATGGCCCGGGCCGAGTGGGTGGCCGCCGGGGCGTGCGACATCCTCAGGGTGGGCGTGGTCGGCTCCGGCGGGATCATCCCGGCGGTCAAGGCCGTGCACCTCGCCGAGTCGTTCGGCATGGACTGCGAGATCCACGGCAACGGGTCCGGCGCCCTGGCCGTGATCGGCGCCACGCTGTGCGGGCGGTGGTACGAGCGGGGCCTGCTGCATCCGCACTCGGACTACGACACCCCCGCCCCGCACCTGCGGTCGATCGTCGACCCGCTCGTGGACGGGAAGGTGCGGATGCCGGATGCCCCCGGACTGGGGGATGATCTGGATGTGGACTACATCGCCTCCCGTACGGTCGCCTCCTGGGGAACCGGCTCACAATAGGAGGCGGACAGGCGGGTCAGGGAGGTACCAAATGGCGGAACCCGTGCCGCACGTGAAGTCGGCGCTCCGGACGGTCGAGCTGCTCGACTTCTTCGCGCAGTATCCCGGGCTGCACAGCCTCACCGACCTGCAGGGCAAGCTGGGCTACCCGAAGAGCAGCCTGCACGCTCTGCTGCGCACGCTGGTCGACCTCGGCTGGATCGAGACCGACGTCACCGGCACGCTCTACCGGATCGGCATGCGGGCCCTGCTGGTCGGGGCGACGTACATCGACGGCGACCCGGTGGTCCAGCTCGCGCACGACGCCCTCGACTGGCTGGCGGAGGTGACGGGGGAGACCGTGCACCTCGCCCGGCTCGACCATTTCGACGTCGTCTACCTCGCCACCCGCGCCTCACGCCACTACCTGCGGCCGTTCTCCCGGGTCGGGCGCCGGCTGCCCGCGAGCACCACCTCCCTCGGCAAGGCGATCCTGGCGAGCCGGGACGACGAGGAGGTGCGCGCGCTGCTGCCCGCAGAGCTGCCCTCGCTGACGGCCCACACCATCGTGGACGCCGAGGAGTTGCTGGTCGACCTGCGCCGGGTGCGCAAGCAGGGATACTCGGTCGACCGTGAGGAGAACACCGAGGGGCTGCGGTGCTTCGGCGTGGCGCTGCGGATCAGCGACCCGCCGAGGGACGCCATCAGCTGCTCGGTGCCGATCCCGCGCCTCACCCCGGAGCGGGAGAAGGAGATCGCCTCCTGCCTGCTGGAGGCGCGCGAGCGCATCGAGCGCTCCGCCCTGCGCCAGCGCCGCGCCTACTGACAGGTGAGGGCCCGTCCGGCGCGTCGTGCCGGTTATCGCCCGCCTCCGGGGTAACTTCGGCATCATGGCCACCCGTACGTCCGGACAGGGGTCCGGCAAGCGCTCCACGCCCCGCTCCGGGCCGCGCTCCGGGTCCCGTACGGCAGCACCGAAACGGTCCCCGGCCGGCTCCCGAGGCAGGGCCGCGCCCCGGCCCGCGCCCAGGAAACGCCCGCCCGCCACCGGACACGACCCGATCAGCTGGGTCTTCCTGGTGATCGGCAAGGTCGTCATCGGCCTGTGGATGGTGGTGGCGAACAGCCTGGGCATGGCCGCGCGGGCGCTCGGGCAGAACGCCCGCGACCTCGACCCCGTGCACCGGCGCGACGGGCAGGGCCTGTCGGTGCTGGCGGGCGCCATCGTGCTCGCCGCGCTGACCTGGCGCGACACCAAGACGGGCTTCGCCGCGTTCGTCGACGCCGTGCTGCGCGGCACGGTCGGCTCGCTCACCTGGGCCGTCCCCGTGCTCCTCGCGCTGCTCGCCTGGCGGCTGCTGCGCCACCCCGACCAGAACTCCGAGACCGGCAGGATGGGCATCGGCTGGACCGCGCTGCTGGCCGGGATCCTCGGGATCGTGCACGTCGCCCACGGCACGCCGTACCCCTCGGGCGGGCCGACCGACGGCATGGACAACGTGTCGGCGGCGGGCGGCATGGTCGGCTTCATCGTCTCGGCGCCGCCGTCGAGCATCCTGCCGGCGTTCATCACGATCCCGCTGCTGGTGATGCTGTCGGGCTTCGGCCTGCTGGTGATCACCGCGACCCCGGTGCACCGCGTCCCCGAGCGCCTCGCCGAGATCCGGCACATGCTCTTCGAGCGGCCGGAGGGCGCCGGGGCGCCGCGCAGGTCGCCGGCCGGGCCGAAGAAGCGCACCCGCAGGTCGCAGGGCGACGCCGGCGAGCCCGGCGACACGGTCAAGCCGTACGACACGCCCGTGCTGTCGGAGAAGGAGCACTCGCCGGAGATCGTCCCCGGCCTGACGGACGACGTCGCCGACTCGGCCGAGCCCGGCGAGCCCACCGAGCCGGAGATTCAGCTCCCCAAGCCCGTGCCGCAGCCGCCGCTGCCGACCCCCGCGCCGCGGAAGGTCGAGCAGCTCGTCCTGTCCAGCCAGGAGGGGCCCTACACGCTGCCCGATCTCGCGATGCTGCGGCCGGGCAGCGCGCCCAAGCAGGAGACCAAGGCCAACCGGACGGTCGTCAACGCGCTGACCAGCGTGCTGGAGCAGTTCGCCATCGACGCGCAGGTCATCGGGTTCACCCGCGGCCCGACGGTCACGCGGTACGAGATCGAGCTGGGCCCGGCGGTCAAGGTCGAGAAGGTCACCGCGCTCACCAAGAACATCGCGTACGCCGTGAAGTCGGCCGACGTGCGGATCCTGTCCCCGATCCCGGGCAAGTCGGCGATCGGCGTGGAGATCCCCAACGTCGACAAGGACCTCGTGTCGCTCGGCGACGTGCTGCGCTCGCAGGTGGCCCAGGCCGACCACCACCCGATGATCGTCGGCCTCGGCAAGGACGTCGAGGGTCGCACCATCGTGGCCAACCTGGCCAAGATGCCGCACATCCTCATCGCGGGCGCCACCGGCGCGGGCAAGTCGACCTGCATCAACGGGCTGATCTCCTCGATCCTGATGCGGGCCACCCCCGACGAGGTCCGCATGGTGCTGGTCGACCCCAAGCGGGTCGAGCTCAGCGCGTACGAGGGCATCCCCCACCTCATCACGCCGATCATCACCAACCCGAAGAAGGCCGCCGAGGCCCTCGAATGGGTGGTCGGCGAGATGGACCGCCGGTACGACGACCTCGCGGCCAGCGGCTTCCGGCACGTGGACGACTTCAACAAGGCCGTCCGGGCGGGCAAGCTGGTGCCTCCGCCGGGCAGCGAGCGGGTCTACCAGCCGTACCCGTACCTGCTGGTGATCGTGGACGAGCTCGCCGACCTGATGATGGTCGCCCCGCGCGACGTGGAGGACTCGATCGTCCGCATCACCCAGCTCGCCCGCGCCGCCGGCATCCACCTGGTCATCGCCACCCAGCGGCCGTCCGTGGACGTGGTCACCGGTCTGATCAAGGCGAACGTGCCGTCGCGGCTGGCGTTCGCGACCTCGTCCCTCGCCGACTCCCGGGTCATCCTCGACCAGCCGGGCGCCGAGAAGCTGGTCGGGCAGGGCGACGCGCTGTTCCTGCCGATGGGCGCTAGCAAGCCGATGCGGCTGCAGAACGCGTTCATCTCCGAGAAGGAGATCGCGGAGGTCGTCGGCCACTGCAAGGTCCAGATGCAGGCAGAGTACCGGGAGGACGTGGCCGCTCCGGCCGCCGCCAAGCGGGAGATCGACGAGGAGATCGGCGACGACCTCGACCTGCTGGTCCAGGCCGCCGAGCTGATCGTGTCGACCCAGTTCGGCTCCACATCGATGCTCCAGCGCAAGCTCCGGGTCGGCTTCGCCAAGGCCGGACGGCTGATGGACCTGCTGGAGAGCCGCAACGTGGTCGGCCCGAGCGAGGGATCGAAGGCCCGCGAGGTGCTGGTCAAGCCCGACGACCTGCCCGGCCTGCTCGCCGACCTGCGCGGGGAGACCGGCTGAAAGCCGGCTCCGGCGCGGGAGGCTGAGCCGCGCTCCTCTCGCCAGGCCCCGAAACCGGTGCGAAGGTGACAGAGCGGTTGCTCTGTGTCCACTCTTGGGTACCGTTCGTAGTCAGTAGCTGATTGAATGTGGCTAACTACGCATTGTGGGGCGGTCTGGAAGACAGGGGGCTTAACGATGAGCGTAGGTGCTGCGTTGGCCGAGGCCCGTGAGCGCGCCGGACTGTCCGTGCGTCAGCTCAGCGAGCGCACGCGGATCCGCGAGACCGTCATCGAGCGCTTCGAGGGGGACGACTTCTCGGTGGGCGACTTCTACGCGCGCGGCCACCTCCGTACCATCGCGTCCGATCTCGGCCTGGACCCGGACGAGCTCGTGCGGCAGTACGAGCAGGAGCACCCGGGCGGCGACTCCCCGGTCAGGACGTCGGCGCTGTTCGGAGGGGCCGCCGTGCTGCGCGAGCGGGGCCGCCGGGGCTCCGGCTGGACGATGGCCGTCGCGGTCGCCCTGGCCATCGTCGTGATCGTCGTCGTCGCGCGGATGCTCGGAGGCTCCGGAGACAGGACGGGCCCGACGGCCGTCCGGCTCCCGGCGCCCGCGCAGCACGGGCAGGCGCGTCACGAGGGGGACCGGGAGGGCCGGAGCCTGGAGGAGGCCTTCGCGCCCGGCCTCGTGGTGGTCAAGGTCACCACGCGCAAGCCGTCCTGGATCGCCGTGAAGGACGCCAAGGGCAAGGCCATCTTCGAGGGCACGCTGCCGGAGGGGAGGACCACGACGTACTCGGCCAGGGACCGGGTGAAGATGGTCATCGGCGACGCCGGGGCGGTGCGGCTCGTGGTCAACGGCAGGGACCTCGGCGCGCCCGGCAGGGACGGCCAGATGGTGCGGCGGACCTTCGCCGCGGGCGGCCCGAGTCCCCGTTAATCGCCGACTGCCGATACCGTAGTTCGCATCATGTCTTCTCGCCGAACCGTATCGCTGATCACGCTGGGCTGCGCCCGCAACGAGGTCGACTCAGAGGAGCTCGCCGCGCGGCTCGAGGCCGCCGGGTGGCAGACCGGTGACGACGACCCGGACGTCGTCGTCGTCAACACCTGCGGCTTCATCGACTCGGCGAAGAAGGACTCCATCGACACCCTGCTCGCCGCGGCCGACTCGGGCGCGAAGGTGGTCGCGGCGGGCTGCATGGCCGAACGGTACGGCGCGCAGCTCGCCGACGCCCTGCCCGAGGCGTCCGTCATCTCCTTCGACGACTACGCGGAGATCGGGGAGCGTCTCGACGACGTCCTCGCGGGCAGGCCGCTGGTCCCGCACACCCCCCGGGACCGCCGCACGCTGCTGCCGATCAGCCCGGTGGAGCGCTCGGCGGCCCGGGCGCACATCCCCGGCCACGCCCAGGAGGACCCGCTGCCGCGGGGCGTCGCCCCCGCGAGCGGCCCGCGCACGCTGCGCAAGCGGCTCGGCTCCGGGCCGGTCGCCTCGCTGAAGCTCGCCTCGGGCTGCGACCGGCGCTGCACCTTCTGCGCCATCCCGGCCTTCCGCGGCTCGTACGTCTCGCGCGGTCCGGAGGACCTGCTCGCCGAGGCCGCGTGGCTGGCCGGCCAGGGCGTCAAGGAGCTGGTGCTGGTCAGCGAGAACTCCACGTCGTACGGCAAGGACCTGGGCGACCTGCGGGCGCTGGAGAAGCTGCTGCCGCGGCTGGCCGAGACCGACGGCGTCGAGCGGGTGCGGGTCAGCTACCTGCAGCCCGCCGAGCTGCGGCCGGGGCTGCTCGACGTGATCGCCTCGTCCGAGGGGATCGCGCCCTACTTCGACCTGTCCTTCCAGCACGCCAGCGGGCCGGTGCTGCGGCGGATGCGGCGCTTCGGCGACCCCCGGCGCTTCCTGGACCTCCTCGACCAGATCCGCGAGCGCGCGCCGGAGGCGGGCGTCAGGTCCAACTTCATCGTGGGCTTCCCGGGGGAGACCCAGGAGCAGTTCGAGGAGCTGGTGGGCTTCCTGGAGGAGGCCAGGCTCGACGTCATCGGCGTCTTCGGCTACTCCGACGAGGAGGGCACCGAGGCGTACGGCTTCGACGGCAAACTCGACCAGGACGTGATCGACGAACGCGTGGCGACGCTCACCGAGCTCGCCGAGGAGCTGACCGCCCAGCGGGCCGAGGAGCGTATCGGCACCGA
The DNA here is from genome assembly GCF_014161435.1 of Microbispora sp. H10949. NCBI lineage: Bacteria > Bacillati > Actinomycetota > Actinomycetes > Streptosporangiales > Streptosporangiaceae > Microbispora > Microbispora sp. H10949. The sequence continues at coordinate 806,262 of NZ_JABBWZ010000001.1, read as the reverse complement.
ACTGGAGGTGCTCATCGAGGAGGACCTCGGCGACGGCGGATACGAGGGCCGTGCGGCGCACCAGGGCCCCGAGGTCGACGGAGCGGTCACGGTCCAGGGCATCGGCCTGGTCCCCGGGCAGATCGTGCAGGCGGTCGCGGTCGACTCCGAGGGGGTCGACCTGATCGCCCGGATCAAGGCAGGCACATGACGGAGCGCGGCGAGCCGCCGGTGGAGGTGGCGGGCCCGGTAGAGGCCGCGGTAGAGGCCACCGTGGAGGCGCCGGTGGAGGCGACCGCGGAGATCGGCCCGTCGCCGGCCGCCGCCGTCCCCGTCGCGCCTCCCGCGCCTGTGACACCAGAGCCTCTGACGCCGGCGCCCGCCGCCGGCGAGGAGGGGACGGCCCGCCGCGTCAGCACCTGGAACATCGCGAACGCCCTGACCATCGCCCGCCTGGCGATCGTGCCCGTCTTCGTCGTCTTCCTGTTCGCCGAGGGCGAGGCCTGGCGGCTGGCGGCGCTGGGGGTGTTCCTGCTCGCGTCCGTCACCGACCAGCTCGACGGCTGGCTGGCCAGGAAGTACGCGCTGATCACGGACTTCGGGAAGATCGCCGACCCGATCGCGGACAAGGCGCTGATCGGCGCGGCGCTGCTGTGCCTGTCGTACCTCGGCGAGCTCGCCTGGTGGGTCACCCTGGTGATCATCGCTCGTGAGGCGGGAGTGACGCTGCTGCGTTTCCTCGTGATCAGGCACGGGGTTATCCCGGCCAGTTACGGGGGCAAGGTGAAGACCGTGCTGCAGATCGTGGCCATCGCGCTCTACATCGTGCCCGTCGTGCCCGACCTGGCCAGGTGGGCGGCGATGGGTCTCGCCCTGGTGGTCACGGTGGGGACCGGCGCCGACTACGTGGTGCGGGCGGTGCGGCTGCGGCAGGTGGCGAAGAGGGCGCGGACCGTATGACGGGCATGGCGGCGCACGTGCTGTCCCTGCTGGTCCGCCGGGGCGCGACGGCCGCCGTGGCCGAGTCGCTGACGGGCGGTCTGATCGGGGCCGCGATGACCGAGCCCATGGGGGCCTCGGCGGCCTTCCGCGGCGGGGTGGTCGCCTACGCCACCGACCTCAAGGCGAGCATCCTCGGCGTGCCGCCCGGCCTGCTGCAGCGGGAGGGGGCGGTGCACCCGGACGTGGCGGCGGCCATGGCGACAGGGGTGCGTAAGCTGACGGATTCGGACTACGGTCTGGCGGTGACGGGGGTCGCCGGTCCCGAGCCGCAGGACGGCAGACCGGTCGGCACGGTCCACATCGCCCTGGCCGGCCCGGGGGAGCGGCTCTGGCACCGTGACCTGCTCTTGACCGGGACCAGGGACGAGATCAGAAAGGCGACCCTCCGGGAGGCTTTGGACCTCTTGGAAGGTGTGCTACAGGCAAATTCGGGGGAACATCTCGGGTGATTACCGCGTTACGTCCCCAGCGAACATGCTCGCCACGGTCTGCCGCGGTGTTGCCCTCTACAGGTACGGTGGAGCTGTGAGTGAGGTCCGTGAGCCATCGGCGAGGAGCAAGACAGGCGCACGCCCGGCAAAGGGGCCGAGCGAACCAATGATGACGGCGAGGCGTATGTACGAAGGGCAGATGAAGAAGGGGCGCCATGAGCCCACCGTGCGAGGCGTCGTGAAGGCGCCCCCCTTGGGGAGGGAGCGACAGATGATCCTGCTGCGTCAGCTGCTCGGTGACGTACTGCGGCGGCTGAGGGTGCGGCAGAATCGCACCCTTCGCGAGGTCTCCACCGTGGCCCGTGTCTCACTCGGCTATCTGTCCGAGGTCGAACGCGGCCAGAAGGAAGCCTCTTCTGAGCTGCTCGCCTCGATCTGCGGCGCACTGGGCGTCCCGCTGTCCCAGGTGCTGCGTGAGGTGTCCGACCAGTTCGCGCTCGCCGAACTGCAGGCCGCCCCCATGCTCGCGGAACTGCCCGAGCACGAGCGGCTGCCGATTCCCGAGACCGTGCCCGCCGGCCCCGAGTTCGACGGCTTCCCCGAGGTCAAGGACATGGTCGCCGCCTAGAGACGGCGCTTCCGCCGCCCCGGGTCTCCGCCTGTGGCGAGGTCGTGCCGCCGTGCCTGACGCCGGACGCCCGGCCCCCGGGTGTGCGACCGGTGTCGCCTTCGCACGCAGGATCGCCGCGGCACAGTGTCCGGGCATGTGCCGGGCCTGTCGCACGACTGTTCTCCGTGCTCGTTTCCCCGCGCTCGTTCTCTCGCGCTTGTTGCCCCGCGCCTGTTACCCCGTGCTTGTTACCCCGTGCTTGTTCCCCAGTGCCTGGTCCCCTGTGGTTGTTCCCCTCGCGCCGCTATGGGCGCTGGCAGGCGGGACACCAGTAGACGAGCCGTTCGGACGGCTGCGGACCCATCTCCCCCCTGCTGATCGGACTGCCGCACCGCCGGCACGGACGGCGTGCCCTGCCGTACACGAGCAGTGACCGGCCGGGACGCGGATCACCGCTCGTCACCGGAAACGGCGCGTCCTTGCTCGCTTCCATCAGCCGGTGCGCGGCCGAGACCAGCGACTCCAGCTCCTCCGGCGGGATCGACCCGATGACGCGCCACGGCGACAGGCGCGCGGCCCACAGCGTCTCCGCCCGCCAGATCGTGCCGATTCCGGCCAGCACGCGCTGGTCGAGCAGCGCCTCTCCGATGGTCCGCCCGGGCTCCCGCAGCAGATTGCCCACGACCCGCCCCGGGTCCCAGTCGGGCCCGAGCAGATCCGGGCCGAGATGCCCGACGACCCGGTCCTCCCGGCCGGTGGGGACGAGGTCGACCATCCCCAGCCGGGTTCCGACCGCCTGCCACTCGGCGTTGGCGAGGACCAGCCGCACCACGTCGCCCCGGGGCACCGGCCGGCCCGCCGGGCCGACCCGCCAGCTGCCCTCCATGCGCAGGTGCGTGTGGACGGTGAGTCCGCCCTCCACCCGGGTCAGGAGATGCTTGCCGCGCGAGATCGTGGTGAGCACGGCCCGGCCCCGCAGATCGGCGGTGGCGTGGCGGGGCACCCGGAAGTCGCTGCGGGTCAGCGTCCGGCCGTCGAGGGCCTCCCGCAGGCGTTTCGCGGCCCGGTAGACCGAGTCACCCTCCGGCACGCCATCCTCCCGCGAGGATCAGGGACGGGCGGTTCACACCGGTGTGTGCGAGTCCCAGGCCGCCGGGTCGGCGGCCAGTTCGGTCACCCGGGGAGGCAGCTCGCCCTTGGCGATCTGCTCCAGGTTGACCTCCTCCAGGATGGCCCGCTCGCTCGCCCGCAGCGCGATCCACACCTGCTGCAACGCCTGGGCGGCGCCCTGGTAGCCGACGTGCTCGGGCCGCTCGCCCCTGACGTTGGCCAGAGGGCCGTCCACCGCGCGGATCACGTCGGCGAGGGAGATCTCGGCGGCCGGACGGGCCAGCACGTAGCCGCCCTCCGGGCCGCGCTGACCGCGTACGAGGCCGGCGCGGCGCATCTGAAGCAGGATGTTCTCCAGGTATTTGGGGGGCATCTCCTGCCCCTTGGCCAGCTCGCCCACCGTTGTGGGTCCCTCGCCCGCCGCGGCGAGCTCGGCGGCGGCACGGAGGGCGTAGTCGACACGGGCAGAAAGTCGCATGTAGCCGATTATCCCGCCTGGTTGGCCTCGGTACGACGCGCGGTCCCCTCTCACCTCCTGGTCTCACCCCACCCGCAGGCGTACGACGACCGGGAGGTGGTCGGAGAACGGCACCCTGGGGACGTCGGCGGCGACCGCCGTGAGCCCCTTCGAGATCAGCACGTGGTCGATGCGCCGGACGGGAGCGTCGGCGGGCGAGGTCGGCGGGTCGCCGAGCGCCCGCAGCGGATCGGTCAGGCCCGCGGCCTCCAGCACCCGCATCTGCGGGTCGGACGGCGTGGTGTTGAGGTCGCCCGCCACGATCACCGGTCGCGGCTCGGCCACGCCGACGCCGGGCGGGAGGGCGGCCGCGGCGAGCCGCCGGGCGATCGCCGCGACCTCGGGCGCCTGCCCCCGCGGCTCCTGCAGGTGGGTGTTGACGATCCCCACCTCGTGGTCGCCGACCTCCAGCACGATCGACTGGGCTTGGGCGCCGGTCGGATAGCCGTGCCGGTTCAGCCGGGTGGAGCCGATCTCTGTGACGGGCAGGTTCGTGAGCAGTGCGTCGCCCCAGAGACGGTCGGCGGCGGGGGCGAAGTGGTAGCGCATTCCCAGGCCCCGGGCGATCCTCGCCAGGTCGTCGTGCCCGCCGTTGAGCAGCCAGCCCCGGTCCACCTCGCTGAGCAGCACCACGTCGGGACGCCGCGCCGCGGCCCAGGCGGCGATCCGGTCGAGGTCGAGCCGGCCGCCGAGCCCGAACCCCATCCGGATGTTGTACGCCACGAGCGTGAACTCGTCCCCCTCGATCGGCCGTTCGGCAGGGAGCCGCTGCCAGGTGACGAGCCCGGTCAGCAGCGCGATCGACACCGCCGCCGAGCCCCATCGGCGGGGCGCCCGCCGTACGGGGGCGGACCGGTGCCGCCGGCCCCGCCGCAAGGCGACGACGGCGACCAGGACGGCCACCGCCACCGGGACCACCGCGTTGGGGAACCCGAGGTCGGCGTCGAAGGCCGCGTAGTAGAGGAAGGCCGCCACCAGGAACACCAGCATCCCGCCGAGCACGGCGACGCCCCCGCGCCGGGCCGCGGTCTCCGGGCCGGCGCCGATATCCTGTCCGGCGCCCGTGTCCTGTCCGGCGGCGGCGGCGCAGGCACCGAGGGCGATGGTCGCGACGATGGCGGCGAGGCCCGTCACACCCGCCTCCAGCGCCGCCACCGCGGCGACCAGGAAGGGCCCCGCCGCCCAGCCCCACGACGACGTCCAGGCGCACACGACGGCGGCGCACCACGCCCCCGCCTGCAGCGCGACCATCAGGGCGGTGTAGGCCCCGCTGTGCTGCCCGGCCTCCTGCGGCAGCATGCCCGAGCCGCCGCCGTACATGCCCGCGAGCAGGAGCATCGGGCCGAACGCGAACCACACGGCCGCCGGGGCCGGGCCGGGCGACGGGGGCGACAGGCGTACGGACCACAGGAAGGCGGCGCAGAGTGCTGTTACGGCGAGCCAGGGCAGCGGCCCGTCCCGCCAGACGAGGTCCACCCGGTCGAGGGCCAGGTGGAGGATCGAGGCGCCCGCCAGGCCCCCGACGAGCCCGGCCGGCACCCACGCGCCCCTGGTCGTGCGCGCGCAGCCGTGGAGGAAGACCAGCCCCGCCGTGACCCCGGCGGAGGCGAGCAGAAGCTGGGGCGTGCCCCCGTCGGAGACCTGCAGGCAGAGCCGGGCCGCGGTGAGCGCCACCGCGCCCGCCACCAGGACGATCCGGGGTGGGACGAGCCGGGCCGCGAATATCGCGGCGAACGGCAGGACGAACCACAGCGCCGCGTACAGCCCCATGCGTTCGGGAGAGGTCTCGCCCGCCCTGCCGAACAGGGTGATGAGGGACGGCAGGAACACCCGCACCACGTCGAACAGGAGCGCGACGCCCGTCACGAGCATGACCAGCGGCCACGGGGGAGCGGGCAGCCCGCGCCGCGGCGGGGCGTGCGGCTCCCGGGCCGTCTCGGTCATGGCGCTCCCTCGTCCCGGCCGGCTGGGCGGTCATGTGAGCCGTCCTCATAAGCCATCCTCATGCGGGCTGGGAGCGTTACCGGGAGCGGCGACCGGCGCGTTCTCCGCGCTCCCCGGCTCGCTAAGCTTTGCTGAAAACTTTGTTGCTCGTTCACGGGCGCCGGTCGTTCACGGGCGCGCGTGGTGGGAGCGCCGACGGGGGCCCGGCGAAGTCGGAGGGGTGTGCGGGTGCGCGCCGACGGTGAGCGGGAGACTCAGACGATGGGAAGCGGGAGTATGGAGCGACGTCCTGGCGTGCCCCGGCTGCTCCGGGAGATCAACGACCGGGCCGCCCTGGAACTGCTGCTCGCCTCGGGTCCCCTGACGCGTGGCCAGATCGGCCAGCTCACCGGACTGTCCAAGGTCACGGCCTCGCAGACGCTCGCGCGCCTGGAGGAGCGCGGCCTCGTGGAGGTCGTGGGGGAGCAGGCGGGCAACCGCGGCCCCAACGCCGCGCTGTACGGCGTGATCCCCTCCTGCGCGTACGTCGCGGGGCTCGACGTGGGGCCCGACCGGGTGTCGGCGGCGATCGCCGACATCAACGGGCACATCGTCGCCGAGGTGACGGCGTCTCCCGACGGCGCGGACGACCCGGTGTCGCTGGTGCACTCCGCCGTCGTGAAGGCCTGCCGCGGCGGCAGGGTCGCGCTGTCGCGGCTGCGGGGGGTCGTGATCGGCACGCCCGGCGTCGTGGACCCCCGCACCGGGGACGTGCGTTTCTCCTTCGACCTCCCGCAGTGGCACGAGGGCATCCACGAGGCGCTGGCGAGAGACCTGCGCCGGGACGTCACGATCGAGAACGACGTGAACCTCGCGGCGATCGCCGAACGCGCGCGGGGCGCCGCCCGCGAGGCCGACGACTTCGTGCTCGTCTGGGTCGGCCGGGGCATCGGCCTGGCCGTCGTGCTGGGTGGACGCCTGCACCGCGGCAGATCGGGCAGCGCGGGAGAGATCGGTTATCTCCCGGTGCCCGGGGTGCCCCTCGCCGACGACGTGCGGGCGATCCCCGGACGGCTGCCGTCGCTGCGGGGCGGACTGCAGTCACTGGTCAGCTCGGAGGCGGTCGGCGAACTCGCCCGCGAGCACGGCTTCGCCGGAGCCACCGCGGCCGACTGCGTGACCGCCGCGGTGGCCGCGGGGGCGGCGGGCGAGCCCCTGCTCGACGAGGTCGCCGCGCGACTGGCGCTCGGCGTCGCCTCGGTGTGCGTGGTGCTCGACCCCGGCCTCGTGGTCCTGGCCGGGGAGGTCTGCCGGGCCGGCGGGGAGGGCCTGGCCACCCGGGTGGAGGAGGCCGTGGCGCGCATCTGCCCCATACCGCCTCAGGTGATCCCCAGTCAGGTGGACGGCAACCCCGTGCTGCGCGGCGCCGTCCTCGCCGCGCTCGACCAGGCCCGCGAGGAGATCTTCACGGCGTAGGACGGCGTCGCCGTTACATGCCCTCCATGGAGTGGCCCGGCACGGCGCTCGTCGAAGGGCTCGGCATGTCGTCCATCGAGTGGCCCGGCACGTTCCCGTTCGCGTCGGTCACGGTGAACATACCGGCCATCCCCATGTCGGAGTGGCTCTGCACGTGGCAGTGGTACATCCACATCCCGGGGCCGACGCGTTCGCCGGCGATCACCTGGAAGCCGAAGGACTCGGCGGGTCCGGTGGTCTTGGTGTCGATGACGCGGCTCGGGTCCTGCGGGCCTCTCAGCATGCCGGTGCGGTTGTCGGCCCAGCGGTGTCCGTGGATGTGGAAGGTGTGAAACAGGTTGCCGTGGGCGATGACGATGAACTCCACGCGTTCGCCCAGCTTGGCGGTGAAGTCGGGCGCCTGGGTGAGGTTGTTGGTCTTCATGTCGTTGAAGACGACGGTGAGGGTCTTGTCGGGGAGGATGTCGCCGGTTCGGCGTACCACGAGCGGTCCGTAGAGGCCGCGCAGGATGCCGCCGGTGCCGTGGTCGGTTCCCACGACGTGGTCGTGGTAGTGCCAGTAGCCCGCGCTGCCGGGCTCGATGGTGCCGTCGGTGCGGGTGCCCGGGGTGTGGGTGCGCCAGGTGTAGACGTACCGGCCCCCCGGCTGCACCACGCTGTCGTTCATCCGCGTGCCGTCGCTGGAGGTTTCGTAGTCCACTCCGTGGGCGTGCAGGCTGGCGGTCACGTCGGTGTTGTTGACCAGCTCGATTTCGAGGGTCTCGCCCTCGATCATCTCGATGAGGGGGCCGGGGATCGTGGGCTTGCCGGCCTCCAGGCCGTAGCCCAGCTGACCGTCGGGCAGCTTCTCCGCATACAGGGTGATGCGGCGGACGCCGCCCGGCGTGCCCGCGGTCCTGGCCGTGGTGCCGGCCACGGTCCCCGCCGTGGTCTTGTCCGCAGGCGCCGCGGTGACCTGGCTCGCCACGGCGAAGGGCGCGACCGCGGCGGCTGCCGCCGCGGTGGTGGCGAAGGCGCGCCGGGAGAACAGGCGTCGCGTCACGTCAGTGTTTTTCTCGGTCATGGGTTCCCAATCGGTGACGGCACTCGCCCGGGTGCGGCGAGCTGGGGGTGGTCCGAGCTGGAGGATGGTCTGTGCCGGCGCTGCCAGGTCAGCCGCAGCTGATCGCGCTGTAGCCGGTCTCGTAGGTCGAGGTGACCTTCTTGCCGCCGATCGTCGCTGTCCCGGTCACGGTGACCTTGCCCGCGCCGATCTGCTTGGCCCGCGTGTTGAAGGACTGGTACGCCTGCTTGCCCGGGGCCACGTTGGCCACGGTCGTGGAGCCGTACGGGGTGGTCAGCGTCACGGTCGCCGGCACGTCGCCGTGGTTGACGGCCGTGACCGCGACGTACACCGACGTGCCCACGCAGCGGGACGCGGCGGTGACGGTCAGCGGCACCTTCTCGCTCGCGCCGGTCACCGTGAACGTCCCGGACATCCCCGCATCCGAATAGCCCTGTACGTGGCAGTGGTACATCCACTTCCCGGGGCCGACGCGTTCGCCGGCGATCACCTGGAAGCCGAAGGACTCGGCGGGTCCGGTGGTCTTGGTGTCGATGACGCGGCTCTGGTCCTCCAGGTCTTCCAGCATGCCGGTGCGGTTGTCGGCCCAGCGGTGTCCGTGGATGTGGAAGGTGTGGAAGAAGTTGCCGTGGGCGATGACGATGAACTCGACTCGTTCGCCGAGTTCGGCGGTGAAGTCGGGCGCCTGGGCGAGGTTGTTGGTCTTCATGTCGTTGAAGACGACGGTGAAGGTCTTGTCGGGGAGGATGTCGCCCGTGCGCCGTACCACCAGTGGCCCGTAGAGTCCGCGCAGGATGCCGCCGGTGCCGTGGTCGGTTCCCACGACGTGGTCGTGGTAGTGCCAGTAACCCGCGCTGCCGGGTGCGAAGGTGCCGTCGGGGCGGTCACCCTGGGCGTGGGTGCGCCAGGTGTAGACGTACCGGCCTCCCGGCTCCACCACGCTGTCGTTCATCCGCGTGCCGTCGCTGTTCCATTCATAGTCCACTCCGTGGACATGCAGGCTGGCGGTCACGCCCGTGTTGTTGACCAGCTCGATTTCGAGGGTCTCGCCCTCGATCATCTCGATGAGGGGGCCGGGGATCGTGGGCTTGCCGGCCTCCAGGCCGTAGCCCAGCTGACCGTCGGGCAGCTTCTCCGCATACAGGGTGATGCGGCGGACGTCGCCCGGCGTACCCGCCGTCTTGTCCGCGGCCTTGTCCGCGGGAGCGGCGGTGACCTGACTCGCCACGGCGAACGGCGCGACCGCGGCGGCTGTCGCCGCGGTGGTGGCGAAGGCGCGCCGGGAGAACAGGCGTCGCGTCGCGTCGGTGCTTTTCTCGGTCATGGTTCCCAATCGGTGACGGCGCTCGCCCGGGTGCGGCGAGCCGGGGGGTGGTCCGAGCTGAGGGGGTCGAGGGCGCCGGCGGTGAGCCGGCGCATAGGACGTGGGGGCTGGGGGTGGGGCTCGGAGGCCGGCCTATGGGGCGCAGGGCATCCCGGTCCGGAGGTATTCGCGCAGGTAGAAGGGAAGTTCCATGGGTGCCTAGCAGGTCTTTCGCCGATTCTTCGATAAGAATGGTAACGAACTAGTGAACTTTGTCATCAATGTGGACTAAGTGCTGCCAGACTGTTACGTTTTCCGCCGTAGCGCCTGAGGATTCGGCCACCGGCCTCTGCAGGGATGGAGGACGTCACGGCACCGGCACCGGCATCGGCGAGGCCGGTGAGCACCGCGGCTGACCAGACAGTTCTTCCGAAGGTTGCTGTCGCACCCCCAACCAAAGGAGTGGACGATGGGCCGAAGAGACCTCTTCGCACACCCCGATCACCCGCCTGGCGCCGCGCCGTGATCATAATGTCAAACGTCCCCCTGACCGTGGGAGCGGCGACGCCGCCCGTCATGGCCGCGCCGGCCTGCCACCACTTCGAGGTCGACATTGACCTGGCCGAGTTCCGCAACGCCCGTGTGCGTGAGCTCTCCCGCCCGGCACGCCCTCCGAGCGACGCCGGCCGCAGCGCGATGTCCGCCGGCCGACGCATCGGATCATGAGAGGTACAACGGTATGCGCATCAGATCTTCTTCGGGCTTCCTCAGTGGTTTGCGGAGGGCGCTCAGAACCCCTGCCACGCTCGGACGCATCGTCCTGGTGATGCTGGCGGTGGCACTGCCGACGGTGTGGCTGTCGGGAGTCGGAGCCGCGGCACAGAGCCAGGGCCAGAGCCAGCAGGCCGGCCAGGCGGCGGAGCAGACGCTCGTCTGGACCGCCGACAACAGCTACACCGAGTACAAGTCCGTGCCGATCACGGCGACGGCCGGCCCCGCGACGATCGTCTTCGAGACCAACGAGTCGACCGGCAACACCTTCGGGATGACGCACACGCTGACGTTCGACGTCTCCAGCCCCGGCTACAACCACGACGTCAACGTCAACATCCTCGCCAGCCCCTTCGACACGAGCGGGGGCAGGCACGAGGTTCAGGTGAACCTCACCCCCGGAACGTACCGCTACTACTGCATGATCCCCGGTCACGCGGGCATGGTCGGCGAGCTCGTGGTCACCAGCGCGGGCCCCACCGACACGACGCCGCCGCAGGTGTCGGCGTCGGTGTCGGGCGAGAAGGACGACGATGGCAACTACGTGGGCTCCGCCGCGGTGACCGTCTCGGCCACCGACGACGAGTCCGGGGTGGACACGGTGGAGTACGCCCTGGACGGCGGCGCGTTCCAGGCCTACACGGCCCCGGTGCCGGTGAGCCAGGTCGGCCAGCACACCGTGCGCTACCGGGCGACCGACAAGGCCGGCAACACCTCTGCGGTCGCCACGACCACGTTCACGGTGGTGGCCCCGCAGCCGAAGGACACCACCCCGCCGGCGGTGTCGGCGGCCGTGGCCGGCACGAAGGACGACGATGGCAACTACGTGGACTCCGCCACGGTGACCATCACCGCGACCGACGCGGAGTCCGGTGTGGACTCGATTGAGTACGCCCTGGACGGCGCTGCGTTCCAGGCCTACACGGCCCCGGTGCCGGTGAGCCAGGTCGGCGAGCACACCGTGCGCTACCGGGCGACCGACAAGGCCGGCAACACCTCCGCGGTCGCCACGACCACGTTCACGGTCGTCATGGCGCCGCCGCCCGCAAGGACGCCGCTGACCGTCACCGCCTCGGCCCGCTGCGTGGGCACGTCGGTGTACGTCGCGGTCACGGCCGTCAACGACGGCGACGTGCCGGCGACCGTGACGCTGACGACCTCGTACGGCTCGACGACCGTGGCCGACGTGGCCCCGGGCAAGCGGGCGTACCAGTCCTTCAACGCGCGGGCCAAGCAGGTCGCCGCGGGCGAGGTCACCGTCACGGGGACGTCGATCATCGACGGCGAGAAGGTCACCACGCCCTACGAGGCCGCCTACAGCGCGATCAGCTGCGGCTGACCGGGCCGGCGTACCGGGGACGCCACCGTGGTGAACAGGGGCCGGCCGGTCGATTGACCGGCCGGCCCCACTCCTACAGCCCCACCGCCAAGGGGCCACCGCTCAGCAGCTCCACCGCGGCCTGGGCGTTGGCGCGGGCCGCGCCGTACGTCGCGAGGTAGGCGCCCGCCCCGGGCCGCCAGATCGGCAGGCCCATCTCCATGACGACCGCGTCCGGGCGGGCGGCGAGCAGCGCGGAGATCAGGTCCCGGCTGCGCGGGTGCCGGTGCGCGTCCTTCACGACCACGAGCAGTGAACGGCCCTGTGCCCGGCCGAGCAGCGCGGCGGCGTCGGCGTCCTCGGGCCTGACCCGGACGATCTCCGCGTGCGGCAGCCACGGCCCGACCCCCCACGGCACCTCGCCCACCGCGATCGTCGGCGGGGTGTCCAGTTCGACCACGAACGGGTCGACCAGCGGCGCCGCCGAGCCCGTCAGCGACACGGCGCGGCGGGCCGCGTCCAGCCCCACGACCTGGCTCTCGTCCCCGGCGGACGCATCCGGCCGGGCGAACCAGTCACGCAGCCGGTCCACCCGACCGGCCGCCTCCTCCAGGCGCCCGGCGGGGAGCCGGCCCTCGGTGACGGCCTCCGCGATGTGCGCCACCATCCGCCGTACGTCCTCCGGCGTGGGCAGCGGTCCGAGGCACAGCAGGTCGGCGCCCGCGGCCAGGGACAGCACGGCGCCCTCGGCGAGCCCCACGCTCTCGCTGATCGCGTGCATGTCGAGGGCGTCGCTGATCACCACGCCGTCGTAGCCCAGCTCGCGGCGCAGCAGCCGGGTCAGCGCCTCCCGGCTGAGCGTGGCCGGCAGGTCGCCGGTCAGCTCGGGCACCGCCACGTGCGCCGTCATGATCGACTTCGTGCCCGCCCGGATCGCCGCGAGGAACGGGACCAGCTCACGCTCCCTCAGCAGGTCGAGGGAGGCGTCGACCAGCGGGATCTCCAGGTGGGAGTCCTGGTGCGTGGCGCCGTGGCCGGGGAAGTGCTTGACGCAGGCGGCGATCCCGGCCGACTGCAGGCCGCGTACGGCGGCCACCGTGTGCCGCGCCACGAGGTCCGGCGACGGGCCGAACGACCGGGTGCCGATGATCGGGTTGTCGTCGGCGGTGTTGACGTCGGCCACGGGCCCCATGTCGAGGTTCACCCCGCACCGGGCGAGGTCGGCGGCCATGGCATGGTAGACGCGCTCGGTCAGGTCCACGTCGTCCACCCGGCCGAGCGCCGCGTTGCCCGGATAGGCGCTCCCGGTGTGGTAGGCCAGCCGGGTGACGTCCCCGCCCTCCTCGTCCAGGGAGACCACGGGCCGCGCGGCCTCGTTCAGCCGGGCCGTGAGCGCGCCGACCTGCTCGCCGGAGGCCACGTTGAAGCCGAACAGGCACACGCCGCCGAGGCCGTCCTCCAGGCCGCGCAGGACCCAGTCCGGCGCGGTCGTGCCCCGGAACGAGATGAGCAGCGCGCCCGCCGCGAGCCGGTGCAGGCCCGGATCGCCGGTACGCGTGGACAGGTCTGCGGCCCCCGGCTGGGAGTCGCGGGTGGCGGACATGGTGTCTCGGCTCCTTCGTGGAGAGTTTCGTGAGAGTGAGAGCGGAGGGCGCGCGGGCAGGGCCCGTACGGCCACCGGGTGCGGCGGCCGTACGAAGCGGGGGTGCCCGTAGCGGTGTGGTTAACCCTTGACCGCGCCCGCGACGAGGCCGGAGACCATCCGCCGCTGGACCAGCAGGAAGAAGACGAGGACCGGGATGGTCATCAGGGTCGAGGCGGCCATGATGCCGCCCCAGTCGGTCGACCGCTGGCCGACGAAGAACTGCAGTGCGACCGGCATCGTGTACTTGCCCTGGTCGCCGATCAGGGTCAGGGCGTAGACGAACTCGTTCCAGGTGGTGATGAAGGCGAAGATGCTGGTGGCGACGAGGCCGGGCGCGACCAGCGGGAACAGCACCCGCCAGAAGGTGGTGAACCGGCCGGCGCCGTCGATCCAGGCCGCCTCCTCCAGTTCCTTGGGCACGGCGGCGACGAACGTGCGCAGCATCCAGACGGAGAACGGCAGCGTCAGGCCGACGTTGATGACGATCAGGCCGAGCAGCTGGTCGTACAGGCCGAGCCGCTTGACCATGGTGAACAGCGGGATCAGCAGCGCCTCGGCCGGCACCATCTGCACGATCAGCAGCAGGATCAGGAACGACGTGCGGAACCGGAACCGGAACCTCGCCACGGCGGTCGCCGCGAGCAGCGCGAAGACCGCGCCGAGCACGACGGCGCTGAGCGCCACGAGGGTGCTGTTGACCAGGTACTGCCAGATCGAGTGCCCCGCGACGCCCCTGGTGAAGACGCGTTCGACGTGGTCCAGCGACGGCGGGCTCGGGAAGGGGATGAAGCTCGTGGTGAAGATCTGGTCGTTCGGCTTGAACGCCGTGGCGACCATCCAGTAGACGGGGAAGACCGCGAAGAGGAACACCGCGACCCCGGCCGCGTTCAGCGCGGCCCGTCCGAGCCTCCTGCGGGTCAGCGGGCTCATCGGATGTCGTCCTCCGTCTTCACGATCTGCCGGACGTACACGAAGGTGATCAGCAGCAGGATCACGGTCAGCACGACCGCGATGGCGGCGCCGAGGCCCATTTTCGGCGGGCTGCTGAACGCCTCTGCGTAGCTCCACAGCGACAGGTTGAACGCGTCGCGGTTCACCGTGCCGCCGGCCAGCAGGTAGAGCTGGGTGAATACCTTGAAGTCCCAGATGACCGACAGCACGACCAGCACCGAGAACACCGGTTTGAGCAGTGGAAGCGTGATCCTCCGGAACGTGTGGACCGCGCCCGAGCCGTCCATCTTCGCCGCCTCGTACAGCTCGCCGGGGATGCTCTTGAGCCCGGCCAGCACCGATACCGCGATGAACGGGAACGACGCCCACACCACGGCCATGACCAGCACGAAGTAGAGCGTGAGCGTGTCGTTGAACCACGGGTGCCCGCTCCAGTCGGCCTGGCCGAACAGCAGGTTCGACAGCCTGTCGGGCAGCAGGTTCAGGGTCCAGTTGACCACCCCGGCGTCGGAGTCGAACAGCCACTTCCAGACGATGGCCTGCGCGGTGGGCGGGGTGGCCCAGGCGGCCATGATGCCGACGACGACGAAGGTCGACATCTTCGGGCCCAGCCGGTGCAGCAGCAGGCCGACGAGGGTGCCGAGGGCGAGGGTCAGCGCGACGGTCACGACGGCGAAGAGCACGGTGTTGCGGAGCGACGACCAGAACAGGTCGGAGCCGAAGATCTGCGTGTAGTTGTCCACGCCGACGAACTCGGCGGGCGCGGGATTGACGGCCTTGATCTGCCGGAGCCCGACCTTGTGGAAGGACATCACGACCATCTGGTACAGCGGGTAGAGCAGGAGCGCGGCGATGACCAGGAGGCCGGGCAGGATCAGGACGTACGGGACGGCTCTGGGAGAGAGGGCCGGGCGGCCGGGCCGTCTGCGCGGGCGCCGCGCCGGGGCGGAGGTGTCGGCTCCGCCCCGGGCGAGGGTTGACGTGTGGGTCATGAGTCCTACTGGTTGAGGATCGTCTCAAGCTCGGAGTTGGCGTCCGTCAGAGCCTGGTCGACGCTCTTCTTGCCCTCGATCACCGAGCGTGCCGCGTTCTGCAGCACGGCCTTGGTGTCGTTGGCCTCGGCCCAGTTGGGGCTGGCCGGGAAGCCCTTGGCGACCTTGAAGGTGTCCGTGAAGGGCTTCTGGGCGGGGTCGCCGCCCATCTCGGCGAGCGCGTCGGGGTAGAGCGGGAGCAGGCCGCCCTCCTTGGCGTACCGGACGCCGAACTCCTTGCCGGCGGCGAGCTTGAGATACTCGGCGGCGAGCTCGGGGTTCTTGGCGTCCTTCCAGATGGCGATGTCGTTGCCGCCCTGGAAGGCGGGCGCCGGGCCGGAGCCGTCCTTGGCCGGGAGCGAGAAGAAGCCCATCTTCGACTCGTCGACCTTGCCCTTGCTCTGCTCCTTGATGGCGGCGATGTCCCAGCCGCCGGTGACGTACATGCCGACCTTGCCGGCGGCGAAACGCTGGGCGATGTCCACCGAGTTCTGCGTCAGGCGGCCCTTGCCGGACACGCCGTCCTTGGCGACCAGGTCCGTGTAGAACTGGAAGCCCTCCTTGAAGCCCGGCTGGGTGAGCTGGCCCACCCACTTGCCGCCCTCGAACTTGGCGAAGTCGCCCCCGGCGGACCAGACGAACGGCGACAGCGACATGTTCGCGTCCGAGCCGCCGTTGAAGGCGAAGCCGTCGACGTCCTTGCCCTGCTTGTCGACGATCTTCTTGCCCGCGGCGATCAGCTCGTCCCAGGTCTTCGGGACCTCGATGCCGAGCTTGTCGAACCAGTCCTTGCGGTAGAGCACGGCCCGGGTGCCGCCGCCCCACGGCACGGCGTAGATCTTGTCGTCGATCGTCTCGTAGCTCCACAGGTTCTGCGGGATCTCCTGGAGCTCGGTGTCGCCCTTGACGATGCCGGTGATGTCGGCCAGGGCGTCCTGCGCCACCCAGGCGGCGACCTGGTCGTTGCCGAACTCGGTGATGTCCGGGCCCTCGCCGCCGGCGAGGGCGGCGGTCCACTTCTTCTGTGCGTCGGGCCAGGGGATCCACTGGACCTTCGCCTCGGCGCCCGTCTGCTCCTTGAACTTGGCGCCCAGGTCGTCCATGTATTTGGTGAAGACGTCGGTGGGGGCACCGAGTCGCCACACGGTAAGAGTCTGGCCCGCGAACTTGGGACCGCCGGCTGCCGCGGAGGCCGCCGGCGCGGCCGCGTCCTTGGAGTCGTCGCTTCCGCAAGCGGCGAGTCCCAGGGCCAGGACGGCGGTCGCGGTGGTCGCGACCGCGATCTTCACAATCTTCACGATGGTTCTCTCCCTTCCCGGCTTCGCGTCGGGGGTGCGCCTCGTGGGGGTGTCGGCGGGCCGCTCACCTGCTGGAAGGCGCTCTCCTTTCGGTCGGCGCTCATGGCGTCCCGAGGCTGATCGGTTGCCTCCGGGCTGGCTGGCGCTAAACTAACAAGAAACTTTCTTATAAAAAAGCCCGCGTTAGCGGATCGTGACGAGAGGGGAACCAGCCGGTGGCACAACGACCGGGTACGCCTCGGCTGCTACGGCAGATCAACGACCGCGCGGCACTGGAACTCCTCATCACCAGAGGCCCTCTGACCAGGGCCGAGTTGGGTGAGCTTACCGGGCTGTCGAAGGTGACCTCGGGACAGCTGCTCTCGCGCCTGGAGACGCGCGGGCTGGTCACGGCCGCCGGCGAGCGCCCCGGGGGCCGCGGACCGAACGCCGCGTTGTACGGCGTCAACCCCTCCAGCGCGTACGTCGCGGGCCTGGAGGTGCTGCCGGACAGCGTCACGGCCGCCGTCGCCGACATCACCGGAACGGTCATCGCCCAGGTCACGGTGGACCCGAGCGAGGCGGGAGATCCCGTACGGGTGGTCCACGAGGCCGTCCAGCGGGCCTGTGGGACGGCCGGGATCGAGCTCGCCCGGCTGCGCTGCTTCGTCATCGGCACCCGCGGCGTGGTCGACCCGGCCACCGGCGACGTGCGGTACTCCGTCGACCTGCCCTCCTGGCACGTCGGCATCCTCGCCGGGCTGCGTACGCTGCTGGGCGAGTGCGTGATCATCGAGAACGACGTGAACCTCGCGGCGCTGGCCGAGCAGGCGTACGGCGCGGCGCGCGGCGCCGACGACTTCGCGATCCTGTGGACCGGCGTCGGCCAGGGCCTCGGCGTCATGCTGGGCGGCAGGCTGCACCGCGGGATCACCGGCGGCGCGGGGGAGATCGGCTGGCTCCCGGTCCCCGGCGAGCCGCTCCCGAGCCAGGTCACCGCGCCCCAGACCGGGTCCTTCCAGCGCCTCGTCGGAGGAGAGGCGCTGTGGAACCTGGCCCGCGCGCACGGTGTGACCACCGGCGACCTGGGGGCGCGCGACGTGGCCGGGCTGGTCCGCGCGGCCGTCGCCGCGGGGAACGAGGGGTTCGTCGACAGCCTGGCCGGGCGGCTCGCAGTCGGCGTCGCGGCGGTCTCGGTGGTGCTCGACCCGGGGCTGGTCGTGCTCAGCGGAGACGTCGGCAGGGCCGGGGGACACCTGCTCGCCCGGCGGGTGGAGGAGGCGGTGGCCCGCGTGTGCCCGAGCCGCCCCACGGTGGCGGCGACCGGCGTGGATGGCAATCCCGTACTTATGGGGGCTATCGTCGCAGCACTGGACCGAGCGCGTGAAGAGGTCTTCTCGGACACCGTGTGACGGTAGGTTGATCCTCATGTCCGTTTCCTCTCGTGATCGCTCCGCGCTGCCCGACCCCGCCGCCGGTCTGGTCCTGATCTCGGATCTCCGGGTGACCTCGATCGGCGTGGAGGAGTGCGGCGAGAAGCTGAGCGACGTCCGGGGACGGCTGCGGGTCGACGAACGGCTCGCCGATCCGGCCGGGGCCTACGCCCACCTGCGGGAGGGCCTGCTGGCCCGCCTGGAGGAGGCCCAGGACCGCCTGCCGGCGGGGTGCAACCTCGTGGTCGTCGAGGGCTACCGCCCGCCCGCGCTGCAGCGGCGCTACTTCGAGGAGTACAAGGCCGAACTGCGCGCCGCCTTCCCGGACATGCCGGCCGGCGACCTGCACGTCGCCGCGAGCCGGTATGTCTCCCCGATAGAGGTCGCCCCGCACACGGCGGGCGCGGCCGTCGACCTGACGCTCTGCGACGACTACGGGGTGGAACTCGACATGGGGACGGCCGTCAACGCCACCCCCGAGCAGAGCCGCGGCGCCTGCTACACGGCCGCCGAGGTGGGCGCCGGGGCACGGCGCAACCGCGACGTCCTGAGCGCGGCCCTGGAGGCCTGCGGCCTGGTGAACTACCCGACCGAGTGGTGGCACTGGTCGTACGGCGACCGCTACTGGGCCATGACCCGCCGCGCCCCCGCCGCCCTCTACGGCCCCGTGGAGTTGTAGGGCGATGCGTCGTGAGTGAGGCCACCCACCAGGGCCGGATGACCTTCGGCCACGGCACGGCGATGTACGTGGGAGCCGTCCTCGGCACCGGGGTCATCGCGCTGCCCGCCCTGGCGGCGGAGGCGGCGGGACCGGCCTCGCTGCTCGCCTGGCTGGCGCTCGTCCTGCTGTCGGCACCGCTGGCCGGGACCTTCGCCGCGCTCGGCGCGCGCTATCCCGACGCGGGCGGGGTGTCCACCTACGCCCGGCTGGCCTTCGGCGAACACGCGGCGGCGGTGGTCGGCTGGTGGTTCTACCTGGCGGTGCCCCTGGGCGCCGTCCCCGCCGCGCTGTTCGGCGCGGCGTACGTCTCCGCCGCGGCCGGGGGCGGGGCGGTGACCACCACCGTGACCGCGGCGGTGCTGATGGCCGTGGTCACCGCGGCCAACGCCGTCGGACTCCAGGTCAGCAGCAGGTTGCAGCTCGTCCTGGCGGGGCTGCTCGTCCTGCTGCTGGTGGTGTCGGTAGGGCTGTCGCTGCCGCACGCCGACCTGGACAATCTCCGGCCGTTCGCCCCGCACGGCTGGACGGCCGTCGGCTCCGCGGGCGCGCTGCTCGTCTGGAGCTTCGCGGGCTGGGAGGCGATCACCCATCTCGCCGGCGAGTTCCGCCGCCCGCGACGCGACCTGCCGAGGGCGACCGGGGCGGCGGTCGTCATCGTCGGGGTGCTGTACCTGCTGGTGGCCTTCGCCACAGTCACCGTCCTCGGTCCCGGCGCGGCCCGGACCGAAGCGCCGCTGGGCGAACTCATGGCACTCGGCCTGGGCGGCAACGCCCGCTGGCTGGCCGCCGGGGCCGCGGTGCTGCTGACGCTCGGCGCCATGAACGCCTACTACGCCGGGGCGGCCAAACTGGGCGCCGCCCTCGGCCGGGACGGAGCGCTGCCCCGGGCGCTCGCCGGAGGCAGCATGGCGGGCGAGGTGCCCCGCCGCAGCCTGGCCGTCCACTCGGCGTTGTCGTTCGTCGCGCTGGCCGTCGTGGTCGCCACGGGGGTGGGCGCCCAGCCTGTCGTGCTGCTCACCACCGGCTCCTTCGTGGCGGTGTACGCGCTCGGCGTGGCCGCCGCGCTCAAGCTGCTGCCGAGACGCGGCATGGGCCGGGCCGCGGCGATGACGGCGATGGTCGCGGTGGCCGCGCTGCTTCTCATGTCCGGCCCCTACCTTCTGTGGCCGCTGGCGGTCGCCGGCGCCGCTCTGCTGTACCTGCGGCTCAACCGGAGGCGCCGGGCGACTCGGGTGGGGGAGGACCGGCCGGCGAGCGTGGCGGAGCCGGGCTAGGACGGCGGTCAGCCGCGGATGCGCAGACCACGCGGGGTGGGGTGGAACCCGGCGGCCTCCAGGGCCTCCGCCAGGGGTGAGCCGGTGATCGAGGCGCCGTCGGCCCGTTCGACGGTGAGCTTGCCCAGCGCGCCCCGCCGCACGGAGACGGCCAGGGCCTGCACGGCCGGGCGCAGGTCCTCCTCAGACCCGTAGGAGAGCAGGGTCTTGCCGCCACGCTCGACGTAGAGGACGAGGGAGCCCTCCACCAGCACCACCAGCGCGCCCGCCTTGCGGCCCGGCTTGTGGGTCACGTCGTCCGCGCGCTCGGGCCAGGGCAGCGCGGCGCCGTACGGGTTGGCCGGGTCGGCCGCGGCCAGCACGACCACCGGCCGGGGCGGCGGCGGGGCCGGGACCGACCACAGGTCCTCCTCCGGCGAAAGCCCCGGCGAGGGGGACGACGGGGAGGACGACGGAGAGGACATGGCCCGCATCCGGTCCACCGCGCCAGGAAGGGCGAACTGGGCACCGCCCAGCCCTTCGACGAAGTAGCCGCGGCGGCACCGCCCGCTCTCCTCGAAGGCGCGCAGCACCTGGTAGACGGCGGAGAACCCGCCGGGCAGGCGTTCGGCCGTGACGCCGCCCCTGGTCAGCACCCCGTGCCGTTCGAGCAGCACCTCCGCCTGGGCGTGCGCCCGCTGGGTGCCGTCGCCCGCGGGCGCGGGGAGCGGCCACCATCGGCCGCTCACGGTCGGCGGGCCGCTCCTGGTGGGCAGGACGGCCCGGCGGCGCCTGGTCGCGGCCGGACGGTGGGCGGGCCTTCCGGTGCCCAGCGCCGAGCGGAGCGGAGCCAGCGTGTCCCCGGTGACGCGGCCCGCCCAGACGAGGTCCCACAGCGCGGCGGACAGGGTCAGGTCGTCCGGCGGCCCGTTCGCGGTGAGGCCCTCGCCGGGCGCCGGGGTGTCCGCGGCCGACCGGCCGAGGATGCGGGCCCGGCGGGACGCCGCGGCGTCCGGACCGGTGCCGGCCGCGCCGCCCGCGCCGCATGCGGCCGCCCCTATCCGGTTGGACAGCTCGCGGAAGAACAGCGCCCCGCCGCCGCCGAGGATCTCCAGGATCCCCTCGTGCAGGGGGGTCATGGTGATCTCCGCCGGTGCGGGCAGCAGCAGCGGTGCGGTGTCGGCGAAGTAGAGCGAGACCCAGCCGTCCCCGCCGGGCAGCGAGCCCTGGCCCGCCCAGACGACCTCGCCGGACGAGGTCAGCTCGTCGAGCAGGGCCGGGGAGTAGCCGGGCACCCGAGCGGGCAGCACCAGCGACTCCAGGGCCGAGGCGGGGACCGCCGCTCCCTGCAGCCGTTCGATCGCGCTGATCAGCGTGTCCATCGCCCGCGCGGACCCCTGGACCTCCGGCCGCCCCTGCCGTGGTGGGCCGGGAGGTCCGCCGGGGCCCGGGTGGCCGGTGCCGCCGTCGTACCCGACGGGACGGCCGCCGCTCGTCGCGATGCTCTGCGGTGCGATCCCGTGCCAGGCGGGCAGGAAGGCGGCCAGAACCTCGGGCGGAACCGGCTCCACCTCCTTGCGGAGCCGGGCGAGCGACCGGCGCCGCAGGAGCCGCAGCACGTCGGCGTCGCACCACTCCTCGCCCCGGCCGCCGGGCCGGAACTCGCCCGAGACGATCCTTCCGGACCCGGCGAGGCGGCGCAGCGCCTCGTCCGCCACCGCGACGCCGACCCCGAAGCGGGCGGCGGCGGTCCCGGACGAGAACGGGCCGCGGGTGCGGGCGTGCCGGGCCACCAGGTCGCCCAGCGGGTCGGCGGCGGGCCTGCCGGAGCCGTGCGCACCGCCGGTCGGCGGCGGCTCCAGGAACTGGTGCGGCACGCCCACGGGCAGCGGCACGCCCAGGGCGTCACGCAGCCGCCAGGCGTCCTCGACGGCGGCCCACTGTTCGTGACCCGCCACGCGCACCCGGATGGCCCTGCGCGCCCGCTCCAGGTCCGCCAGCCACGCCGGGTCGCCCTCGCGGATCGAGACGTCCTGGGCGAGCAGCGGGCCGTGCGAACGCAGCAGGTCCGCGAGGTCCTCGGCGTCCCGCAACGGCCTGTCGAGCCGGGCCAGTTCCCGCTCGGTCTCCGCGAGGACGTCGGGGTCGAGCAACTCCCTAAGGTCGGCCTGCCCCAGCAGCTCGGCCAGGAGCGCGGTGTCGAGGGCCAGCGCCTGGGCCCGCCGCTCCGCCAGCGGCGCGTCGCCCTCGTACATGAAGGCGCCGATGTAGTTGAACAGCAGCGACGCGGCGAACGGGGACGCCTGGGAGGTCTCCACCTCGACCACCCGCACCCGGCGGGCGGCGACGTCACGCAGGAGCCCCACCAGGCCGGGAACGTCGAAGACGTCCTGCAGGCACTCGCGCATCGTCTCCAGGACCACCGGGAAACCGGCGTACTTGCTCGCCACGCCCAGCAGGTGGGCGGCCCGCTGGCGCTGCTGCCACAGGGGGGTGCGCCTGCCCGGAGAGCGCCGGGGGAGCAGGAGGGCGCGCCCGGCGCACTCCCGGAAGCGGGAGGCGAACAGCGCGGAGCCGCCCAGCTCCTCCACCACGATCTGCTCGATCTCGTCGGCGTCGAAGACCGCCACGTCGGTCGGCCCGTCCTCGAAGGTGTCCGGGACGCGCAGCACGATGCCGTCGTCGGAGTGGACGGCCTGGACGTCCGCGCCGTACCGCTCCCGCAGGCGGCGCCCGATCGCGAGCGCCCACGGCGCGTGCACCCGCGCGCCGTAGGGGGAGTGGAGCACCACCCGCCAGTCGCCCAGCTCGTCGCGGAACCGCTCCACCACCAGCGTGCGGTCGTCGGGCACGTATCCCGTCGCCTCCCGCTGTTCCGTCAGGTAGGAGAGGAGGTTCCTGGCGGCGTACTCGTCGAGGCCGGCCGCGCGGACGCGTTCGAGCGCGGCCCGGGCGTCGCCCTTGCCGCCCGCCCCGGCCGCCGACAGCTCCCGGAGGAACGCGCCGATGGCCCGGCCCAGCTCCGCGGGGCGGCCCGGCGCGTCGCCGTGCCAGAACGGCAGCTTGCCCGGCCGGCCGGGAGCGGGGGAGACCAGCACGCGGTCGGCCGTGATGTCCTCGATCCGCCAGGAGGTCGCGCCCAGCACGAACACGTCGCCGACGCGGGACTCGTAGACCATCTCCTCGTCCAGCTCGCCCACCCGCGAGGCCTTTTCGCCGACCAGGAACACGCCGAACAGCCCCCGGTCGGGAATCGTGCCCCCGTTGGTCACCGCCAGGCGCTGCGCCCCCGGACGGCCGTGGAGGGTCCCGGTCACCCGGTCCCACACGACGCGCGGCCGCAGCTCGGCGAACTCCTCGCTCGGATAACGCCCGGCCAGCATGTCGAGCGTCGCCTCCAGCGCGGTGCGCGGCAGCGTGGCGTACGGCGCGGCCCGGCGCACCAGCGCCTCCAGCGAGTCGACGGTCCACTCGTCGAGCGCGGTCATCGCGACGATCTGCTGCGCCAGCACGTCGAGGGGGTTGCGCGGGTAACGGAGCTCCTCGATCCGCCCGGCGCGCATGCGCTCCGCCACCACCGCCGTCTGGACCAGATCGCCCCGGTACTTGGGGAAGATCACACCCCTGGACACCGCGCCGACCTGGTGCCCGGCGCGGCCGATGCGCTGCAGCCCGCTGGCAACGCTGGGCGGCGCCTCCACGCAGGCCACCAGATCGACCGAGCCCATGTCGATGCCGAGCTCCAGGCTGGAGGTGGCGACCACCGCGGGCAGCCGGCCCGACTTCAGCGCCTCCTCGATCTGGGCGCGCTCCTCCTTGGAGACGGAGCCGTGGTGGGCCCGCACCACCTCGGGGATCGCGCCGCCCGACACGCCCGCCTGCGCCATGAACTCCGACGGCATGACCCCCGGACCCGGCAGTCCGGGTCCCGGCAGCCCGGGTCCGGTGAGCCCAGGCCCCGGCAGCGCAGGTCCCGGCAGCGCAGGTCCCGTGACGCCCGGTCCCGCAGGTCCGATTCCCGTGAGTCCCGGTCCCGAAGGTCCGGTTTCCCCGGCCGGAGGAGCGGCCTGCCCGTGGTCTGGTCCGTCGCGGTGGCCGGACCACTGCGCGTGCAACCGCTCGAAGGCCTCCGACCAGTGGGCCGGATCCGCCCCGTCCGTGCCCCCGTCTGTGCCCTGACCTGTGTCTCCACCTGTGCCTCCGCCGGGGGCGGAGGAGGCCTGCCGTTCCCAGGCGAGCTCGTTGAGCCGGGTGCACAGCCGCTCGGACAACCGTCGTGAGTTGGCGAAGACGATCGTGGACCGATGGGCCTGGATCAGGTCGAGCAGGTGCTCCTCGACATGCGGCCAGATGCTCCGCCGGTGCTCCGCCGGCTCGCCCTCGGCTCCGGGAGGGGGCGGCGCGAGCTCGGTCATGTCCTCGACCGGCACCACGACGTCGACCTCGATGACCTTCTCGGCGGGCGGCTGCACGACGGTGGCCGGACGCGTCCCGCCGAGGAAGGCCGCCACCTCCTCGACCGGGCGCACGGTCGCCGACAGGCCGATGCGCTGGGCCGGTGCGGGCAGCAGGGCGTCGAGCCGCTCCAGCGTGAGCGCGAGGTGGGCCCCGCGCTTGGTCGACGCGACGGCGTGGACCTCGTCCACGATCACGGTCTGCACACCGCGCAGCGCCTCGCGCGCCTGCGAGGTGAGGAGCAGGAACAGCGATTCGGGCGTCGTGATCAGGACGTCCGACGGCCGGGCCGCGAAACGGCGCCGCTCCTCGGCCGCGGTGTCCCCGGAGCGGATCGCCACCGATATGTCGGGGGCCGGCAGCCCCATCCGCAGCGCCGTCTGCCGGATGCCGGTGAGAGGGGCGCGCAGGTTCCGCTCCACGTCGACCGCCAGGGCCTTCAGCGGTGAGACGTACACGACACGACAGGGACGCGCCGGTTCCCCGGTCTTCGCCCGGCCACCCGCGCCCCCGGAGCGCCGGCCGGGCGATCCGCCGTGCCGGTCCCGCGGGCCCGCCGTCTCGCCCCGGCCGGTCGCGTGCTCGACGGCCAGCCGGTCGATCGCCCACAGGAAGGCCGCGAGAGTCTTGCCCGACCCCGTGGGGGCGACCACGAGTGTGTTCTCACCACGGGCGATCGACGACCATGCGCCCTCCTGCGCCGAGGTCGGCGTCGCGAACGCCCCGGTGAACCACTCCCTGGTCACCGGGCTGAAGCCGTCGAGCGCACCCACCCGCCCATCATGCATCGCCCCACCGACAGAAAACGCCACGCCGCCTGGTCGCGGTGGCCGCCCGCCAGCGGCACGGGTGGAACGGGACGTGCCCCGATCAGGTGACCGGGGGCATGACGAGCGCAAAACAGGACAATCTTCTTGAGTATGGAAATCGACTATGCGGCCGTCGAGGTGGCGCGCACCCGCATCCGGGAGCGCTACCTCGGCGAGCGCCGTGCCGCAAGCAGCGCGAGGGGCCTGCACCACTTCGCGTTGATCTCATCCGACGTCGAGCGGACCATCCGCTTCTATCACGAACTCCTCGAGTTCCCGCTGACCGAGATCTTCGAGAACCGCGACTACCGCGGGTCGAACCACTTCTTCTTCGACATCGGCAACGGGAACCTGCTGGCCTTCTTCGACCTCCCCGGACTCGACCTGGAGCCGTACAAGGAGGTTCTCGGCGGCCTCCACCACATCGCGATCTCCGTGGAGCGGGCGACGTGGGAGCGCCTGCGCGGCAAGCTCGACGCGGCCGGCGTGCCGTACCAGGAGGAGAGCGGCAGTTCGATCTACTTCCGGGACCCGGACGGCGCTCGCCTGGAGCTCCTCGCCGACCCCCTCGGCGAGATGTACGGCGCCCGCGTGATGTGACGGGACGGGCGCGGCGTCACGGTCGCCGAGGGCGGTGAGGCCATTCCGCCTGGGGGGCCATACTGAACGCATGCGCCTCACCGACTTCTGGAACAGGATGCGCCGCCACTTCGGCGAGGCGTACGCGGAGTCGTGGGCCAAGGACTACGTCCTCGCCGGTCTCGGCGGGCGCACCGTCGAGCAGGCCCTCGCCGAAGGTGTGGCGGCGAAGCAGGTCTGGCAGGCCGTCTGCCAGGCGGTCGACGTCGACCCCAAGCTGCGCTGACGCACTGCCGCGCGGCATCGGCGTCGCACCGCTGAACTGGCCGCGGGCCCGCCCGCCCGACGGCCGGCCGCCGCCTCCTCCTCCTCCTCCTCCTCCTCGCGATCACGCCACTCTCCCGGGCGGGTTCCGTCCCCGGCGGTCCCCGCCTCTGTTTCAGTCGCCTATGGCAAGTACTTGAACGCTGGTTGAGCGGTTGCTATCGTGTTGATCGGATGAATGGGGAGGAAGCACATGGGCGGAGATCACTTCACTCCCGACGAGGCTCTCCGGGAGATCGGGCGGGTGGACCGGCAGGTCAGGCGGTCCGCTCGCGGCCCCGGGCGGGCGTACCTGCTCGTGGGGCTGGCCACGATGGTCTACTGGCCGGTGATGTTCCTCGGCGGCGGCGTGTGGCCGTTGATCGGCGGGCTCGGGTGGATCGCGCTGACGGTGGCACTCTGCGTGTACTGGGCCAGGCTGCGGGTCCACGACCGGCTGCTGAAGCGGGTCAGGAAGCCCGTCGAGGCGGCGTACGTGGTGACGATGCCGCTGCCGTTCGTCTACGGCGTCTGGCTGATGCCGCCCACCCTCACGGTGGGATCGACAGTGGTGCTGCTCGCGCTGTCGGTGCTCGCGGGGCTGCCCCTGGTGTACGGCGGGCTCCTCCTGATGAGGGACTCGCCTGCGGGGGCCCCGCTGACGAGGGACCGATGACCGCGCACCCGCGTCACGAGCTCGACGAGATCATCCACGCCCCGGTGCGGCTGTCGATCGTGGCGGCGCTGGCCGCCGCCGAGAAGGCCGATTTCCGCTTCCTCCGCGACACGATCGAGGTCAGCGACTCACTGCTCAGCAAGCACGTCCTCACACTCGAAGAGGCCGGCTACGTCCGCGTGGAGAAGACCTTCGTCGGCAAGCGGGGGCGCACCTGGCTCTCGCTGACCGAGCGGGGACGGGCGGCGTTCGAGAACTACATGGACGTGCTCCGGCGAATCATGGAGGCAACCCCCCGTGCTTGAGATCGACGGACTGCGCAAACGCTACGGAGACAAGACCGCTCTCGACGGGGTCGGCTTCACCGTACGGCCCGGCGAGATGTTCGGCTTCGTCGGCGCCAACGGCGCGGGCAAGACGACGACGATGCGCATCGTGATGGGCGTGCTCGGCGCCGACTCCGGGGAGGTGCGGCTCGACGGGCGTCTGCTGGGTTACGACGATCGGCGCGGGTTCGGCTACATGCCGGAGGAACGCGGCCTCTACCAGAAGATGAAGGTCGCCGAGCAGATCGAGTACTTCGGCCGGCTCCACGGCCTCGCCCCGGCCGCCGCCCGCATCGCCACGGACGCCCTGCTCGAACGGCTCGGCCTGGTCGAGCGGCGCGACGACGCGGTCGAGGCGCTGTCGCTGGGCAACCAGCAGCGCGTGCAACTCGCGGTCGCGCTCGTCCACGAGCCGACGGTGCTGATCCTCGACGAGCCCTTCTCCGGCCTCGACCCGCTGGCGGTCGACGCGCTGGCGGAGGTGCTCAAGGACCGCGCCGCCGAGGGCGTGCCGGTCATCTTCTCCAGCCATCAGCTGGACCTGGTCGAACGGCTCTGCGACTCGGTCGGCATCATCTCCGCGGGCCGGATGGTCGCGTACGGCCCGGTCGCCGAGCTCCGGGAGCGGGAGGGCCGCGGGGTGCTGCGCGTCGTGGTCCGGGACGCCGCGCCCGGGTGGGCCGACGGCCTGCCCGGCAGGATCGCCCGCGAGGGCGACCGCGACGTCCTGCTCTGCGAGGAGGGAGACGACCAGGCCGTCCTCCGTACGGCGATGGGCGCGGGGACGGTCGAGCACTTCGGGCGGCGGCAGCCGACCCTCACCGAGATCTTCAGGGAGGCGGTGGCATGAACGGGCTGTTGCTGGTGGCCCAGCGGGAGGTCCGCACGCGGATCCGGACGAAGTCCTTCCTGATCAGCTTGGCGATCAGTGCGATCCTGGTGGCCGCGCTGGCGTTCCTGCCGAAGGTGCTCGGCGGCGACGGCATCTTCGACGTCGGTGTGGTGGGCCCGGCCCCCGCGCCCGTCACCCAGCTCTCCTACTCGCGGTATCCGGACGAGGCGGCCGCGCGGAAGGCGGTGATCGGCGGAGACGTCGACGCGGCCCTGATCGGCGGTGACAGGGTCATCGCGAACGGCGAGCTCGACCAGCGGCTGGGGCTGATCCTCGAAAGCGTCCACCGGGACGAGCAGATCAGGGCGGCCGGGGTCACGGTCACGCCGCTGCGGGTGGAGTCGGTCGGCGCCGACGCGCGGTACCAGGGTGTGCGCACCGGCATCGCCACGCTGCTCGTGATGGTGCTGTTCTTCCTGTTCATCTACTCCTCGATGTACGTCGCGATGGGCGTGGTGGAGGAGAAGGGCAGCCGGATCGTGGAGATCCTGCTGACCTCGGTGCGCCCGTGGCAGCTGCTGGGCGGCAAGATCGTCGGGCTGGGCGTCCTGGGGCTGGTCAACCTCGCCGTGGTCGTCGCCGCCGGGCTGGCCGCGTCGGCCGCGACCGGCTTCGCGGCCGACCTGCCGCCGGGAATGGGCGGGATCGTCGTCAGCGCGCTGGTCTGGTTCGTGCTGGGCTACGCGTTCTTCGCCGTGCTCGCCGCCACCTTCGGCTCGCTGGTGTCGAGGCAGGAGGAGCTGAACACGGTGCTGACGCCGATGACCACGCTCATGATGCTGACCTACGTGACGGCCTACTTCGCCGCCGTCCAGCCGACCGGCGCGGTCGCGCGCGTCCTGTCGCTCGTGCCGCCGTTCTCCTCCATGGTCATGCCCGTGCGGACGGCGGCCACCGGCGTCCCCCTGGGAGAGATTCTCATCGCCGTGGCGCTCATGATCGTGGCGGTCGTGGGCGTGCTGCTGTTCGCCTCCCGGGTGTACCAGCGCGCGGTGCTCCGTACGGGCGCCCGGGTCAGGCTGGGCGAAGTCCTGCGCTGACCGCGTACGGGACCGGGCTCGGCGGTTTCCGGCGGGATCCCGGCGAGGTCCCGGCGGGTCAGAGCGGCCGGGTGAGCGTCGAGTGGATCGTCTCGGCCGCGCGGCCGGGATCGTCGGCGCTCTCCTGTCCGCCCGGTGCCCACAGGAACGTCCAGCCCTCCCCGGAGGGGATCGCGAAGACGATCGTCTGCCTGCCGGTCTCCGGGTGCCAGACGGAGAGGACGGGGGTGTCCCCGCCGATCAGCCGGGCGGCGAGGCCGTAGCCGGGGAGCCGGGCGGCGAGTGCCTCCAGGTAGGCCAGGCGCTGCCTGCCAAAGTCGCCGGTGCCCGTCACGAGGCCCCCTTCGCGGGAGATCCAGCTTTGTTACAAGGATCGTCGCAGGTCAACGGGACGACAACCATGAACGGGTAACGCCCGGGAATGTAACGCCGCCGGGAACTCCGGCCGGTTTCGCGACACCGGCGGCGGTTCCTCATGTGATCGAACAGTCGTTCGGCTATATTGGTCTGGTCGCCCACGGGGTGCGCGCCGCGCGCGGCGCCCGGACGCGGCGGACCGCCGTACCCGCCCTCCGGGCGGTGTGCGGGAAGCTCAGGAAATTGTCGGTCGCACCCCGTAGCTTTTCGGTGACCGAGCAGACGACCACCCTCCAGGGGGCACCCAATGGCAATCAACGACCGCGAGAAGGCCCTTGAGACCGCCCTCGCGCAAATCGAGCGGCAGTTCGGCAAGGGCAGCGTCATGCGTCTCGGAGACGACGCGCGTGCCCCGATCGAGGTCATCCCCACCGGCGCCATCGCTCTCGACGTGGCTCTCGGCATCGGCGGCTTCCCCCGGGGCCGGATCGTGGAGGTGTACGGTCCGGAGTCCTCCGGTAAGACGACGGTCGCCCTGCACGCCGTGGCCAACGCCCAGAAGGGCGGCGGCATCGCCGCCTTCATCGACGCCGAGCACGCCCTCGACCCCGAGTACGCGAAGAAGCTGGGGGTCGACGTCGACGCGCTGCTCGTCTCCCAGCCGGACACCGGTGAGCAGGCCCTCGAGATCGCCGACATGCTGATCCGCTCAGGCGCCGTCGACATCATCGTGATCGACTCCGTGGCGGCCCTCGTGCCCAAGGCGGAGATCGAGGGCGAGATGGGCGACAGCCACGTCGGTCTCCAGGCCCGCCTCATGTCGCAGGCGCTGCGCAAGATCGCCGGCGCCCTGAACCAGACCCGGACGACCGCCATCTTCATCAACCAGCTCCGCGAGAAGATCGGCGTGATGTTCGGAAGCCCCGAGACCACCACGGGTGGCAAGGCGCTGAAGTTCTACGCGTCGGTGCGGCTGGACGTGCGCCGGATCGAGACGCTCAAGGACGGCACCGAGCCGGTCGGCAACCGGACCCGGGTGAAGGTCGTCAAGAACAAGATGGCCCCGCCGTTCCGCCAGGCCGACTTCGACATCCTCTACGGCATGGGCATCTCCCGCGAGGGTGGTCTGATCGACATGGGCGTCGAGCACGGGTTCGTGCGTAAGGCGGGCGCCTGGTACACGTACGAGGGCGACCAGCTCGGGCAGGGCAAGGAGAACGCCCGCAACTTCCTGAAGAACAACCCCGACATCGCCAACGAGATCGAGAAGAAGATCAAGGAGAAGCTGGGGGTCGGGCCCCGGCTCGACACGCCGAACGAGACTCCCGCCGCTCCGGCCGCCGCCGCGCCCGCGGCCACGTCGGGCCGAGCGACCGCGTCCGCGTCCGCGTCGGGCCGGGGCAGCAAGGCGGCCGCCGCGCCCAAGCCGGGTGACGTCTGAGCGCAGGCATGAGGCGCGACGAGCCCTCCGGCCCGGACGACGAGTTCGGGCCGGGGGACTGGAACTCGGGACCCTGGGGGCCGGTCGAGGAGCCGGCCGGTCCGGCCGACGACGCGTCCGCGACGATCGCCGCTCTGCGGGCGCAGATCCGCAGGCGTGAACGGCGAGCCCCGGACGGCTCCGGCAGGACTGACAGCTCCGGCGACGCTGACGGCGCCGCCGGCTCTGGTGGGTTCGACCTCTGGGACCAGGACGGCACGGAGCGGGACGGCGCGGGCCGGGCCGCCGGGTCCGGGCGTCGCCGTCAGGGGCGCGGCAGGAGGCGGGAGAACCGGCGAGCGCCGGAAGGCTGGGAAGCACGGGCAGATCAGGGAGCCTGGGAAGCGCCTGACCCGGAAGCGCCGGATCGGCAAATGCCCGGGGACCGGGAAGCGCTGGGAGGGCGAGAAGCGCGCGGAGGCCAGGGAACTCGCCGAGGCCGGAGGGCGCGGGGCGAGCGGCGTGAGCGGTCCGGCGGGTGGCTGCCGGACGGGCCGCGGGAGGGCAGCGCGGCGAGTGAGGGGCCGCCGGCCGACCCCGAGGCGGTGGCCAGGGCCATCTGCCTGCGGCTGCTGACGATGGCGCCCAGGACCCGGGCCCAGCTCGCGGACGCCCTGCGCAAGCGGGACGTGCCCGAGGAGGCGGCGAACGCCGTGCTGGAGCGGTTCTCCGAGGTCGGGCTCATCGACGACGAGGCGTTCGCCGCCGCGTGGGTGACCTCCCGGCACGCCGGACGCGGCCTGGCCCGGCGCGCGCTGGCGCAGGAACTGCGGCGGCGCGGCGTCGCCGAGGAGACGGTCGAGGACGCCCTGGAGCGGCTCGATCCCGACGAGGAGACCGAGACCGCGCGCAGGCTGGTGGAACGCAAACTGGCCGGTACGCGCGGGGTGGAGCCGCAGGCGCGCATGCGGCGGCTGGTCGGCATGCTGGCCCGCAAGGGCTACTCACCCGGCCTGGCGTTCCGCATCGTCCGGGAGGCGATCGAGGCCGAGGGCATACCCTCCGATGGGCTTCCCGACAGCTTCGAGTGAGCTATAGCACCATGCAAAAGTCGCTTGACAGGGCATCTTTGCTTGCTCGTTACCTCTCTGACGCTTAATCTCGACCGCAGTGAGGAGTTACTCCGCGCAGCGCGGATTGCCATAACGGTGAACCACGACGGACGAGGACTTTGGCCGGCCTTCGGGCCATATCGGCCACCCTTCGGGGTGTCCGGGCGATGTGACGATATTTGTCCTGGTGACGCCACCGGGCCTTGCCGTGCTGCGCGCGTGTGACCCCTGCCATGAGGTTGTCGTGAGGCGATAGGGGTGAGCGCGCATGGACACGATCGTGATCGTTCTTGCGGTTGCGGTGGTGCTGCTGGCTCTCGTGATGATCGCCGCCCTTGTCATAGTCGTACGCCGCACCGCCGGAGTCGCCGCGCCGTCCGGTCCCTCACCCGAGCAGCTCGCCGAGGTCAAGGCCGAGGTCAACGAGGAGCTCGAACGGGCCCGGCGGGAGGCCGAGGAGATCCGTACGAAGGCGGAGCGGGACGCGGGGGAGATCCTCCAGAAGTCCGAGTCGCTCGCCGAGAGCGCGGCGCTCACGCGCAAGGAGGTCGAGGAGGAGGCGCGCCTCCTCAAGACCGAGCTCAAGGAGCTGCGCTCCGACCTGGAGCGGCGGGAGAACCGGCTGGCCGAGCGTGAGCAGCGGCTCGACGAGGAGGCGCGCAGGCAGGCCGAGCGGGCCCGCAAGCTGGCCGAGACCGAGACGGAGCTGGCCGACCGCCGCGAGGACCTGGAGCGGGTGGCCGAGCGGCGCAAGGAGATCCTGGAGCGGGTCGCGGGCCTGACGGCCGATCAGGCCAAGGCCGAGCTGGTCAAGGAGATCGAGAACCAGGCCAAGCGCGAGGCGGCCCTGATCGTCCGGGAGATCGAGAGTGAGGCCCGCAAGGAGGGCGAGAAGCGCGCCTGCAAGATCGTGACCCTCGCCGTGCAGCGGGTCGCCACCGAGCAGACGGCCGAGTCGGTCGTGAGCGTCCTCCACCTCCCCGGCGACGAGATGAAGGGCCGGATCATCGGCCGCGAGGGCCGCAACATCCGGGCCTTCGAGTCCACCACCGGCGTCAATCTGATCATCGACGACACGCCCGAAGCGGTGCTTCTGTCGTGCTTCGACCCGGTTCGCCGGGAAACGGCCAGGCTGACGTTGGAGAAGCTCGTGCTCGACGGGCGCATCCATCCCCAGCGCATCGAGGAGGCCCACGAGCGCAGCAAGGCCGAGGTGCGCGACCTGTGCGTACGCGCGGGAGAGGACGCCCTGGTCGAGCTGGGCATCACCGAGATGCACCCCGAGCTGGTCACCCTGCTCGGGCAGTTGCGCTACCGCACCTCCTACGGCCAGAACGTGCTCAAGCACCTGATCGAGTCGGCGCACATCGCCGGGATCATGGCCGCCGAGCTGCGGCTCGACCGCGACCTCGTCAAGCGGTGCGCTCTCCTGCACGACATCGGCAAGGCGCTCACGCACGAGGTCGAGGGCAGCCACGCGATGATCGGCGCGGAGATCGCCCGCCGGTACGGCGAGCACGAGGACGTCGTCCACGCCATCGAGGCGCACCACAACGAGGTGGAGGTCAGGACCGTCGAGGCCGTCCTCACCCAGGCCGCCGACGCGATCAGTGGCAGCCGCCCGGGCGCCCGGCGCGAGTCCCTTGAGGCGTACGTGAAGCGGCTGGAGCGCCTGGAGGAGATCGCCCAGTCGTACGACGGGGTGGACAAGGTGTTCGCCATGCAGGCGGGCCGGGAGATCCGCGTCATGGTCCGGCCCGACAACGTCGACGACATCCAGGCCCAGGTGATCGCCCGGGACGTCGCCAAGCAGGTCGAGGAGGAACTGACCTACCCCGGTCAGATCCGCATCACCGTGGTCCGCGAGTCCCGCGCCACCGAGTTCGCCCGATAACCCCGGCCGCTGCGGCGGGGAAGCACCGTCGGCGCGGCCTTTGGTGGGCACTAACCGGATATGGGGCGAATGTGCTATACCCCTACGTATCCTCCGGTTTCGCCGGTGTTCCCCCAGCCTCCCGAAGCAAGCGAGCGTACGGTCATGATCTCCTCCACCCCGTACCGGGGGCTCCTCGTGCTCGCGCTGGCGGCCACCTCGATCAGCGCCTGTACGGCGGAGACGGAGGCCCCCAGTGCCTCCCGGACTCCCGCGGTGAACATCGTGCAGCCGGGCGCGCCGGGCCAGGGCAGCAAGGTCCTGCCGGCCGGCGAGGTGCCGCGCTCCGAGGGCCAGGAGTACACCGACGCCGACGTGCGGTTCATGCAGGGGATGATCCGGCATCACTCCCAGGCCCTGCGCATGACCGCGCTCGTCGCCGGCCGTAGTGAGAGCAAGGACCTTCCCCGGTTCGCGAAGCGGATCGAGATCTCTCAGCAGGACGAGATCGACCAGATGGTGCGCTGGCTCAGGGCCCGGCTCCAGCAGGTGCCCAGCGTGGGCTCCGGCGCCGGGCACGACCACGGCGGCGGGGAGCCCATGCCGGGCATGCTCACCGACGCGCAGTTCGCCGAGCTGGAGCAGGCCAAGGGGGCGCGGTTCGACCGGCTCTTCTACGAGGACATGATCCAGCATCACATGGGCGCGCTGACGATGGTCGAGCGGCTCTTCGGCGACGGGGGAGGCGGCGAATCGGAGATCAACCAGTTCGTCACCCACGTCGACGGGGATCAGCGCATCGAGGTCGACCGCATGCGCACCCTCCTCGCGCAGCTGAAGGGATAGCCGGCGGCGTACGGCCGCCGATCGCACCGTCACCGGTCCAGGGACGGGGGCGTGGTGTAGCGGGTGGCGAGGACGCCGAGCTGGTCGATGACGGCCCGGTTCCAGCTGCCGTCCTCGAACATCCGGCGCAGCGCGTCGTTCACCTGGTCGCGTAGGGCGGCCGTGCTGGTGGCGATGCCGTACTTCTCGGTGGACAGCGGCCTGCCGCTGAACCGGAACCTGCCGGGATACCGCGCCGACAGCCCGGCGAGCACGGGCGCGTCGGCCACGATGGCGTCGGTGCCGCCACGGGCGAGCAGCGGCGCGCAGGCGGCGGGCAGGTTCGCCTCGGCGAGGAAGAACCGCCGCCAGCGGTCGCCGAACCTCGCCACGAGCGGCGCGGCGGACTCCCGGGTGGCGCAGACCCGCTTGCGGGCCAGGTCGCGGGGCCGTCTGATCGACAGATCGTCGGCCCGGACGAGGACGTCGGTGCTGGTGACGAGGTACGGTCCGGCGATCGGCCGGGAGCCCGCCGGGCCGGTGACACCGACGACGAGGTCCGCGTCTGCCGTGCCGGCCGTGTAGACGATCTGGTCGTCGCGGTAGCCCAGGGCCCGGGCCACGTAGTGCGCGACCTCGACGTCGAAGCCGCCGAAGTGCCCGTCGGGCATCCGGGTGACCAGCCCCGGCTGCCCCGGGCGCACGCCGATCACCAGCCTGCCGTCGCCCCCGCACCCCGCGAGGCATCCGGCCGCCAGGACGCCGATCACGGCGAGGCCACGCCACACGCGCTCAATATCGAGGTCGCGTACGCGCCGCCGCCAGCAGCGACACGGCAAAACTCCCTTGACCCGGGAGCGTGGGCTCAGCGGACGAAGGCGACCTCGCCGCCCGCCTGTTCGGCGGCGGCCGGATCGGCCGTGACCTTCCTGCTGCGCCGGCTGCGCCGTTCCAGCCAGGCGGCGAGATAGCCGAGCGCCAGGTTGATCGCGATGTAGACCGCCGCGATGACGATGACCGACGGGATCAGGTTGGCGTAGTTGGCCGGCACGACGCGGGCGCCCGCGTTGAGCAGGTCGGCGTACGCCACGACGAACCCGAGCGCGGTGTCCTTGAGCAGCACCACGAGCTGGCTCACGATGGCGGGCATCATCGCGGTGACCGCCTGCGGCAGCAGGATCAGCCGCATCACCTGGTTCTTGCGCAGGCCGATCGCGTAGCCCGCCTCGGCCTGGCCGCGCGGCACCGCCAGGATGCCCGCACGGACGATCTCGGCCAGGACCGACCCGTTGTAGACCGTGAGACCGAAGACCACGGCCGTGAACTCGGTCACGACCAGCCCGGCCAGGCTCCCGCCGTACTGCGCGAAGAAGATCAGCATGAGCACCGGGACCGCGCGGAAGGCCTCGACGACCACCG
The DNA here is from genome assembly GCF_014161435.1 of Microbispora sp. H10949. Lineage (NCBI taxonomy): Bacteria > Bacillati > Actinomycetota > Actinomycetes > Streptosporangiales > Streptosporangiaceae > Microbispora > Microbispora sp. H10949. The sequence goes on along the minus strand of NZ_JABBWZ010000001.1, from coordinate 770,362 downwards.
CGGCCGGGATCCGCACCCAGCGGTGGTCCGACAGGCGGGCGATGCCGAACACGGCCCCGAACAGCAGCGCGAGTACCGCGGCGAGCGCGGCGGCGACCAGCGTGTTCAGCAGTCCGGGCAGGATCAGCTCGGTCCAGGTGTCGGCCCGGAGGAACGGCTGCCACAGCTCGCCCTTCCACTGGCCCTTCTCGTCGAACTTCGTCCAGACGAAGTACGCGACCAGCAGCAGGACGACGCCGAACCCGAGGGTGAGCGCGTTGTTGCGCAGGCGGGCGCGCGGGCCCGGGACGTCGTAGAGGACGGTGGCGCCGCGCTCGGTCATCGGACCACCGCCAGGCGCCGCGCCAGCCGGCCGGACAGCAGGTTCAGGGGGAGGGTCAGCACGACGAACCCGGCGGCGAAGCCGAGGAAGATGGGAATGATCGCGTCTCCGTGGGCGTCGAACAGGTTCTTCATCCGCAGCGCGGCCTCCATGACGCCGATCGCCGCGGCGACCGTCGTGTTCTTGACCAGCGCGTTCAGCAGGCTCCCGAGGGGCGCGATGACCGTGCGCACCGCCTGGGGGAGGATCACCAGGCGGAGCGTCTGCAGGAACGTCAGGCCGATCGCGCGGGCCGCCTCCGCCTGGCCGAGGGGCACGGTGTTGATCCCGGCCCGTACGACCTCGCAGACGAAGGCGGAGGTGTACGCCGACAACCCGATGATCGACAGCCAGAAGCTGTTGAGCGACAGGTCGTCGGAGAACTGGACGTCCATCACCGTGCCCAGGCCGAGGCCGCAGAACACGATGATCAGTGTGAGGGGCGTGTTGCGCAGCACGTTGACGTACAGCGCGCCCGCCCCTCGCAGCACCGGCAGCGGGCTCACCCGCATGGCGGCCAGCGCGATCCCCCAGACCAGCGAGATCAGCCCGCTGACCACCGTGAGCTTCACCGTCAGCCAGAACGCGCCGAGGATGACGGGAAGCTCGTCGACCACGGCCTCCACCGCCGGCCTCCTTCCAGTGCCGCTGTCGGTGTCCTAGTACCGGTCGACGGACGGCGGCGTCGTGAAGTACTTGCCGAACTCGCCGAGGTTCGTGTCGATGGCCTTGCGCCAGCTTCCGTCCTTGAAGAACTTCTCGATGGCGTTGTTGATCGCGTCGCGGCCGGCCTTGTCGTCCAGCTTGAGGCCGATGCCGTACCTCTCCTCGCTGAACGGCTGGCCGATCAGCTTGAACTTGCCGGGGAACTGGGCAGCGAACCCGGCCAGGATCGTGGCGTCGGTGGAGATGGCGTCGACCTGCTTGTTCTCCAGCAGCGGCAGGCAGGCGCCGTAGCCCTGCTGCTGGGTGAGGTTCTTGGACTCCCAGTCGGGGCCGAACTTCTCCGCGAGCCGCTTCGGCGACGACGATCCCTGCGCGCCGCAGACCTTCTTGTCCTTGAGCGACTCGACCCCGGTGATCGAGGTGTCGTCGGCGCGGACGAGGATGTCCTGCCCGGTGACGAGGTACGGCCCGGCGAAGGAGATCTTCTTCTTCCGCTCGTCGGTGATCGAGTAGGTCGCGATGACCATGTCGACCTGGCCCTGCTGGATGAACGGCTCGCGGTTGGCCGACTGGGCCTCCTTGAACGTGATGCCGCTCTCCGGCACGCCGAGTTCCTTGGCGACGTACTTCGCCACGTCGACGTCGAACCCGGCGTAGCCGCCGTCGGGCTTCTTCAGTCCCCAGCCCGGCTGGTCGATCTTGACGCCGATCACGAGCTTCTTGTCGTCCTTCGCCTTGTCGACGATCGAGCTCGCCCCCGAACCGCCGCAGGCCGTCAGGCCGGTGGCCAGGGCGGCGAGCGCGAGCAAGCCGGCTGCGAATCGCATCCGCATCACCTTTCGCTTCTTGTGGAGCATGTCGTGAGCTGGGATCAGTGCGTGAGGATCTTGGAGAGGAAGTCGCGGGCGCGCTCGGTGCTCGGCTTGGTGAAGAACTCCGAGGGCGACCCCTCCTCGACGATCTGGCCGTCGGCCATGAACACGATGCGGTTGGCCGCCCGGCGGGCGAAGCCCATCTCGTGGGTGACGACCATCATCGTCATGCCGTCCCTGGCCAGGCCGACCATCACGTCGAGCACCTCCTGGACCATCTCCGGGTCGAGGGCCGAGGTGGGCTCGTCGAAAAGAATCATCTTGGGGTCCATGGCCAGCGCGCGGGCGATGGCCGTCCGCTGCTGCTGGCCGCCGGACAGCTGGGCGGGATACTTCGCCGCCTGCGAGGCGATGCCGACCCGTTCGAGCAGTTCCATGCCCCGCTGCTCGGCCTGCTGCCGGGGGATCTTCCGCACCCTGGTCGGGCCGAGCGTGACGTTCTCCAGGATCGTCTTGTGGGCGAAGAGGTTGAAGGACTGGAACACCATCCCGACCTCGGAGCGCAGCCGGGCCAGCGCCCTGCCCTCCGCGGGCAGTTCCCGCCCGTCGAACACGATGCTTCCGGAGTCGATGGTCTCCAGCCGGTTGAGCACCCGGCACAGCGTGGACTTGCCGCTGCCGGACGGGCCGATGACGACGACCACCTCGCCCCGGGCCACGCTCAGGTCGATGTCCTTGAGCACGTGCAGGGGACCGAAGTGCTTGTTGACTCCCTCCAGCCTGACAAGCGGATCGGAACCACTGATCTCCGTCATGGTCAACAACGTAGGGGCGTCAACGTCGCGCCGTCACTAACGGGCCGGTACCGAATAGATCACATCCCGGCTGCTCAGGACATCACTCCCGGTTTGTCCGGACGGTCCGCCCCATGCGGCCCGGGACACGGTCCCGGTTGGCTCCTGCCGATCCTCTTATCGCATAGGAGCGCAGATGCTGAAAAATCCGGATCTGTTCAGGAAGACCGTCGCGGCGGCGGCCATGCTGGTGTGGCCCGTCCTGCTCGGCCTGGCCTTCGTGACCTCGCCGCCGGGCACCGAGCACGACCCCGCCGTGTTCCGCGCGAGCCCCGTACAGGTGCAGACCAGCGCGCTGCTGTTCCAGTGGGCGACCGTCTGCCTGGTCCCGGTGGTCCTCGGGCTCGCCCATCTGCTGCGCCACCGCGCGCCGCGCACCGGCAACATCGGCGCGGCGGTCGGCCTGACCGGCGCGGTCACCGCCGCCTGCCTGTTCATGACCGACTTCTACGACCTGGCGCTGGCGCTCAGCCTTCCGGACGCCCCGGCCGCCCGGGTGACCGAGGTGGCGGGCGCGCTCGGCGGCTTCGTGTACGGCGTCCTCCTGCCGGGCTTCCTCACCCACGTGGGCCTGCTGGTGCTCCTGACGGGCCTGGCGGCGGTGCGGCGCGCGCCGTGGTGGGTCCCGGTGGCGGCGCTCGTGGGGATCTGCGGGCCGTTCCTCACGCTCGGGCAGCCGCCGGCCGTCCAGGCCATCGGGTCCCTGTTCCACCTCGCCGCCTTCGGCACGGTCGCCCTGAAGGTCCTGCGCATGCCCGTCGAGGACTGGCGGGCCGCCTGAGCGCCCGCCCCCGAGGAGCCCTGCGGGGAAGCCGTCAGAGGCCCGACTCCCTGGCCCGCATGATCGCCTCGGCCCGGTCGGCCACGCGCAGCTTCGCGAAGACGCTGGACACGTGGTTGCGGACGGTCTTCTGGCTCAGCCCGAGCCGGGCCGCGATCTGGACGTTCGTCAGGTGGCCGGCGACCAGGCCCAGGATCTCCCGCTCACGCGGGGTGAGCTCGGGGAAGCTGGGCTCGGGCGTCCTGCCGAGGCCGGAGAAGTAGCCCATGAGCCGTCCGGCGAGGGCGGGGCCGAAGATCGCCTCGCCCTCGGCCACGGCCCGGATCGCCCGTACGAGCTCGGCCCGCCGCGCGCCCTTGAGCACGTACCCGCGCGCACCCGCGCGCACCGCCGCGAAGACCGCGTCGTCGTCGTCCGCCATGCTGAGCACGAGGACCCGCACGTGCGGGTGGTCCCTGGTGATCCGCTCGGTCGCGGCCACCCCGCCCATGCCGGGCATGGCGAGGTCCATCAGCACGACGTCGGGCTGCACGCGGGGAAGGAGGGCGAGGGCCTGCTCGCCGCTGGCCGCCTCGTCGGCGACCTCCGTCTCCTCCACCGGCCGCAGGAGCGCGCGGAGCCCCGCCCGGAAGGCCGCGTGGTCGTCAACCAGCAGCACGCGGATCGGCTCCATCGCCCGCCTCCCGTCCCGACTCCCGGACCGTGTCCGGCATCGTGTCCCGCGCCGTGTCCGACGCGATGTCCCGGGTCGTGTTCCCGGCTGTGTCCCGCGCCGTGCCGGGGACGGTGTCACGGGTGACGTTCTGGACCGGGAGGCGGGCCAGCACCCGCGTCCCGCCCCCGGGCCGCGGGCCGATGTCGCAGGTGCCGCCCAACTCGGCCGCCCGCTCGCGCATCGACGCCGTGCCGACCCCGGACCGGGCGGACGCCGGGTCGCCGGCGTCCACCGCGTGCGGCTCACCGCCCTCGTCGGCCACCTCCACTTCGAGCACGCCCGGGTGGTCCCCGCCCGCCATGCCGAGCCGTACGCGCACCCGCCCGGCCCCGGCGTGGCGGCGCGCGTTCGCCAGCGCCTCGGCCGCGATCCGGTACGCCGCCACCTCCACGGCGGCGGGCAGCGCCGGGAGGGTCCCGTCGATCTCGACGCCGACCTCGGCGCCGGGCAGCCGGGCCGCGTGCGACCTGATCGCCCCGGCCAGGCCCAGCGTGTCGAGGGCCGGCGGCCGCAGTCCCTCCACCAGCGTCCGTACGTCGGCCATCGCCGTGCGGGCGTCCGTCATGATCTCTTCGAGCATCGCCAGGGCGTCCGGATCGTCCACCATGTCCTGCACGGCCTCCGCCCGCATGGTCAGCGCGGCCAGGGTCGGCCCGAGGCCGTCGTGCAGGTCGCGCCGCAGCCGTCGCCGTTCCTCCTCACGCGCCGCCACGAGCCGTTCGCGTGAGCGCTGCAGGTCGGCCGACAGCCGCACGGCGTGCACGGCGATCCCGGTCTGCCGGGCGAGGTCGGCGAGGACCCGGCGGTCCCTCCCGCCGAGCCCGCTCTCGCCCGGGCGCGGAGAGAGGACCAGGTCGCCCACCGGCTCGCCCCGGTGCGCGAGCGGCAGCCGTACGGTGCCGGGGGAGGGCACGCCGTAGGCGTGGGTCGGACCGCCGGCGACCTCGACCGCGACGTGCGGCAGGCGCAGCGCCTCCGCCACCGACCGGGCCGCCGCGGCGAGCACCGCACCCGGCTCCGCAGCCTCCTCCAGACGCCTGCCCAGCAGGGCCAGTGCCGCGTACGGATCGTCCCGCCTGCCGTACATCACGAGGTTGACGGCGCGTTGCAGCCGCTCGCGCAGCGGTGCGAAGACGACGGCGACCACCCCGGCGGCGGCCACCGAGACCGGCAGCCCGCCGGCCGCGCGGAACACCGCGCCGAGATAGGTGACCACGAGCACGTAGCCGCCGAAGACACACGCCGACAGCAGCACGTAGACGAGCGTGCGGTTGATCACGAGGTCGATGTCGAACAGGCCGTGCCGCAGCACCGCGACCGCCGCGGCGGCCGGCAGCAGGCAGGCCGCGAACGTCCCCATGACCTCCCAGAACGCGCTGGTGACGGGCCAGATGGAGCGCGGGTCGCCGTCGGTGAGCCCCGCGGCCAGCCGGCCCGCGACGATCAGCCCGGCGAGCCCGGCGGCGTACGCGAGCCACTTGAGCTGGGCCCGTTCGCCGGCGTCGCCGCGCCGGGCCCGCCGGACGAGATCGCCCGCGCCCGCGAGGAACAGCGCGCCCATGAGCGCGGTCGTCAGCGGCTCGACGAACGGGGCGACGGCGGCGAGCGCGGGCACCGCGAGGGGGTTGGGCAGCGGCGTGCCCCAGCCGATCTGGTGGCTCGGGCCGGGCAGGAGGGCGCTGACCGCGGTCATCACGGCGGCGACCGCGGCGAGCACCCACAGGGCCGCCCGCCACCCGGGCGACGACGGCCGTCCCGACGGGAAGAACGCCGGCACGGCGGCGACCGACAGGTTGGCGGGGACCCACAGCCACGTCTGCGGCCAGGCCATCGGGCCCGCGAGCGGCAGCCCGGCCAGCGCGTAGTGCCCGGTCGCGTCCAGCAGCGCGAAGCACAGCCCGCAGGCCGCCATGAGCCATCCGACGGCGTTGCCCGGACGGGCGGCGGCTATCAGGCCGCCGACCACCGCGCAGACGGCGACGGAGAGGAGGTGGTTCTGGGGGAACAGCCCGGCGCCGTTCCGGTGGCCCAGCACCAGGGCCGCGGCGACCAGGAGCAGGCTCAGCGCGCAGACCGCCCACGCCGTACGCCGCACCGCCCGCCTCCTTCGCGTGCCTCCGGCGCACGCCCCGCCTCCGCGCGCCTCCGGCGCACGCCCGGCCTTCGCGCGCCTCCGGCGCGACCACTGGATTTGGCTCAGGCTAGCGACCGATATGCCCGGACGAATAGGACATTGTCCCAGGACGTCCTACGACGCCGGAAGCCGTTGCCGGACGGCGTCGCCGTCCGGCTCATCGCGGGGCGTCGCGGTTCCGGGAAGCGGCTCATCGCGGGACCGGGAGATTGCGAAAATCGGCGTGGCCGGCGTGATGCTCGCTTCGGCCCGCGACCTGTGGCGCTTCCCGGACGGGGAGGCGCAGGACGAACCGGGCTCCCCGTTCGCTGTCCTGGATGGTCAAGGTGCCCTGATGCGCTTCCGCGATCTCCCGTGCGATCGCCAGTCCCAGCCCGGTCCCCCCTGAGTCCCGGTGGCGTGAGGCCTCCAGCCGGGTGAAGCGGTCGAAGACCCTTTCCCGGTCCTCCGGTGCGATTCCGGCGCCGTCGTCGAGGACCTCCAGCGTCGCCGTCGGCCCGTCGGCCCGCACGCTGACGGTGATCTGCGAGGCGGCGTGCCGTGCGGCGTTGTCGAGCAGGTTCACCAGGAGCCGGGTGACCCGCAGCCGGTCGCAGTCGACGAAGACGTTCCGCTGAAGGTCTCTCACGATCTCCACTCGGTAGGTGCGGCGCTCCAGTTCGCCGTGGACCAGCCGGCCGAGGTCGGTCGGACGGAGGTCGAGGGGGGCGCGGGCGTCCAGCCTGGCCAGGGTCAGCAGGTCGGTCACGATCGCCTGAAGCCGGTCCACACCGGCGAGCACCGCCGTGGCCGTCTTCGGCCAGTCGATGTCGTGCGGATGCATGAGGGCCTCTTCGAGTTGGGCCCGCATGGCCGTGAGAGGGCTGCGCAGGTCGTGAGAGGCGTCCGAGGTGAACTGCCGCAGTTGCTTGTAGGCGCCTTCGAGCCGGTCCAGGGTGTCGTTCACCGTTCCGGCCAGGAGCTTGATCTCCTCCTGGTGGTTGTGCGCCACAGGAACCCGGCGGTGGAGATGGGTGGCGGTGATCTCCGCGAGTTCCGTGCGGATGGCGTCCACCGCGCTCATGTCCCTCCTGGCGACGTAGAACGTCCCGGCGGCCGTGATCGCGGTCGTCAGCAGGGACATGCCGATCGCGAAGGAGAGCGCCTCGGTGCTCCCGTACCAGGGGACCGTGGGCACCGCCACGTAGAGGAGCCAGGGCCCGTCCGGCTGATAGACCTTGAACGAGAAGACGGTCATGCAGCCCTTCAGCCCGGCCGGAGGGCACAGCACCCGTTCGGCGTGCACGCTCGCGCTGGTCGCGTGGAAGGTGGCCATCGGGGGCCTGCCCGCGAGCTGCGGCGTCGACGAGACGACCTGGTGCCGGGCGTCCAGGACCTGGATCGCGAGGTCCCTGCCCGCCGGCAGCTCGGCGGGGAGGTATCCCTGCCTGATGAGGGGCACCGCTCGGTCCCACGCCCCGGTGACGCGATCCCGGACCGCGTCGGCGTCCTTGCCGCCGACGAAGACGAGGAAGAGCACGCTGACCCCGGTGCAGAGCAGTGCCGCGACGGCGGAGTAACCGGCCGTCCTGCGGACGAGGACGGATGATCGGTTCCAGTTCGACATCGGGTCAAGGCCAATCCGTGGGAAGCGTGGTCTATGCCTACAAAAGGGCACCACACAGGCATGAATCACTCAATAAAAGGACATTTGCACTTTTCACAAGCCTGGGTAATGGCGGATGCGAGCCCTGGTCATGTCAGGCGGGTCCGCACCCGCCCGAGCGCGCGATGTTCGGGTCCGGCGGGGGCGGGGAAGCGCCTACCCTTGTAGTGCGATGAGTGCGACCACACAGACTGCGACCACACCGGACGCCGAGGGCGCGACCCGGACCTACGAGGTGCGGACCTACGGCTGCCAGATGAACGTGCACGACTCCGAGCGGCTCTCCGGGCTGCTGGAGGACGCGGGATACGTCCGGGCCGCCGAGGGGCAGACGCCGGACGTCGTGGTGTTCAACACCTGCGCCGTACGCGAGAACGCCGACAACCGGCTCTACGGCAACCTGGGGCACCTGCGGCCGATCAAGATGGCCCGCGAGGGCATGCAGATCGCGGTCGGCGGGTGCCTGGCGCAGAAGGACCAGGGCGAGATCGTCCGCCGCGCCCCCTGGGTGGACGTCGTCTTCGGCACCCACAACATCGGCTCGCTGCCGGTGCTGCTGGAGCGGGCCCGGATCGCCGAAGAGGCCCAGGTCGAGATCAGGGAGTCGCTGGAGACGTTCCCCTCCACGCTGCCGAGCCGCCGTGAGTCGGCGTACGCGGCCTGGGTGGCGATCTCGGTCGGGTGCAACAACACCTGCACGTTCTGCATCGTGCCGTCGTTGCGCGGCAAGGAGAGGGACCGCCGTCCCGGCGACGTCCTCAACGAGGTGCGGACCCTCGTGGACCAGGGCGTCCTGGAGATCACGCTGCTGGGGCAGAACGTCAACACCTACGGCGTGGAGTTCGGCGACCGGCTGGCGTTCGGCAAGCTGCTGCGGGCCTGCGGGGACGTCGAGGGTCTGGAGCGGGTCCGCTTCACCTCGCCGCATCCGGCCGCCTTCACCGACGACGTGATCGCCTCGATGGCCGAGACGCCCAACGTGATGCACCAGCTGCACATGCCGCTGCAGTCCGGCTCCGACCGGGTCCTCAAGGCCATGCGCCGGTCGTACCGGTCCGAGCGCTACCTCGGGATCATCGAGCGGGTGCGCGCCGCGATGCCGGACGCCGCGATCTCGACCGACATCATCGTGGGCTTCCCCGGCGAGACCGAGGAGGACTTCCAGCAGACCCTCGACGTCGTGCGGCAGTCGCGCTTCGCCAACGCCTTCACGTTCCAGTACTCCATCCGCCCCGGCACCCCCGCCGCGACGATGGAGGACCAGGTGCCCAAGGCCGTCGTGCAGGAGAGGTACGAACGCCTGGTGGCGCTCCAGGAGGAGATCTCCTGGGCGGAGAACAGGACACAGGTCGGGCGCACCCTCGAAGTGCTGGTCGCCGAGGGCGAGGGCCGCAAGGACGACGCCACGCACCGCCTGTCCGGCCGTGCGGCCGACAACCGTCTCGTCCACCTCGCCGCCACCGATGCCGCCACCGGTGCCGCCGTCGACGCGCGCCCCGGCGACATGGTCACCGTCGAGGTGACCTACGCCGCGCCGCACCACCTGGTCGCCGACAAGGTGCTGTCGGTACGGCGGACCCGCGCGGGCGACGCCTGGGAGGCCCGGCAGGCGGCGCCGCCGCAGGGCGGCGCGGTCAGTCTGGGCATGCCGACCATCGGCCGCCCGGCTCCGCTGCCCGCGCAGCCGTCCGCCTGCTCGGCCGTCTGAACCACGACCGACCGGGTCGATCTGATCCGCGAGGGCGGCCCGCATGGGCGAGCCGCACGCGGTCATCGGGAGAGGCGGCGCAGGACCTCGTAGCAGTAGGCGCGTCGCAGATCGTGGAACCGCAGGCAGGGGTCCTGGATCCGGGTGCGCGCCACGCCGGCCGCCTCGGCTTGGGACGCCGCAGAGGTCCCCGTGCCCGTGTCCCGGCCCGCCGCGTTCCCGGCGGGTGTGGCGGCTCCGGTCGCCGGGTTCCGGAGCGTCGCGTCGCCCGCGCCAGAGCCACGAGCGGCGGTATCCCGGCCGGTGGAGCCCGGGGCGACCGGCTTGTGCGTGACCGGCTTCGCGCTTCCGGGCGAAGCGGTCCGCGCGGATCGCCGCCGCTCCTGGTCTCTCGTCCCCGTACGGCCCGCCGTGCCGCTGGAGCCGCTCCCGCCGGGGCGTGCGGCGGACAGAGGCGGGCCGGAGGGGCCGTCCGCCCGGACGACCCGCCCGAACGATCCCGGCGAACCGGTCTCGTGGCCAGGGGGCAGTAGGGGCAGCAGCCCCCGCTCAGCCGCCTCCGGCTGTCGCTCCGCCGTGCCGTCTCCGGTCGCCCCGCCTCCCTCTTCTTCCGCGGCTTCGCCGGAAACTCCCGGCGCGCTTTCCGAGGCCGTTTCCGGCCGCTCCGAGGTGGCATCCGATGAGATGTCCGCGGATACGGATGACGGCGTATTCCAGGACTGCGAGAAGAAAGGGCCGGCGGCGGGGAGGCCCGGTGCCGCGGAGCCGAGAGGCCCTTCTCGTCCGAAGCGCTGGCCTGCGGCGGCCGAACGGGCGGCGGAGGACGCCACCGGGTCCTGACCGGGCAGGACGGCCAGGACGACGCCGAGTCCGGCGATCGCGGTCACACCGAGCGCGCCCGTCAGAGCGAGAACGGTGTTACCGCCACGCCGATGCCGTGGGGTGGGGGAGTTTTCCGGCAAGGTCGTTTTCTTTCATGTGGCGGTGTGTCGGTTTCGACTCCTCAGTCTGCCCACGCCGTACGGAATTCAGCGCCGGTTCCCCCGATTTCCGGGAACTCCAGATGCGCCATTTCCAGCGCAATTCGGCAAATATCCAAGATATGCGGCGGGCTCTGGCGGCGCACTTCGCCCTCCGGAACGATCTCCGGGGGTGTCCTCCGGGGGTCTGGTCCCGGCCTAGCGAGTGTCTGGTAAATGCTGCCCGCCGCGAGCAGGGCTTGATTCGCCGGACACGACCTAGCATCGGCGGTGTGTCCGTACGTGAACTCGTCGTCCTCGGCACCTCCAGCGCCGTGCCCACGCGCCACCGCAACCACAACGGCTACCTGCTGCGCTGGGACGGCGAGGGGTTCCTGTTCGACCCGGGAGAGGGCACGCAGCGGCAGATGCTGCACGCCGGGGTGAGCGCCCATGACGTCACCTGGATCTGCGTCACCCACTTCCACGGAGACCACTGCCTGGGGGTGCCCGGCGTCGTCCAGCGGATCGCCAGGGACAAGGTGGCCCACGAGGTGCGGGCGGCCTACCCCGCGAGCGGCGAGACGTACTGGCGCAGGCTGCGCAACGCGTCGGCCTTCGCGGACACGGACGTGATCACTCCCCGGCCGGTCTCCGGCGACCTGACGCGGTGGCCGTCGGGGCCGGTGACGCTGACCGCGCGCCCGCTGTCGCACCCCGTCCAGTCGTACGGCTACCGCGTGGACGAGCCGGGCGGGCGGCGCATGATCCCCGGCGAGCTGGCCAGGCGCGGCGTGCGCGGGCCGATGATCGGAGAGCTTCAGCGGCGCGGCTCGCTGGCCCTCCCCGACGGGTCGGTGGTCACGCTGGAGGACTGCAGCGCGCCCCGGCCGGGCCAGAGCGCCGCCTTCGTGATGGACACCCGCCTCTGCGACGGCGCGTTCGCCCTGGCCGAGGGCGTCGACCTGCTGGTGATCGAGTCGACGTTCCTGTCCGGCGAGAGCGCGATGGCCGCGCAGTACGGGCACCTGACGGCGGAGCAGGCCGGGCGGATCGCGGCGGCGGGCGGGGTGCGCCGCCTGGTGCTCACCCACTTCTCCGAGCGGTACACGACGGCCGACGAGCCCAGGTTCGTGGACGAGGTGCGCAAGACCTACTCGGGCGAGGTGGTCACGGCCCGCGACCTCATGCGGGTGCCGGTGCCCAGGCGGAGCGCCGAGGCGGGCGGCTGACCGCTCACCAGAGCCAGCGGGCCACGAAGTAGCCCACGCCGTACGGCGCGTCCTCGCGCAGCAGTTCGGCGGCGGGCGGCGGCGCGCCGTGCGCCGCACCGGCCAGGACCTGGAAGGCGGCCCGGCCGGCCACCCACAACTCCGCGGCCCGGGCCGGGTCCAGCGCCAGGAGCGCGCCGGAGTCGCCGGCCCCGAGCGCCGCGGCGAGCAGGTCGTCGTACGGCACGGCGTCCGGATGCACGTAGCCGGGCGACTTCTCCACGCGCCGGGCCGAGCCGTCCCCCATGACCAGCAGCGCGACCCGTCCCGCCGAATCGGCCAGGCGGCGGCCCAGCGCGGCGCACTCGGCCGTCGGCGCGTCGGCGGCGACCGCCTCGAACCGCAGCGGCAACCGCCTCTCGGGAGCGCCGGCGGTGTTCTCCAGCAGCCAGCGGCCGATCGTGAGCGACAGCGGCAGCACCGGTTCCCCGCCCGCCGGGCCGACCCTGACGTCGGGCCCCCAGGGGCGCAGCGACCCGGCGGCGTCGCCGGGAAAGGACGCCGGGGAGCCGTCGCCGCCGGTCACCACGAGCACGTCCGGACCGGCTTCGACGAGGGACCGGACCGCCTCGGCGCAGGCGGCGCGCAACCGGTCGAGTTCGGCCGCGGCGGCCCCGGCGACCTGCGGGACGAGCAGCGGAGGATGCGGGCAGACGGCCGCGGCGACCAGCACCCGATCACCCTACCCGGCTCGCCGGCCCCCACAGATTGGACGTATGGGCAGAATGGACGTATGGACAGCAGCACGGTCGCGTTCGCCACCGTCCCGACCCGGCTGGGCGACGTGCTCGCCGCCGTCACCGCGGACGGGGTCGCCGCCACGGACTTCCGGGACGGCGGCCGGGTCAGGGCGCGCATCTCCGCCCGCCTCGGCATGCCGGCCGCCGACGACCCGGACCGTACGGCCGCCGTCCGCGAGGAGCTGGCGGCGTACTTCCGGGGCGAGCTGAAGGAGTTCCGGGCCCCGGTCGACTGGCGGCTCATGTCGCCCCTCCAGCGGCAGGTCCTCGGCACGCTGCACGCCACCGTCCCGTACGGCGAGGTGGTGACGTACGGCGAACTGGCGGCGCGCAGCGGCACGGGGGTGCCGGCCCGGGCCATCGGCTCGATCATGGGCGGCAACGCGATCCCGATCATCGTGCCGTGTCACCGGGTCGTGGCGAGCAACGGCCTCGGCGGGTTCAGCGGCGGCGACGGCGTGGAGTCCAAGCGGTGGCTGCTGACCCTCGAAGGCCATCTGCCGCCCACCCTCGACTGGGACCTGTGACCTCCCCGTCCCTGGGACACTGGAGGGTGTGGGGCAGCTACCTGTGATCGCCGTCGTGGGCGCCACCGCGGCGGGCAAGTCCGACCTGGCCGTCGAGCTCGCGCTCCGCCTGGGCGGCGAAGTGATCAACACCGACTCCATGCAGCTTTACGAGGGCATGGACATCGGCACCGCGAAGCTGTCGCTCCAGGAACGGCGTGGGGTGCCGCACCATCTGCTGGACATCTGGCCGGTGACCCGGACGGCCAGCGTGGCCGAATACCAGCGGCTCGCCCGGCCGCTGGTCGATGACCTGCGCTCGCGCGGCAGGGTGCCCGTCCTGGCCGGCGGGTCGGGGCTCTACGTGCGGGCCGTCCTCGACGACCTGGAGTTTCCCGGCACGGACCCGGACGCGCGGGACCGGCTGGAGAAGGAACTCGCCGAGACCGGTCCGGCGCCCCTCTACGACCGGCTGAAGAGCCTCGATCCGGTGGCCGCCGAGAACATCCTGCCGAGCAACGGCCGCAGGATCGTCCGCGCGCTGGAGGTCATCGAGCTGTCCGGGCGGCCGTTCTCCGCGACCATGCCGTCGTACGACGCGGTCTACGACAGCGTGCAGATAGGCGTCGAGGTGCCGCGGCCGGTCCTGGACGAGCGGATCGAGCTCCGGGTCGCCCGCATGTGGGAGGCCGGGCTGGTGGACGAGGTGCGCGAGCTCGCCGGGCGCGGCCTGGCGGAGGGCAGGACGGCCGGGCGGGCGCTCGGATACGCGCAGGTGCTGCGGTTCCTCGCCGGGGAGTGGACCGAGGAGCAGGCGCGGGCGGAGACGGTGCGCGCCACCCGCAGGTTCGCCCGGCGGCAGGAGTCGTGGTTCCGCCGCGACCCGCGGGTGGTCTGGCTGCCGTTCGACGCGCCCGGCCTGGCCGACCGCGCGATCGGCGCGATCACCGGAGCCTCGTAGACTCACCGCATGCGGTTTGTGAAGGGACACGGCACCGAGAACGACTTCGTCATCCTGCCGGACCCGGACGCACGGCTCGACCTGACCGCCCCGCAGGTCGCGGCGCTGTGCCACCGGCGTACGGGCATCGGGGCGGACGGTGTGCTGCGTGTCGTCCGCGCCAAGCTGTGCCCGGAGACGGCCGAGCAGTCCGATGAGGCCGAGTGGTTCATGGACTACCGCAACGCCGACGGCAGCATCGCCGAGATGTGCGGCAACGGCCTCCGGGTCTTCGCCCGCTACCTGGTGGACGCGGGCCTCGCGGCGCCCGGCGAGTTCGCCGTCGCGACGCGCGGAGGGGTGAAGCGCGTACGGCTCGGCGTGTCGGGCGACGTCTCCACCGACATGGGCAGGCCCCGGGTGCTGGGGGAGAGCCGCGCGGTCGTCGGCGGGCGCGAGTATCGCGGCGTCAACGTGAACATGGGCAACCCCCACCTCGCGTGCCTGGTCGAGGAGCCGGTGTCGGGGCTCGACCTCGGCCGGGAGCCCGAGTTCGACCGGGAGGTCTACCCGGAGGGCGTCAACGTCGAGCTCTTCAACGCCGTGGGCGGCCGTACGGTGTCCATGCGCGTGCACGAGCGGGGGTCGGGGGAGACGCGCTCGTGCGGCACCGGCGCCGTCGCGACGGCCGTCGCGGCCGCCCGCGCGGCCGGCGAGACGACCGGGACCTGGGAGGTCCGGGTGCTCGGCGGCACGGTGACCGTCACGCTCACCGAGGACACGAGCCACCTGGCCGGCCCCGCCGTCCTCGTCGCCTCGGGCGAGTGGCCGGCCGCCCTCTGATCGTCCCGGACGCTTGCGGAAGGTTGTTCTGATCCTTCACTCTGAGTCTCAGATCCGAACCTGGGAGGGTGGATGGATCCGCGTGACGCGGTGGTGCGGACGAAGGCGGCGATCGGGCGTCTCGGCGGGGGCTTCATGCTCTCGCGAGAGGTCAAGGCACTGTGCGAGCGGCACGGTCTCGGCGGCCGTGAGATGTACTTCCGGGGCAGGTGCGGGGTCCTCGGCGAGGTGGACGCGGACGTCGTGGTCGCCGCGGTCGTCTTCTTCCACGCCGGACACGTCCGCGAGTCGTGGGAGGGCGGGCGCAAGCTCCCGGCCGAGGAGGCCGCCGCGCTCTACGCCTCCGCCTGCCACGACTGGGGGCGGCGCAGGCTCGCCGGGCTGCGGGACGCCGACCGGCTGTCGGGGCTCCTCGCCGTCGTCGCCGACCGGTCCGGCCCCTTCTGCGCGCCGCTGTTCGCCGGGTGGCGGGCCATGCCCCGCCCGGACGGCGGGCCGGCCCTGACGGCCCACCTGCTCCACGTCGTACGGGAACTGCGCGGCGCCCTGCACGCGGTGGCCGTGGTGACCTGCGGCGTGGGCCCGCTGGACGCCACGCTCGTCGGCGGGGACGGCGTCGGGGCGCCCGTCTCGTACGACAGCACGGCCGGCTTCGCCCGGTTCCTCGGGTGGCCCGGGCCGTACCCGGAGCCCTCGCCGGAGGCGGCCGAGCGCAGGGCCAGGGCGGAGGAGCTCACCGACGACCTGCTCGCCCGCGCCTTCTCCGTGCTCGGCCCCGCGGAGCTGGCCGAGCTCACCGGGCTGCTCGGCGAGGCCTCCCAGGTGGCTCTCACCCGCTGAGGCGGAACAGGGAGCCGACGGCGTGCTGCTCGGGTCGGCGCGCTGTTTGGGTCATGGTCGGCGACCTGGCAGACTGGCTGCCCATGGACGTGGACATCTGGGCCTGGGTCGGCGGCACCCAGCGTGAACTGCACGAGGCGGGCAACACGGGGCTCGCCATGGCGCTGGGCGACGTGCCCGCGCAGGCGCTCGAGGGCCGATTCGCCCAGTTGGACGTCGTGGCGCCGGCCATCACGCAGCACGCCGAGTCCCTTGAGAAGCCGTGGCTGGAGCTCTTCGCCCGCTACTGGCACCTGCTGGGGCGGGTGGGCGACCGCGCCATGGGCGGGGTCGCGCTCGACGACGCCGCCTCGCTGGCGGAGTTCGCGGAGCGGGGCGACGTCAGTGACTGCCCCGCCGCCCCCGGCGGCGTGGAGGTCCTGGCCATCACCCAGGCCAACACCGACGGTCCCGGCTACGCCGCCACCCGGCTGAGCTCGCTCGGCGCCGCCCTCGACGGCGTGGGCCCCGACTCGCTCGCCTTCTCCGGCCTGGTCACGCAGTACGTCGCGGCGCTCGTCGACGCCGGTCAGGCGGCCGAGGGCGTCGCGTACGCGGAGGCGGCCGTCGAGCGGCTGCGCGGGGCCGGGCGCGAGGCGAGCTGGGAGCTGGGCGCCGCCTCCGTGCGCGCGCTGCTCGCCGCCGGACGTCCCGACGACGCCCTGACCGCGCTGGACGCCTCGACCGGCTTCAAGCCCGACGACCCGGTCGCGAAGGGCCGCCGTGAGGCCCTGCTCCGGTCGCTGGTGCTGGCCACGCTCGGCCGCACGCAGGAGGCCGTGGAGGCCCTGCCCGACCTCGACGTGGTGGGTGACCACCCGCGGGAGTGGGTCGAGTGGGCGCACACCGTCCGCATGCTGGTCACGGGCGGCGGCTCGATCGCCAACAGCTGGCAGCTCGGCCGCATCCTGCGCCAGTGGATGACGTACTTCGAGACGATGGGCGGCCACCGCGCCCGCTTCGAGCTCGCTCTCACCGCCGGGCACCTGGCCGTCGCGCGGCAGGGCCTGTGGCAGGCCCGCCTGCTCGCGGACGAGGCGGAGGCGGCCCTCGCCGGCCTCCGCGCGACCGAGGGCCTGGCGGATCGGGTGGCCGAGCTGCGCGCGGCGGCCGGCGCCGCCGCGGAGGCCCCGGCCCCCGGCCCCCGCGACGAGCTGGTGGCCTACTTCGACGCCGCCGACGGCAGCACGGCCGACCCCGAGCGGTGGGTGGGCTGGCTGTGGCCGCTGTCGGGCACCGACCTGGAGGCCACCCGCCGGCACACCACCACCCTCGGGTTCCTCGGCTACCCCGGGGTGGGCGCCGACATCTACTGGAAGGCGGTCGCCGAGGACGGCGACCCGGCCGCCGCGGGCGAGGAGGACCTCGCCTACCTCACCGGCCTGCTGATCGAGGCCCGTCAGGACGAGCGGGTGGAGAGCCTCGCGGCCCGGCTCCCGGAGACCGCCTCCCACCTCGCGCTCGCCCGGCTCCACCGCGCGCGGGAGCGGTGGGAGCAGACGGCGGCCGAGGCGGAGCTGGCCGTCGCCAACGGCGGCGGGCTGGAGGCGCGCCGCCTGTGGTCGGGCGCCGTCCAGCAGCTCGGCGACAACGCCAAGGCGGCCGAGATCCTCAAGCCGCTGCTGGAGACGGGCGAGGCCGAGGAGGAGGACGTCTGGCGGGTCATCGTCATGTCCACCGCCGTGGAGGACTGGGCGACCGTACGGTCCGCCGCGACCGGGCTCGGCATGCCGATCGAGCCGGGTGAGGGCCCGATCGAGGAGGAGTGGCACCTCGTCCGGGTGATCCTCCCGGCCCCCGACGGCAGCCAGCGGGAGGTCCTCGCCGTACGGACCGGCCCGGCCACCGCCCGCCTCGCGATCCCGCAGCCGCGCGGCATGGAGTACAACGCGGGCGACGTGGTCGTGATCGACCCCCGGCCGCTGGAGCCGATCCCGGAGGGCGAGGAGGAGCGGGAGAGCTTCGTGATCCCCTTCGCCGGGGTGACGATGCTGCGTCCCGGCGGCTACACGAGCTGGTTCTTCGACGGCGCCGCGCCGACGGAGGACGAGTGGACCGAGTTCAACGAGGTCCTGGCCGAGCGCGGCTGGCCGATGTGGGTCTACAGCGACGAGAACTACCGCGTCACCCACCCGGCCAGCGGCGAGCAGCTTCCCGGCGTGTTCGGCTGGATCGCGATCCCGCCCGCCGTACGGCCGGCGGATCTGGACGCCGTCCTGGACGACGTCACCGAGCAGTGGTCCCACCCGCTGGCCTGGCTCGACCTCGCCCGCGAGGTCGGCATCGAGGCCGAGCGGCACGAGCGGATCTCCAAGGAGTACGGCCTCTGACATCCCGCTCACCGGCACGGCCGCGCCCTCGTGGGCGCGGCCGTGTCGTGTGTCCGGGCACTTCCACCCGCGCCGCCGGGTCCTCCGCCGTGCCGCCGTGTTCTCACCGCGTGCCGCCATGTCTTCACCGCTCGGAACGACCGGTGATTGTAAAGATCACCGGACGGTCACGATATGGCGAGCAGAAGGCATTTTTCCCCATAAGTGGGGCGATTGGGGCCTAGCCTCAGTCCTGTTGTCAAACAGGATCCGTGTTGCGAGTTGCGCAACGCCTGTGCGTGTGCCCTGAGGAGTCGTTGGCCCCCCGCTCTTCATCCACGGCGTGCGAGCGGCAGCCTCCGCGCCGTGCTGTGGCGTTTCCGGGCGTCCACGCCGCCTCGCGGGCGACCGCGAAGTGAGGGGAAGTCACAGTGGGCACAGCCGCGATCGAGGTTCGCGGGCTCTGGAAGATCTTCGGTCCCAAGGCCGGCAGGATCATCGGCAGCCCCGACGCCGATCTCGAACCCGCGCAGCTGCGGGCGAAGACGGGTTGCACCGCCGCCGTCAGGGACGTCAGCTTCCAGGTGCAGCCGGGTGAGGTCTTCGTCGTCATGGGCCTGTCGGGCAGCGGCAAGTCGACGCTCGTACGCTGTCTCACCCGGCTGATCGAGCCGACGGCGGGCGAGCTGCGGATCGACGGCCAGGACGTGTGCGCCATGTCGGCCAGGCAACTGCGGGATCTGCGCCGCCACCGGGTGAGCATGGTCTTCCAGCACTTCGGGCTCCTGCCGCACCGCAGGGTCGTGGACAACGTCGCGTACGGCCTGGAGATCCAGGGCATGGGGAAGGCCGAGCGGCACGAGAAGGCCGGCCGGATCCTGTCGCTGGTCGGGCTGGAGGGGCACGAGGACTCCTATCCCGAGCAGCTCTCCGGCGGCATGCAGCAGCGCGTCGGCCTGGCCCGCGCGCTGGCCGTCGACCCGGAGGTGCTGCTGTTCGACGAGCCGTTCAGCGCGCTCGACCCGCTGATCCGGCGCGACATGCAGGCCGAGGTCATCCGGCTGCACCGCGAGGTCGGCAAGACCATGGTCTTCATCACCCACGACCTGTCCGAGGCCCTGAAGCTGGGCGAGCGCATCGCCATCATGCGGGCCGGCGCGATCGTGCAGGTCGGCACTCCCGAGGAACTGGTGGGGGCGCCCGCGGACGACTACGTGGCCGACTTCGTGCGGGACGTCCCCCGGGCCCAGGTGCTGTCGCTGCGCTGGATCTGCCGCGACCCCGAGCCGGGCGAGCCGCTCGACGGTCCCGAGCTTCCCGCCGGCACCATCATCCACGATGCGGTTCCGGCCGCGATGGGGTCGGACCGGCCGATTCGCGTCGTCGACGGCGGCGAGCTGGTCGGCGTGGTGAGCCGGGTCGACATCCTCGGCGCGGTGCGGCCCAGGAGCGAGGCCCCGCAGGTCTCCGCGGGCGTGAGCGGGGAGGCGTAGTGGTGAGCGCACCTGTGCGGACGGCGGCGCCCCCCGCGCCGCCCGTGCCCGGTCCGGCGCGGGTCCGGCGCCTCGTGCGATGGGCCGCCCCCGCGGCGGGAGTGGTCGCGGTGGTGGCGCTCTACGCGGCCTTCCGCGGCACGGCCGTGCTGCCGCACGACGACGACGCCGCCCTGTTCCACTGGCTCAACGACGCCCGTGACTGGGTGGACGCCAACCGCAACAGCAGCCCGATCTTCCTGTATCTCGTCAACTACATCCGGCTGGGCGTGGCGGAGCTCTACACGCTGGTCCAGGGCGGGCTGGTCGCGCTGGGCTGGCCCGGGCTCATCGGTCTCGCCGCCGGTCTCGGCTGGCTGGCCGGCGGGTGGCGGATCGCGCTCGTCGCGGCGGCGGGCTTCGCCGGCGTCGGCGTGCTCGGCTTCTGGAAGGCGAGCGTCGACACGCTCGCGCTGACGCTGTCGGCGGTGTCGCTGTCGCTGCTGATCGGCATCCCCCTGGGGATCTGGGCCGGCCGCTCGGCCCGCGTCCGCCGGATCGTCACCCCGGTGCTCGACGTGATGCAGATCATGCCGACCTTCTCCTACCTGTCCCCGATCCTGCTGCTGTTCCTGATCGGTCCGGCGTCCGCGACGATCGCCACGATGATCTACGCAATGCCGCCGGCGATCAGGATCACCGCGCTGGCCGTCCAGCGGGTGCCCGGTGTGACGGTGGAGGCGTCGGAGTCGCTCGGCGCCACCGGCCGGCAGACGCTCATGAAGGTGCGCCTGCCGCTGGCGCTGAACACGATCATGCTGGGCGTCAACCAGACGATCGCCGCCGCGCTGTCGATGGTGCCGCTCGTCGCGCTGATCGCGGCGCCAGGGCTCGGCGTCGACCTGATCCGGGCGCTCGCGCGGGTCAACGTGGGCGCCGCGCTGGTGCCCGGTGTCGCGATCGTGCTGATCGCCATCGTGCTCGACCGGGTGACCAGGGCGGCGGCGCGGCGGCGCGAGGGCGGGGGCCGGGCGAGGGCGGTCCGCTGGGGCGGCTTCGCCGTCCTGACCGCCGCCGGGATCGCCCTGACCCCGGTGCTCGCGCCGGAGTTTCCCGAGCAGTGGCAGGTGCAGGTCGTCCGGCCCATCAACGACGTGGTCGACTGGATCGAGGCGCACTGGTACGTCTTCACCGGCTTCCTCAACGACACGGTGGCTTACGGACTGCTCAACCCGCTGCAGGACGTGCTGACCAGCGCTCCCTGGTGGCTGGTCACGGTGGCGGTGCTGGGGTTCGCCTGGCGGGTGAGCGGTCCCGCGGCCGGCCTGGTCGCCGCGGCCTGCCTGGTGGGTGTCGCCGCGCTGCACCTGTGGGAGCACGGCATGGAGACACTGACGATCGTGCTGGTCGCCTCGCTGATCACGATCGCGGTGGGGCTCGCGCTCGGCGTGGCGGCGGCGAGGTCCCGGTGGTTCGCCGCCGGGCTGCGCCCCGTCCTGGACGCCGCGCAGACGATGCCGTCGTTCTCCTACCTGCTGCCGGCCGTGGCGCTGTTCAGTAACGGCCGCTTCACCGCGATCGTGGCCTCGCTCATCTACGCGGTGCCGGTGGTCGCCCGCCTCGTCGAGGACGGCCTGCGGGCGGTGCCCGCCACCGTGATCGAGGCGGCCAGGTCGGCGGGCTCCACCGACCGGCAGCTGCTGTGGAAGGTCCAGCTGCCGATGGCGCGCAGCTCGCTGCTGCTCGCGGCGAACCAGGGCATCGTCATGACGCTGGCGATGGTGGTGATCGGTGCGCTCGTCGGCGCGGGCGCCCTCGGATACGACGTCGTGGCCGGAATCGCCCAGCAGGAGGACTACGGCAAAGGCTTCGCCGCCGGCGTCGCCCTGGTCCTCCTCGGCGTGATGCTCGACCGGATCACGCAAGGCGCCAACGGGCGCCGCTCTCCCCACAAGAAGAGGAACGTATGAAGAAGCTACGCCTGATCGCAGGGGTCATCGCTCTCGGCCTCGCCGCGACCGCCTGCGGAGGCGCCAAGGTAGAGGACGACTCGAAAGCCGCCCCGAGCGCGAGCGCGGCGGGCTCGGCGGCCGCGTCCGCGGCGGGCACCGTCAAGATCGCTGTGAACCCCTGGGTGGGCTACGAGGCCGACGCCGCCGTGGTGTCGTACCTGCTGGAGCACGAGCTCGGCTACAAGGTCGAGAAGGTGACGCTCGCCGAGGAGCCGTCCTGGCAGGGCATGGAGTCGGGTGACGTCGACGTCGTCATCGAGAACTGGGGTCACGACGACCTCAAGAAGAAGTACATCGAGGAGAAGAAGGTCGCCGTCGAGGCGGGCAGCACCGGCAACAAGGGCGTCATCGGCTGGTACGTGCCCGAGTGGATGGCGCAGAAGTACCCCGACATCACCGACTACAAGAACCTGAACAAGTACGCCGACCTGTTCAAGACCTCGGAGTCGGGCGGCAAGGGCCAGCTTCTCGACGGCGACCCCTCCTACGTCACCAACGACGAGGCGCTGGTCAAGAACCTCAAGCTCGACTACAAGGTCGTGTACGCCGGCAGCGAGGCCGCGCTGATCAAGGCCGCCAAGCAGGCGACCGACCAGAAGAAGCCCCTGCTCATGTACTTCTACGAGCCGCAGTGGCTGTTCAACCAGGTTAAGCTGGTCAAGATCAACCTCCCGGCCTGGGAGGAGGGCTGCGACAGCGACCCCAAGAAGGTCGCCTGCGACTACCCGCCGTACGACCTGGACAAGATCGTGAGCAAGAAGTTCGCCGACACCGGCGGCAAGGCGTACGACCTCGTCAAGAACTTCCAGTGGACGAACGACGACCAGAACGCGGTCGCCGACGACATGACCAACAACGGCATGTCCGCCGAGGACGCGGCCAAGAAGTGGGTCGAGGCCAACACGGCCAAGTGGCAGGCCTGGATGCCCAAGTGACCTGAGCACCTGAGGGTCGCCTCCCGCGCCCCGTCCGTACGGGGCGCGGGGAGCCCTTCCCGGCCGCGATCCGCGGAGATCGCGGCCCATCCCGCCCGTTGTGGAATACTCTCCCGGTGTCGCCGCGGCCTCACCGCTCGCGGTCGCCGCCCGTACGACATCAGATGAGGTCAGATATGAGGATCCGTCTCCTTACCGGCGTGCTGTCGCTCGCGCTGGTCATGACCGCCTGCAGCGGCGGGAGCCCGAGTGGGAGTTCGGACGCCGCCGGAGCGGGAGCGGCGGGCGGCACGAAGACGGTGAAGATAGCGATCAACCCCTGGATCGGCTACGAGGCCAGCGCGGCGGTGGTCGCCTACCTGCTGGAGCACGAGCTCGGTTACAAGGTGGAGAAGATCGAGAGCGGCGAGGCGGACTCCTGGAAGGGCTTCGAGAAGGGCACGGTCGACGTGGTCCTGGAGAACTGGGCCCACCCGGAGCTGAAGAAGGAGTTCATCGAGCAGAAGAAGGTCGCCGTCACCGCGGGGGAGAACGGCAACAAGGGCGTCCTCGGGTGGTATGTCCCCGAGTGGATGGTCAAGAAGTATCCGGACATCACCGACTGGCACAACCTGGTCAAGTACAAGGACCTGTTCAAGACCGACAAGAGCGGCGGCCTGGGGCAGTACCTGGCCGGTGACAAGTCCTTCGTGACCAACGACGAGGCGTTGATCAGGAACCTGCACCTGCCGTACAAGGTGGTCTACTCCGGCAGCGAGGACGCGTTGATCGCGGCGGCCCGCAAGGCCACCGAGAACGAGACCCCGCTGCTCATGTACTTCTACGAGCCCCAGTGGCTGTTCAACCAGCTCAAGCTCGTCAAGATCAGCCTTCCTCCGTACGCGATCGGGTGCGACGCCGATCCCAAGACGGTCAAGTGCGACTACCCGCCGTACCTGCTGGACAAGATCGTCAGCGTGAAGTTCGCCAGGAACGGCGGCAAGGCGTACGAACTGATCAAGAACTTCGTCTGGACCAACGACGACCAGAACGCCGTCGCGTTCGACATGGCCGAGAACAAGATGAGCGCCGAGAACGCCGCCCGGAAGTGGGTCGAGGCCAACAAGATCGTCTGGCAGGACTGGATCCCCGTCTGATTCCCAGAACCTGAGCGAAGGGCGTGGCACCATGCCACGCCCTTCGTCGTTCCGTGCCCTTCCTTCGTAGATCTCCAGGCGCGCCTCCTTTGCCAACTTTTTACGCTTTGCTATATCTAGGGGGATATTCCAGATATTTCTCTACCTAGGGGTAGCTTTGAGCGGGCGAGGTACCCGATTGACCGCCGCTGCCGCGGCGGCTGTGATGTTGCTGACGGGATGCGGGCGGATAGGCGATCTCGCCGCGGAGCCCGCGGGTCAGAGCGGCGGCGGGAGCAGCGGCTCTGGCGAGGATCACGGCGTCAACCCGCTCGACAACCCCGACGGCACCGGCCCCGGGCTGAAGGCCCTCACCGAGGACAAGGACCGGGCGAAGGCCCGTGACCTCATCGGCAAGGTGGCGACGAAGGGCCGTGGCGCGAAGACC
Source organism: Microbispora sp. H10949 (assembly GCF_014161435.1). Taxonomy (NCBI): domain Bacteria; kingdom Bacillati; phylum Actinomycetota; class Actinomycetes; order Streptosporangiales; family Streptosporangiaceae; genus Microbispora; species Microbispora sp. H10949. Next base: position 746,257 of record NZ_JABBWZ010000001.1, on the reverse strand, counting down.
GGCTACGACCGGGACAAGTTCGGCTACGCCTGGGCCGACAACGTGGACGGCATCCCCTGGGGGCGCAACGGCTGCGACACCCGCAACGACATGCTCAAGCGGGACGGCGACGGCGTCGAGTACCGCGGCGGGTCGAACTGCGTCATCGTCACCATGAAGCTGTACGACCCGTACACCGGCAAGAAGATCGACTGGAGCAAGTCGGACGCCGCGAAGGTCCAGATCGACCACGTCATGCCCTTGTCGTACGACTGGCAGATGGGCGCGTCGCGGTGGAGCGAGAGCAAGCGCAAGCAGATCGCCAACGACCCGCTCAACCTCATGCCCGTGGACGGCTCGACCAACAGCTCCAAGGGCGACTCCGGCCCGGCCACCTGGCTGCCGCCCCGCCGCGACATCCGCTGCTCCTACGCCGTGCGGTTCGCCCAGGTCGCCCTCAAGTACGACCTGCCGGTGACCTCCGCCGACAAGGACGCGATGCTCGAACAGTGCAAGTGACCCGCCAGGCTCACCGGTAGACACCCTTCCCGGCCGGCGCTGCCGCGTGTCATCCTGCGAGCTGGTCGCGCAGGCGGGCGCATTCGCGGGCGAAGCGGCTTCGGCGGCTCGGCCGGCCCGTGGGGGCGTGCGCCGAAACGGCCGGTATCTCGCCGCGGGCGCCCACCCAGGCCGCCACGTCGGCGGCGAGCGCCACCGCCTCGGTCTGGGTGACGTTCGGCCGCTCTCCGGCGGAGGGCAGCAGATCCGGCAGCAGGGCCCGCAGGATCTCCCACACCTGCTCGTGCGCTCCCTGATGCGCGGCCTCCCGCAGGGACGCCAGCACCGGCCGGGTCTCGAACCAGGTGCGGCGGAGCAGCAGCGCCAGCTGACGGCCGATCGCCTCGGCGGGCAGGTCTCCCCGGCTCGTCATCCGCAGCAGCACCGGAACCGGGTCCGGGCGGCGATCGGCCAGGAAGTAGGCCATGATGAGCGCGGTCGCCTCCCCGAGCGGGCCGTCGGCGTCCGCCACCGCCTCCAGGTACGCCGGATACACCCCCGGATAGTTCCACTGGTGGAGCAGGTGGGGCAGAAAGTTGACGGAGACGACCTCGCGATGCGACGGGAGGATCGACGGCCACGAGGCCATGACGTGGCCGTGATCGTCCCAGCGCCACTTCGACGGCTCGCGCAGCAGTTCGTCGATGAGGTCGTGCCCGGTCGGCTCCGCTCGCAGCACCGGCACCAGCCGCACCTGCTCGACGTGTCCCGGGTCGCGCTCCTCGAACAGGTACTCGTGCGCGTTCTCGACGTAGCCCCACTTCAGCCCCGCCTCGGGATCGGGCAGGCCGCCCTGGGCGAGCCAGGCGGCGACGGCCGGGGCCGCCTGTGATCGCACGTGCGCGGCGCGTTCGGCGGCGAAGGGATGGGTTCCCCTCGGCAGCCGCAGCAGCGCCTGCTGCAGGTCCGCCGGCAGCGGTTCCACGCCCGCGGCGGCGCACAGCTCCAGCCGGTCCACCAGCACGCGGGGGTCCAGGTGCCCGGTCATCACCGTCGGCGTCGCGAGCAGGACGGGTGGCAGCGTCCCTTCTCTCAGCGCCCGGTAGATCTCGTCGAGCCGGTGCAGCAGGAACAGGTGCGGCGGGGAGACGTGCGCGGGTTCCGGTAGCCGGCTCCGCCGGCGGAGGTCCACCGCGGGGTCCGGTCTCTCCGGCTCGCCGAACAGCCGCCGGAGGGCCGAGTACGTGATGCCCACAAGGAGCCCCAGCCCGGCGGGTTCGGGATCGGGCACGCCGGGATCGGTACCGGGAGCGATCAGCTCCCTCGCCAGGGCGGCGATCCAGGCGTCCGGTTCGAGCCAGCTCTCCATGTCGTACAGGTGGGGAGAGAAGTCCTGGAAGACCGGGGTGAGCGCCGCGCGCAGGGCCGCGCGGTCCCTGCCCGCCCGCTCGACGAAGCCGGCGAGCCACTGCTCGCGCGCCACCCACCCACGGAGATCCCACGTAGTGTGATCCACCGACGGTGCGGGGAACGGGCCGGGCTCGGGGAGGACGGGCAGCGGAGCGGGAGTGAACGGCTCCGGCGTCCCCTCGGCCGTGACGTCGCCCCCGAACACCGCGGCGAGGTCCCGGCCGAGATCGGCGGGCAGCAGCGGTACCGCGTCGGCGATCGACTTCGCCTCCGCGCGGAACGCGGCGGCGTGTCTGAGCGCGATCCGGACGGCTCGCCGCCGTACGTCGTCGGAAGTGTGCGCCAACGCCGTGACGAGCGCGGGAGCCAGTTCGCCGGCGCGGGTGGGCCTCCGCCGCACCTCCTGGTCCAGCCGGCTCAGGCCCGCGCGGGCCAGCTTGGCCTCGGGCCTGAAGGTCAGCGCCTCGATCGCCTCCTGGACGTCGGCGTCGTCGTGGGGGCCGGTGCGGTCGACCTGGCTCAGGGCCAGCTCGGCGACCGGGCCGGGGGCGGCGGGAAGCAGCCGCAGATAGTCCCGGACCCGTCCGGCCGCCTCCTGCGGCGCCGGTTCGACCAGTTCGTGCAGGCGCACGAAGAAGCGCAGGTCCGCGGCGTCACCGCCGCGCAGGAACCGGCTCACGCAGCCGTCCAGGAGCTCCGCCCGCGACACGCGTCCGGTACGCAGGAGCCGCCCGATCAGGGAGAGCCAGGGCGTGGGCGACGGCGTGAGCCGTTCCTCGCGCAGGGCGCGGCCCGCGCCCTCGGTCTCGAAGATCAGCGGCAACAGCGGGCCGAGCAGCGGATCGTCGTCCGCCGCCGGGCCGGTCAGCCACGCGACCACGAGCGGGTCGTGCGCGGGCGGCGTCACGCCTGAGGCCCGCAGCAGCGCGAGCACCAGCGGGGCGGTCCGGACGTCGTCCGCCCTGCGGATCTTCCCGGCGAGCCGGGCCGCCACGTCGGCCTGCCAGCCGGCCGGACGGGTGACCAGCACGCGGACCACCTCGGCCGGGTCCGGGGCCGGCCCCCACTCCGGGTAGAGCTCGCGGCGGGTCAGCCAGGCCGCCGCGGCGGCGGGCCCGGAGATCGTCCCCGCACCCGCGATCCGCAGCGGCGCGCCCAGCTCGGCGAGGGCGCCCCGCACGGTCCGTCGGCGCTCCCAGGCGGTCCACCAGTCCTCGTCGTCCTCGTCGTCGAGGTCGTGAACCCCCCGGCTCCCATGGGTCATCCGCGTGGCGGTGTCCCGCATCTCCTTGAGGAGGCCCGGTAACCGTCTCGCCACCTCGGCGCGCTCGGCCTCGGTGAGCGCGATCACACGGTCGGCCAGCGTCTTCGTCTCATGCGCGGCGACGAGGTCGCGCACCTCCTGCCAGGCGCTCATCGGGCCGTCTCCACGCCGGTCTCGGCGCCGGTCCCCACACCGGCCTCCACGCCGGTCGGCGCAGGCGTGGTCCTCGCGACGATCCTGGCCGCGAGCACGTGCTTGCACGGCCCGCGTGAGCCGCGGTGGTCCCACCACCAGGGGCAGGTGCACGAGCCGTCGGTCAGGCCGACCTCCCGCACCCCGCCGTCGGTCCGTACGCGCGCCGTGTCGCCCGCGATCTCCACGGCGTCGGCCTCGGCCAGCGCCCGCGCGGACGTCAGCCGCGGGTTGAGGTGCTGCACGTGCTCCCTGTCGTAGGGCAGTTCGCGGTGGAAGTGCGCCGCCTCGTTCAGGTCGTAGCCGACCCGCCCGGCCGTGCCGAGCTGGGTGAGGGCGGCCCGCACGCGCGTGGTGGACAGCCCGGCGCGGTCGGCGAGCAGGCCGATCTCCACCTCGGGTTCGAAGTTGAGCAGCATGCCCACCACGTCGGCGTCGGCCTCGGCCTCGTCGGTGGCGAGGTCGGCCAGCACCGCGCCCTCGCCGGAGAAGCCGCGCCAGCGCTCCGGAGACAGGACCAGCGTGTAACGCATTCCGGGCAGCTCCAGCTCCCACGCGCTCGACGCCGGGCCGCCGGGCGCGGCCGGGCCGTAGACCTTGAGGCTCTTGACGAAGCGGAGCAGGGGCAGCAGCGTCGCCAGGCGGCCGACGCCGGCCAGGCACACCGCTCCCGGGCCGGGCCGGTCCGTGACCCGCAGGTCGCGGCCCGCGGGAGCGACCCACAGGTCGGCCGCCGCCCGCTTGGGCAGGGACCGCAGGAACCGCACCGCGCTCATCCCGTGGAGTTCGGCCCGCAGGTCCATGCGCGCCGCGATCACCTGCACCTCGGCGAAGCCCCGCAGCCACCGCTCCGGCAGCGGCACCTTCTTCTCCACCACCGCGCCGTCGAGCGTGGTCACGGTGAGCTCGTCGGCGCCGACCCCGAGGTGCAGCGGGTCGCGCGCGCCCACCCGGGCCAGCGCCTCCCGCAGCGGGCCGTTGACGTCGACGTTGGTCGTCCCCCGGTCGAACACCTCGCCGTCGAGGGCGCCGCCCAGCAGGTCGAGCCGGGCGTACACGCCGCCGCAGGCGGAGAACGACTCGAAGCGCAGCCGGTCGCCGCCGCATGTGACGACCGGGTCGCGCGTCCATCCCGGACGCGGCTGGTGATAGCGGGTGAGAGCCACGTCGGCCACGCCCAGCAGGGCCGCCGCCGCGGGCGCCGCCTGGGTCACCACCCCGCTGAAGAACCTGGGCGCGACGGCCGGGCCGCTCAGGGCCCTGCCGCCGGACGTCGACAGCCCGAGACGTCCGTCCACCAGCATCGAAGGCGCGGCGTAGCTGTACGCCTGCGTCGCGTTTGTCATGTGCCGGAGGCTAGAGATCACCACCGACAATTCGCGCCCGCGGAGCCCAAGAAGGCCGTGGAGCCCGCCGTACGCCCGGCGGGCTCCACGAGCGGGGGATCAGAGGCAGCCGCCGCGGGGGTCCTTCACCTCGGGCGCGGTGTCGTCGACCGTGACCTCCAGCTGGGCGGTGGAGGCCACCAGGCTGCCCACGGGCGCCCTGGCCACCTGCGCGTCCACCACGACGCCGCGCTCGCCGAGCAGTTCGTACGTGGCCGGGTCGAAGATGACCTCCTCGCGCACGCCGCGGGAGACCCGGCCGACGCCGATGCCGGTCCGGCCCGCCGCGTCCTCCACGTCCTCGCTGACCGTGACCCCGGGGATCGTCGCGGCTGCCTTGAACAGCGCCGCCCGCTGCGGCGCCGGCACGTACGTCTCCCGCAGCAGGTCGCCCACGGCCGTCCACGCCCCCGCGTCGGACGGGAGGTCGCCGTGCGGCCGGGCGTACAGGTGGGCCCGCATCTTCTCCGGGTCCGAGGGCAGCTTCTGCAACATGGTGTAGGCGGTGTCGCTCACCTTGCCGCAGGCCGGGAGCCCCAGCCACTCCGTGCCCTTCTCCTTGTACGCCTCCGGGGGGATCGGCCACCCCGGATAGGCGCGGGGCTCCAGATATTCGACCTTGAGCGCGCCGTCCCTGGTGCCGTCGGCGGACAGCCAGATCGTCCGCTTCGTCCGGTAGAGGTAGCGGGACTCCTTCTCGTTCTCGCCGACTATGGAGGCTTCGTACATCGTCTGCGAGCCGACCTTGACGAACTGGTCGTCGCGCGGGGACAGGTCGGTCACGGCGCGGGCCGCCCTGCCCAGCACCTCCTCCGCCGACATGGCCGACACCTTCGGCAGGGTCACGACCACCTCGCCGGCCCGGGTCGGGGGCGCGGGCCGGCCGGGCCCGGTGGCGGCGACGGCGACGACGCCCGCCCCGGCGAGCAGCGCGGCCCCGCCCGCCAGGAACGCGTACGGGCGCGGGCGGACCGGCGGCCTGCCCGGGCCGGTCAGCCGCCGCCGTACGGCCGCCTTGGCGGCCAGGGAGTAGGGGGGCGTCTGCGGCCGCTCACGGGCCACCAGGTCAATCTCGTCGATCATGGTCAGTCCTCCTGGGGAAGATCGAGATGGCGGCGCAGCTTCGCGCGTACGCGGTGCAGGCGCGAGCGCACCGTGCCGATGGGGATCCGCAGGGCCTCGGCCGCCTCCTCGTAGGAGAGGTCGGCCCACGCGACCAGCAGGAGCAGGTCGCGCTCGGCGGACGACAGCCGCGCCAGGGCGGCCGCGAGCGCGGGCCGCAGCGCGGCGGCGCTCGCCCGCTCCGCTCCGCGCTCCTCCTCGTGGGCGCCGCGTTCGCCGGCGTCGTGCGGGGCGCGGGCCAGTGCCCGCAGACGGCGGACCTCCGCCCGGCGGTGCCCGGAGATGAGGTTGCCCGCGATGCCGTACAACCAGGGCCGGGCGTCCGGGCGGGACGTGTCGTAGCGGTGCCGCTTCCGGAACGCCACGAAGAACGTCTCCGCGGTCACGTCGTCGGCGTGCTCGGGGCCGAGACGGCGGCCGGCGTAGGCGTGGATCTCGTCCGCGTGCCGGTCGAAGACGCCGGCGAACCGCTCGGGCGCGCGCAGCGACGCCTTGATCAGCCGGGCGTCGCTCGCCTCGCCGTCCGGCTCGTCGCCGTTCACGCCGGGACACGTCGCCGGGGCGTGCTCCGGCCCGCTGTCTTTCGCCTCGTCCTCGCCGGGCCGGGGACCCGCCGCGGCCGAGGGGAGGCGGGTGCCGCCGGGGACCGTCCTCACCACCCGTTGTATCCGTTCATAGGGGATTTCCTTCCACGGGCGCCGTCGCGCCCTTCACCCCTACTCCGCCGGACGGCCCTGGCCGGTTCCGAGGTTCTCGGAGCCGATGTCCGAGCCGATGTGCAAGGCGTCGTCAGCCGGAGGGCAGCGTGTCACCCGGTCCTCCGGCGACCACCCCGGGCCGCCTGTTCTGTCCGTCCGCCTGTCGCGTGACGAGCGGCCTCTCGGCGGGGGGCGGCACGGCGGACGCCGCGGGGGGCGGCGCCGCGGAGACCGGCTGGTCGAAGATGTCGATGTCGACCTCCTCGCCGCCGACCGTCAGCGTCTCCCAGGCTCCGCTGACCAGCAGGGTCCGCAGCGTCTCGGTCCGCAGCTCGCGCAGGTGCCGGAGGAGGGTCGCGTCGTCGGGCATGCCGGGGATGCGTGGGGACAGACGGTCGCGGATCTGCCGCAGGCGCTCCATCAGGGCGTCGATGTCCGCGTCCCTGTCCGAACCGGCGCCGCCCTCCTCGATGCCCTGGACGATCGTGTCCTTGATCGCCCGGGTGACCCCCTGCTCGTCGGTGGTCACCATCGCGTTCCAGGCGCGGCTCTTGTGCCGATACTGCAGCATCGACATCGCCGCCTCGTGCCGTACGAAGTCGGCGTCGCGGAACGGCCTGCCGCGCCAGTTGCGGTTGAGCGACCGGGCCAGCGAGATGGCCGACGCGAGCCCGCTGTTGAGACCCCGCCCGGGCCAGAAGTGGATCGCGTTGGCCGCGTCCCCCAGGAGGAAGCCGTACGTGCCCGGGGTGGTGGACGTGGGGGAGTACAAACGGGCGGTGAACCGCGGCCGCTGCACCATGTCGAGCCGGAAGGCGGTCACCGCGCTCACGTCGCCGTCGGCGACGCCGAAGAGCGCGAGCCCTTCCTTCGCCCGCCTCCACAGTGCCGAGCCCCTGATCAGGGCGGGCAGGAACAGCGTGTGGTGGGTCGAGCAGTGGAAGTCGCCGTCCTCGGTGCGCTCCATGAGGCAGGGACTGGAGGCGACGCACTCCTCGAACACGTGCCGGACGGGGTCGATGCCGACGACCTCCGCGGCCTCGTCGTCGGTGAGGCGCATGTTCAGGAAACCCTCGCCGCGCAGCGAGTTCAGGAGGAACCGGTTCTGCGCCACGGTCAGCAGCACGATCGCGGGGTCAGGCAGGGCGGACTTCACCCGTATCCCGAGCACCACGTCCTGCACGTGCCGGCCGTCGAGCGAGAAGATCGAGTCGTCGGCCCGGCCGAACCTGTCGGTGAAGTGCTCGCGGGTCCGCGAGCGCCCTCCCTCGCAGATGGCCAGCACGTGGTCCCTGGCCACGGTGTCGTGGCGTTCCGCGGGGTCGAATCTCTCCGGCACCAGGCGGATGCGGGCGGACCTCTCGTTCGCCATCTCCAGCAGGGTGTCCTCGATGTAGGCGATGCGGATGTTCCGCGGGCCGTGGCCGCGGATCGAGTCCGGACCGGCCGGCCACATCTCGCTGTAGGACCCCTCGGTGAACAGCCGCGCCTGGACGTCCTCCGGAAGGTTCAGATACTGGCGGCTCTGCACCGTCACGACCTGCTGCCGCCGGTTGTTGCCCTGCGCGGCGTTCTTCCACACGATCCGCTGCCCGTCCTCGGTCCAGCGGCCGTCGTAGATCGTGATGGCGACCCGGTGCCCCATGAGATGTTCGAGGAGCAGGGCGAAGGCCAGCCCGACGGGCCCGCCGCCGGAGACGGTGACGTGCAGGACCTGATCCGGTTCGACGTCCGGGACCGACCGGCGGAACCGCTGCATCAGGGAGGTGTCCATGACCGTCTCGGAGTCGTCGAACGCCTCGAAGCGGAACGTCTCCCCTCCGATGGCGATCGTGTCGCCGGGCCGGAGCACATGCGTGGTGACACGCCTGCCGTTGACCAGCGTCCCGTTGCTGCTGCCCCGGTCGCGCAGCACGTATCCCTCGGCCTCGCGGCGCACCTCCGCGTGGAAGCGGGAGGCCCGTTCGCTCGTGATCACCACACTGTTGTCGCCTCTGCGACCGAAGGTGATCGGCTTGTCGTCGATCGGGAAACGCTGGCCTGCCAGGGGACCTTCATGCCCGACGATCGCAGGTGGCACCGGTCCGCCCCCTCTCCCTCGGAAACGCCGATGCGATCATTTATCGTGACACGCTTCCCGGCTGCGGCAAAGCGTTCCAGTCAGGACGGGCAGGCCGCCGCCTCTCATCCCTGTGCGGTTGAGGCGGAAGCGGGCGTCCCGCGGACCCGCAGGGACGCGAGGAGTTCGGCGCTGGCCCGCGTGATCTCCTCCACGGCGTGGTCGAACGCCTCGGCGTTGTGCGCGGCGGGCGCGCGGAACCCGGAGACCTTCCGCACGTACTGCAGGGCCGCCGCCCGGATGTCCTCCTCGGTCACCTCGTCGGTGAAGGGCGGGCGCAGGGTCTTGATGCTTCGGCACATGAGCCCATACTGGCCCATCCGGCGCGGTCCGGTCAGGAGCGTCGAGCCACGAGCATCGAGTTACGAGCGCCGAGTCAGGAGCGCCGAGTCACGAGCGCCGAGTCACGAGCGTCGGGTCAGGAGCGGAAGACGGCGGTGCCGAAGTCCTCGGCGACCTTGCGCAGCATCGCGGCCAGTTCCTCGCGGTCGATCGCGTCGATGCGCTCGGCCGGGCCCGACACCGACAGCGCCGCGAAGGTCCGCCCGCCGTCGTGGACCGGCACGGCCATGCAGTGCACGCCGCTCTCCTCCTCGCCCAGGTCCAGCGCGTACCCCCGGGCGCGGACCCGGTCGAGCTCCGCCAGCATCTCCTCCGTCACGGTGATCGTCCGGTCCGTACGGCGGGGCAGGCCGGTGCGCCGGAACACCGCCGCCGCGTCGGCGCGCCCGGCCAGCAGCGCCTTGCCCACGGCCGTGCTGTGCGGCAGCACCCGGCGGCCGACCTCGGCGAACATCCGCAGCCTGCGCGGCGAGGGCACCTGGGCCACGTAGACGACGAAGTCCCCCTCCAGCACGGCGAGGTTGGCCGTCTCCCCGGACAGCTCTACCAGCCGGGTGAGGTAGGGCTCGGCCCAGACCGCCAGCATCCGCTCCGCCACCCCGCCGATCCGCACCAGCGCGCCGCCCAGGGCGTACCGCCGGTCGGACTCCTGCCGGACGTACCCCCGGGCGAGCAGCGTCTGTAACAGGCGGTGGATCGTCCCGTACGGCAGGCCGGTCCGCGCCGCGATCTCCGACAGGCCGGCCTGGCCGCCCTGCTCCGCCAGGGCCTCAAGGACGTCAAGCGCCCGGTCGACGCTCTGCACGCTCACCGCTTCGTCCTCGCCTTCCCGGCTCCCGGAGATCGTCCCAGCACGCCGGGATCGAGGCCGCGCAGCGAGGCGTCGAGCACCTCGGCCGTGTGCGCGACCCGGATCTCGCCGCCGCCCGCCCTGCGGACCGCCGCGGCGATCTGCATGGAACATCCCGGGTTGGCCGACACCAGGACGTCCGCGCCGGTCGCGAGCACGCGCTCCGCCTTGCGGTCACCGAGTTCCCTGGCCGCCCGCGGCTGGAAGAGGTTGTAGGTGCCCGCCGACCCGCAGCAGATCGCCGCCTCGGCGACCTCCCGCAACTCCAGCCCGGGCACGGCGCGCAGCAGGTCGCGCGGCTGCGCGCGTACGCCCTGGGCGTGGGCCAGGTGGCAGGCGTCGTGGTAGGCGACCGAGACCGGCAGCGGGCGCCGCTCCGCGGCCGGTCCGAGCTCGGCCAGGAACTCCGCCAGGTCGCGGATGCGCAGCGCCCCGGCACGCGCCGCCCAGGCGGGCTCGTCCGCGAGCACCTCGGCGTAGGCCTTCATGCTCGACCCGCAGCCGGCGGCGTTGACGACGACCGCGTCCACACCCGCCCGCCCGAACACCGCGACCGTGCGGCGGGCGAACCGCCTCGCCTCGGCCTCGCGGCCGGAGTGCAGCGACAGCGCGCCGCAGCAGCCCTGCCGGGGCGGGATCACCACGTCGCAGCCCTCCAGCGCGAGCACCCGCGCCGTCGCCGCGTTGACCTGTGGGAAGAACTCGCCCTGCACGCAGCCGGTGAGCAGCCCGACCCTGGCCCTGCGCGGCCCTCTCGCCCCCACCAGCGGCGGCAGCCGTACGGGCCGGGGGACGACGGCGGGGGCTAGTTCGGCCATCGCGCCGAGGGAGGGGTTCACCCGCTCCAGGAACGGCTGGAGGCGCCTGCCCAGCCGCATCGGCAGCCGCATCGCCCGCAGTCTGCGCCGGTAGGGGAACAACGCGAACACCAGGGCCCTGACCGCCCGCTCGTCCGGGCGGCGCTCGTGCTCCCGCTCGACCACGGCCCTCGTCTGCTCGATCAGCCGGTCGTACCGCACCCCGGACGGGCACGCGGTGACGCACGCCATGCAGCCCAGGCAGGCGTCGAAGTGCCCGGCCATCGCGCCGGTGAGCGGAGTGCCCTCGGTGTGCTGCCCCATCAGGTGGATGCGCCCGCGCGGCGAGTCCATCTCCTCGCCCCACAGCACGTACGTCGGACAGGTGGGCAGGCAGAACCCGCAGTGCACGCAATCCCTGATCAGCTCGGGGTCCATCAGATCCCTCCGACGAAGCGGCCGGGGGACAGCCGGCGGCCGGGGTCGAACCGTTCCTTGACCCGGCGCATCAGCGGCAGCGCGCCGACGCGTCCCCACCGGTCGAGGCGGCGCGCGGCCTCCCGCGGCGCGCAGAGCACCACCACGCGGCCCTCGTCCTCCATGTGCGCGCGCAGTTCACCGGTGAAGGCGGCGACGAGGCCGGGCTCGGTGTCCGGCGGCAGGGCGACGTGGAGCACCTGCGCGGCCAGGGAGCCGCGTACCGCCGGACGGACGTCCGCGGCGCGGGCCGCCGAGAAGGGGCCGACGAAGCTCCCCGCCAGCCGGGAGGGGATGTTCCGCACCTCCAGCAGGATCTCCCCACCGCCGGACGCCGCGCTGTCGGACGCCGCGCCGGTCAACACCGCGGCTTCCGCGCCATGTGGCCCGGCCGGCAGGCGTCCCCACCAGGGCGGCGGCTCCTCGGTCACCTCGGCCGTGCCGCCCATCAGCGCGGACAGGGCCTTGGCGCGCTCGGCCGCGGCGGTGCCCTCCAGCAGGACCGCCACCGTGCAGGGACCGTCCACGCCGGGCCAGTCGACCTCCACGGCGCTCGGCTCCAGCGGCGACTCGGTGATCGCCGGCACCATCGCCCGCAGCGCGGCGGCCACGTCGGTGGAGGTGGTGTCGAACGTTCTCCCCTCGTACACATAAGGCTCCACGGTCTCCGTCACCGGGCGCGCGACGGACGCCGTCACCCAGGCGCGGGCGGCGGGCAGGGGGCGCAGCCGGAAGGTCGCGTCCGCGATGACGCCGAGGGTGCCGTACGAGCCGGTGAACAGCTTGCCGAGGTCGTATCCCGCGACGTTCTTGACGACCTTCCCGCCGGACCTGGCGATCGTGCCGTCGGCCAGCACGACCGTGATCCCGATGAGCAGGTCGCGGGCCGTTCCGTGGCGGAACGCGCGCGGCCCGGCGATCCCGGTCGCCAGCAGCCCGCCGACCGTGGTGCCCGGCACCGGCACGTCGAGCGCGAGTTCCTGGTTCTCCGCCGCGAGGGCGTCCGCCAGTGCCTCCGCGGTCACCCCGGCCTGGACCCGTACGACCAGGTCGCCCGGCGTGTGCTCCAGCACCCGGTCCATGCGGCCCAGGTCCACGAGCACGTCGCAGCGTGCCGGCGGGGCGCCCCAGTGGAGCTTGGTCCTGGCGCCCGTCGCGACGGCCGCCAGGTCGTGCGCCGCGCAGGCGCGCAGGACGGCCGCGATCTCCTCGGCCGACTCGGGCAGCGTCACCCAGCGCGGCCGGACGCCCGCGACCTCGTCCCCGTCACCCGCCTCGCGCACCGCCACGCCGGTCGCCGCGAGCGCGCCCCCGGCGTCCCGGCCGGCGCCGGCCGGGGGGTCCGGCTCCGGGGGGTTCAGGGGGTCGGGCGTCCGCTCGCCGCGCATCAGAACTGCTCCGCGAGGCCGGCCTCGACCAGCGGGTGCACGCCCGTGCGCACCCCCGGCGCCTCCCCGCACAGCCGGGGGGTGGGGAAGACCTTGCCGGGGTTGGCCAGGCCCTCCGGGTCGAAGGCGCACCGGAGAAGCTGCATCGTGTCCAGGTCGTCCTCGGTGAACATCCGGGGCATGTACCGGGATTTGTCCACTCCCACGCCGTGCTCGCCGGTGATCGAGCCGCCGTGCTCGACGCACAGGTCGAGGATGCGCCCGCTGACGGTCTCGGCGCGCTCGCGCTCACCCGGAACGGCGTCGTCGAACAGCACGAGGGGGTGGAGGTTGCCGTCTCCCGCGTGGAAGACGTTCGCCACCCTGATCCCGTACTCCTCCTGCAGCCGGTCGATGCCCGCGAGCACGCGCGGCAGCGCGGTCCGCGGCACCACCCCGTCCTGCACGATGTACGCCGGGCTGATCCGGCCGACGGCCGCGAACGCCGACTTGCGGCCCTTCCAGATCGCCGCGCGCTCCTCGCCGGAGGCGGCCGTCCGGATCTCGAAGGCGCCGCGGTCGCGGCAGATGCGTTCGACGGCCGCGAACTGGTGCTCCACCTCGGCGCGCGGCCCGTCCAGCTCGACCACCAGCACCGCTCCCGCCCCGGCCGGGTAGCCGCAGTGGACGGCGGCCTCCGCCGCCTCGATCGCCAGCGCGTCCATCATCTCGATCGCCGCCGGGACCACGCCCGCCGCGATGATCGCCGACACGGCGTGCCCGCCGGCCTCGATGCCGGTGAAGGCGGCGAGCAGGGTCGTGACCGCCTCCGGCGCCCGCGACAGCCGTACGGTGATCTTCGTCGCGATGCCGAGGGTGCCCTCCGAGCCGACGAACGCGCCGAGCAGGTCGTAGCCGGGATCGCCGGCGGACAACTCCACGACGTCCCCGTCGGGCGTGACGATCTCGGCGGCGAGCACGTGGTTCACCGTGAAGCCGTACTTGAGGCAGTGGGCGCCGCCCGAGTTCTCCGCCACGTTCCCGCCGATCGAGCAGACCTGCTGGCTGGAGGGGTCGGGGGCGTAGTAGTAGCCCTGGTCGCGGACCGCCTCGGTGATGGCCAGGTTGGTCACGCCGGGCTCCACCACGGCCCGGCGGCCGGAGATGTCGATCTCGACGATCCGCCGCATGCGGGAGGTGACGACCAGCACGCCGTCCGTGCGGGGGAGGGCACCGCCCGACAGGCCCGTGCCCGATCCCCGCGCGACGAACGGCACGCCGTGCTCGCGGCACAGCCGTACGACGGCCGCGACCTGCTCGGTGGTCTCGGGCAGCACGACAACGCCGGGGACGGCCCGGTGGACGGTGAGCCCGTCGCACTCGTAGGTGCGCAGCCGCACCGGGTCGGTCACGACGGCGTCCGGCGGGAGCGCGGCGGTCAGCCGCGCCGTCAGCCGTTCGAGCACGGACATCGGCTCCCGCCACCCCTCACGTCGTCCCGCCCCTCACGGCATCCGCGCGTACGCGGGAAGCGTGAGGAACTCCGCGAAGTCGTCGTCAAGGGCGACCTCCTTGAACAGTGCCGTGGCCTGCCGGTAGAGCTCCTCGTCGTAGCCCGGTCCGGCGGCGATGCCGGCGAGCTCCTCCTCGATGATCCGCTCGACCAGCTCGCGTGTCACCACCTCGCCCGTGTCGGCCAGCGTGATGTCGTTGTGGATCCACTGCCAGACCTGGGACCGGGAGATCTCGGCGGTCGCCGCGTCCTCCATGAGGTTGTGGATCGCCGCGGCGCCGTTGCCGCCCATCCAGGCCGCGAGGTAGCGCAGGCCGACGTCCACGTTGCCGCGCAGCCCCGCCTCGGTGATCTCGCCGGGGGTCTTGGACACCGACAGCAGGTCCTCGGCGGTGATGTTGACGTCCTCGCGCAGCCGGTCGAGCTGGTTGGGCCGGTCGCCGAGGACGCCGTCGAACACCTCGCGGCAGATCGGGACGAGGTCGGGGTGGGCCACCCAGGAGCCGTCGAAGCCGTCACCCGACTCGCGCGTCTTGTCGGCCCGCACCTTCTCCAGCGCGACCCTGTTGACCTCGGGGTCGCGGCGGGACGGGATGAAGGCCGCCATGCCGCCGATCGCGTGCGCGCCGCGCCTGTGGCAGGTGCGCACCAGCAGTTCGGTGTAGGCCCGCATGAACGGCGCGGTCATCGTCACCGCGTTGCGCTCGGGCAGCAGGAACTCCCGGCCCCGGGTGCGGAACTTCTTGATGACGCTGAACAGGTAGTCCCAGCGGCCGGCGTTGAGGCCCGCCGAGTGCTCGCGCAGCTCGTAGAGGATCTCCTCCATCTCGAACGCCGCCGGGTACGTCTCGATCAGCACGGTCGCCCGGATCGTGCCCCGGGGGACGCCGAGCAGCTCCTGGGCCCGGACGAACACGTCGTTCCAGAGCCGGGCCTCCAGGTGCGACTCCATCTTCGGCAGGTAGAAGTAGGGCCCGCGGCCCTTGCCGAGCTGCCGCGCGGCGCAGTGGAAGAAGTAGAGCCCGAAGTCGAGCAGCGACGCGGACATCTCGGCGCCGTCCACCAGGATGTGCTTCTCCGGCAGGTGCCAGCCGCGCGGGCGGACCACGACCGTGGCCAGCTCCTCGTCCGGCCGCAGCGCGTACGTCTTGCCGCCCGATTCGAAGTCGATCGTGCGGTCGAGGGCGTCGCGCAGGTTGAGCTGCCCGTTGACCGTGTTCTCCCAGGTTGGGGAGTTGGCGTCCTCGAAGTCGGCGAGCCAGACCTTGGCGCCCGAGTTGAGCGCGTTGATCGTCATCTTCCGGTCGACCGGACCGGTGATCTCGACCCTGCGGTCCTCCAGCCCCGGCGCGGGCGGGGCGACCCGCCACTCCGACGTCCGGACGTGGGCGGTCCCCGGAAGGAAGTCGAGCGTGCCCCCCGCGGACAGCTCCGCCTGCCGTGCCCGGCGGGCGGCGAGCAGTTCTCGCCGCCGGGGGTCGAACTCGCGCTGCAGGGTGGCCACGAAGCCGAGGGCCTCGGGGGTGAGGATCTCGTCGAACCGGTCCAGCAGGGGCCCTGTGATCTCGACGCCTTCCACCATTTCCACCCTCCGGAAAAGTAATTCTGAATGGTGGAATCGACGCTACGTCAGGGTGCGGCCGGGGGTCAACGTGAGGGCCGCACCAGGGATGCCCTAGGGCCTTCCCCGATGGGAGAGGGCGCACGCGTGCCGGAGGATCGGGAGCATGAAGAACACAACCCTGGCCGTCGCGGGGGCCGCCCTGGGCCTGAGCCTGACCGTCGCGGCGTGTGGCGGGCCGCTGGGCTTCGGCGGGCAGCAGTCCGTGCAGTCCTACGACGTGGCGGACGCGGTGACCCTCGTCGACACGCACACCGGGTCGGGCGACATCGTGGTGAACGAGAGCGACAGGTCCGGCATCCACGTGACCGAGACCCTGCACTGGTGGGGGAACAGGCCGAAGACCGAGGACGGGCACTCCGTGGACGGCGGCACGCTCGAGCTCAAGTACAAGTGCGGCCGGTGCTCGGTGGACTACAAGGTGGAGGTGCCGCGGGGGCTGAGCGTCAAGATCGACACCGGCTCGGGGGACCTGACCCTGCGGAACCTGACCGGCCAGGTCGAGGCCTCGACCGGCTCCGGGGACGTCGACGCCCGCGGTCTCGCCGCGAAGGAGGTTGACGCCAAGACCGGGTCGGGCGACGTCACGCTCCGCTTCACGGCGGCCCCCGCCGAGGTGCACGCCGTGACGGGCTCGGGCGACGGCAAGGTCTGGCTGCCGGACGGCGCCTACAACGTCGACGCGACGACGGGGAGCGGCGAGCGCCGGGTCGACTTCGCGGAGAACGACTCGGCGCCGCACACGATCGTCGTCAGGACGGGCTCGGGCGACGCCGAGGTGCGCAAGCTCTGACCGCCCCTGCGACCGGCCCGGCGACCGACTCTGCGACCGGTGCTACGACTGGGCGGACACCGGCTTGTTGCTGCGGAAGACGCCGTGCGGGTCCCGGCGGCGCTTGATCTCACGCAGGCGGGCCAGCGTCTCCGCGTCGAACGCGGAGGCGGCGGTCTCGTCCGCGTGGAGGTAGGTGAACGGCTTGCGGCCGGTCGTGTGCGGCGCCATGGAGCGGGCGATCTCCGCCAGCCGCGCGTGCACCGCCCGCCCGCCCTCGGGCGACATGATCGGTCCGATCATGCCCAGGAGGTACGGCTCGGCGACGTGCCCGCAGGCGCCGCCGGCGGGGGCCGGCCGGCGCAGCGCGCCGCCCAGGTGACGAACCTGCACGGAGGCCAGGGGCGCGATGTCGCCGAGGGCGGCGAGCAGGTCGCCCGCCACGGCGTCGTCGAGACCGGTCAGCAGCTCGCCGCGGCCCGCGCCGGGCACCGGATGCGTCGGCTCGGCGCAGATGCCGCCGAGTGCGTCCAGCGGCATGGCGGCACGGCTGTCGAGCAGCACGCCGGGAACGGCCTCGAACCGCCGGAGCAGGGCGCGTCCCTCCTCCTCGTCGCCGAGGAACGTGGTGTCCACCGCGACCGCGGCCAGGCCGCGCAAGGGCTCGGGGACCTGGGGCACCGGGGGGAACCTCACCATCGTGAACCAGACGGTCAGCTCCGCGGGGGCGCCGGCCGTCACCTCCCGGAACGCGGCGAGCAGCTCGGGTGCCCGGTCGGCGGGCCACAGCATCCGTCCTCCGTACAGCCGGGGGGCGGGGTGCAGGTCCAGCTCGACCGCGGTCACCAGCGCGAAGTCGCCGCCGCCGCCGCGCAGCGCCCAGAACAGGTCGGCGTCGGAGTCCGCCGTGACGCGGGCGGGCACGCCGTCGGCGCCGATCGTCTCGAAGGCGCGCACGCTGTCGGCGGCCCAGCCCCACCTCCGGGCGAACCAGCTCAGCCCGCCGCCGAGGGTGTAGCCCACGACGCTCACCACGGGAGAACTTCCGGGCAGGCCGGTCAGCCCGTGCTTGCCCGTCGCCGTGAGCAGCTCGCCCCACTGCACGCCGGCCTCGACCCTGGCGACGCGGCGCTCCGGATCGACCTCCACACCGCGCAGCCGGCCGGTGCGCACCAGGATCGTCCCGTCCAGGTCGGTCGTGGCGCCGTGCCCGCCCGGCTGGGCCGCCACGGCCAGGCCCGCCAGCGCCGCGTGCCGGACGACGACGGCGGCGTCGGCCGCGTCCTCGATCTCCACGACCGCCCGGACCCGCTGGTCGACCGCCCGGTTCCAGGGCAGCCGGGCGGTCTCGAAGGTCTCGTCGCCGGGCACGTGGACCCGGCCGCGCACCACGCGCCGCAGATCGGTCTCCAAGGTGGACATGCTCGTCCTTCCGCTCAATGTTCCGGGGAGTCGGAGGACATCCTGACCGGGAAGGCTTGCGGGCGATTAGGGAACGGCTAGTCGCGCGCTGTTCGTGCGGTGGCGAGTCCGGCAATACGCTACGAACCGGACCCTCCGCTCTCATGGGGAAAAATGGACTTTCGCCTGTTCGGCCCGCTGGAGGTCGTCGACTCGTCCGGCCGTGCCGTCGACGTCGGCACACCCAAGCGGCGCGCCGTGCTGGCCATGCTCGCCCTGGAACCCGGCCGCGTCGTCGCGCTCGACCGCCTCATCGACGAACTGTGGTCGGGGGAGGCGCCGGCCAGCGCCACCGGGACCCTGCAGGCGTACATCTCCCAGCTCCGCCGGGCGCTGGAGCCCGGCAGGGCGCCGCGCACGCCGCCACGGGTCCTGCTCACCCGCGAGCCGGGCTACCTGCTGGACATCGCGCCGGGTCAGGTGGACCTGGTCCGCTTCGCCGCGCTCGCCGAGGACGGCCGCCGGATGCTGGCGAGGGGCGCGCCCGGCGAGGCGGCCGACCTGCTGCGCCGCTCCCTGGAGACGTGGCGCGGCGAGCCGCTCGCCGAGTTCACGGCGTACGAGTTCGTCCAGCCGGTGGTCGCGCGGCTGGCGGAGCAGCGGGCCGCGGTGACGGAGGACTGGTTCGAGGCGCGGCTGGCGCTCGGCGACGCGGCGTCGTGCGTGCCCGACCTCGAACGCCTGGTGAAGGACCACCCGTACCGGGAACGGCTGTGGGGCCTGCTCGTGCTCGCCCTCTACCGGTCGGGCCGGCAGGCCGACGCCCTCGCCGCGCTGCGCAGGGTCCGGGCGCTGCTGGACGAGGAGCTGGGCCTGGAGCCCGGCCCAGAACTGCGCCGGCTGGAGCAGGCCGTCTTCGGCCAGGCGCCCGAGCTCGGCGGCGCCGGGCCCGCCTTCCTCGCCCCGGCCGCCGAGCCGGGGACGGCGGTGCCGCCCGGGACGGCGGCGGTGCCGGTCGTCCACGCCGGGCTGGTCGCCCGGCGCGAACAGACCGGCCGCGTCGCCGCCCGGCTCGCCGAGGCGCGGCGGGGGCGCGGTGGCGTGCTGCTGGTCGCCGGGGAGGCGGGCCTCGGCAAGACCCGTCTGGCCGAGGCCGCGGCCGACGAGGCGGCCGCCCTGGGGATGACGGTCGCCTGGGGCCGCTGCGCGGAGGACACCGGCGCACCCGCGTTCTGGCCCTGGCTGGGGGTCCTGCGCGACCTCGGCCAGGACCGGCGGGCGGACGTGGCGGACGCGCTCGCCACCCTGTCCGGAGGCCCGCCCGGTGACGCCCCGGCCGAGGCGGCGGGCGCCGCGGCGGGCGGCGGCGACCCCGGCAGGGCACTGTTCGAGCTGCACGAACGCGTGACCGCCGTGCTGGGGGCGGCGGGTCCGGCGCTGCTCGTCCTCGACGACCTGCACTGGGCCGACGCGTCGTCCCTGCGCCTGCTCGCCTTCGCGGCCGGGGAGCTGCACCGGCAGCCGGTGCTGGTGCTGGCGACGATCCGCCCCGAGCCCGGCGGCGACCCCGAGCAGCTTCGCGACACACTGGCCGCGCTCGCCCGCGAACGCGGCGTGGAGCGGCTCACCCTGCCGCCGTTCACGCGGGAGGACGTCGCCGCCTACCTCGCCGGGCGGGACCTGCCGGGCGGGCGGCTCGCCGCGCTGCTCCACGAGCGCACCGGGGGCAACCCCTTCTACCTGCGCGAGCTGATCCGGCTGCTGGACAGCGAGCACCGGCTGGACGCCGCGTCCCTCGGCGTTCCCGAGGGCGTGCGCGAGGTCATCGGCCGCCGCGTCGGACGGCTGCCGGAGGAGACCCGCGCGTTGCTGGAGGCGGCCGCCGTGCTGGGCCGGGAGGTGAGTTTCGACGCGCTGGAGGCCGCCTGCGGCCTGGGTGCGGAGGAGGTGATGCTGCGCCTCGAACCGGCCGTGGCGACAGGCCTGCTCGTCGAGGTGCCCGGCGGCTTCGACTACCGGTTCTCGCACGCCCTCGTGCGCGACGCCCTCTACGCGGGGCTCGGCCGGGTGCGCGCGGCGCGGCTGCACCTGCGCACCGGGGAGGCGCTGGAGAGCCTTCCGGGCGTGGAGGTGTCCGTCCTCGCCCACCACTTCGTGGCGGCCTCCCGGGCGGGCGGCGCCGCCAAGGCCGTGGAGTACGCCGTCCGGGCCGCCCGGCAGGCCGCGGCCCGCTGCGCGTACGACGAGGCGGCGGACTGGTGGGACAGGGCCCTCGCCGCGCTCGGTCCGGGGGACCCCGCCCGGCGCTGCGCGCTGCTGGTGCGCCGCGGCGAAGCGCTGCGCGCGGTCGGCGACGTCGCCGAGGGGAGGAAGGCGCTGGAGGAGGCGATCGTGCTCGCCGCGGGAATCGGCGAGCGCGCGACGCTGATCGAGGCCGTCACCGCGTTCGGCGGCATGTCGGTGTGGAACTGGCGCCATTACGGCGTCGTGGACGGCGAGACGGTCGCCCTGCTGGAGCGCCTGCTGCGGGAGCCGCTGGGCGACGTGGAGCGCGCCACCCTGCTGGGCACCCTCGGCCTGGAGCTGTACTACTCCCCGCGCAGGGCCGAGGGGGAGCGGCTGGCGGCCGACGGCGTGCGGCTGGCCCGCCGCACCGGCGACCCCCGCCTGCTGGCCCGCTCGCTCAACAACTACCTGGTCGCCGCCTGGGTCACCGAGAGGGAGGACGAGCGCCGCCGCGCGGTCGAGGAGATGCTCGCCCTGCCCCTCGACCCGGCGGCGGAGGCCGTCGCCCGGGTCTTCCGCATGGCCCACCTGCTGCGGGCCGGCGAGCTCGCGGAGTGGGACCGCGACCTGGCCCGCTGCGCGCGGCTGGCGGACGAGATCAGGCGGCCCGAGATGACCGGGATGGCCCGCATCGCCGAGGCCGCCGGCCGCACGATGCGCGGCGACTGGGCGGCGGCCGAACGCCTCGCGGAGGAGTTCACCTCGCTGATCGCGGATTTCAGCATGTGGGGCCTCGACTACCCCGGCTTGATCACCCTCTACACCTGCCGCCGCGAGCAGGGCCGGGCGGGGGAGGTGGCGGACCGGCTCGTGTCCCGGGCACACGACCCCGACATGGTGCCGCTGCGCCCGGTCGCCGCGCTGGCCGCCCTCGACGCGGGCGACACCGCCCTCGCCCGGAGGCTGGCGGAGCGCTGGGGCGGCGAGATCCGCGACGACTGGACCACCGAGTTCCTCGTCGTCGTGTGGGGCCACCTCGCCGCCCGGCTCGGCGTGCCCGATCCCGCCGCCCTCTACCGCAGGCTCGCGCCGTACGGGGAACGGCTCGTGGTGAGCGGGATGGGCGGCGCCGGATGGGGCTCCACCCACCTGGTCCTGGCCGAACTCGCGGACGCCACGGGCGGGCGCGACCTCGCCCTGGGTCACGCGCGGCGGGCGCACGAGACGCATCTGCGCCTGGGCCTGGACCACTGGGCCGGACGGAGCGCGCGTCTCCTCGGCGAGCTGGGTGCCTGAGCCGTCGTCACCCGGGCCGTCGTCACCTGAGCCGTCGTCATCCGAGGACCGGGTGGTTGCCGGCGAGCACGCCGTCCGGGTCGCGGCGGCGCTTGATCTCGCGCAGCCGGGCCAGGATCTCGGCGGGGAAGGCGGACGCGGCCGGCTCGCCGTGGCCGAGGAAGGTGAAGGGCCTGCGGCCGCTCGCGGCCCCCGCCACCGCCGCGGCGATCGCCGACTGCCGTTCGCGGATCGCCTCCTCCATGCCGGGCGCCGCCAGCACGCCGAGCGCGCTCAGCAGGTACGGCTCCGCGATGTGGCCGCAGGCCCCGCCCTTCTCGTCCACCCGGGCGAGCGCCCCGCCGAGGTGGCGGATCTGCACGGAGGCGAGCGGCGCGACGGTGCCGGGCCCGGCGGCGGCCAGCATCGCCGCCGCGGTGGCGTCGTCGAGCCCGTGGAGCAGTTCCGAGCGCAGCAGCGCGGGCGTCGGATCGGTCGGCTCCGCGCAGATGTCCGCGAGGTTCGCCACCGGCATCCGGCCGCGCGTGTCGAAGATCGGATCGGGAATCCGGTCGAACCGGCGCAGCAGGGCGCGCGCCTCGTCCGGGTCGCCGAGATAGGTGACGTCGGCCGTCACGGCCGACAGGCCGCGCAGCGGCTCGGGCAGCTCGGGCAGCGGCGGGAACTGCAGCAGGTGGAACCAGACGGTCAGCTCCTCCGGCGCCTCCGCCGTGACGGCGCGGAAGGCGGCCAGCACCTCCGCGGCCCGTCTGGCCGGCCACAGGATCCGCCCGCCGTACAGCACGGGCGCCGGGTGCAGGTCGAACTCCATCGCGGTCACCACGGCGAAGTCGCCGCCACCGCCGCGCAGGGCCCAGAACAGCTCCGGGTCGCTGCCGGCCGTGACGGTCGCCTGCTCGCCGGAGGCGTCCACGACCTCGAACGCGCGCACGCCGTCGGCGGCGAAGCCGTACCTGCGCCCGAACCAGCTCAGGCCGCCGCCCAGGGTGAAGCCGGTGGCGCTGACGACCCCCGTGCTGCCCGCCAGCGGCGTCAGCCCGTGCTCTCCGGCCGCGGTGAGCACCTCGCCCCACGAGACGCCGGCCTCCACCCGCGCCACCCGCTCCCCGGGCCGTACGGTGAGCCCCCGCAGGTTCCCCGTACGCAGCAGGATCGCGTCGTCGAAGGCGGCGGGGGCGTGCCCGTTCGGCTGGGTGGCGACGCGCAGCCCGGCGAGCCCCGCGTAACCGACCACGGCCGCGACGTCCTGGGCGTCCCGCGCCTCGACCACCGCCGCGACCCGCTGGTCGACGGCCAGGTCCCAGGGGCGGCGGGCGCCGTCGAAGCCCTCGTCGCCGCGCGTCAGCACCCGCCCGCGCACCACCCGGCGGAGATCGGCGCCGAGCGCCTCGATCTGGTTCATGTCTTCCCCTCCACGTCGTGGGTTCCTCCGGCGGAACCACCATGCGGAACCACCGTGGGACACGGGGATTGGGGCGGGGATGAGCGCCGCTTGAAGACCGTCCAAGTCGCTCTCAAGTGCCACGCCCGACATTGCGGAAATGGAGCGTTCCGGTTGGGCTTGTCGCGGCTCTACGCTTACATCCGGCGATCAGGGGAGAGCGATCGGAGCACGTGGCCATGAACTCGCTGTCCTTCCGGCTGCTGGGCCCCTTCGAGGTGATCGACGGTGACGGCCGCGTCCTCGACCTCGGCCCGCGCAAGCAGCGGGCGGTGCTCGCCGTCCTCGCCCTGGACCCCGGCAGGATCGTCTCCCTCGACCGGCTGATCGACGAGCTGTGGGCCGGCGAGCCGCCCTCCAGCGCCACCGCGACGCTGCAGTCGTACGTCTCGAACCTGCGCAAGGCGCTGGAGCCGGGACGCCGGCCGCGCACGCCCCCGGCCGTGCTGCTCACCCGCGAGCCCGGCTACCTGCTGTCGGTCGCGCCGATCCAGGTCGACCTCGCGCGCTTCGTCTCCTGGGTGGAGGACGGCCGCAGGGCGCTCGGCCGGCGCGAGCACGCCGCCGCGCTCGGCCTGCTCGACCGGGCGCTGGAGACGTGGCGGGGCGAGCCGCTCGCCGAGTTCGCGTCCTACGAGTTCGCCCAGCCGGTCATCGCGCGCCTGGGCGAGCTGCGGGCGGTGGCGGTCGAGGACCGGTTCGACGCCCGGCTCGCCATGGGCGACGGCGCGTCCTGCGTGGCCGACCTGGAGCGGCTGGTCGAGGCGTACCCGTACCGCGAGCGGCTGTGGAGCCTGCTCGTCCTCGCCCTCTACCGGTCGGGCCGGCAGACCGACGCGCTCGGCGCGCTGCGCCGGGTGCGCGCCCTGCTCGACGAGGAGATGGGCCTGCTGCCCGGCCCGGAGCTGCGGCGGCTTGAGCAGGCCGTGCTGGAGCAGTCGGCGGCCCTGGACGCGCCCGCGCCCCCGGAGACGGCCCTCACCGCGCCCGCACCCCGGGAGGCGGCCCTCACCGCGCCCGCGCCCCGGGAGGCGGCCCTCACCGCGCCCGCGCCCCAGCCGGCCCCCGAGCCGCCGCACGCGGTGTCGCCGGCGGCGTCGTCGGCGGCGTCGTCGGCGTTCATCGCCCGCGAGCAGGAGCTCGCCCGTCTCGGCGAGCGGCTCGGCGGCGTACGGCGGGGCCGCGGCGGCGTGCTGCTGGTGACCGGTGAGGCGGGGATCGGCAAGACCAGGCTCGCCCAGCTCGCCGCCGAGGAGGCCGAGGCACGCGGCGTCGCGGTCGTCTGGGGCCGTTGCGTGGAGGCCGAGGCCGCCCCGCCGTTCTGGCCGTGGCTGCAGGCGCTGCGCGAGCTGGGGGAGCGGGGCCGGGCCGCGGCGCGGCTCCTCGCGGGCGAGGGCGCCGACGCCCCGGCCGACCCCGAGGCCGCGCTCTTCGAGCTGTACGAGGGCGTGCTGGCCGCACTTGCGCGGTCCGGCACGCCGACGCTGGTGGTGCTGGACGACCTCCACGCGGCGGACGCGGCCTCGCTGCGGCTGCTCGGCTTCCTCGCCGCCGAGCTGCACCGCAGGCCCGTGCTGGTGCTGGCCACCGTACGGCCGGAGCCGGGCAGGGAGCCCGAGCGGCTGCGTGACGCGCTCGCCGCCCTCACCCGCGAGCCCGGCGCAGAACGCCTCACCCTCAGGCCGTTCACCGCCGAGGACGTCGCGGCGTTCCTGCGGCGGCACGACCTGACCGACCCCGCGCTCGCCGGCCTGCTCTACCGGCGCACCGGCGGCAACCCCTTCTACCTCGGGGAGCTGCTGCGGCTGCTCGGCAGCGAGCACCGGCTCGACGCCGCCTCGCTGGGCGTGCCGGAAGGCGTCATGGAGGTCATCGGGCGGAGGGTCGCGCGGCTGCCCGGGCCCACCACGGAACTGCTGCGCCGCGCCGCCGTCCTGGGCCGCGACGTCAGCCTCGACGTGCTGGAGGCGCTGACGCGGACCCCCGCGGAAGAGGTGATGTCGCTGCTGGAGCCCGCCGTCGCCGTCGGCATCCTGGCCGAGGCGCCGGACGGCTTCGACTACCGCTTCTCGCACGCGCTGGTGCGCGACGCGCTCTACGCCGGGCTCGGCCGTCTCGACAAGGCCCGGCTCCACCTGCACGTGGCGGAGGCCCTGGAGTCCCTGCCGATGACGCTCCCCGGCGGCGACGGGACGGCGCGCCTGCCCGTCCTCGCCCACCACTTCGCCATGGCGGCGCGCGTCGGCGGGGCCGACAAGGCCGTCGGCTACGCCGCCCGGGCGGCCAGACAGGCCACCGCGCAGCGGGCGTACGACGAGGCGGTGGAGCTGTGGGAGAAGGCGCTGCTCGCCCTCGGCAGGCGCGACCCGGCCCGGCGGTGCCGCCTGCTGATCGAGCTCGGCCGGTCGCTGCGGGTGATCGGGGACGTCGCGCGGGCCCGGGCGGTGCTGGAGGAGGCCATCGCGCTGGCGGAGGACACCGGCGACCGGGAGGCCCTGGTGGAGGCCGTGGCGGTGTTCGGCACCCTCAGCGTCTGGAACTGGCGGTCGTACGGGGTGGTCGACGACCACACGGTCGCCCTGCTCGAAAAGCTGCTGGCGGGCCCGCTGGACGACGCCCGCCGGGCCGCGCTGCTCGGCACCCTCGGCATCGAGCTCAACTACGGGCCGCGCCGGGCGGAGGGCGAGGCGATGGTGGTGGAGGCCCTGGAGATCGCCCGGAGGACGGGCGACTCCGCCCTGCTCCTCCAGGTGCTCAACAACTACATGATCGCGTCCTGGGTGCCGGAGCGGGAGGACGAGCGCCGCCGCGCCGCCGAGGAGATGCTCGCGGTGCCCGGCCTGCCCGCCACGGCCGAGATCGTGGCCCGGGTGCACCGGATGGCGTGCCTGTTCAGAGCGGGCGAGCTGGCCGAGTGGGACCGCGATCTGGCCCGCGCCGAGCATCTGCTGCAGGAGGTCAGGAGCGCCGAGCTGACGGCGATGGTGCGCATCGCCCAGGCGGCGCGGCTGACCCTGGAGGGCCGCTGGGACGAGGTCGAGCGCATCGCCGGTGAACTCGGCGAGGTCTTCGGCGACAGCAGCATGTGGGGCCTCGGCAACGTGCGGCCGACCATGCTCTACACCTGCCGGCGGGGACAGGGCAGGGTCGCCGAGATCCTCGACGAGATCGTCACGGCGGCGGCGCAGCCGCACAACGACCCGCTGCGTCCCATAGCCGTGCTCGCCGCGCTCGACGTGGGCGACCGTGAGCTGGCCGCGAGCCTGGTCGCCCGATGGGGCACCGGAATCCCCGACGACTGGTCGGGGGAGTTCGTCGCCGTCGTCTGGTCGTACGTCACGGCCCAGCTCGGCGTCCCCGATCCCTCGGGGCTCTACGAAAGGCTCGCGCCGTACGGAGACCGGCTGGCCCTGCACGGCAGTGGCACGGCCGGCTGGGGCTCCATCCACCAGGCGCTGGCGCTGCTGGCGGAGGCGACGGGCGACCGGGAACGGGCCCTGGACCACGCGCGCCGGGCCCACGAGACCCACGTCCGCCTGGGACTGGACTACTGGGCCGGGCAGAGCGCGCGACTCCTGGACCGGCTCCGGGCATAAGGGAGTGCGTCACTCCGGGACCTCGTGTCACCATCGACAGAAGACGCCCGTGCGGGAAGGCATCGGGGCGTCCGACTGTTCTGTCTAGTAGAGATGACATATATGCGATACGAGCCCGAAGACCTCGCCGTGGGTGACTACGACCTGGAAGAGCGCCAGGCGCTGCGCCGCGTAGTGGGTCTGTCGACAGAGCTCGAAGACATCACCGAAGTCGAATACCGCCAGCTCCGGCTGGAGCGCGTCGTGCTGGTGGGCGTCTGGGCCGGCGGCACGGCCGCGGACGCGGAGAACTCGCTGCAGGAGCTGAAGCTCCTCGCCGAGACCGCCGGATCACAGGTGCTGGAGGGTCTGATCCAGCGTCGTGACCGGCCCGACCCCGCCACCTACATCGGTTCCGGCAAGGCGGTCGAGCTGCGTGACATCGTGGCCGCCAGCGGGGCCGACACCGTGATCTGCGACGGCGAGCTGACCCCCGGCCAGCTCCGCCAGCTCGAAGAGGTCGTCAAGGTCAAGGTCATCGACCGGACCGCGCTGATCCTCGACATCTTCGCGCAGCACGCCAAGAGCCGGGAGGGCAAGGCCCAGGTCGAGCTGGCGCAGCTGCAGTACCTGCTGCCGCGCCTGCGCGGCTGGGGCGGCAACCTGTCACGTCAGGTCGGCGGCCGGGCCGCCGGCGGCGTCGGCATCGGCGGCCGCGGCCCCGGTGAGACCAAGATCGAGCTGGACCGGCGGCGGATCCGCGAGCGCATGGCCAAGCTGCGGCGGCAGATCAAGGAGATGTCCACCGCCCGGCAGACCATGCGGCACCGCAGGCAGGCCCGCGAGGTGCCCGGGGTGGCGATCGCCGGATACACCAACGCCGGCAAGTCGTCGCTGCTCAACCGGCTGACCGGCGCGGGAGTGCTGGTCGAGGACGCGTTGTTCGCGACCCTCGACCCCACCGTGCGGAGGGCACGCACGCCCGAGGGCCGGCTGTTCACGCTGGCCGACACCGTCGGGTTCGTACGGCACCTGCCCCACCAGCTCGTCGAGGCGTTCCGCTCGACGCTGGAGGAGGTGGCCGACGCCGACCTGATCCTGCACGTGGTGGACGGATCGCACCCCGACCCCGAGTCGCAGATCGCCGCCGTCCGCGAGGTGCTGGCGGAGATCGAGGGCGCGCGGGACATCCCGGAGATCATCGTCGTCAACAAGGCCGACGCCGCCGACCCGGTCGTGCTGACCCGGCTGACCATGAAGGAACGGCACAGCATCGTCGTCTCCGCCCGGACCGGGTCCGGGATCGGCGAGCTGATGGCGATGATCGAGCGCGAGCTTCCCCGCCTCGACCACGAGGTCAGGATGCTGGTGCCGTACGACAGGGGCGATCTCGTCGCGCGGGCGCACAGCGAGGGCGAGGTGCTGTCGCTGGAGCACACCGGCGACGGCACGATCCTGCACGCGCGGGTCTTCGCCGACCTGTACGCGGAGCTCGACAGGGTGGCGAAGCCCGTCGAAACCGTCTGATCCGGTCCGGACCGCTCTGGTCCGGACCGTCTGATCCACTGGATCCGCGCCCTTCCCGACGGGCCGCCTCGGCGTGTCGGTGGCCCGTCAAGGCACGCCCTTGGTATGATAAGGAAAGCCCAATGGGACCTTATGGCGTGGGTGGAATATGTCTCCAGGCAGCGTGGTCACCCTTCCGCAGACGCTCGCGGACACCGGGTCGGAGCTGGGCGTCCGAACCTCGCCGCGGCGCGTGAAACAACTGGTAAGTCTCGGTGCTGGCGAGGCTGACGTGGGTTCTTGTCGATAACCCTGTACATCGAACCCACCCGTGAAATAACGTAACTGAACTGAATCGCCCGGGTTCGACACCCCGGCGGTAGGGTCATCGCACAACAACCCCGTGCGCGATGAGGCAGGAGACCCCCAATGACGTCCGAATACGAAGCGGACACGGCGGGCCCGGAGCCCACCGGCTGGGGCCGCTCGACGTCCAGGGGTGACCGGCAGGTGGTCGGATGACCGTTCGCCTTCTCACCAACATCGGCCGGCTGTGGACCGGGCACGACGTGTGCAGCAACGCCGCGATCCTGGTGCACAACGACCGCATCGCCTGGGTGGGCCGCGCCGCGGACCTCCCGCAGAGCGTTCCGGGGGTCGTCGACGACATCGTCGACGTCGACCACGTGGAGAACCTCGGCGGAGCGCTCGTCACGCCCGGCCTCATCGACGCGCACACCCATCCCGTGTACGCCGGCAACCGGTACGCCGAGATGGCGATGCGCTCTGGTGGCTCCAGCTCCTCGGCCATCGCGGCGGCGGGCGGCGGCATCGGCTCGACCGTCACGGTGACCCGCGGCACCGACCCCTGGACCCTCTGCAACGGCGTGCGGGAGCGGCTGCGCGAGTGGCTGCTCAGCGGCACCACCACCGTCGAGGCCAAGACCGGCTACCACCTGACCCGCGACGGCGAACTCGCCGACGTGCGGCTCCTGCGCGAGCTCGAGAAAGAGCCGATGATGCCGCGGGTCCACGTCACGTTCCTGGCCGCCCACGTGGTGCCGCCCGAATACTTCGGCCGCCAGCGCGACTACGTCGAGGCGGTCGCCTCCTGGTGCGCGGACGCCGCCGGAGCCGGGGCCGACAGCGTCGACGTCTACTGCGACGACGGCCACTTCACCGCCGAGGAGGCCCGCTGGGTGCTGGCCTCCGGCCGCAACGTCGGGCTCCTGCCGCGCGTCCACGCCGGCGCGTACAACCGCCGCGGCGCCGTCCAGCTCGCCGCCGAGATGGGCTGCGCCTCCGCCGACCTGCTCCACCACGCCTCCGACGAGGACATCGCCCTCATGGCGAGGTACGGCGTGCCCGCGGTCGTCTGCCCGGGCGCGGCGCTCCAGGTGGGGCATCTCCCGCCGGTGCGCCGGATGCTGGCCCAGGGCGTGCCCGTGGCGCTCGGCAGCGACCACAACCCCGGCCACTGCGGCATCACCTCCATGTCCCTGGTGATCAGCCTGGCCGTGGCGGCGTTCGGGATGAGCGTCGGCGACGCGCTGCGGGCGGCCACGCTGGGCGGCGCCCAGGTTCTCGGCGCGCCGGACCGCGGAATCCTCGCCCCCGGCCGTCTCGCCGACATCGTGCAGTGGGACGCCGACCACGAGGGCGCCTTCGCCTGGTCGTTCGGCCTGAAGCCGCGGCGCGTCTGGCGGGGCGGCGTCCCCGTACAGTGAGCCCTGCGCACTGAGTGCTGTGCGTTGAGTTCTGCGCGCGTAGCGTCCTGCGCATTAAGCCCTGCAAATTTAGTTCTGTGCATTGAGTTCTGTGCATTGGGTTTCGCGCGGTATGGCCCGGGCTGTGGGTCGGCTGCGGGCGGCGCCGGCGCGCCCGGCCCGGCCGGGGAGGCGCTGCGCCACCGGCACGCCGAGTCCTCCGGCGGCGCCCGCCATGAGAGTTTCACGGAAAGCGGTTCCCGGACTGCCGACGGACAGTCCTCGCCGCCACGTCGAAGAGCACGGGAAACGCACATTTCAAAGGGGTCGAAGACTCCGCTCCGGCACCCCGTGGACACGCTCCCGTACCCCGAGAGAGCGCTTTCTTCTATCCTTGTCCAATGGAACTCGCCGAGATCCGCACCTACCCCATCAAGTCCGGCAAAGGCATTCCCCGCCTCTCTGCCAAGGTCTTGCCCTGGGGTCTGGAAGGCGACCGCCGCTGGGGTGTGGTCGACCCGATGGGCGAACTGATCTGGGTGGGCGAGCACCCCCGGCTCCTCTCGGTCTCAGCCGTGGAGACGCCCGAAGGCGGCCTCCACCTGTCGGCGAAGGACATGGGCGAACTCAAGGTTCCCCCGGCCGCCGGCGACACGATCTCGCTGAGCTGCTCCACCCTCGACCGAGCCGTGCTCGCCCACGCCGACGCCCACGAATGGTTCACCCGCCTGCTCGGCCAGCCCGCCCGCCTCGTCTGGCTGGACGAACCCGAACGCCGGACCCTCGCCGCACACACCGGCGGCCTCTGGGACGGGCCCCTCCATCTCGTCTCCAGGAGTTCGCTCCGGCGCCTGGACGACTGGATCGCCGAGGGCGCGATGGAACGCCAGGAGCCTCCCCCGGATCCCCTCGACGTCGCCCGCTTCCGGCCCAACCTCATCGTCGAGGGCGCGGAACCCTTCGCGGAGGACGCCTGGACGTCGGTCCGCATCGGCGAGATCGACTGCCGCGTCTCGGTGCTGTGCGACCGCTGCGCCGCCACCACCTGGGACCCGACCACTCAGGAGCGCGGCAAGGAGCCCCTGCGCACCCTGGCCAAACACCGCCGCTGGGACGGAAACACCTGGTTCGGCGTCCGCCTGGTGCCCACGAATCTCGGCGAGTTGCGAGTAGGAGACGAAGTCCGGCCAGGCTAGGGCGATCACCGCCGGGTAATCTCGCGATATGTCACCATCCGTCGCGGTCGTCACAGACTCCACGGCGTATCTCGGCGCAGAGGCGACCGGCAGATGGAACGTGACCGTCGTACCGGTTCAGGTGATCCTCGGGGATCACGAGATCGACGACGTGACCCCGTTCGACGCCGGGCTTCTCGCGCACGCCCTGCAGGGCCGCTCGCCGATCGTCACCTCCCGCCCGTCTCCCGAGCGGTTCGCCGAGGCGTACGAGCGGGCGGCCGCCGCAGGCGCCACCGAGATCGTCTCCGTCCATCTGTCCGGTGCGCTGTCCGGCACCGTCGACTCCGCCCGCCTCGCCGCCCGGGAGGCGCCCGTACCGGTCCAGGTGGTCGACAGCCGGTCGATCGCGATGGGACTGGGGTTCGCGGTTCTCGCCGCCGCCCGGGCGGCCGGAGCGGGAGCCCTCGCCGCCGAGGTTGCCGCGGTGGCGAGTGGCAGGGCCGCCGCCTCCGAGACGGTCTTCTACGTCGACACACTCGAATACCTCCGTCGTGGCGGACGCATCGGCCGCGTGGCCAACCTCCTGGGCTCGGCGTTGTCGATCAAGCCGCTGCTGCGTCTCGCCGACGGCGAGATCACCGTGCTGGAGAAGGTCCGCACCGCGAGCCGCGCCCTCGCCCGCCTGGAGGACCTGGTGGTGGAGGAGGCCGGCGAACGGCCGGTCGACGTCGCGGTGCAGCACCTGATGGCGGCGGAGCGGGCCGAGGCGCTCATGAAGGGCCTGACGGCGCGGCTGCCCAGGTTGGTACGGATGTGGGTGGTCGAGATCGGACCGGTCCTCGGCGCCCACACCGGGCCCGGAGTGCTCGGGGTCACCATCGCCCCCGGCGTCGCGGACTGATCCACGCCGTACGCGGGGTCGCGCCGCCCTCTCACGCCGCGTGTCCGTAGTGCTGGGGCGCCGCGTCGCGTGGGCGGCGCTTTTCGCAGTGCCGGGGCGGGTCCGATGGTTGTCCACAGAACCGCGTTCGGGATCCGCCGGGCGTACGCCGCGTGTCTACCGTCCATGGCGTGCTGAGCAAGGAGTTCCGCGGAGCCGCGCGCGATGTCGCGGTCGGTGAGTCCCGCCTGCGTGGGCTGCTGCGACCGGCGGATCCGGTCCCGCCGTCCGCGCGCCTGCGATCGGTGCCGTCCCCGCCCGGCCCGCCGCCGTCGTTCGGCGTCCCCTATCCGGCGGAGAAAGCCCGCGGGTGGAATCACCGGGATCACCGAGGGACGGTCGCGCGGCCGGAGGAGGACGGCGAGCCGTCCGGGGAGTTCCTTGGGGCCCTGGAGCGGACGTCGCTGAGCCGGACTCTGGCGCGGTTGGACCCGGGGGTGCCGGGCCTGCGGGTGCTGGTGGCCATCGGTCTGCTCGCCGCGGTCGTCACCGGTGTGGTCGTGTGGCGGTCGCGGGCGGTGGCCGAACCCGTCGCCCCGCCGATCCCGGCCGCCGGCCTGGAGTCCGGCCCCGGCGCCCGTTCAGCGGCGCTCTCCAGCCCCGGGACGGGTGCAGGCGCGGGTCCCGATCCGGATCGGGGTCCGGACCGGACGAAGGCCGGTGAGCCGGGCGCGACGGCCTACACACCCGGGACGGGCGGAGTCGGCGGTCCGTCGTCCGGCCCGGCGACGCGGGCCGTGGTCTACGTCACGGGCAGGGTCCGCAGGCCGGGGGTCTTCGTCCTTCCGCCCGGCGCGCGGGTGGCGGACGCGATCGAGGCCGCGGGGGGCGTCCGCAAGGGAGCGAGCCCGGGTGGCGTCAACCTCGCCCGGCATGTGGTGGACGGCGAGCAGATCACCGTAGGGGGCCCCGCCCCGTCCGGTGCTGCGGCCGGTCCGGACGCCCCGCCGGAAGGGGCGGCGATGCCGGGAGGCGTCGTCGTCAACCTCAACACCGCCACCGCCGGGCAACTCGACGCGCTGCCCGGGGTCGGGGGCGTGATCGCGCAACGCATCGTCGACTACCGGGACGCCCGTGGGGGTTTCCAGAGCGTCGACCAGTTGAAGGACGTCCCCGGCATCGGGGAGCGGAAGTTCGCCGAGCTCCGCGACAAGGTCACCGTCTGATGCCCGCCGAGCCTCCTCGCCGACTCACTGCCGCGCGTTCGGCCGTCGCAGACCAGGCACCCTCCGCGCGGCGCCCCAGAGCATCGCCCTCGGGTGACCGCCGGTCCGCTGGTGGCGGCGCGGGTGAGCCCGGCCCGCTCGGGGCCGAAGCCGGCGGTCGCGCCAACCGCGGCCCGGTAGGTCCAGGTCCGGCTCGCACGGCCACGCCGGGTGCGGGCGGGGCAGACGCGGGTCTGGCAGGTGCGAGTGGGGCAGGCGTGGGCCTGGTAGGTGCGGGTGAGGCGCGCACGGATTCGGTGGGTGCGGGTCCGGTGGGTGCGGGTCCGGTGGCTCTGGTGGCTCCGGCGCTGGCCTCGTGGCTCGCGGCGGTCGTGCTGCTGACCTGCCCGGCCGTCATCGGGGTGGCGGTGGCGCTGACCGCCGCCGTCGCGGCCGCCGTCCTCCGGACGACGGCGTCCCGGCGACGACGGCGGGCGGAAGGGCCTGGCACCGCCGCGCGGGCCGGGCTCGCCGTGCTCGCGTCCGTGGCGGTGACCGCGACCGTGGTGGCGTTCAGGGTGCACGGGGTGACGACCGGGCCGGTGCCGGATCTGGCCCGGCGTGAGGCGGCGGTCTCCGTGGAGGCGGAGATCACCGAAGACCCGCGCATCCGGCCGCACCCGGGTGGCGTGACCCGCCGCGACACGGCCGTGGTGCGGGCGAGGCTCCTGCTCGTGTCGGCCCTTCGGGAGCGGTACGCCGTGGACGTCCCCGTCGTGCTGCTGGGTCCCGCCGCCGGATGGCGCGCACTGCTGCCGAGCCAGCGGGTCCGGCTACGCGGAAGGCTGAGCCCGGCGCGACCGGGCGAGCCGGTCGCCGCGGTGCTGCTCGTCCGCGGGCCGCCCGAGCCGATCGGCGTCCCGTCCGCCGTGCAGCGTGCGGCCGAGGTGCCGCGCGCGGGACTGCGCGAGGCGAGCGACGTGCTGCCGGAGGATCAGCGCGGCCTGCTGCCGGGACTGGTCGTCGGCGACGTGTCCCGCATGGACGAGGAGGTGCGCCTCGACATGACGACCGCGGGCCTCAGCCATCTGACCGCGGTGTCCGGGACCAATTTGGCGATCGTCGCGGGCGCGGTGTTCGCATTGAGCCGCCTCGCCGGGCTGCCCCTCGCCGTCCGGGCGGTCGTCGCGGTCATCGCGATGATCGCCTTCTCGATCGTGGCCAGGCCGTCGCCCAGCGTCCTGCGTGCCCTCGTCATGGGGATGGTCGCCGCCGTCGCCCTCGGCACGGGCCGCACGAGGGACGGTCTGGCCGCCCTGTCCGCCACCGTGCTCGGGCTGCTGGTGTTCGATCCCGGGCTGGCCCGTGAGTGGGGGTTCGCGCTGTCGGTCGTCGCCACAGGCGGCATCCTCGTCCTCGCGCCGCGCTGGCGGGATCGTCTGGAGCGCCGCATGCCCCGTATGCCCCGGCTGCTCGCCGAGGCGCTGGCCGTGACGGTCGCGGCGCAGGTGGCGGTCACGCCGCTGCTGGTGCTGATGTCCGGGCGGCTCGACCTGGCCGCGGTCCCGGCCAACCTGCTCGCCGAACCCGCCGTCGCCCCGGCGACCGTGCTGGGGTTCGCCGCCGCGGTGACCGCCCCGATCAGCATGGACCTGGCCCGGCTGCTGGTGCGTCCGGCCGGATGGGCCGTCGGCTGGATCATCGCCGTGGCGCGGCGGGCCGCCGACCTTCCCTTCGCCACCGCCGAGTGGCCGGGGGGAGCCCCGGGCCTGGCCGCGCTGGCGGCGGTGGCCCTGGTGGGCTGGGTCGTCCTCCGGGGCCGCGCGCGAAGGCGCTTCGCGGCCGCGCTCGCGGCGGGGGCGCTGCTCACCGCTCTCGTGGCCGTGCCGGTGGTCTCGCCGTGGCCGCCGCCCGGATGGTTGCTCGTCGCCTGCGACGTGGGGCAGGGAGACGCCCTGGTGCTGGCCGCCGGTCCCGGCCGGGCGGTGGTGGTGGACGCGGGACCGGCACCCGGCCTCGCCAACCGCTGCCTGCGTGCCCTCGGCGTGCGGCAGGTGCCGCTCGTCATCCTCACGCATCCGCACCTCGACCATGTCGGCGGGCTCCCGGGCGTGCTGCGGGGCCGGGCGGTCGGCGCGGTGGTGGTCAGCCCGGGCCGGGTGCCCGAAGGGGAGGCGGGCCGGGTCTCCCGGCAACTCCAGGCGGCCCGGATCCCGGAGTGGCGGGCCGTGCGCGGCATGCGGTGGCGGTTCGGGCCCACCGAGATCACCGTGCTGGCGCCGGAGCCCGGCACCGCGCCCCAGGGCACCGGAGAGGGCTCCATCGCCAACAACGCCAGTGTCGTGCTGCTCGTGCGCTGGTCAGGCCCGCCGCGAACGGCCACAGCCCACACGGTCAGAGAGCCCGAGGGCCCCCCGGGGGAGCCAGGAGCCTTGGTCACCCCTGCGACGGAGGGGGCACAGGAAGGCGCGGTGCAGGTAGGTGAGGCACAGGAAGGCGGGGCACAGGAAGGCGCGGCACAGGCAGGCGGCGCACGGGAGGTCCAGGGCGCATCGG
Source organism: Microbispora sp. H10949 (assembly GCF_014161435.1). Classification (NCBI taxonomy): domain Bacteria; kingdom Bacillati; phylum Actinomycetota; class Actinomycetes; order Streptosporangiales; family Streptosporangiaceae; genus Microbispora; species Microbispora sp. H10949. The sequence continues at coordinate 710,881 of NZ_JABBWZ010000001.1, read as the reverse complement.
GGGTGCGAGGGGACCAGGGAGCGCCCCTGGGCGCGGCTCTGCTCGCCGGGGATCTGGAGACGGAGGCGCAGGAGGCCCTGCTGCGCAGTGGCGTCCCCCGGGTGGACGTGCTGAAGGTGCCCCACCACGGATCGTCCAGGCAGGCGCCGGCGTTCCTCGCCGCCACGGGTGCCCGGGCCGCCCTCGTCAGCGTCGGCGCGGTCAACGACTACGGGCACCCCGCCCAGGTGACGCTCCGCCGCCTGCGCGGCCTCGGCATGCGCCCCTATCGCACGGACCTGTCGGGAGACATCGCAGTCGTCGCCGACCACGGTCGTCTCGCCGTGGTCGTACGCGGCAGATGACCCCACCTGCCGGCTGGACATCGGCTGTGCCGCGGCGGCCTTCGACACCGCTCTTTGATCCGCGCTTGCTTTCCTGCCCGGTGTCCTTGGGACGAGTGCGGGGATGGTGCCGGTGTGCGCTCGCCTGTCGGGGAGCGGGCGCGCACTCCAGGCATGGCCCCGGCGGCGGAACCCGGAGAGCACCGGCCCGTTCCGCCTGCCGATGAGGACGTGCCGTTCCTCCCCTGACCAAGACAGACGGAACCGAGCAGCCTCGCCAGAGCGACCTTAACGGAGAGTGACCAAGTGACGACACCGGTCAAGAGGATCACGATGTCCAAGCCATTCTGCGCCCTCGCCGGCGTGGGCCCCTACGCCATCGCCAAAGCCAACGAGGTCTACGAGGACATGGCTCTTCGCGGCCGCAGGCTCGTCGGCAGGATGACGAGGGAGGCCGCGCAGGAGTTCCAGGAGACCGCGCACGAGCTGGAGGACCTCTCCAGGACAGCTCGCCGGACGCAGGAGATGGAGGAGCGCGAGAAGGCCAGGGAGACCGCCGCCCAGACGCCGGCCCAGACCCCGGCCGGCCAGGCCCGGAGTCGCACCGCGGCCACCCGGGGCTAGCATCGAGCGTCTCGGCGGGCGGACCCGGCCATGCCGGCGGTGACGCCGATGGGGGGCTTCCGGTGACGGCCGCGGCGGGGCGCTCGTCGCCCGGCCGCCCGGCTCGCTCCCATCGGGCGTGAGCCGGACGGCCGATGCGGGGCCGCGACGAGCGCGCCGGGCGCCGGGTGTGCCCCCCAGACGGCGGATGGCGCGGCGAACGCGCCGGGCGCCGGGTGTGCCGGCGCCGGGCCGGCGTGGCATGCTGCGTGCCATGGCGAACGCAGCACCCGTGACCCTGGTCGTCGGCGACGAGGAGTTCCTGGTCGATCGGGCGGTCCGGGCCGTCGTGGCGGCGGTCCGCGCCGAGGACCCGGGGGCGGAGGTGCACGACCTCCAGGGGGGCAAGGTGGAGCCCGGGGAGCTGACCGGGCTCACCTCGCCCTCGCTGTTCGGCGACAGGTCGGTCATCGTGATCCGCGCCGCGCAGGACCTGCCCAAGGACGTCGTCGCCGAGGTGGTGAAGTACACCGCGCGCCCGGCCGACGAGGCGGTGCTGGTGCTGGCCCATCCCGGCGGGGTCAAGGGAAAGGCGCTGGTCGACGGGGTGAAGAAGGCGGGCGCCGACGTCGTGACCGTGGCCAAGCCGACCAAGGCGGGGGAGCGGCTCGACTTCATCAAGGCCGAGGTCCGCAGGGAGGGCCGCACGATCTCGCCCGCCGCCGCGCAGGCGCTGCTCGACGCGGTGGGCAGCGACCTGCGGGAGCTCTCGGCGGCGTGCGGCCAGCTCGCGTTCGACACGCAGGGCAAGAACATCGACGAGGCGGCGGTCGCGAAGTACTACCGGGGGCGGGCCGAGGTCAGCGGTTTCACGATCGCGGATCTGGCCGTGGAAGGCCGGTTGGGTGAGGCGCTGGAGCAGGTCCGCTGGGCCCTGGCGACGGGCGTTGCTCCGGTGCTGATCGTCAGCGCCCTGGCGGGGGGCCTGCGCTCGCTCGCCAAGGTGGGAGGCGCGCCCCGCAATCTCCGCGGCGGCCAGCTCGCGAGTCATGTGGGCATGCCGCCGTGGAAGATCGACCGGGTGAAGCGCCAGCTCGGCGGCTGGGGCCCTGACGGCATCTCCGCGGCCCTCCAGGCGGTCGCCGTCGCGGACGAGCAGGTCAAGGGTGGCGGCGCCGACCCGGGGTACGCGCTGGAGAAGGCCATCCACACGATCGTCGCCAGCCGCACCGCCCGCTGACGCACTCGCGGGCAGAGCCGATCGAGCGACCCCCGCCCCAGCGCGACGCCGACGTCACCGCCCGAAGCGGCCGTCACGGGGCGAAGCTGCCAGCACCGGGCGAAACTGCCGTCACCGGGGGAAGAAGGCGCGCGAAGGGCGGGCGCCGGAAACGCGAAAACGCCGCATCTCCCGATCAGGGAAGATGCGGCGTGCGCTCGGTGCGGAACTACTTGGCGCCCTGCAGAGCCGCGGCGCGCTTGGCGATCGCGGACTTGCGGTTGGCGGCCTGGTTCTTGTGAATCACGCCCTTGCTGACGGCCTTGTCGAGCTGCCGGGACGCGGCCTGGAGCGCGACGAGGGCGTCGTCCACGTTGCCCTGGTCGGCAGCCTCGCGGAACTTGCGGACCGCGGTCTTCAGGGACGACTTGACGGCCTTGTTGCGCAGCCGGCGCTTCTCGTTCTGCCGGTTCCGCTTGATCTGGGACTTGATGTTCGCCACGAAGAAAGCCTCAGTGTTAAGTCTTGGTCGGATGGGGCGCGCGGGCTCGTGAGAGGGCGCGCCACACGCAGTTGGACAGGATACCAACAGCCCGGGCCATCGCTCAAATCCGCGACGGCGGGCCGCCCTGTGTTCATGCTATCGCGGCACGACGGCCGTGGTCCGCACATCGGCCCGCCCGAGCGACTCGGCGGATCCTCCTCCGGCTCCTCCGCGCACCCAGGCGGTCTCGTACTCCCTCCAGTCCTCCTCCGTGGCCGCGAAGTCGACGTACAGGGCCAGGCCGAACTCGGTGCGCGGCCCGTGCTCGCCGAGCGCCAGCCGGGCGCCCTCGGCCGCTGCCTCGACGCTCTCGGCATAGTCGAGGTACGCGATGCCGTGGTCGTGGTAGGCCGGAGCCCCGATGAGGAGGGTCTTGTCCTCGGGCACGAGATCGAGGGCGAGCGAGGTCTGCCGTGCGACGTAGCCGCCGTACAGGGACGGCAGGGGCGTCCCGGAGTCATACGTCATGATCGCGACTTGGTCGGTCAGGCCGACGACCTGCCGGAAGTAGTCCGGCGTCCAGTACTTGTCGTGTCCGATCGCCAGGGCGGTGGGGGCGCGCATGCCGGTCAGCGGCTCGATCTGCTGGGTGGCGACCGACAGGAGCCGGGCGCCGATGGCCTGCCGCGTCTCCCGCAGCACGCCGAGGAACGGCCCGTCCCCGTCGGAGACCGGCTCGAAGTCGTAGTGGATCCCGTCGAAGCCGAGGGTGACAAGGTCACGGGCGCCCGCCACGATCCGGGCCCGCGCCGCCGCGTCGGCCAGGCTCAGGTGGGCCTTCCCGTTGTCGTTGACCGTCTGGCCGAGCCAGGCCGACACCCGGACACCGGGCAGATTCTTGCGCCACCATTTCAGGAAATTTCCGGCGTTGGCGTAGCGGTCGGGCGGCAGGGTCCCGTCGTACTTGAACGGCCCGCTGTGGACGTACACGTCCCTGATCCCGCTCGCGCGCAGCCGTACGGCGAGGGCCCGGACGTCGGCCTCCGTGCGGCGGCCGTCCACCCAGGCGTGGCCCATCCACAGGGCGTCGTGCCCGGTGGTCCGCGTCCAGGCGGCGGGTGTCCCGGCGAACTGGACGCGCAGCGCGGCCGCCGCCGCGAGGCCGAGCGCGAGCGGAACGGCCGCGACGAGGGCGGTCCAGCGGAGAACGCGTCTGATGGTCCGTCTGGTGGTCAAGGCAAGCACCCGGACATGCCACCATGGAGGGTGGCTGGTCCGCCAGCCGAGAGAGGGCCCGCCGAGCGCGAGGCGAGGGCGGCCCGATCGACCAGCAGTCACTCGAAACCTGTATGACCACACCCTGTTGAAACGGACTCCGGTGCGCACTCAGCCTGGCCAGACCGACCCCGCGTTGATCCGCAACTTCTGCATCATCGCGCACATCGACCATGGCAAGTCGACACTCGCCGACCGCATGCTGCAGCTCACCGGCGTCGTGGACGACAGGTCGATGCGTGCGCAGTACCTCGACCGCATGGACATCGAGCGGGAGCGGGGCATCACGATCAAGTCGCAGGCCGTGCGGCTGCCCTGGAACGGCCACGTCCTCAACATGATCGACACACCGGGACACGTCGACTTCACCTACGAGGTGTCGCGCTCGCTGGAGGCGTGCGAGGGCGCGATCCTGCTCGTGGACGCGGCACAGGGCATCGAGGCCCAGACGCTGGCCAACCTCTACCTGGCCATGAACGCCGACCTGCACATCATCCCGGTGCTCAACAAGATCGACCTGCCCGCCGCGCAGCCCGACAAGTACGCCGAGGAGATCGCGGGCCTCATCGGCTGCGACCCCGGCGACGTGATGCGCGTGTCCGGCAAGACCGGTGCGGGCGTCAAGGAGCTGCTCGACCACGTCGTGGAGCACGTCCCGGCGCCCGTCGGCAACCCGGACGTCCCCGCCCGCGCGCTGATCTTCGACTCCGTGTACGACACCTACCGGGGTGTGGTGACGTACGTCAGGGTGGTGGACGGGCACCTGTCCAAGCGTGAGCGCGTGCTGATGATGTCGACGGTCGCCCAGCACGAGCTGCTGGAGATCGGCGTCATCTCGCCGGAGCCCATGCCGTCCGACCGGGGCCTCGGCGTCGGCGAGGTGGGCTACCTGATCACCGGCGTGAAGGACGTGCGCCAGTCGCGGGTCGGCGACACGGTCACCAACGCGCTCAAGCCCGCCGCGGAGGCGCTGGGCGGCTACGAGCATCCCAAGCCGATGGTCTACTCGGGGCTCTATCCGATCGACGGCGACGACTATCCCGAGCTGCGCGAGGCCCTCGACAAGCTGCGGCTGAACGACGCCGCGCTCGTGTACGAGCCGGAGACCTCGGCGGCGCTCGGCTTCGGCTTCCGCTGCGGCTTCCTCGGCCTGCTGCACATGGAGATCGTGCGGGAGCGGCTGGAGCGCGAGTTCAACCTGTCGCTGATCTCGACCTCGCCCAACGTCATCTACCGGGTGATCATGGAGGACGGCAACGAGCACGTCGTCACCAACCCCTCGGAGTTCCCGGCCGGCAAGATCGGCGAGATCTACGAGCCGGTGGTGAAGGCCACGGTGCTCGCGCCGGCCGAGTTCATCGGCGCGATCATGGAGCTGTGCCAGGGCCGCCGCGGGCAGCTCCAGGGCATGGACTACCTGTCGGAGGACCGGGTCGAGATCCGCTACACGCTGCCGCTCGGTGAGATCATCTTCGACTTCTTCGACCAGCTCAAGTCGAAGACCCGGGGGTACGCCTCGCTCGACTACGAGCCGTCGGGCGAGCAGGCGGCCGACCTGGTCAAGGTGGACATCCTGCTCCAGGGCGAGACCGTCGACGCGTTCAGCGCCATCGTCCACCGCGACAAGGCGTACGCCTACGGCGTGGAAATGGCCAAGAAGCTCAAGGAGCTGATCCCGAGGCAGCAGTTCGAGGTCCCGATCCAGGCCGCGATCGGCGCCCGCGTCATCGCCCGTGAGAACATCCGCGCGATCCGCAAGGACGTCCTCGCCAAGTGCTACGGCGGTGACATCAGCCGGAAGCGCAAGCTGCTGGAGAAGCAGAAGGAGGGCAAGAAGCGGATGAAGATGGTCGGCCGCGTGGAGGTCCCGCAGGAGGCCTTCGTCGCCGCCCTCTCCTCCGAGGCCCCGGACAAGACCAAGAAGTAACTCCCTGTCTGGTTTCATGACAACTTAATGGGATCGCGCGGAAACATGACCATCCGTTAACGTTTGGCCATGCGCATCCTCTCTGTGAACGTGGGCCGGGCCGTCGACGCGGAATGGGCCGGCGACCTCCGGCGTACCGCCATCGACAAGCGCCGCGCCGAGGGGCGTGTCGCCGTACACGGGAACGGCCTGGCCGGGGACGAGCGCGCCGACACCGCCAACCACGGGCACCGGGACCAGGCGGTGTACGCGTACGCCCGGGAGGACTACGACTGGTGGGAGCCCCGGATGGGCCGGGACCTGCGCGACGGCCGGTTCGGGGAGAACCTCACGACATCGGGGGCCGACCTGACCGGGGCGCTCCTCGGCGAGCGCTGGCGGGTCGGCACCGCCGTCCTGGAGGTCACCTATCCCCGCATCCCCTGTGTCGTGTTCCGGAACTGGCTCGACGAGCGCGGCTGGGTCAGGCGCTTCACCGAGGCGGGCCGCACGGGAGCGTACTTCCGGGTGATCGAGGAGGGCGAACTCGGCGCCGGCGACGAGATCGAGGTGCTGGACCGGCCCGCGGACGGCGTGACCATCGGCGAGGCGTTCCGGGCCTACCACGGCGACGGGGACCTGCTGCGGCGGATCCTCGCCCAGCCCGGCCGCAGCGACAAGTGGGACAGGGTCGCCCAGCGCGTGCTCGGAAGCCGCACCGAGGCCCCCGCCTCCTGATCACCACCGCGCCCTGATCGCCGGGCCCTCATCCCCACCTCTCCGGCCCGGTCGCCTGCCCGCCCGCGCGTCGGCGCCTCCTCGCCTGCCTCGGCCGTACGGTGTGACAGCGGGCGCGCGAGCACGTGAACCGGTCACCTCTCGCCGGACGGTCGGGAGGTGAAAGTTACAGCCGGTGCTCCACGGCCGGGCGGCCCGCCTCGGGCTCCCGCGCCCAGATCAGGCCGGTGCGGCCCGGCTCGTGCCCCGGCATCGCGCACACGGGTGTCTTGACCGTTCCCCGCGCATGGGATTGGCTCCGCGCCGTGGCGCCGTCCGCGGCCGCCACCGGATCTTCGCCAATGGGATACGCAATGGCCAGCACGTGATCGGCGACGATCACGGGCGGTTGTTAACGCTAACATCCCCGTCAGTTGAAGCGCACCCGCTGAGGAGCGATGCCGATGGACAGGAAACGCATCCGCACGACGCTGGTCCCCGCCGTCACGGCGGCGCTGGCCCTCGCGTCGGGCGCCGTGGCGCTTACCACCGTGAGCCCGGCGCAGGCACTGGAGAACGGGGTGGCCAGGACCCCGCCGATGGGCTGGAACAGCTGGAACACCTTCGGCTGCAACATCAACGAGTCGCTGATCAGAGGGATGGCCGACGCCATCGTCAACAGCGGCCTGCGTGACCTCGGCTACCAGTACGTGGTGGTCGACGACTGCTGGTTCAACCCCAACCGCGACTCGGCGGGCAACATCCAGGGCGACCCCTCCCGCTTCCCCAGCGGGATGAAGGCGCTCGGCGACTACCTGCACAACAAGGGCCTGAAGTTCGGCATCTACCAGGTGCCCGTGGACAAGACCTGCGCGCAGTACTTCAACAGCTATCCCGGCGCGACCGGCAGCCAGGGCCACGAGGCGCAGGACGCCCGGCAGTTCGCGGCGTGGGGCGTCGACTACCTGAAGTACGACTGGTGCTCCCCGAACGGCACGATCAACGACCAGGTGGCCACGTTCGCCAAGATGCGCGACGCGCTGAAGGCGACCGGCCGGCCGATCGTCTACAGCATCAACCCCAACAGCATCCACTCGAAGACCGGCCCCCAGCGCAACTGGGGCGACGTCGCGAACATGTGGCGCACCACCGAGGACATCACGAACAAGTGGGACACGGGCCAGACCAACGGCTATCCCATGGGCATCCAGAACATCGTGAACGTCACCGTCCCGCTCGCCTCGTACGCCGGTCCCGGGCACTTCAACGACCCGGACATGATGGAGATCGGCCGGGGCGGCATGAACGACACCGAGATGCGCAGCCACTTCGCGCTCTGGGCGATGATGGCCTCCCCGCTGATCGCGGGCAACGACATCCGCTCCATGGACTCGGCGACGCAGACGATCCTCAAGAACAAGAACCTCATCGCGATCAACCAGGACTCGCTGGGCCTGCAGGCCACCCAGGTGTCCAACGACGGCACCCGGCGCGTGCTCGCCAAGAAGCTCGCCAACGGCGACGTCGCGGTCGCCCTGTTCAACCAGGGCGGCTCGACCACCACGGTCTCGACGACCACCTCCGCCATCGGCAAGTCCGGCGGCACGGTGACGCTGACGGACGCCTGGACCAACGCGACCAGCACCACGAGCGGCACGATCTCCGCCAGCGTTCCGGCGCACGGCACCGTGGTCTACCGGGTCAGCAGTCCCGGGAGCAGCCCCAGTGCCAGCCCCAGTGCCAGCCCGAGCGCCAGCCCCAGTGCCAGTCCCAGTGCGAGCCCGAGCGTGAGTCCCAGCGCCAGCCCGTCGGCCTCGCCGTCGACGTCCCCGGTTCCCGGCGGATGCTCGGCGACGATCAAGACGATCAACAGCTGGGGCGGCGGCTTCCAGTCCGAGGTGACGGTTCAGGCGGGCAGCTCGGCGGTCAACGGCTGGACCGTGAAGTGGACCTGGCCGGGCGGCCAGACCATCAGCAGCCTGTGGAACGGCCGGCAGAGTGTGTCCGGTTCCTCGGTGACGGTCACCAACGAGTCCTACAACGGCTCGATCGCGGCGGGCGCGTCCACGACGTTCGGCTTCACCGCCAACGGCAGCGCGGCTACCCCCACCGCCACCTGCACCAGCCCCTGACCTCCTGACGTCACGACCTGGGGAGGGGGTGACCCCTCCCCAGGCCGGATCACCGCAGGACGGAGTAGAGGGCGGAGGTGAGGGAGGCTTTGGCGTCGTCCTGGTCGATGGACCACAGCATCGAGCCGCCGAGGCCCTTGAGGCGGATGTACGCGGCCTTCCGCAGCATGACGGCGGGGTCGTCGTAGGACCAGAACTCGTTGCCGTCGTAGAGCCACAGGGCGCCGGTGAGCAGGTCGCGGTAGCGCCTGCCGGGCTTGCCGGCGAGGTTCTTGTAGTCGTCGCTGCCGGCGGCCCAGGTGCCGGGTGCGGGGCCGGCGGCGGGGGCGTAGCGGCCGTCGCCGCCGGAGGTGACCCCGGTCCAGCCCTGGCCGTACGCGGGGACGCCGACGACGATCTTGCGGGCGGGCGCCCCGCGGCCGACGTAGTCGCGTACGGTCTGGTCGACGCTGTACTTGACCGGGCCGGGGTCGCGGCGGTCGGTGAGCAGGTTGGCCTGGTGCCCGGTGCGGTTCTCCCACGGCCCGTGCAGGTCGTAGCCCTGGACGGTGGCGAAGTCGAGCAGGCCGAAGACCTTCTTCACCTCGAAACCGGCGTCGATCTTGGCGGCGGCGGCCGGGAGGAAGGCGGTGAGTTCGGCGCGCCGGTCGTGGGCCCGCATCTGGCGGCGGAGTTCGGCCAGGAACAGGGTGAAGTTCTGCTTGTCCTCGGCCCGGATGACGTTGCCGTCGTTTCCGGAGGAGCCGGGCCATTCCCAGTCGAGGTCGATGCCGTCGAACACTCCGGCGGCGGCGCCGCCGGGCAGGCCGGGCAGGTCGCCCCTGAGCCACAGGTCGACGCACGAGGCGGCGAGCCGGGCCCGGGAGGCGGGGGTGAGAACGGCGTCGGAGAAGTACTTCGATCCGGTCCAGCCGCCGATGGAGATGAGGACCTTGAGGCCGGGGTGGCGGGCCTTGAGCTTCCTGAGCTGGCCGAGGTTGCCCTTGAGCGGCTGGTCGTCGGCGTCGGCCACGCCGTCGACGCTCTGCTCGGCGGGCACCGGGCGCTGCCAGTCGGCCCACGGATCGGCCGAGTAGCAGGTGCCCTCGGGGCCGACGAAGCCGAAGGCGTAGTTGAGATGGGTCAGCTTCGCCGCCGCGCCGCTGGCGTCCACGTCACGCACGTGGAAATTCCGGCCGTAGACCCCCCACTGGATGAAGTACGCCACCCGTTTGTAGCGGTCCCCGCCCGTCGTGGCCTGGGCCTGGGCGGGCGCGAGCCCGGCGGCCAGGGTGGCGGCGACCGCCACGGCGAGGGTCCTTCTCATGAGCACGCCGGCCTCCCGGGCACAATTTATAGGAAAGTTTCCTGTAAATTGCGCCGATCGTAGACCCCTCCGATCACCCCGTCAACGGCACCGCGCGAGTGACGGCAGACTGGAGGCGTGCCTTCCGTGCTTCCCGACGGCGATCCCGTCCCCGCGAGCGGCGCGCTGCCGCCCGGAGCCCTCGACGGGCTCGGCTCCCGTCCGTTCGGCTTCTACGTGCACGTGCCGTTCTGCGCGACGCGCTGCGGCTACTGCGACTTCAACACCTACACGGCCGCGGAGCTGGGGCCGGGCGCCGCGCAGCGGGACTACGCCGCCACCGCGATCGAGGAGGTGCGGCTGGCCCGGCGCGTGCTCGGGGACGCCGCGCCGCCGGTCGAGACCGTCTTCTTCGGCGGAGGCACGCCGACCCTGCTGCCCGCCGCCGACCTCGTACGGATCCTGGACGCCGTCGGCGAGGAGTTCGGCCTGCGGCCGGGCGCCGAGGTGACGACCGAGGCCAACCCCGAGTCCGTCGACCCGGCCTACCTGAAGGAGCTGCGGGAGGGCGGCTTCACCCGGATGAGCTTCGGCATGCAGAGCGCGGGCGAGCACGTCCTCACCGTCCTCGACCGGCGGCACACCCCCGGCCGGCCCGCCGAGGCCGTACGGGAGGCCCGCGCGGCCGGGTTCGAGCATGTCAACCTCGACCTGATCTACGGCACGCCGGGGGAGAGCGACGACGACTGGCGGGCCTCGCTCAAGGCCGCCCTGGCGGCCGGTCCCGACCACGTCTCGGCGTACTCCCTGATCGTGGAGGACGGCACCCGGCTCGCCGCCCGCATCCGGCGCGGCGAGCTGCCGATGCCCGAGGACGACGTGGCGGCCGACCGCTATCTCATCGCCGAGGAGACCCTGACGGCCGAGGGCCTGAGCTGGTACGAGATCTCCAACTGGGCGGCGGGGGACGAGGCCCGCTGCCGCCACAACCTGCTCTACTGGACCGGCGGCGACTGGTGGGGGGTGGGCCCGGGGGCGCACAGCCATGTCGGCGGCACCCGCTGGTGGAACGTGAAGCACCCCGCCGCGTACGCCGCCCGCCTGGCGGACGGGACCTCCCCGGCGCACGCCCGGGAGGTGCTGACGGCGGAGGACAGGGCCGTCGAGCGCGTCATGCTGGAGCTGCGCCTCGCCTCGGGCTTCCCGCTCGCCGACCTCGCCCCCGAGGCGCGTACGGCCTGCGCGCGGGCGCTGGGGGACGGGCTGCTGGAGACCGAGGCGTTCAAGGCGGGCCGGGCCGTCCTCACGCTGCGCGGCCGGCTCCTCGCCGACGCCGTCGTACGCGACCTGACCCCTTGATCCGGCTGATCCCTCAGTCCGGCTGATCAGGGGCGGTGACGAAGTCGATGAGCTCCTCGACGCGGCCGAGCAGTTCCGGCTCCAGGTCGGCGTAGGTCGTGACCCGGCCGAGGATGTGCCGCCACGCCTCCTGGGGGTCCATCCGCCAGCCCAGCGCGGCGATCACGCCCTCCTTCCAGGGCACGCCGCGCGGCACGTCCGGCCACGCCTGGATGCCGAGTGCCCGGGGCTTGACCGCCTGCCAGATGTCCACGAAGGGGTGCCCCACGACGAGCACGTCCGCGCCGGAGACCTGGGCCGCGATGCGGCTCTCCTTGGAACCGGGCACCAGGTGGTCGACGAGCACGCCCAGCCGCCTGCCCGGCTCCGGGCCGAACTCCCCGACGATCGCGGGCAGGTCGTCGACGCCCTCCAGGAACTCGACGACGACCCCCTCGACGCGCAGGTCGTGTCCCCAGATCTTCTCGACCAGCGCGGCGTCGTGGACGCCCTCGACGTAGATGCGGCTCTCCTTGGCGACCTGGGCGCGCAGCCCCTCGACCGCGATCGACCCGGAGGCGCTCCGCAACGGGCCGGACGGCCGGGCCTGGGGACGGACCAGCGTCACCGGTCTGCCGTCGAGGAGGAACCCGGCGGGGGTCAGCGGGAACACCCGCCGCCGCCCGAAGCGGTCCTCCAGCGTCACGGCCTCCTTGTCGCAGTCCACCACCGCGCCGCAGAAACGGCCCTCGGCGTCCTCGACCACGAGGTCGGGCTCGGCCGGGATCTCGGGGATCTGCCCCCGCCGTGGCCGCCGCCAGTCTCCGGAAAGCACGTCCCGCCCGTACATGCGGGGAACGCTAGCAAATCCCGGGCCGCCAGCCCGCCGGTTGCGCCCGGATTCACGGCGTGTTGCCCCTGATCGTCTGCTCGTTATCGCACGCCGAGCGGTGGTAGCCGTACACTTGGCACTCGGGAACACAGAGTGCCAGAGTCGGTGTTTCCAGGGCACAGGGAGGTGACACATTGCTCGACGACCGCAAGCTCGCCGTCCTGCGCGCCATCGTCGAGGACTACGTGTCCACCAACGAGCCGGTGGGGTCCAAGGCCCTGGCGGACAGGCACAACCTCGGCGTCTCCCCGGCGACCATCCGCAACGACATGGCGGCGCTGGAGGAGCAGGGCTACATCACGCAGCCGCACACCAGCGCCGGGCGGGTCCCGACCGACAAGGGATACCGCCTGTTCGTGGACCGGCTGTCGCAGATCAAGCCGTTGTCGGGGGCGGAGCGCAGGGCCATCGAGACGTTCCTCGCCGGGGCGGTCGACCTCGACGAGATCGTCATGCGCACGGTACGGCTGCTCGCGCAGCTCACCCGGCAGGTGGCCGTCGTGCAGTATCCCTCGCTCACCAGGTCGTCGGTCCGCCACGTGGAGATCGTCCCGCTGGCGGAGCGCCGGGTCATGCTGGTGCTGATCACGAACACCGGGCGGGTCGAGCAGCGGGTGGTCGATCTGCCCGAGGCGCTCGCCGAGGACCGGATCGCGAACCTGCGCTCCGTGCTGAACGGCTGCCTCGACGGGTGCTGGCTCTCTCAGGTGCCCGAGACCGTGGCCGGCATCCCCGAACGGCTGCCGCCGGAGGAGAGGCCGGTGGTGGCGACCATCATGTCCGTGCTCCTGGAGACGCTCGTCGAGCGGCACGAGGAGAAGATCGTCTTCGGCGGTACGGCCAATCTGGCGGGCGCCGACTTCAGCGTCGGCCTGCGTGACGTGCTTGAGGCGCTGGAGGAGCAGGTCGTGCTCATGCGCCTGCTGGGCGAGACCGGCGGGCTGTCCGAACTCACCGTCAGAATCGGATCCGAGAATCCCTACAGCGGGCTGCGCGGCACCTCTATCGTGGCCGCCGGATACGGTTCGGGCGACAAGGAACTGGCCCGGCTTGGAGTGCTGGGCCCGACACGAATGGACTATCCGGTGACGATGGGTGCGGTGCGCGCGGTGGCGCGGTACGTGGGCCAGATCCTGGCGGGGTCATAAGTGTCCAACGACTACTACGCGACCCTTGGCGTCCGGCGCGACGCCAGCCAGGAAGAGATCAAGAAGGCGTATCGCCGTCTCGCCCGTGAGCTGCATCCGGACGTCAACCCCGATCCGGAGACCCAGGAGCGGTTCAAGGAGATCAACCAGGCGTACGAGGTGCTGTCCGACGCGGGCAAGCGCCGCATGTACGACATGGGCGCCGATCCGTTCGCGAGTGGCGGCGGGCCGGCCGGGGCGGGCGGCTTCGGCGGGGGCTTCCCGTTCAGCGACATCATGGACGCCTTCTTCGGTTCCGCCGGCGCCGCGAGGGGTCCCCGCTCGCGTGCCCGCCGCGGCCGCAACGCCACCATCCGGGTCGAACTGGACCTGGCGGAGTCCGCCTTCGGCACCACCCGGGAGATCGTGGTCGACACGGCCGTGGTCTGCGACGTCTGCCAGGGCTCCGGGGCGGCGTCCGGCACCCACCCCGACACCTGCGACATGTGTCACGGGCGCGGCGAGGTCTCCCAGGTCACCCGCTCGTTCCTGGGCCAGGTCATGACGTCGCGCCCCTGCCCCCAGTGCGGCGGGTACGGCAGCGTCATCCGGCACCCCTGCATGGAGTGCTCGGGCGAGGGACGGGTCAGGACCCGGCGCACGATCAAGGTGCGGATCCCGGCCGGCGTCGAGGACGGCACGCACATCCAGCTCGCGGGCGAGGGCGAGGTCGGGCCGGGCGGAGGCCCTCCGGGCGACCTGTTCCTGGAGATCGTCGAGCGGCCGCACCAGATCTTCGAACGCCGGGGCGACGACCTGCACTGCACCGTCCAGATCCCGATGACCGCCGCCGCGCTCGGCACCGTCCTGTCGATCGACACCCTCGACGGCGCGGAGGCCATCGACGTGCGGCCCGGCACCCAGGCCGGTCAGGTCATCCCCCTGTACGGCAAGGGCATCCAGCGGCTCAACGAGACCGGCCGGGGCGACCTGCTGATCCACGTGAACGTCGAGACGCCGACCAAGCTCGACCCGCAGCAGGAGGAACTCCTGCGGGAGCTGTCGAAGCTGCGCGGGGAGGAACGGCCGCCCGGCAAGTTCTCCCCGGGCCAGCAGGGCTTCTTCTCCCGCCTGCGGGACGCCTTCAACGGCCGGTGAGGCCGTGAGCGTTCCCGTGTTCCTGTCGGAGGCGGCCGGTGAGACCGGGGACACGATCGTCCTCGACGGGCCCGAGGGGCGGCACGCCGCGTCGGTGCGCCGCCTGCGGGCGGGGGAGCGGGTCGACCTCACCGACGGCGCGGGCCGGGTGGCCGAGTGCACGGTGACGTCGGCCGGCAAGGACGCGCTGACCGCCGCGGTGCTGCGCCGCTACGAGGTGCCGCCCCCGCGGCCGAGGCTGGTGGTCGTGCAGGGGCTGCCCAAGGGCGACCGGGGCGAGCTCGCGGTCGAGATGATGACCGAGGCCGGGGTGGACGTGATCGTCCCCTGGGCCGCCGCCCGCTGCGTCACGCAGTGGAAGGGCGACCGGGCCGGCAAGTCGCTCGCGCGCTGGCGGAGCACGGCGCGCGAGGCGGCCAAGCAGGCCCGCCGCTTCCACCTGCCGGAGGTGACCGAGCAGGCCACGACCGCGCGGGTCTGCTCGCTCGTCTCGGCGGCGGCGCTCGCGGTCGTGCTGCACGAGGAGGCCGCCGAGCCGCTGAGCCGCCTCACGCTGCCGGACGTCCCCGGCGACATCCTGGTGATCGTCGGCCCGGAGGGCGGCGTCACCGACGAGGAGATCGCCGGGTTCCGCGCGGCGGGAGCCGTACCGGCCCTGCTCGGCCCCACCGTGCTGCGCACCTCGACGGCGGGCGTGGCCGCGGCGGCCGTCCTCCTGGCCCGCTGCGGCCGCTGGTGAGGACCGTGATCGCCGGGAGAGGCCGTCAGGGGGTGGGGGTCTCGGCCGAGTAGGGCGTGGCCGTCTCCGTGGGCGGGGCGCTGGGAGTGGCCGAGGGCGTGGCGGTCGCCGTGGGCGGAGCCGACGAGGGGGCGGCGGTGTGCGTGGCCTGCGGCGGCGCGGGCTGCGTCGTCTGGACCGGCGGGCACGTCGCGGGCAGGGTCGGCGGGTCGGGGTCGACCACTCCGGCCCGTGCCGGGGGCGACGCGCAGGGGTCGGACGGCGACGGCGACGGCCTGGTGGCCGAGCCCGGACGGTGCGTCGGGGACGGGCTGGTCCGCCCGTGTGACGGGCTCGGGCTGGTGGTGACGATGATCACCACTCCGGGCCGCGAGGCGGCCCCTCCGGCGGGCGGGCGCGTCACGGTCGAGCTCTGCGGGTCCTCCTCGCGGGTGTCACCCAGCTGCGCGATGCCCGTGCGGTCGGCGACCTGCTCACGCAGGCCTGGGACGAGCATCACGACCGCGCCCGCCGCGATAACGGCTCCGGCGGCCGCGGCGCCCACCCGCAGCCACAGCACGTTCCGCAGGCCGCGCAGGCCCCGCTGGTCGATGCGCCGGCGGATGATGTCGAGTCCTTCGGGAGACGGCACGACCGAGTCCGCCTCCGCGCGCAGGGCACGGCGGAGCGACTCGCCGTACTCGTCGTCGGGCGGGAAGGTCATGAGAACTGCTCCAGTGCCATGCGTAGTGCGGCCATGCCGCGGGCCGTGTGACTCTTCACCGCGCCCTTGCTGATGCCCATCGCGTGCGCGATCTCGGCCTCCGACAGGTCGCCGTAGTATCGCAGCACCAGCGCCTCGCGCTGCCGGGTGGGCAGGCCGCGGAGCGCCTCGATGACGGCCGAGCGTTCGAGCTCGCCGATCGCGCCGTTCTCGGCGCTCGGGGCGTCCGGCAGGCCCTTCGGGGCGTACTTCTCGACGACCGCGCGGTGCCGCAGCACCGAACGCGAGCGGTTCACGACCGATTGGCGAAGGTAGGCCAGTGCCTTGTCGGTGTCCCTCAGGCGCCGCCACGCTCCATGCAGAGCGACGAAGGCGTCCTGAACGACCTCTTCCGCGCTGGCCACGTCACGGACCAGCAGCACCGCGAGACGCACCAGTGACCGATAGTGAGCGCTGTAGAGCGCCGTCACGGCCATGTCGGCATCCCACCCGACGGGCACCGTCCCCAACGACCTGTCGGCCACGAGGGTCTCGGTGGTCACGTCAATAGGACGCTCGTCATCCCCGGGGGGTTTACGTTCTTCCGAATCATTAGAGGGCATGGCCCAGCGGTGTCCTCGCGCGACACTAGGGGGGTTGTCTGGTGAAGTCTCGCACAACCACAGTAGCCGCGAGGATCATTGCCGTCATCAATCGTCGTCGGCGACCGTTAGGGTGAGGCGCGTGACCGACTGCCTATTCTGCAAGATCGTGGCCAGGCAGATCCCGGCGGACATCGTCCTGGAGACCGGGCGGGCGCTCGCCTTCCGCGACATCAACCCGCAGGCCCCGACACACGTCCTCGTCGTGCCCAAGGCCCATCACGAGAACGCCGCCGCCCTGGCCGCGGCCGACGACGGCCTCGCGGACGACCTGCTCGCGGCCTGCCACGCGGTGGCCGTCCAGGAGGGTGTGGCCGAGCCGGGCTACCGGGTGGTGTTCAACACCGGGACGGGCGCCGGGCAGACGGTCTTCCACGTGCACGCGCACGTGCTCGGCGGCCGGAGCCTCACCTGGCCCCCGGGCTAGGGACGCCCTAGTAGCATGAGAGGGAACCGAGGAGGCGATCAGGGCCGCAAGGGCCGCCCATGTCCGAGTCACAGCACATCAGCCAGACCCAGGCCAAGGTAGTCATCCCCGAGGGGCAGCCGATGGTCAGCCTCCTCGGGTCGGGTGACGAGCTGCTGCGGGTCATCGAGGGCGCTTTCAGCGCCGACATCCACGTACGGGGCAACGAGATCACCATCACCGGCAGTCCCGAGGAGAGCGGCGTCGTCGTCCGCCTCTTCGAGGAGCTGACGGAGCTGATCCGCTCGGGTGCCGAGCTGTCCCCCGACGCCGTCGAACGAAGCATCCACATGCTGCGGATGGCCACCGACCGCCCGGCCGAGGTCCTGTCCCTGGACATCCTGTCCTCCCGGGGCCGGACCATCCGCCCGAAGACGGTCAACCAGAAGCGGTACGTCGACGCGATCGACAGTCACACCATCGTCTTCGGCATCGGCCCCGCCGGCACCGGCAAGACGTACCTGGCGATGGCGAAGGCCGTGAAGGCCCTGCAGAACAAGCGGGTCAACCGGATCATCCTCACCCGCCCCGCCGTCGAGGCGGGGGAGCGGCTCGGGTTCCTGCCCGGCACGCTCTACGAGAAGATCGACCCCTACCTCCGGCCGTTGTACGACGCGCTGCACGACATGCTGGACCCCGACTCGATCCCCCGTCTCATGGCGGCCGGGACGATCGAGGTCGCGCCGCTCGCCTACATGCGCGGGCGCACGCTCAACGACGCCTTCATCATCCTGGACGAGGCGCAGAACACCTCGCCCGAGCAGATGAAGATGTTCCTGACCCGGCTCGGGTTCAACTCGAAGATCGTGGTCACCGGCGACGTGACCCAGATCGACCTGCCCGGCGGTCAGGACAGCGGCCTCAAGGTCGTCCAGCAGATCCTCGAAGGCATCGAGGACATCCATTTCAGCAGGTTGACCAGCGCGGACGTGGTCCGGCACAAGCTGGTGAGCGACATCGTCGACGCCTACGGCCGATACGACGCCGCGGTGGCCTCCGAGCCACGGGCGATCAACAAGCGGCCGCGGAACAACCGGCGGTGAGCACGACCATGGCGGGTGAGGAGACCCCGTGAGCATCGAGGTGGCCAACGAGTCCGGCGTCGAGGTCGACGAGACGGCACTCGTCGAGCTCGCCGGGCACGTCCTGGGCCGGATGGGGATTAACCCGCTGGCCGAGCTGTCGATCCTGGTGATCGACGCGGGGGCGATGGCCGAGCTGCACGAGCAGTGGATGGGGGAGCCGGGCCCGACCGACGTGCTGGCCTTCCCGATGGACGAGCTACGGCCCAACACCGGGCGGGACGAGGACGCGTCCCCCGACCCCGCGCTGCTGGGCGACGTGGTGCTGTGCCCGCAGGTGGCCGAGAAGCAGGCCGCCGAGGCCGGGCACAGCGCCCAGGACGAGCTGGAGCTGCTGTGCACGCACGGCATCCTCCACCTGCTGGGCTACGACCACGCGGAGCCCGAGGAGCACGCCGAGATGTTCGGGCTGCAGGACGAGCTCCTCGGCGCCTGGCGGGAGGTGCGGCGGAAGCCGTGAACAACGGCTGGCTGATCTCGGCCGTCGTCCTCATCGTGGTCGGCGGCCTCCTCGCTAGCGCGGAGACCGCGCTGACCCGCATCTCCCGCGTACGGGCCGAGGAGTTCGTCAAGGAGGCGCGGCGCGGCGCGGTGCGGTTGCAGACGATCGTCGCCGACCCCCCGCGTTACCTCAACCTGGTGCTCCTGCTGCGGCTGAGCTGCGAGCTCGTCGCCACGGTGATCGCGACGCTGCTGTTCATCGACTGGCTCGGCGACCGCGGCCAGGCGTACGCCGGGGCGGCCGTGGCCATGATCCTGGTGAGCTACGTGATCGTCGGGGTCATGCCGCGTACGCTCGGCCGCCAGCACGCCGAGCCCGTCGCCCTGGCGAGCGCGCCGGTCGTGTACGGCCTGACCAAGATCTTCGGACCGCTGCCCGAGCTGCTGATCCTGCTGGGCAACGCGCTCACCCCCGGCAAGGGCTTCCGGGAGGGGCCGTTCACCTCCGAGGCGGAGCTGCGCGACCTGGTCGACCTCGCCGAGCAGCGCAGGGTCATCGAGCCCGACGAGCGCGAGATGATCCACTCGGTCTTCGAGCTGGGCGACACGCTGGTGCGCGAGGTCATGGTCCCGCGCACCGACATGGTCTTCATCGAGCGGGGCAAGACGCTGAGCCAGGCGCTCTCGCTGGCGCTGCGCAGCGGCTTCTCCCGCGTTCCCGTCGTCGGGGAGAACGAGGACGACGTGGTGGGCATCGCCTACCTGAAGGACATCGTCCGCCGCATACAGGACACCGGCGACGACGGCGTCCGGGTGGACGAGCTCATGCGCCCCGCGACGTACGTGCCGGAGAGCAAGCCCATCGACGAGCTGCTGCGCGAGATGCAGGCGCGGCAGATCCACCTCGCCATCGTCATCGACGAGTACGGCGGCACCGCCGGCCTCGTCACGATCGAGGACGTGATCGAGGAGATCGTCGGGGAGATCGCCGACGAGTACGACCAGGAGACCCCGCGGATCGAGTGGCTCGACGACGGCGCCGCCCGGGTGACCGCGCGGCTCCCGGCCGGCGAGCTGGGCGAGCTGTTCGGCACCGACATCGAGGTCGAGGACGTCGACACGGTCGGCGGCCTGCTGGCGCACGCCCTGGGCCGGGTGCCGATCGCCGGCTCCGAGGCCGTGATCGGCGACCTGCGCCTGACCGCCGAGAACCTCGCGGGACGCCGCAACCGGATCAGCACCGTCGTCGTACGCCGTGAGGAGCCCGCTCCCGGCGACGAGGTCGTGGCCGCGAGCGCCGACCACGGGTGAATCTGGTCTGGAAATATCCGGCCTTGTAGTGTGCCCCCCATGGCGGTCTTCTCCGTACTTGGAGCGCTTCAAGCCATCGGCGAAGACGGGCCGATCGAGTTCGGCGGCCCTCGTCAGCGCTCGGTGCTCGGGCGCCTTCTGGTCGCCCGGGGCCAGGTCGTGCCCGTCGGGCGGCTGATCAGCGACCTGTGGCGGGACCAGCCGCCTCCGGGCGCCGCCGGTTCCATCCAGACGTACGTCTCCCACCTGCGCCGGGCCCTGGAGCCGCGGCGGACGATCCGCACGCCCGCCAGGCTCCTGGTGACCGTGCCCCCGGGGTACGCCCTGCGCGCCGAGCACGTGGACGCCTGGCGGTTCGAGGACCTGGTGCGGCAGGGCAGCCGGCGGCTGCTCGACGGTGACGCCGCCGCCGCGGTCGCCGTGCTGGAGGAGGCGCTCGCCCTGTGGAAGGGCCCGGCGTACCTGGAGTTCGCGTCGGCGGACTGGGCGCTCAACGAGATCGCCCGGCTCGACGAGCTTCGGGCGACGGCCGTCGAGCAGCGGGCCTCGGCGGTGATGGCGCTCGGCACGCCCGGCTCGGTGATCGCGGATCTGCGCGCCCACCTCGCCGAGCACCCGCTGCGTGAGGAGGGCTGGCGGCTGCTCGCCACCGCGCTCTACCGGCAGGGCAGGCAGGGCGACGCGCTCGCCGCGCTCCGCGAGGCCCGCCGCATGCTCGTGGCGGAGCTCGGCGTCGATCCCGGTCCCGCGCTGCGCCGCCTGGAGGCCGGCATCCTCGCCCATTCCCCCGAGCTGGACCTGCCCGGCCCGGCTCGTACGGCCGGCTGGGACGACCAGTCGGCACGCCCCCGTCTCGCGCGCGACCTACCCGTGGGCGACATCCCCGTCCGCGGCATCGCGACGCGCGAGACCGGGCCGCGTGTCACCCCCGCCGAGCCCGGTGCGGCGGCGGTGCCGCCGGCGACGTCCACGGAACCGCCCGGAGCGGCCTCCGCGGCGGCGGCGCCGCGAGCGGTCCCCACGGTGGCCGATGGAGCGGTTCTCCTGGAGATCTCCACAGCGGGCCCCGCGACGGCTCTCACGGCGGTGCCCGGAGGCGGGGAGGGCCGCGTCCGGCTCTTCGGGCGGCGGAGCGAGCTGTCGCTTCTGCTGGACCGGTCCGAGGGCGTCGCGCTCGTCAGCGGCGAGGCGGGCATGGGTAAGACCGCGCTCGTCGAGGAGGCCGCCGCCGTCCGGGCGGGGCAGGGCGCGCGGGTCGCGATCGGGCGCTGCCCGGCGACCCGGGGCGCGCCGCCCGGCTGGGCCTGGACCGAGATCCTCCGTACGCTCACGACGGCCGTGCCGTTCGAGACGGCCGGGAGCGTGCGGGCCGGGAGCGTGCGGGGCGAGGGGTTCCACGGGCGGCGGGCGGTCGCGGCCCACCTGCGCGCCGCGGCCGCCGAGGCGCCGATCATGCTCGTCGTCGAGGATCTGCACCGGGCCGACCGCGAGACGCTGGACACCCTCGTGGAGGTCGTCGCGGAGACGGCCGGCGCGGCCGTCACCGTCGTCTGCACCTTCAGGCAGGAGGAGGCGGGCCGGCTGGCCGGGACGATGGCGGCGCTCGCCCGGCGCGAACCGCTCCGGATCGCCCTGCGCGGCCTGCGGCCCGGCGCCGCCGCCGGCCTCGTAACCGCCGTCGCCGGCGTGCCGGTCACCCGCCCGGCCCTGACCGCGGTCGCCGCGCGGACCGGGGGCAACCCCTTCTTCCTCCGGGAGACCGCGCGCCTGATCGCGGCCGAGGGCGAGGCGGCGGCCCTGACGACCGTTCCCGCCGGAGTTCGCGACGTGCTCGCGGCGCGCCTCGCCGTCCTGCCCGCCCGGGTGCGCACGGTGCTGGGCGAGGCGGCGGTGCTCGACGCCGAGGTCCCGGGGGCCCACGCCAGGGGCGTGGACCTCGACGTGCTCGCGGCCGTCCACGGCGGCGGTGAGGACGCTGTGATTGACGCGGCCGAGGCGGCGCTCCTGGCCGGGCTGCTGGTCGAACCCGGCGGTGGCGGGCTTCGCTTCGCCAGCCCGGTCCTCCGCGACACCGTGTACGGCGCGATGCCGCGGCTGCGCCGCGCCCGTACGCACGCCCGGGTGGCGGCGGTGCTCGAACGGCTGCGCCCGGACGAGGCGGCGGCGCTCGCGCACCACCACGCGCTGGGCGGCGATCCGGTGCGGGCGGCGCGGTACGCCCTGACCGCCGCCGAGCGGGCCGACCTCCGCTACGCGCGGCGGGAGAGCGGGCTCACGCGGGGCCAGGGGGCGCGGCCCGCCAGAGACTACGCCTCGGTGGCCCGTGACCGGCTGCGGGAGACGCAGAGCCCGCCGACGGGTGCAAGCCTTCTTTAAGCGGCTTGCAAGTGCGCCCTGCCATTGTTGTCCCAGGCGCCCAGAAGGGGTTCGGGGCGCCTCATAGGGAGACCGGCGCTCCGGGAGGGGTTCGCGGCGCACCGGCAACTCTCGTGGGGGATCCGTAAGCGGTGCGGGGCTTTCACCTTCCGAGGTGGAAGCCCCGTATCGGTTACGCAAAGTGATTACCCGCTTCCGGTCCGGGGAAGGACAACCTCCGGCAACGCGCCCGAGCGGCGGGGAGGCGGACATGCGGATCGTCCACGCGGCAGTCGCGGGCCTCCTGGCCCTCGCCGCCGGGCCCAGCGTCGCGACGTACACCACCGTGCGGGCCACCGGCGATTCTCCTCGGACGACCGGCGGCCTCGCCACGGACAGTGCGGGCGCGCGAGCCACGTCGGACGCGGGTGCGACCGGGGACGCCCGTGCCACTCAGGACGCCCTTGCCATCCGGGACGCGGGCGCGCCGGCGACCCGGGGCACGGGCGTGCGGGCCACGCGGGACGCCATGGCGGCGCGGAGCACGGGGCGTCTGAGGGGCGTGCTGGGGACGATGCGGGATCTTCCCGAGGGCTTCTTCAGCCACGCGCGGGCGCCCTGGCGGGCGCCGTTCCGCCCCCGCGCGAGCGCCTGCCGCACCCTCTTCGACGCCGCGGCGGGCAGGCCTCCGCGTGACGGCCTCGGTGGCGCCGCCGCCGTGACCGCCGCCACGTACGACGGGCCGCACCTCGGCGAACTGGCCGGCGTCGGGCTCGCCGTCTACGACGGGAACGAGGCGGCCCAGCACCTCGACGTGCTGCGCGCCGCCCTGATCCGCTGCGCGACCGCCGACGCGGGCACGCCGTACGACCGCCTGAAGGCCTCGCCGGTACCGCTGCCGGGCATCGGCGGTCCCGACGCCGCCGCCCGCGGGCTGACGGGCAGGGCCGGCGGCTACCCCTACCGCATGCACCTGGTCGTCGCCCGCTCCGGCCACACGCTGATCACGCTCGTGCACGCGGGGCTGACCCCGCCCGACCCGGCCCGTACGGCCGAACTGGCCCGGTTGCTCGTCCGGGAGGTCGGTACGCTTGACGGGTGACAGAGACGCTGGACCCCGAGGACACCAAAATCATCACGCTGGCCAGGTCGGCGCGGGCACGCGCGGGCGTTCCGGAGGGCGCCGCGGTGCGTGACGAGACGGGCCGCACGTACGCCGCGACGACGGTGACGCTGCCCTCGCTCCGCCTCTCGGCCCTCCAGGTGGCCGTGGCCATGGCCGTGTCCAGCGGCGCGAAGTCGCTGGAGGCGGCGGCGATCGTCAGCGAGGCCGACGAACCCGGCGAGCAGGACGTCTCCGTCGTCGAGGACATGGGCAACGGCACGCTGTTCCTGGCCGCCCCGGACGGCTCGCTGAAGGGCCGGTACATCTGACGTGAACGCCGAACCCAGCGGTTTCCGCGCGGGCTTCGCCTGCTTCGTCGGCCGGCCCAACGTCGGCAAGTCGACGCTGATGAACGCACTGGTCGGCACCAAGGTGGCGATCACGTCGTCGAAGCCGCAGACCACGCGGCGGGCCATCCGCGGCATCGTCCACCGGCCGGACGCCCAGCTGGTGATCGTCGACACCCCCGGCTTCCACCGTCCGCGCACCCTGCTGGGTGAGCGGCTCGACAGCCTGGTGCTGTCCACGCTCACCGAGGTCGACGTCATCGGGTTCTGCGTCCCGGCCAACGAGGCCATCGGCAAGGGCGACCGGTTCATCGTCGAGAAGCTCGCCGCGGTCAAGAAGACCCCGGTCGTGGCCGTCGTGACCAAGTGCGACCTCGCCACCCGCGAGCAGATCGCGCACCAGCTTCTCGCGGTGTCCGCGCTGGCCGAGTTCGCCGAGATCGTCCCGGTGTCCGGGCAGAGCGGCGAGCAGCTCGGCGTCCTCGCCGACGTGCTGATCGAGCGGCTGCCCGAGTCGCCCCCGCTGTACGCCGGCGGCGAGCTGACCGACGAGCCGGAGCAGGTGCTCGTCGCCGAGCTGATCCGCGAGGCGGCGCTGGAGGGCGTGCGGGACGAGCTGCCCCACTCGATCGCGGTCATGGTGGAGGAGATGAACCCCCGGGAGGGCCGCGACGACCTGCTCGACGTGTACGCCCACATGTTCGTCGAGCGGCAGTCCCAGAAGGCGATCGTCATCGGCCCGGGCGGCGCCCGGCTCAAGGACGTGGGCACCCGTGCCCGGCAGCAGATCGAGGCCCTGCTCGGCACCCGGGTCTACCTCGACCTCCGGGTGAAGGTGGCCAAGGAGTGGCAGCGCGACCCCAAGCAGCTGCGCCGGCTCGGCTTCTACGACTGATCCCGCCGCCCGCGTGCGGTGGCTGGCGGCATGGTCGGCGGCGTGGTCAGCGGCGGCGGAGCAGCGCGGCGCAGGCCAGCACGGCCAGCGCGACGGAGGCCAGCAGGCCGGCGAACCAGCCGTACTGGACCGTCGGGTGCACCCGGAGCAGTCCGGAGACCTGGAAGTCGAGCCGGCTCACCAGGTCGCGCGGATCGGCGAGGAACATCGCCAGCGCGAACGCCGCGACCGCGCCCGGCAGGATCGCCAGCCCGGTGAAAAGCCAGTTACGCATCGCGCCGAGGACGCCGAGGAGCATCGCGGCGATCCCGGCGCCCAGGACCACCCACCCGGGGCCCTCGTCGACGCCGCGTACGGCGGTGAGCGACGCGTCGATCACGCCGAACTCGGCCGTGAGCCCGGCCCACGGGAGCAGTGCGGCGACGGCCAGCACGAATCCCGCGGCGATCACTCCGGCGGCCCGCAGGGCGCCGGCGACGCTCGTGCGGTGCGGTCGGGGGGTGGAATGCGGCGTGGGTTCCGGCACGATCACCAGGCTACGGCCCGGCGCCGCCCGATGCGGAGATCGGGTGCGGTCCCGGGCGGAGATTCGGCGGGGACGAGGTGGCCGGGGGCGCGCTTCAGCTGTGGGCAGGTCCATGGGCACGGTTCAGCTGTGGGCGCGTTCAGCCGGTCGCGTGTGACGCGGCGGCGTCCTCGCCGTGTTCGAGCCGCCGCCTGAGCTGCACCGCGTCCGCGCCCAGAGCGGAGACCAGCACGCCGGGACCGGCGAGCGGGAGCGCGGCCCAGCCTTCTCCGACCACCGCCCGCCGCTCCCGCTTGTCCCCGGCCGAGGGCCGCCACGCGGGGCCCGCGACCAGGGTGGAGCCGACGCACCGGGCGTCTCCGTAGACGGCCGGGCTGCCGTCCACGGTCTCCTCGCCGATCACGAGGTTCTGCCGGAGCAGGGGACGTCCGGCGACGGTGGCGTCGAACCTCGCGTGGCAGCGGCCCGGCCGCTCCCCGTGCCGCCCGAACACGATCTCCTCGCGCCACAGGACGGTCGCGTCCTCCGCCAGCGAGAGCCGTACGACGAGGCGGTGGGAGCACCCGGCGGCGAGCACCGTCGGCTCGGGGGAGAAGCGCAGTGTCGCGCCGGCCCCCACCCGCGCCCGCACCAGCATGACCGAGGGGGCCTCCGCGAGGCCCGGCAGCACCAGCGTGGCGGCCACCGAGCACACCTCCAGCGACGTGCCCGGCGCGACGTCCACGCCGAGATCGAGGTGGTCGCCCCGCAGGGGACCGGCGCCCGTCGAGACCAGATGCACCCGGCGCGGGCCGGTCCTGCGCAGGGTCAGCGGCGGGTCCGACCGCAGGGTCTCCAGCCGGGTGCCGCCGCCGTCGGCCATGCTCGTCCTGATCAGCGCCCGCGCGGTGACCGCCGCCGCCGTGCTCACGGCGCGGTGACGGGACGCGACTGCTGCTCCCCGTGCTCCTTCCGCTCCGGCGCGACGTCGTCCGCGGCGACCCCGTCGACGGATATCCCGTCTGCGGCGCCTCCATCGGGGGAGACGTCTTCCGGGACACGCCGCGCGGAGGAACCGTGCGCGGAGAGGCCGTGGTGGTGGGCGACGCCGTGGTCGTGACGCCAGACATCGACCATGTCGGTCACCCACTGCGCGACCATGTGCGCGCTCCTGTCCTCCCTGATCGAGGTGAACAGCACCGGCCTGCCCTCCCGTACGGCCGCCGCGTCGCGGGACATCACGGTCAGGTCGGCGCCGACCATCGGCGCGAGGTCGGTCTTGTTGATCACCAGCAGGTCGGCCGTCGTCACCCCCGGCCCGCCCTTGCGCGGCACCTTGTCGCCGCCCGACACGTCCAGCACGAAGATCTGCCGGTCGGCCAGGCCGCGGCTGAAGGTCGCGGTGAGGTTGTCGCCGCCGCTTTCGACGATCACCAGGTCGAGCGGCCCGAACCGCTCCTCCAGCGTCTCGACCGCGTCGATGTTGGCCGCGATGTCGTCGCGGATCGCGGTGTGGGGGCAGCAGCCGGTCTGCACCGCCTGGATCCGCTCGGGGTCGATCACCCCCGTCCGGCGCAGGAAGTCGGCGTCCTCGGTGGTGTAGATGTCGTTGGTCACGACCCCGAGCCGCAGGGAGGGCCCGAGGCTGCGGCACAACGCCGCCACCAGGGCCGTCTTGCCGCTGCCGACCGGGCCGCCGATGCCGAGGCGGAGCGCCCGCCCGTCCGGCTCGGCCGCGTCGTGGAGGTCGTCGTGGTAGGCGCCCATGATCTGGACCCTTCTGCTCGTGAGCCGCGGCGTGGGTCGCGGCCCGGTCGGCGACGTCGGGGGACGTCTCGGGAGGTGTCAGGAGACGAAGAGCTTCATCGGGTTGGCCAGGTGTCCTTCGGCGAGGAGGTCGAGGGCCGGCGCGCTGTGCCCGGGCAGCCCCGCCCAGCCTCCTCGCCATCCCGTCTGGGCGGATCCGGGCGCGTCGCCCGGCGGAGGACCGGCGCTGCCAGGCGAGGCGTCCATGCCCGCCGGGCCGCTCGGAGCCGGGCCGCTCAGAGCCGGGCCCGCCGGTGTCGTGTCGTCGAGTGCCGCGTCCGTGAGTGCCGGGTCCGTGAGGGTTGTGTCAGTGAGCGTCGTGTCCGTCAGGACCGTGTCCATGAGGGACGCGCAGGCGGCGTGGGCCGCGTCGTTGAGCGCCGGCGCGAGGTCGGCGAGCAGCCGGTGGACGGTGACCGGATCGAGGCCGAGGAGCCGCACCGCGGCCGTGGCCGGGCCCGTCACCGAGGTGTAGGCGGCGGCCAGCGCGGCCTGCTGGGGCTCGCAGCCCGCGGACGCCGCGGCGGCGCCCAGCGCGATCGGGTGATGCGGACCTTCCGGGATGGCCCGCGCCAGCGTCTCCAGGGCCGGCGACGGCCACAACCGGCGGGCGGTGCGCAGCAGGAGCCGCCCTTGGGTCCGTGCGGCCTCCCGCTGGGCGGGCGACGCGGTCCGCGCGTCGGCCTCGTCGTCCAGCCGCCGCCACAGCCGCCGGCGGAGGTCCTCCGCCGCCGCGACCTCGGACGCCGCCGCACCCGGCCCGCCGTTGCCGCCCGTCCGCCACGACGCGTCCATGGCGTACGGCCGGACGGGCGGGGCCGGCGAACCGGCCGCGGCCGTCCCGCCGGCCCTCCCGACGACATCCGGTTCGCCGGCCGCGAGTTCGCAGGCGGCGGCGGACAGGGCCGCGGTCACGAGGCCGGCGGTGGCGAGCCTGCCGCGCAGGAACCGCGCGAGGTCGTCGACGTCGGTGACCGTGCCGAGCCGCACGGCCTCCTCCACCCCGCCCGAATGGGCGTGCCCGCCCGCGGGCAGCCGGGAGTCGGCCAGCAGCAGCAGTGCCGCCGGGTCTCCGCGCATGCCGTCCATCGCACCTCTCAGAAGAGGAAGTAGCGCTGCGCCATCGGCAGCGTCTCGGCCGGGGCGGGCTCGATGAGCTCGCCGTCCACGTGTACGGCGAACGTGTCGGGGTCCACCCGGATGTCCGGCAGGGCGTCGTTGAGGGGCATCGCGTCCTTGCGCCGGGAGCGGACGTCGGCCACCGGGGCCAGCCGCCTGCGGACGGCCAGCCGGTCGGCGAGGCCGTCCTCCAGCGCGAGCGGCGCGACGAAGTGCAGCGACGTCGCCGCGGCGGTGGCCGGGGCCGCGCCGAACATCGGGCGGGGCAGCACCGGCTGCGGCGTCGGGATCGACGCGTTCGCGTCGCCCATCTGCGCGTACGCGATGACCCCGCCCTTGATCACGAGATCGGGCTTGACCCCGAAGAAGGCCGGGCTCCACAGGACGAGGTCCGCGAGCTTGCCGGGCTCGACCGAGCCGATCTCCGCGTCGAGCCCGTGGGCGACGGCCGGATTGATCGTGTACTTCGCGACGTACCGGCGGGCGCGCAGGTTGTCGGCCGGGCCGTCGCCGGGCAGCGCGCCCCGGCGGCGCTTCATCACGTGCGCCGTCTGCCAGGTGCGGATGACCGTCTCGCCCACGCGCCCCATCGCCTGCGAGTCCGAGCCGATCATCGAGATCGCGCCGATGTCGTGCAGCACGTCCTCGGCCGCCATCGTCGACGGCCGGATCCGCGACTCGGCGAAGGCCAGGTCCTCCGGGATGGAGGGATTGAGGTGGTGGCACACCATGAGCATGTCCAGGTGCTCGTGGTGGGTGTTGACCGTGTGCGGCCGGGTCGGGTTCGTGGACGACGGCAGCACGTTGGCGTGGGAGGCCACCGTGATGATGTCCGGCGCGTGCCCGCCCCCGGCGCCCTCGGTGTGGTAGGCGTGGATCCCGCGGCCGGCGATGGCGCCCAGGGTCGACTCCACGAACCCCGCCTCGTTCAGGGTGTCGGTGTGGATGGCGACCTGCACGCCCGTCGCGTCGCACACCCGCAGGCACGCGTCGATGGCGGCGGGGGTGGTGCCCCAGTCCTCGTGCAGCTTGAAGCCCGACGCGCCGGCCCTGAGCTGTTCGAGCAGCCCCTCCTCGCTGACCGTGTTGCCCTTGCCGAGCAGGGCCACGTTGACCGGGTAGGCGTCCAGGGACTCCAGCATCCGGCCGAGGTACCAGGCGCCGGTCACGGTGGTGGCCTTGGTGCCCTCGGCGGGCCCGGTGCCGCCGCCGACGATCGTGGTGACGCCCGAGGCGAGCGCCTCGTCGAGGATCTGCGGGCAGATCAGGTGGACGTGCGAGTCGACCGCGCCCGCGGTGACGATCTTGCCGTTCGCCGCGAGGATCTCGGTGGACGGCCCGATGACCAGATCGGGGTGGACGCCGTCCATCGTGTCGGGGTTGCCGGCCTTGCCGATGGCGACGATGCGGCCGTCGCGCACGCCGATGTCGGCCTTGACGACCCCCCAGTGGTCCAGGATCACCGCGCCGGTGATGACGAGGTCGGCCGCGCCCTCGGCTCTGGTGGCGCGCGCCTGTCCCATCGACTCGCGGATGACCTTGCCGCCGCCGAACACGGCCTCGTCGCCGGCCCCGGCGGGCCCCATCGAGAGGTCCTCGGTCACCTCGACGTACAGGTCGGTGTCGGCCAGTCGCACCCGGTCGCCGGTGGTCGGCCCGTACAGCGCGGCGTAGCGGGAGCGCTCGATACTAGGCACCCGTCGTCCTTTCGGTACCCGTCGGTCTTCCGTCCAGGGGCCCGGCCCACTCGGGGCGCAGGCCGGGCACCACCCGCGCGCCCGCGAGCGGAACCAGCGTCACGTCGCGCTCCACGCCGGGCTCGAACCTGACGGCGGTGCCCGCCGGGATGTCGAGGCGGTGGCCCCAGGCCGCCTCCCGGTCGAACTCCAGACCAGGGTTGGCGGCGGCGAAGTGGTAGTGCGACCCGACCTGCACCGGCCGGTCCGCCGTGTTGACGACCCTCAGGGTGATCCGCTCCCTGCCGGGGTTCAGCGGCACGTCGCCCTCGCCGTACAGGATCTCGCCCGGCGCGCCCGCGCCGCTCGCCGAGCTCATGAGATCGGCTGGTGGACGGTGACGAGCTTGGTGCCGTCGGGAAAGGTGGCCTCGATCTGGACGGACTCCAGCATCTCGGGCACGCCGTCCATGACGTCCTCGCGCCGCAGCACCCTGCGGCCGGCGTCCATCAGGTCGGCGACGCTCCGGCCGTCCCGGGCGCCCTCCAGGAGGAAGGACGCGATGAGGGCCGTCGCCTCCGGATGGTTGAGGCGAAGGCCGCGCTCCTTGCGGTCGCGGGCCACGCCCGCGGCGACGTGGATGAGGAGCCGTTCCTGTTCGTGTGGAGTGAGCCGCATGGCGGGACGATAGGTACCCGCGGTTTCTCCCGCGTTACCCAGGCATTTCGTATGCGTATCCGGAAGGCGGTGAGGCTTCGCTAATGAGTTGTTAACCGTCGTGATTTCGACGGGAAATAGCGCGCGCTCACCTTTGCGGCAGACGGATCGGCGCGGGGGCCGTAGGCGGCAAGGAGAGGCACTTGCGTAACTCATTATGGCGTACCGGGGCGGTCATCGCTCTCTCGACGGTGACGCTCGCGGCATGCGCTGGACAATCTGGAAAAAGTGACACATCGGCCTCGTCCGGGGGCGGAAACACCATCAAGGTCGGCATCCTGCACTCCCTGAGCGGCACCATGGCCATCAGCGAGGTCACGGTCAGGGACGCCGAGCTGCTCGCCATCGACGAGATCAACGCGGCGGGCGGGGTGCTGGGCAAGAAACTGGAGCCCGTCGTGGAGGACGGCGCCTCCGACTGGCCGACGTTCGCGGAGAAGGCCACCAAGCTGATCGCGCAGGACAAGGTCGCCACCGTCTTCGGCGGCTGGACGTCGGCGAGCCGTAAGGCGATGCTCCCCGTCTTCGAGAAGCGCAAGGCGCTGCTGTGGTACCCGGTCCAGTACGAGGGACTGGAGAGCTCTCCCTACATCTTCTACACGGGAGCGACGACCAACCAGCAGATCGTCCCCGGGCTCGACTACCTGAAGGAGAAGGGCAAGAAGAAGCTCTTCCTCGTCGGCAGCGACTACGTCTTCCCGAGGACCGCGAACAAGATCATCAAGGCGTACGCCGCGGCGAACGGCATGGAGGTCCTCGGCGAGGAGTACACCCCGCTCGGGCACACCGAGTACAGCACGCTGGTCAACAAGATCACCGAGGCGAAGCCGGACGCGGTGTTCAACACCCTGAACGGCGACAGCAACGTCGCGTTCTTCAAGCAGCTCAAGAGCGCCGGGGTCAGCGCCGAGCAGATGCCGGTCATGTCGGTGTCGGTGGCCGAGGAGGAGGTCAAGGGCATCGGCGTCGACAACGTCGCCGGGCAGCTCGTGGCCTGGAACTACTACCAGACGACCGACACCCCGGCGAACCAGAAGTTCGTCGCCGCCTTCAAGGCCAAGTACGGCGCGGACAAGGTGACCTCCGACCCCATGGAGGCCGGATACAACGCCGTCTACCTGTGGGCCGAGGCCGCCAAGAAGGCCGGGAGCACCGACGTCGAGGCCGTGAAGAAGGCGGCCGGCGGCGTCTCGCTCGACCGCCCCGAGGGCAAGGTCACGATCGACGGCGACAACCAGCACGTGTACAAGACCGCGCGCATCGGCGTCGTCCAGCCGGACGGCCAGATCAAGGAGGTCTGGAACTCCGGTGAGCCGATCAAGCCGGACCCCTACCTCAAGACGTACTCCTGGGCCGGCGGCCTGGTCTGACCGCCGCCGATGACCGTACACAGCCGCGACCGGGGCGCGCCGCGCCCCGGCGCGGGACAACGTCGGGAGGTGACGTGGAAGGGGTGCTGAACCAGCTGCCGATCGGACTGTCGATCGGAGCGGTCCTGCTGCTCATCGCTCTCGGGCTGACCTTCACGTTCGGGCAGATGGGCGTGATCAACATGGCCCACGGAGAGTTCATCATGGCGGGGGCCTACACGGCCTACCTGCTGCAGGGCGTGGGATTCCTGGTCGCCCTGCCGGCGGCCTTCGTGGTCGCCGGGCTCATGGGCCTGGTGCTGGAGCGCACGCTGATCCGGCGCTTCTACGGCCGCCCGCTGGACACGCTGCTGCTCACCTGGGGAGTCAGCCTGATGCTCCAGCAACTGGCCCGGGACCTGTTCGGGGCGCCCAACGTGCAGGTCGTCTCACCGGCCTGGCTGCGCGGGGGCCTCGGCATCCTGCCGTACAACCGGCTGTTCATCATGGCCCTCGCCGTGCTGTCGGTGCTCGCCATCTGGGCGTACATGCACAAGACCGGCCAGGGGCGGCGGATGCGGGCGGTGATGCAGAACCGCAGGCTCGCGGCCACCAGCGGCATCGACACCGGGCGCGTCGACCAGCGGACGTTCTTCATCGGCTCCGGCCTGGCCGGGGTCGCGGGGGTCGCCCTCACGCTGATCGGCCCGGTCGGGCCGACGCTCGGCACGTACTACATCGTCGACGCGTTCCTGGTGGTCGTGGCGGGCGGTCTCGGGCAGTTGCGCGGCGCGGTGCTGGCCGCGATCGGCCTCGGTCTGCTGAACTCCTACGCCGAGTTCTGGAGCGACGCCAGCCTGGCCAAGGTGATCGTGTTCGTGGCGATCATCGGGTTCCTGCAGATCCGGCCGCAGGGGCTGTTCTTCGTCCGATCGCGGGCGCTGACGTGACGGCCGTCGAGGCGCCCGCCGAGGCGCCGCCCGTCGTACGGCGGGAGCCGCGCCGGTGGCAGGGCCCGGCGGCCTTCGCGGCGGTGGCGCTGCTCGCCCTGGTCGTGGCGCCCCTGCTGCTGGAGCCGTTCCGGCTCGGCCTGCTGGCCAAGTATCTGTGCTACGCGATCGTGGCGCTGGGCATCGGCCTCGCGTGGGGGCAGGGCGGCATGCTGACGCTCGGGCAGGGGGTGTTCTTCGGCCTCGGCGGCTACGCGATGGGCATGTATCTCAAGCTCCACGACGCGGGCGGGGACCTGCCCGACTTCATGGTCTGGAGCGGGGTGGAGAAGCTCCCGGCGCTGTGGACACCGTTCGGCAACCCGGTGTTCGCGCTCGCCATGGCCGTCGCGGTGCCCGTCGTGGTCGCGCTGCTGCTCGGCGCGCTGGTGTTCCGCCAGCGCGTGCGCGGGGCGTACTTCGCGATCCTCACCCAGGCGCTGGCCGCGGCCCTGGTGATCCTGCTGGTGGGGCAGCAGGGACTGACCGGCGGCACGAACGGGCTGACCAACTTCTTCGACTTCTTCGGTCAGGACCTCGCCGCCGACGAGACGCAGCGGGGGCTCTACCTGACGGTGGCGGTCGTGCTCGGGGTGCTCTACCTGGGCGCCCGGCAGCTCGTCCGCAGCCGGTTCGGGCGACTGCTGCTGGCGGTCAGGGACGGCGAGGACCGGGTGCGCTTCCTCGGGTACAACCCGGCCACCGTGAAGACGCTGACCTTCGCCGTCTCGGCGGGCATGGCCGGCATCGCGGGAGCGCTGTTCGTGCCGGTGGTCGGGATCATCTCGCCGGCGCTGCTGGGGGTCGTCCCCTCGCTGGAACTCGTCGTCGGGGTGGCCGTCGGCGGCCGCTTCGCCCTCGCGGGCGCGCTGCTCGGCGCGGTCGTCATGGGCTACGCCCGGACGTACTTCAGCGAGGAGCTTCCGGCCGCCTGGCTGTACCTGCAGGGAGCCCTGTTCGTCCTCGTCATGACGCTCGCGCCCCGGGGCATCGCCGGCCTGGCCGCCGGGCTCGTCCGCAGGAGAAGGGAGGCCGGGACGTGAGCGAGGCCCCGGCGGAGACCACGTCTCCGGAGACGGCGTTACTTGAGATCAGAGGGCTGCAGGTCGCGTTCGGCGGCTTCCGGGCCATCGACGGCGTGGACCTGATGGTCGGGCGCGGCGAGCTGCGGTTCCTCATCGGGCCGAACGGCGCGGGCAAGACCACGCTCATCGACGTGATCACCGGCCTCACCAGGCCCACCGCGGGATCGGTGCGGTTCGAGGGCCGGGATCTCGCGGGCCGCAGGGAGCACGAGATCGTCCGGCTCGGCGTGGGCCGCACCTTCCAGACCTCCGTGGTCTTCGAGGAGCTCACGGTGCTGGAGAACCTCGACCTCGCCGCGTCGTTCCGCCGTCCCCTGTGGTCGCTGCTGCGCCGCGGGCGCGGGGTGTCGGAGGAGGTCGCGGCGGCGCTGGAGACGATCGGCCTGACCACGCTGGCGCGCAGCAGGGCCGGGGTGCTGTCCCACGGGCAGCGGCAGTGGCTGGAGATCGGCATGCTGATCGTCCAGCGGCCCCGGCTGCTGCTGCTCGACGAGCCGGTCGCGGGCATGGCGTCCGACGAGCGCGAGCGCACCGGCGAACTGCTCACCGAGATCGCCCGCGACCACACCGTGATCGTGGTCGAGCACGACATGGACTTCCTGCGCCGGTACGCCTCCCAGGTGACCGTCCTGCACGAGGGCAAGGTGCTGATGGAGGGTTCGGTGGACGAGGTGCGGGCCGATCCGCACGTGCAGGAGATCTACTTGGGACGCGCGCGGGAAGGTGCCGAGGATGCTGTCCGTTGAGGGACTCGAAGCGGGGTACGGCCGGGCCCGGGTGCTCTTCGGAGTCTCGCTGGAGGTGCCACCCGGCCGCCTCGTCTGCGTGATGGGCCGCAACGGGGTCGGTAAGACCACCCTGCTCAACACCGTCATGGGCGTGCTCCCCGCGACCGGCGGGAAGGTGACGTTCGAGGGCAGGGACGTCACCCGCCTGCGCCCCGACCAGCGCGTACGGCTCGGCATGGGCTACGTGCCGCAGGGACACGAGACGTTCGCGCAGCTCAGCGTGATGGACAACCTGCTGGTCACGCTGGAGGCGTCCGCGCACCGCGACCAGGCCGCCGTGGAGGAGGCCCTGGAGGTCTTCCCCCGGCTGAAGCCGCTGCTCAAACGGCCGGCGGGCTTCCTGTCCGGCGGCCAGCAGCAGCAGCTCGCGATGGCCCGCGCCCTGGTCACCCGGCCGAAGCTGCTGATCCTGGACGAGCCGACCGAGGGCATCCAGCCCTCGATCATCCTGGAGATCGAGGAGGCGGTCGAGCGTCTGCACGCGACCGGGCTCGCGATCCTGCTGGTGGAGCAGTATCTGGACCTCGCGCTGCGGCTGGCCGACGCCTTCCTGATCCTCGACGCGGGGCGGGTCGTACGGTCCGGCGCGGCGCGGGACCTGCAGGACGAGGAGGTCCACCGCCTACTCTCGGTCTGACACCTGCTCGTGATCGATGCCCACGCCCCCGCGCGGTCCGGAGGTGGCTGCCGTCAGCGGCGGGGATGCGGCCGGAACGCGGAGAACACCGGCGGCTCGTGCCGGCGCCATGTGAACGATGCTCCGACTTCTGCACCTAGCCGTCCCGCCGAACCGCCGGATCTCCGGCGTCCAGAACGTCTGGACCCGGTCCGCCGTGCTGGTGGAGGCGCCGGTGAAGGTCGCGAGCGTGGTGGAGATGGGTACGTGCCGCCGTGTGGTCACCCATGGTCTGCGCCAAATGGGCGAGTTCCGTGTGCGCGTCGGCTTGTCCTTGGACGTGCCTGATCTGCGAGGCGAGGGTGAGGGCGGTGGTGGCGTGCTCGTGGGCGGTCGCCGACAGGCCCAGCCCGCGGTGGACGACGGCCAGGTTGTAGTGGGCGTCGGCCTGGTTCATGAGGTCTCCCAGTTCCTGGAACAGGGAGAGGGCATGGTCCAGGTGAGCTCGCGCGTCGTGGTGCCGGCTCAGGTGCTCGTCCAGCATGCCGAGTTGCCGGTGGCAGATGCCGATGCCACGGCGCTGCCCCACCTGCTCGAACAGCTTCATCGCCCGGGTCAGATGTTCGCGGGCGGTGACGTAGCCGCCTTCCAGCCGGTCGAGGATGCCGAGGTTGGCGTGGGCGAATGCCAGCTCGACGAGGTCGTCGCCCGAGGAGGCCATTTCGAAGGAGAACGTCGCGTGGGCTCGGGCCTGGGCGAGGTCGCCGAGCCACTTGTTGACGTTGCAGAGCTCGTGGTGGATCCCCGCTTGACCGGCTCGGCTGCCGGCCCGCTCGTAAAGCGCGAGCGCGGCCTGGAAGCGCGCGAGCGCCGCCTGGTAGTTGCTGGTGCGCATATCCACCAGGCCGAGATTCTGGTGCATGGCCGCCTGGCCGAGGGGGTCGCCGGTGTACAGGGTCAGGCTCAGCGCCTGGCTGTTCAATTCGATGATCTCGGTGTAGAAGCCGCGCAGCCGCTGGTAGCACTCCAGCTCGTAGATCAGCCGCCATGCCTGGGGGGAGCGGGCGGACAGGCACCGGCGGGCCACAGCGAGTAGGTCCGCGTGATGCCGATCGAGCCATCGCAGTGCGGCGACGTCGGACTCATGCCGGAGAAGTGGCATCAGGTCACGTCTGTCGGCCTCTGTATCGGTGAAGAGCAGGCTGGAGTCGACCATCAGAACCGCGGCGCCGATCGCGCTTCTCGCGTACCGGAAGAGTCGTTCGTCGGCGGCGGCCAGGTGCCGGGAGCTGTCGCGCTTGTCCGATTCGATCAGCGCGGCGGCGCGTACGGCGTCGTGCATGCGGTAGCCGCCACTGGTCCGGTTGTCCGGGATGAGCAGACCGCGCTGATAGAGGGTGGCCAGCAGCGTGGTGGCCTTGTCGATTCGCTTGCTCGCGAGGACGGCGGCGACGGGCGCGGTGATCAGCGAGCCGGGGTAGTGGGCGACGCGGCGCAGCACGAGACGGGCGGGTTTGGGCAGGGCCCCAAGAGAGCGGGCGAACGCCGCGGCCGTCTCGTCACCGATCGTTTCCGCAGGAGAGGCGGGGATGCGCTGGGCGGGGTTGGCCGCTTTCAGGTCGCTCATCTGCCGGACCGCGAGTGGGAGCCGGAAGGTGGCGGCGATCGCGGCGACCGCCTGGGGGTCGTTCAGCCCGGCACGGCGCAGGATGGCGCCGGCCAGGCCGGCCGCCTGGGCGCGGGTGAACGGTGCCAAGGTGACGCTCTGGTCGGGGTCGAGGCCGATCAGCACGTGACGGGTGGTGACCAGGACCGCCGCTTCTTCCGCTGCGGGCAGCAGGGGGCGGATCTGCTCGGCGGAATCGGCGTCGTCCAGGACGATCAGCATCCTCTTGCCCACGGTGGCGGCACGCCACGCGCGGCTGAGTGCGTTCACAGTGGTGGCGTTCGGATCGGGCGGTACGTTGAGGGCGTTGAGCAGGGTGCGCAACGCTTCGGTGCCGGTCATCTGGGACTCGGCCGCGGCGTACGTGCGCAGGCCCAGCCAGAACGATCCGTCGGGGTAGCGCGCCGTCAGCGCACGGGTGGCGCGGATGGCCAGTTCGGTCTTCCCAGTCCCGGGCATACCGCTGATCACCAGCATGAGAGGTCCGGCTCGGTTCTCCGTGGAGGCAGGCGCTGTCAGCCGGCGCAGTTCCCTGCCGCGACCTGTGAAGACCCGGGTGCCGGACGGAGGCTGTAGCAGCGCACCAGCCTGCTGATCTTCCGCCCGCGGCGTCACCGGGTGCGGCGGGCCGCCGCGCGGAGGAGCGATCAGCGTGCCCGCACTCACCAGGCTGGTCATCAGAACCAGCCCGCCGAACAGCCACCAGTTCCACGTCATGGTGAGCAGATTGGTCAGTCCTCCAGCCGTCACGCCGGCCGTGGGACCCAACGCGACGATGACCAGGCGCCCCCGCCGCCGAGCCCATGATCCACACGTCATCGAATCACCTCGGCGCCGGTGCTGAGCCGTCCCTCGCGTTCGCCATGCTTCCAGCGTGCTGCCCCTCCCCGGAAGCGTCGCGCGGGGTATCGAACGTGTCACCTCACCGCATGGCAGGCGAAGTGACCGTCCCAGTCCCGTGGAAGGCCCTCGGCAGCGTCCCCGGAGGAATGAGACGCCTCATGGGACCTGAGCCTGAGAGTGTCTAAGCTGGAAGGGAGGAAGCGATCGCGCGTGTGAACGCCTTTGGCCGCGCCGCGGGCTCCGCACCCTTCAGGGTGGGGGCCGTACGGACCCGGCACTGCGCACGGCCCGACCGCTTCCTCCCGTCTTGCCCGGCCTTCGCTCAGACGGCGAGCTGCAGGCCGTTCCAGGTGTCGAAGACCGTGAAGCCGATCGCCTCGTTGATCGCCAGCATGTGCGGGTTCTCGACGGAGTTCCATGTGATCACACGCTCCGCCGAGGGTTCGCAGGCGCGCAGCCACATGAGGTTGGCGAGCTTGAGCACCAGACCGAGCCGCCGGCCGCGGTGCGCCTTGAGCACCGCCGTGGAGGACTGGCGGACCCATCCCTCCGGCTGCTCGGCGTCCATGACGAGCTGGGTGTATCCCGCCGGGTCTCCACCGCTCAGGTGGCGGGCGATCACGGTGTAGGTCCGCTGGCCCGCCCGGGAGAGCATCTCGTCGCGGGCCCGCACACGCTCCGCGTTCCACCGCTGGTCCTCCATCGCGAGGTCGCCGAGCGGCTCGTCGTTCATGCCCTCGTTCAGCCGCGCCATGTCGTCGAGCAGGTCGGCGGGGGTCGGCCCGGCCCACCGTTCGAGCGAGTATCCCGTGGCGTGCCGTACGGCGCGGGCCCGCAGGAGTTCGAGGCCGGACCAGTCCGCCGTGGGCAGGTCGAGCACCAGCCGGGTCTCGGTGGTGGCGCGGGAGAAACCGCGGGCGTCGGCGAAGGCCGAGCCCGGGCCGTCCGCGGGGGCCTCGCCGACCAGCACGCTCCGGCCCTCCGCGTGAGCCCGCGCGGAGGCGTGGTCGAGCAGCGCTCCGCCGATGCCCTCGCGTCGGCGGCCGGGATGGGTCATCACCTGGAGCAGGGCGAGGTGGGTGTTGTCGTGCGCCGGCAGGCGGAGGATGAGGCCGCCCACCACCTCAGCACCGTCACGCGCCACCCAGGTCTCCGTACGCTCTCCGGAGGACCCGCTCGCGGCGCTCGCGGCGAAGTGCCGCCACGACATGGCCGGGCCGGGCCGGGCGCAGACCCGGGCGATCTCGTACAGGCCGCCCAGACCTGCCGGGCCGTCCTTCGGGCCGATCTCGTGCTCCGCGGCGGCGACGCGCTCGATGTGCATGCCGACAGGAAACCGCACCGCCTTTTCGCGGCGCGAACCATTTTGTCGTGGCGAGGTGGCGGGGCGGTTGCGGCGCGGGGGCGCGGCTTCCGGCGTGGCCGGGCAGGTTCCGGCCCGACGGAGCGGCGTGGGTCCGTGGCGCCGGAGCGGACCCTTACTGCAGGTAGTTCTCCACCTCGCTGACGGGGCGGGGAGCGGCGTTGTCGGGGTCCTCGCCCATCTCGCGCCGGGCCCGGCGCTGCCGGAGCAGGTCCCAGCAGCGGTCGAGCTGCTCCTCCAGCGAGGCGATCCTGGCGTGTTCCTCCTCCGAGGTCAGCTCACCCGCGACGAGCCGTTCGCGCAGCGAGTGCTCCTCCTCGACGAGGTCCTTGATCTGCCCCAGGATCTGGTTGTCCTCCATCTGACCCCTCCTTCGTCCACGGCACACCCTAACCCGCCCCCGCTCCGTGGCCCGTCTCGCCATCTGATCGCTTGTCTCGTCCCGCCGAGGCGTCTGCTAGTCTGCTTGACATGCTGCGCGGACTTCTTCTTCTTATCCGCCGCGGCGAGGGCCTGTAAGAGGCCGGCTCCCTCGCCGCGGTGGCGAGAGTCATGCGCGTCGGCCGCCCTGGTTCATCCCTCGGCGCCCCCTTACCCATCGTGACGACGTGATCGTCGTGTGCACACGGGCAGAAGACGGGGCCGCCGCGCGTCCGACGAGGAGCATCATGAGCAACGAACAGCAGCCCAGCCCCATGCCCTTCCATCGCTACACGCCGTACGAGCCCGTACGGCTGACCGACCGCACCTGGCCCGACAAGGTCATCACCAAGGCGCCGCGGTGGTGCGCGGTCGACCTGCGCGACGGCAACCAGGCGCTGATCGACCCGATGGACGCCGACCGCAAGCTGAAGATGTTCGACCTGCTGGTACGCATGGGCTACAAGGAGATCGAGGTCGGCTTCCCGGCGGCGTCGCAGACCGACTTCGACTTCGTCCGCCAGATCATCGAAGAGGACCGGATCCCCTCCGACGTGGTGATCCAGGTGCTGACGCAGGCCAGGCCCGAACTGATCGAGCGGACCTTCGAGTCGCTGCGCGGCGCCCGCCAGGCGATCGTCCACCTGTACAACTCCACCTCCACGCTGCAGCGCCGGGTCGTCTTCGGCCAGGACAGGGACGGCATCACCGCGATCGCGGTCGAGGGCGCCAAGCTGTGCAAGAAGCTGGCGGCCGCGATGGAGGGCACCGAGATCTACTTCCAGTACTCGCCGGAGTCCTTCACCGGCACCGAGCTGGAGTACGCCGTCGAGGTCTGCAACGCCGTCAACGACGTGTGGCAGCCCACGCCCGACCGCAAGGTGATCCTGAACCTGCCGGCGACGGTCGAGATGGCCACCCCCAACGTGTACGCCGACCAGATCGAGTGGATGCACCGCCACCTGGCCTACCGCGACTCGGTCGTGCTGTCGCTGCACCCGCACAACGACCGCGGCACCGCGGTGGCCGCCGCCGAGCTGGGCTACATGGCCGGCGCCGACCGCATCGAGGGCTGCCTGTTCGGCAACGGCGAGCGGACCGGCAACGTCTGCCTGGTCACGCTGGGGATGAACATGTTCTCCCAGGGCATCGACCCCGAGATCGACTTCTCCGACATGGACGAGCTGCGGCGGGTCGTCGAGCACTGCAACCAGCTGCCCGTGCACCCGCGCCACCCCTGGGGCGGCGAGCTGGTCTACACCGCCTTCTCCGGCTCCCACCAGGACGCCATCAAGAAGGGCTTCGACCACCTGGAGCGCGACGCGGCGGCGGCCGGGGTGCCGGTCGACCAGTTCACCTGGGCCGTGCCGTACCTGCCGATCGACCCCAAGGACATCGGCCGCTCGTACGAGGCGGTCATCCGGGTCAACAGCCAGTCGGGCAAGGGCGGCGTCGCCTACATCATGAAGGCCGACCACCAGCTCGACCTGCCGCGACGCCTGCAGATCGAGTTCTCCCGCGTCATCCAGGCCCGTACGGACGCCGAGGGCGGCGAGGTCACCGCCGCCGAGATATGGGAGCGGTTCTCCGACGAGTACCTGCCCAACCCGGCCAGCCCCTGGGGCCGCATCGGCCTGCTGGCCCACCGGCACACCTCCGCCGTGGACGACAAGGACGCGATCAACGCCGACGTGCGGATCGACGGCCAGATCCGGGAGATCGAGGGCGTCGGCAACGGCCCCATCTCGGCCTTCTGCGACGCGCTGGAGAGCGTGGGAGTGCGGGTGCGCGTCCTCGACTACACCGAGCACGCGATGAGCGCGGGCGCCGACGCCAAGGCCGCGTCGTACGTGGAGTGCGAGGTCGGCGACGCCAACGGCACGCAGGTCCTGTGGGGCGTCGGCATCGACGCCAACACGACGACCGCCTCTCTCAAGGCCATCATCTCCGCCGTCAACCGCGCCACCCGCTGAAGACGGCCGGACAGCGCCCGTAGATCTTCTCTGATCCACGGGTGCTCCCCAAGACCGGGCGCGACCGGCACGATCTGCCGGCGCGCCGGGGCGTAGGGACGGCATCCCGGTCCCGACGTCGAATCCTCGACCGCGCACACCGCGAACCCCGCGGCAGCGCGGTCGAGTCGTTTCCAGCCCCGCCCGGGATTCCGTCTGGGCGGATAGCGCCCCGGCGTCCTCGGGGCAGTTCACCGCCGCACAGGTGCTTGTTGAGCGGTCTCTCGACTGGTTCGTGGCTTACGACTAGCGATCGCTCGCAGCGGCCCGAGGGAGCAGGCTTCCCCACCGCCGCTCCCCGGTGTGGACAGGGCCGGCTCCAAATAAGGCCCGATTTCACGGTGGCGTACCCGGCTGTCCACATCGCTTCATTCGGCGCGTACAGCTCGGCCTCGTGAAGCAGTTCGCGGCGGTGTGCCTCAGCGGCATCGGTGGGTCAGGTGCTCCAGGAACTCCTGACCGGTCGCGTCGGGCAGTCCGTAGGCCGCGGCGTAGGGTGCCACGGCTGCGGCGAGGTCGTCGACGACTCCGTGAGCGGCTCCTCGCCGGTCCGTCTGGAGTTCGGGGGCGAGCTGGAGCCATGCGGCCCGCAGTTCCTCCAGTTCCGGGCGGGAAGCACCGGCCACCCGGTAGACGCCGTGGGCCACGTGTTCGAGAACCCCGGCCCGGACCAGGCGGCTGAGGTCACGGCGGTGCGCGCCCCGGCAGGTCGCCTGCCGGGCTGTGAACGACGCGGAGCGGGGGCCGCGTCGAGTGGGGGAACGTGTGAGAGGCGGCGCCCCCGTCGTTTATGTGCCGCCTCTCACGTTCTTCAGCGCCGAGGGCGCGTCACTTCCGGTAGTTCCTGCCGGGGGCCTCACCAGGGATCGGCCGGGCGATGAGGGCGACAGGGATGAAGAAGCAGATCTGGCCGATTGCGATCGTGAGCGTCCAGAGGGCCTTCTCGTCGTACTGCGCGGCGGCCCTGGCGTACAGCTCGTCGGGCACGCGCTCCCCGGAGGGGTTCGGAGTGAGCACGGCCTCCACGAGCTCCAGCGCGATCCGTTCCGCGTCCGTGAAGTAGGGGGCGTCCCGCCAGGTCGCCACGGCGGTGATGCGCTCCTCGGTCTCCCCGGCCTTGCGGAGCTCGCCCGTCTGCCGGATGGTGTGGTAGGTGCTGCCGACGATCTGCCCGGCGCGGAGTTGCACCAGGGTGATGGTGGTCTGCGGGATCGAGCCGTTCCGGGTGGCCTTGAGCATGGCTCCGGCGAGCGCGGCCACCTCTTCCGGGAAGAACTGGACGGGGTCGGGCAGCCGCGACTGGAGACTGTCTTCCCTGGTTGCTGGGGGAGTGGTCGTCATGGGGTCATTCCTCCTGAGTTTCAGCGGTTCTACGGCCCAAGGGCCGGCGCGGGTTCCGTGCGTACGGCGTC
Source organism: Microbispora sp. H10949 (assembly GCF_014161435.1). Classification (NCBI taxonomy): domain Bacteria; kingdom Bacillati; phylum Actinomycetota; class Actinomycetes; order Streptosporangiales; family Streptosporangiaceae; genus Microbispora; species Microbispora sp. H10949. The sequence goes on along the minus strand of NZ_JABBWZ010000001.1, from coordinate 667,971 downwards.
CCGGTTGTCCGACGACGCGGCCGCCGGGAATGTGAGGCGACGCGCCGGCCTCACATTCCGCGCGGCCGTCTCGTCGTAGTGGTGAAGGCGGACGAGACCGAGGGGATCGGCGAGAACATGACCATCCAGTCCGAGCCGGCGGACGGCCCGATCGACCCGGGTCTGAGCGCGATCGTGAGCGAGCGGCGTCAGCTGATCAATCTCGCGTACCGGCTCCTCGGCTCCCTGGCGGAGGCGGAGGACGTCGTGCAGGAGACGTACGCCCGCTGGTACGCCATGTCCCCCTCGCGGAGGGAGGCCGTCGAGTCCCCGGGCGCCTGGCTGACGAAGGTGGCCGGTCGCATCTGCCTCGACCTGCTGGGCTCGGCGCGGGTCCGGCGCGAGCGGTACGTCGGCGAGTGGATCCCCGAACCGCTGCCCGACCGCGCGGAGTGGGCCGCCGGGCAGGAGGCCGACCCGGCCGACCGGGTCACTCTCGACGAGTCGGTCAGCATGGCCTTCCTCGTCGTGCTCGAATCGATGACCCCGGCCGAGCGCGTCGCGTTCGTCCTGCACGACGTCTTCTGCCACTCCTTCGCGGAGGTGGCCGAGATCGTCGGCCGTACGCCGGGGGCGTGCCGCCAGCTGGCCTCCTCGGCGCGCCGCCGCGTCCGCGCGTCGCGTCCCGCGGCGGCTCCGACGGCCCGGCAGGCCGGGGTCGTCAGGAACTTCAAGCAGGCATGGGAGACCGGGGACATCGACGCCCTCATCGGCCTGCTCGACCCCGCCGCCACCGTGATCGCCGACGGCGGCGGGGTGGTCGACGCCCTGCTGTTCCCGCTCGAAGGCGCCGAGGAGGTCGCGCGCTACGCCGTCGCCCTGATCGGCAAGGCCGGCGGCCTGACGCTCCTGGAGCGTACGGTCAACGGCCAGCCGGGCCTGGTCGGGCAGCGAGACGGCGTCACGGAGGTCGTGATGGCCTTCGACGTCGTGGACGATCGGGTCCGGCACGTCTGGGCGGTCCGCAACCCCGAGAAGCTCCACCCGTGGCGAGAGGAGTCACAGCGCTGACGGCCCCTGAACCCCGCGGTCGTGCTGACTCGTGCCGCGAGGGGAGCCACAGCGCTGATGGGTAACGGAACGCGCGGCCGTGCCGACTCGTCTCGCCACCGCGTCCACGTGACCGATGGCGGCGCTTACTCAGCCTTCTCGTCGCGTTCCGCGTCGCCCCCGCGCAGGCGGAGGGCTCGCTCCGCGATCCCGCTGGAGAGCTTGCCGGTCACCGACCTGGCCCGGTCGAGGGTCTCGTTGCCGAGGTTCCTGGCGGCGTCGACGCCCTCCGCTCCTGTTTCGAGCACCTTGTCCCTCACCTCCACGGCCGCGTCCACCCATCGTCTCGCTTCCAGCGACTGCCGGCTGCGCTCAATGCCGAGCCGCCCATGGAAGTCAATAACGGCGATCGCGACATGGTTGCTCGAATGCACCACAGCTTGGGAAGTGGTCGGGTGCAGCAACACCTTCACGTTGGCCGTGCCGGCGGCCGCGTCCATGCGGGCTATCAGACGCTCGGTGCTCCGCGAGATGATTTCCAGCCGCTTCCGCCGCGCGGCCCGAATCCCGAGGCGATGCTGGTCCAGCTCCTCCGGAGACGTGTCCAGCACCCGGTCGAGTTCGAGCACGGCGATCGCGTCCTGCAGCTGCAAGCAGCGAGCCAGAACGGCGAGCCACTCCTGAACCGTGACCTCGGCCTCCTGGGACGTCCTAGCGAGATCACCGATCTTGGTTTGCTGCTCCATCTTCTTCGCGAGTCCATCGAGTTGCCGCAAGGCGTACCCCTGGGTGCTTGCGATCGTCGTCGGCGTGGCCTGCACCTTCGACCACGTGACCTCGGAGACCCGGCCCACCTGGTCCCGGATGGTCATGGCCTCCTCGATCACGAGGTCCGCTCCGATCATCGCCGCCAGCGCAGCGTCCTTCCGGGCGCGGAGGACGTCGTCGACCTTCTCGTCGATCTTGGCGAGATAGTCGGTGATCTCGTCCATCGTCTGCCGCATCGCGAGCTGCGCCATTAGCCCAGCGGCACCGGCCAGTAGCGCCGGGTTGGTCAGACGCGCCCCCTTCGCGAATTCGACGAACCCTTTGATCTGGCCTTTGTTTCCCTTCAGCACACCTGTGCTGAGTCCTGTCTTCGAGCTTTCCCTAAGCCCGTACTTGTCGACAAGCTGCGCGGACTCCTTGGTCAGCTTCACCCAGCGCCCTGAGTCGGCGGCAATCCTGGAACCCGCCTGTGCGGCTCCGGACCCGGCACGGAGAACGGATCCGAGTTTCGGCAGTCCGAGGTCCTTCGACGGCAGCCCTTCGGAGACGAGGAAGCGTTCGACAGCCGACGGATCCCCGATGACCGCCAGGCCGTCGCCGTCGCTGATCAGCTGAATCTCGTCGTCCATCGTCGGCTCCTGAAGGGGGCAGGGGATAAAACGGTAAATTGCCTACGGGTCATATAAGTATCAGAAGTAAACCTGCGTCTCATCCATGCGTCCTCTTTTCGGTTGTCCCACCCGAGTGGAGGAGTGGTTTTGCGCGTTCGTTCTCTGTTGTTCGCCTTAGCTGTGGCTATCGGCCTGTTTGTACCGATTCAGACCCAATCGGCCGTGGCAGAGTCCGCGTCCGTCGCAAGTTGTTACCGCCAGGTCGGGGACCACTGGGAATGTGTCACCCCCGGCGCCTTCTGCCCTGCCGCCGCCCACGGCCTGTACGGATATTCCGAGAGCGGCGGTAGATACCAGTGCGTCCAGGACGGCTCGTACTGGAGGTGGAAGCCCGCCGGTTCCTCGTCGGGCCAGAGCTCCCAGCCGAGCCCCAAGCCGACTCCCAAGGCGACCCCGACTCCCAAGCCGACGACCAAGCCGGCCAGGGCGAAGTGCTCGCGGGCCTACCTGCCCCTGCCCGATCCCCGCTGCCAGCCGGGCACGCGCAACCCCGCCGTCACCCAGGCGACCATCGGTACGACGATCTGCAGGGCCGGCTTCGCCGCGAAGGTGCGGCCCGTGGCGAGCTACCTGAGCGCGCTGAGGGTCAGGCAGATCGCCGAGTACGGCTACCCGGACCGCAGGCCGGCCCGCTACGAGGAGGACCACGTCATTCCGCTGCTCCTCGGCGGATCGCCCAAGAGTGTGAAGAACCTCTGGCCGGAGCCCGTGTGGAAGGTCAGGGGCAGGAGCGCCGCGGACAAGAACGCCGTGGAACGCCGTCTGTGGAGGGCCGTCTGCGCCGGTGACGTGCCGCTGGCCCGTGCGCAGAAGGCCATCGCGAAGGACTGGCGCACCGCGGTCAGGCAGGCGGGGCTGTAACAGGGGAAAGGCGGCCGAGAATCCCTCGGCCGCCTTTTTTCACGGAGGAGCGCTATTCGGAGAAACCGAGCAGATGGGCCAGGCAGGTCATGTTGTGGTCGAACAGCTCGGCCCGGTGCTCGATCACGTTGTTGAACTGGCCGAACAGCTCGAAGCTGACCATTCCGAAGAGCCCGGTCCAGGCGACCAGCGCCCGCGCGACCACGTCGTCGGACACGCCCGGCATCACCGCGCGTACGGCCTCCGCGTCCTGCGACAGGATCGGGGGCGGCGGCGGGCACATCGGCGGAGGGGCGAGGCGGCCGGCCCGCTGGGCGTCCGCCAATATGCGGCCGTACACGATCGTGCCCCGTGACGCCGGGCCGATCGTGTCCTCCGGGGCGCGGTAGCCCGGCACCGGCGAGCCGTACAGCAGGGCGTACTCGTGCGGGTGGGCCAGGGCCCACTCGCGGACGGCGCGGCAGGCGGCGAGCCAGCGCCCGGTGAAGTCGTCGCGTGGGCGGGTGGCGTCGGCGCGCTCGACGGCCTCGCCGATCGCGTTGTACGCGTCGACGATCAGCACGGTGAGCAGGTCGTCGCGGCTGGGGAAGTAGCGGTAGATGGCGGAGGAGACCATCCCCATCTCCCGGGCCACCGCGCGCAGGGACAGGCCCGGGGCGCCGTCGGTGGCGAGATGACGCCGCGCGATGTCGGTGATCTCCCTGATGAGTTCCGCCCTGACCCGCTCCCGTGCGGTACGGCTCGCGTTCATGGCCCGATGTTATCAGAGCACCGATTCGAGAGCACCGCTCTTGACGACTCGCGCTCTCATGAGAGAGCATTGCTCTCGTAACGGAGCGACGAACGCAAGGAGTGCCGATGCTCACCATGGTCAAGGGGGCGGCCGCCGCCCTCATGTTCTTCCTGGAGCTCGGCGTTCTGATCGCGCTGGCCCGCTGGGGTTTCACCCGGGAGGCGAACATCGTGGTCCGGATCCTGCTGGGGCTCGGCACACCGGCCGCGTTCGCGACACTCTGGGGACTGTTCATGGCCGGCGGCAAGGCGCCGTACCAGCTGCACGGATTCGCCCGGGGAGCCTTCGAGGTCGTGTGGTTCGGCGCCGGAGCGGCCGCGCTGGCGGCCTCCGGGCTGGTGACCGCGGGTGTGGTGTTCGCGGTGGTGTACGTGGCCGACGCCGCGCTGCGGCTGCTGACGCAGTAATGACATCAACAAGGAGAGATCATGGGCAGGCATGTCGTGGTGGGAGCGGGACAGGTCGGCGGCGGGCTCGCCGAGACGCTGGCCGGGCGGGGGCACGAGGTGACCGTCGTCACCCGTTCGGGCTCGGGCCCGAGGCGCGCGGGGGTGTCGCGGGTCGCGGCCGACGCGGGTGACGCCGCCGTGATGCGGCGGCTCGCGGAAGGGGCCGACGCGATCTACAACTGCGTCAACCCGCCCTACCACCGCTGGCAGGAGGACTGGCCGCCGGTCGCGGCCTCGCTCCTGGCCGCCGCCGAGTCGTCCGGGGCGGTGCTGGTCACGCTGGGCAACCTCTACGGGTACGGCCCGGTGGACGGCCCGATGACCGAGGACCTGCCGCTCGCCGCGACGGGCACCAAGGGCAGGGTCAGGGCGCGGATGTGGGAGGAGATGCGGGCGGCCCACGAGGCGGGCAGGGTCCGGGTGACCGAGGTGCGCGGCTCGGACTACTACGGCCCGGGCTCGTCCGACCAGTCCTACCTGGGGCCGAGGCTCCTGGAGCCGCTGCTCGCCGGCAAAACCGCCACCGTCGTGAGCGACCCCGACATCCCGCACAGCTGGACGTACCTGCCCGACGTCGTGCGGGCCCTGGTGGCGGCGGCCGAGGAGGAGCGGGCGTGGGGCAGGCCGTGGCACGTCCCGACCGCCCCGCCCGTGACGATGCGGGCGTACGCCGAGATGGTGTGCGAGGCCGGGGGAGTCCGGGCGCCGCGACTGCGGCGGCTGCCGGCGGTGCTGCTCAAGGCGGGTGGCCTTGTCGTGCCGTTCCTGCGGGAGCTGGGGGAGACCCGTTACCAGTTCGACCGGCCGTACGTGCTCGACTCGTCGGCCTCGCAGGAGGTCCTCAGCTTCGCGCCGACGCCGGTCGAGGACGGGGTGAAGGAGGCGGTCGCGTGGTGGCGATCGCGCTGAGGAGCGCATAAGTCACGACATTTGACCCTTGCGCTGGGGATTCCGGCTCAGCCATGCTGATTTGAAGATCTTTGCACGATCCCGCCCTCGTCGGCGCTCGGTCCTGGAGACCCCGGCCGGCATGGGCGGGCGGTCGCGCCGGCCGACGACGACAGGCGCGGCCTCACCCTGTGGTTCCGCACTCACGCGCTCCTACGGGACCGCGTTCCACGCCCCGGCAGCAGGGGAGCCGCCGGGGCTACGTCCGGGGGGACGACGTGACAGGGGAGTGGCGGGTGGAGTTTCGACTGCTGGGGCCGGTCGAGGTGGCGGTCGGCGGGATCCCGGTCCCGCTGGGGGGAGTCAAACCGAAGACGCTGCTCGCAGCGCTGCTCCTGGAGCGGGGGCACGTCCTGCCGATGCACCGCCTCATCGACATCCTCTGGCCGGACGAGCCGCCGGAGACCGCCAAGGCGGCGGTTCAGACCTATGTGAAGACGTTGCGCCAGGCGCTGACCCGTGCCGGGGCTCCGGACGTGATCGTCACCCGCGCACCCGGCTACCTGGCGCGGATCCCCGCCGGGTCGCTGGACGCCGACCTGTTCGAACGGCTCCTCACCGACGCGCGCGGCGCGGCCACGCCCGAGGAGGCCTCCGGGCTGCTCGACTCCGCGCTGGAGTTATGGCGCGGGCCCGCCCTGGCCGGGCTGGGCGACTCGCCGCTGGCGGGGGAGGCCGCGCGGCTGGAACAACTGCGGCTGACCGCCACCGAGGAACGTATCGCCGCCGGCCTGGCGCTGGGCCGGCACGGCCGGCTGGTGGCGGAACTGGCCGCGCTGGTCGGGCGCCATCCGCTCAACGAGCGGCTGCGCGGCCAGTACATGACCGTGTTGTACCGGCTCGGCCGACAGTCCGACGCGCTGGCCGCGTTCCGGGAGGGCCGCCGGATCCTGGCCGAGGACCTCGGAGTGGACCCGGGGCCCGAGCTGACCGCCCTCCACCACGCCATCCTGCGCGGCGACCCCTCACTGCTGGCGCCGCCGTCCGGGGAGACGGTCCGCCTCGCCGTACCCGCCCAGTTGCCGTTGGCGCCGGCGGACTTCACCGGCCGTTCCGCGCAGAGCGCGGCCCTGGTGACGGCGCTGACCTCGGGAGAAGCCCCGATGATCCAGGTCGTCGCGGGTCGTGCCGGCAGCGGCAAGTCGGCCCTGGCGATCCACGTCGCCCATCAGGTCGCGGACGCCTTCCCCGACGGCAGGCTGTACGCCGAGCTGCGCGGGATGAGCGATGCTCCCGCCGATCCGGGCGAGGTGCTGGGGAGGTTCCTCAAGGCGCTCGGGGTGCGTCAGGATGCTCTTCCCTCCGCAACCGCCGAGCGGGCCGAGCTCTATCGGAGCCTGCTGGCCGGACGCCGGGTGCTGGTGGTGCTCGACGACGCCGCCGGGGAGCCGCAGGTACGCCCGCTGCTGCCGGGTGGCGCCGGCGGCGTACTGATCACCTCACGCAACCGGCTCGGAGCACTCAGTGGTGCGCGCCGTACGGACCTGGACGTCCTCGAACCGGTCGAGGCCGTCGAGTTGCTCGCCCGGATCGTGGGACCCGAGCGGGTGGCCGCCGAGGAGGCGGTGGCCCACGACATCGTCGACCTGTGCGGCCGGCTGCCGCTGGCGATCCGCATCGCCGGGGCCCGGCTGGCCACCAGGCAGCGATGGCCGCTGCGGCTGCTCGCCGACCGGCTGACCGACGAGCGGCGCAGGCTGGACGAGCTGGCGATCGCCGACCTGGAGGTGCGGGCCGGCTTCGAGCTGAGCTACCGGGGGCTGGACGACGACGAACGCCGGGCGCTGCGGCGGCTCGGTCACCTGGGGGTTCCGGAGTTCTCCCCGTGGATCGCCGCCTGGCTGTGCGACATCGACGACAAACTCGCGGAAGACATCGTGGAACGCCTGGTCGACGCCCAGATGGTGGACTTCAGCCGAGTCGACGACCTGGGCGCGCTCCGCTACCGGATCCACGACCTGGTGCGCATCTACGGACGCGAGCGTGCCGAGGCGGAGGAGCCGTCCGAACGGCTCACGGCGGCCGCGGGCCGGGTGCTCGGGGGCTGGCTCGCCCTGGCCGACCAGGTGGCGGCCGACGCCCCGCCTGATGAGATCGACTGGATGCACCCCGCCGCGACCGCCCCGGCGATCCCGGACCAGCTGACCGCGCGGGTGCTGGCGGCCCCGCACGACTGGTTCGAGATCGAACAGCCCGCGCTGGTCGTCGGTCTGGAGCGCGCCGCGGTGCTGGGCTTGCACGACATGGTCTGCCAATTCGCCTCCGCGCGACTCGGTCCGTCGTTCCTCGGCGTCAACAGGTTCGAGTCACGGGAGCGGATCAACGATGCGGCGCTGGCCGCGGCCCGCCGGGCGGGCGACCGGAAGGGCGAGGCGACCATGCTGGCCGAGCTGGGCCACCTGCGCTATCTCCAGGACCGGTTCCCGGAGGCGCGCCGGCTTCTGGGCCACGCGCTCGCCGCCTTCCGGGAGATGGGTGACGCGCGCGGCCAGGCCGTGGCGCTGTCCGGGCTCGGCGTGACCTGCCGGGAGGCGAGCCGCCTGGTCGAGGCGCTGCACTTTCTGGACCAGGCCGACGTCCTCCTCACCGGCCTCGGCGACGATCTCGGTGTCACGTACCTGCGGCGGCTGGCCGCCTCGGTGCGACTGGAGCTTGGGGACTATCCGGCGGCCTGGTCCGGTCTGGAGGAGTCACTGGCCGGCTACCGCCGCCTCGGCAGCCGCCGCGGCGAGGCGGTGACCCTGCGCACCATGAGCCTGTTCCACCGGGCGGTCGGCGACTACGACGCGGCCATCCGGACCGCCGAAGCCGCGACGGAGATCTTCGTCCAGCTCGGCGATCGGTTGCTGGAAGCGTATTCCGTCCGTGCGTGCGCGAAGGCCCGGTTCCGCCTGGGCCAGACGCGGCAGGTCCTGGCCCCACTCGAAGGCGCGCTGTCCACCTGCCAGGCGATGGGAGACCAGTGGGGGCTCGGCATCGCCCTGCGGACCCTGGGCGAGCTGCACCTCGCCGACGGCAACCTGACGGACTCGGCCGCGTGCCTGACCTCCGCCATCGGGGTGTGGGAAGGCATGGAGGCTCCGCTCTGGCAGGCACGTACGGAGTACACGCTGGCCCTCCTGCACGAGGCGAGAGGTGACGTCGAGACGGCGGCGGCGATCCGGGCGCGGGTGCTGACGGTCTTCCGCGACCACGGCGCCCGCGAGTACGGCGAGCTCACCGGCGCCTCCGCTCCCTGAAACGCCTGCTGCTAACCGCTGAAAACCATCCTCCACGGAGTTTCACCGTATTTTCAGCGCCTTGCTCGAGTCTTCCGGTGCACGAGGACGAACACCACCTCTCCACCGGAAGGCCCCATGAAACTCAACCGCCTTATCGCGGGCACGCTCAGCATGGCGGCGGCGGCTTCCCTCGGCTTCGCGGGAGCCGCGGTGACCAGCCTCACCACTGCCACGCCGGCCGCGGCCGCCTCCGTCGCCGATGGCCAGATCACCCGCTCCGAGGTGCTCGCCCGCGCCCAGAACTGGGTCGACCGCGGGGTCAAGTACAACCAGAGCCGCAGCGCGAGCAGCCTCTACACCGACGTGGACGGAGGGCACAAGTACGGCCCCGACTGTTCCGGCCTGGTCTCCATGGCGTGGCACATCACCGCGAACTCCGGCAAGGGCGGCAACAGCACCTACGACTTCGCGTCCTGGAGCGGAAAGGAGTATCTGGGCAGCCTGCACGATCTGAAGCCCGGAGACGCGATCCTCAAATCGAGCCACATGGAACTGTTCGCCCGGTGGAAGGACTCCGCCGACCACACCAAGGGCGCGTGGACCTACTCCCTCAACGGCACGGGCAGTCCCGACGGCAACGGCTGGGAGCAGGACTGGGCCAAGGGGCCGACGGCGAACTCCCACGGACAGGTGGGCGACGAGTCGTGGTCGAGCATGCAGAACTTCCGCCCGATCCGCTACAAGAACATCGTCGACGACACGCAGTCGCCGCCTCCGGCACCCCAGTACCAGACGCTTGGTGACTTCGACGGTGACGGGAAGAAGGACATCGCGGGGGTCGCGGGCAGTGATCTGTGGATTCACCGGAACACGAGTTCGCCGGGTGACTTCTCCACCGCTGGTGTGTTCGTCTCGACCGGGTGGCGCACGGTCTCGAAGTTCATGGCGGGGGACTTCGACGGTGACGGCAAGGACGACATCATCGGGTTCAACGGTGGTGACGAGCTGTTGATCTGGCGGAGTACGAGCACCGCGACCGCTTTCAGTTTCGCTCCGTACAAGAGTCTGGGTACGGGCTGGGGGATTTTCACGCAGCTTCTTCCGCTGGCCGACTACGACGGTGACGGGAAGAAGGACATCGCGGGGGTCGCGGGCAGTGATCTGTGGATTCACCGGAACACGAGTTCGCCGGGTGACGTCTCCACCGCGGGCGTGTTCGTCTCGACCGGGTGGCGCACGGTCTCGAAGTTCATGGCGGGGGACTTCGACGGTGACGGTAAGGACGACATCATCGGGTTCAACGGTGGTGACGAGTTGTTGATCTGGCGGAGTACGAGCACCGCGACCGCGTTCGGTTTCGCGCCGTACAAGAGTCTGGGTACGGGCTGGGGGATTTTCACGCAGCTTCTTCCGCTGGCGGATTACGACGGTGACGGGAAGAAGGACATCGCGGGGGTCGCGGGCAGCGATCTGTGGATTCACCGCAACACGAGCACGCCGGGGAATTTCTCCACCGCCGGTGTGTTCGTCTCGACCGGGTGGCGCACCGTCAGCAAATTCCTCGGCGCCGACTTCGACAAGGACGGCAAGAGCGACATCATCGGTTTCAACGGTGGTGACGAGCTGTTGATCTGGCGGAGTTCCAGCACCGCGACCGCGTTCGGTTTCGCCCCGTACAAGAGCCTGGGCACCGGCTGGAGCATCTTCGGCAACAAGCTCCTCACCTCCGCCCCCACCGACTGACCGTCACCCGCGGACGTCGCACAGGTCCCACGGGCCGCCCGATCCGTTGATCGGGCGGCCTCGGGGCCTTCTCCATCCATCGGAAGGACGACGAGATGATCCTGCTCTCCGATCCCGCGATCAGCCGGATACCCGTGGACGAGTGCGGAGAGACACTGCTCGACCTGCGTACCGTTCAGGCGCTTCGCCTCGACGAACGCCTGGCCGACCCGGAAGGCGCCTACGCCCACCTTCGCCTCGGTGTGGTGGACCGCCTCGTCACCGCCCAGACCCTGCTGCGGCCCGGGCTGCGCTTCCTGATCGTCGAGGGCTTCCGGCCGGTCGCACTGCAGACCCGGTACTTCAACCGGCACGTCGACCGTCTCCGGGCGGCCCACCCCGGTCACGACGAGGACTGGTACCACCGGCGGGCCGGCCGCTACATCTCCCCGCCGGAGGTGGCGCCCCACGTGGCCGGAGCCGCCGTCGACCTGACCCTGTGCGAGACGGACGGGCGCGAACTGTGGCTGGGGACGGAGGTGAACGACACCGACACCGGCGCCTGCCACACCGCCAGCACGGCGATCTCCGCGGAGGCCCGGGGACGGCGCCGCATTCTCGGTGAGGTGCTGACAACGGTCGGTATGGTCAACTACCCCAGCGAGTGGTGGCACTGGTCCTACGGCGACCGTTACTGGGCCTACACGACCAAGGCCCCGGCCGCACGCTACGGACCCGTGACCCCGGCCGGCCTCTGACCCGCCCCGGCCGTGACCCCACCCGGCGGAGAGCGGAGACAGCACGCCGATAGGCTCCCCAGGCATGAGAGTCGGGATCATCGGCCTGGGAGACATCGCGCGGAAGGCCTACCTGCCGGTGCTGGCGGCCACGCCGGGGATCGAGCCGCTGCTCTGCACCCGCGACCGGGCGGTCCTCGACCGGCTCGGCGACGCGTACCGGATCCCGGCCCGCTTCGCCTCGCTGGACGGCCTGATCGGGGCGGGGATCGACGCGGCGTTCGTGCACGCGGCGACCGAGGCGCACGTCCCCGTCGTGACGGCTCTGCTGGAGGCCGGCGTGCACGTCTACGTGGACAAGCCGCTGGCGTACGACGCCGCGGCGAGCGCCGGGCTCGTACGGCTGGCAGGCGAGCGGGGCAGGTCGCTGATGGTGGGGTTCAACCGCAGGCACGCCCCCGGGTACGCCGCCCTGCGCGACCTGCCGCGCGACGTGATCGTGATGCAGAAGAACCGCCGCGGCCTGCCCGGCGACCCCCGTACGGTGATCTTCGACGACTTCGTCCACGTGGCCGACACGCTGCGCTTCCTGGCGCCGGGGGAGATCACCGACACCGCGATCAGGACCCGGGTGCGGGACGGCCTGCTGGAACACGTGGTGCTGACGCTCGGCGGCGACGGCTTCACCGCGATCGGCGTGATGAGCCGCACCAGCGGCGCGGCCGAGGAGACCTGTGAGGTGATGGGCGGCGGCGGGAAGCGCCGGGTCGTGAACCTCGGCGACGTGGTGGACCTCGACGGCGGCGAGACCCTCGCGAGGCGGGCGGACTGGGTCCCGGTGGCCCGGCAGCGGGGGATCGAGCAGGCCGTCGCCGAGTTCCTCGGCGCGGTCGGCGAGGGGCGGGTCCTCACGGCCGAGGACGCGCAGGTCACGCACGAGTTGTGCGAGGAGATCGTGCGACGGACGAACGAGCACGAGTCGCGCATTACCACCCTTTTGCAGTAGGAAGGTACTCGTGTCAGAACTTGTGCTGGGCCCGCTGCTGCGCCACGTGGACGGGTCCGCCGCGACCGTGTGGGTGGAGACGTCCGAGCCCTGCACGGTCCGCGTGCGGGCCGGGGACGCCTCCTCGGAGGAGCACACCTTCACCGTGCACGGCCACCACTACGCCCTGGTGGACGTCGGCATCGACGGGCCGGTGGCCTACGAGGTGGACCTCGACGACCGGCGGGTGTGGCCGGGGGACGACGGCCTGCCGCCGAGTGTGATCCACCCCGTCACCGCCCTCAACCGGTTGATCTTCGGCTCCTGCCGGACGAGCGTGCCGCACGAGGAGCCGTACGTGCGGACCCACGGCCCGGACGTCCTGCGGGCGTACGGCCTGCGCCTGATGGAGTCGCCGGACGACCGGCCCGACCTCATCCTGCTCCTCGGCGACCAGGTGTACGCCGACGAGCTCACCCCGGACATGAAGGACTTCATCGCCGGGCGCAGGCTCGAGGGCCCGCAGGAGGTCGTCGACTTCGAGGAGTACGCCGAGCTGTACCGCCAGGCGTGGTCCGATCCGGCGGTCCGCTGGCTGCTGTCCACGGTCCCGACCCTGATGATCTTCGATGACCACGACGTCAGGGACGACTGGAACACCTCGTCGGCGTGGCGCGAGCAGATGGCGCAGGTGCCGTGGTGGCACCGGCGCATCGTCTCCGCTCTGGGGTCCTACTACGTCTACCAGCACCTGGGCAACATCCCGCCGGCCGAGCGGGAGGCCGATCCCGTGCTCGCCGCGCTGCGGGCGGGCGCCGGCGAGGAGACGCTCGACGAGTTCGCCCGGCGGGCCGACGCGGAGCCCGACTCGGTCCGCTGGAGCTATCACCGGGACCTCGGCGACACCCGTCTCGTCATCCTGGACAGCCGCAGCGCCCGGACGCTCGAACCGGGACGCCGCCGGATGATCGACGCGGAGGAGTGGAGCTGGTTCGAGAAGCAGGCGACCGGCGACTTCGGCCACCTCGTCGTCGGGTCGTCGCTGCCGGTCCTGCTGCCGTCCGGGATCCACCACGTCGAGGGCTGGAACGAGGCGGTCTGCGACGGCATCTGGGGCCGCCGGGCGGCGCGGTGGGGCGAACGGGTGCGGCAGTTCCTCGACCTGGAGCACTGGGGGGCCTTCCGCCGCTCGTTCGAGGACCTCGCGCGGGTGCTGGTCGAGGTCGCCTCGGGTCAGCGGGGACGGACGCCCGCGACCGTCCTGCTGCTGTCGGGCGACGTCCACTACTCCTACATGGCCTCGGTACGGCGGAAGGGCGGAGGACGCATCCACCAGATCGTCTGCTCGCCGATCCGCAACCCGCTGAGCCGCGTGCTGCGCTTCGCCAACATCGTGGCGTCGTTCGGGCTGGCGGGCCTGCTCGGCGGGCTGCTGGCCCGGGCCGGCGGCCTGCCCCGGCCGTCGCTGCGCTGGCGCATCAGCAAGGGACCCTGGTTCCCCAACATGATGACCGCCGTCGACTTCGCGCCCGGGGAGGCCGTGGTCACGTGGTTCACCGACACGGGCGACCACGACACGGTGACGATCAGGCCCGAGCCTCCCGCAGCACCGCGCTGAGCCGGTCCGTCGCCCAGGCCAGGTCGTCCCGCGAGACGACGAGGGGCGGCGCGAGGCGGATCGTCGAGCCGTGGGTGTCCTTGACGAGCACGCCGCGGCGCATGAGCGCCTCGCTGATCTCCCGTCCGGTGCCGAGCGACGGATCGATGTCGACGCCCGCCCACAGCCCGCGCCCGCGTACGGCGACCACCCCGGGGCCGAGGTCCGCGAGGCGCTCGTGCAGGAACGCGCCGAGGTCGCGCGCCCTGGCCTGGTACTCGCCGGTGCGCAGCAGCCCGACGACCGCGTCGCCGACGGCGCAGGCCAGCGGGTTGCCGCCGAAGGTGGAGCCGTGCTGGCCCGGACGGATCACGCCCAGCACGTCCTCGTTCGCGACGACCGCGCTCACCGGGACCACCCCGCCGCCGAGGGCCTTGCCCAGGACGTACAGGTCGGGCACCACGCCCTCGTGGTCGCAGGCGAAGGTCTCGCCGGTGCGGCCGAGGCCCGACTGGATCTCGTCGGCCATGAACAGCACGTTCGCGTCGTCGCAGATCTCCCTGACGGCGGCCAGGTAGCCGTCCGGCGGGACCAGCACGCCGGCCTCGCCCTGGATCGGCTCCAGCAGCACCGCCACCGTGTTCTCGTCGATCGCCTCCCTGACCGCCTCCGCCGAGCCGTACTTCACGATCCGGAAGCCGGGGGCGAACGGGCCGAAGCCGCCGCGGGCGTCGGGGTCGGTGGAGAAGCCCACGATGGTCGTGGTGCGGCCGTGGAAGTTGTCCTCCATCACGACGATGTTGGCCTGGCCGGGGGCGACGCCCTTGACCTCGTAACCCCACTTGCGGGCCACCTTGATCGCGGTCTCGACGGCCTCGGCGCCGGTGTTCATCGGCAGGACCATGTCCTTGCCGCACAGTTCGGCCAGACCGGTCACGAAACCGGCGAACCGGTCGTGGAAGAACGCGCGGCTGGTCAGCGTCAGCCGGTCCAGCTGCTCGCGGGCGGCCGCGAGGACGACCGGGTTGCCGTGGCCGAAGTTCAGCGAGGAGTAGCCCGCCAGGCAGTCGAGATATCGCCTGCCCTCGACGTCGGTGACCCACGCGCCCTCCGCCGACCGGACGACGACCGGCAGCGGGTGGTAGTTGTGCGCGCTGTGGCTCTCACCGAGCCTGATGTGGTCCTCGCTTCTCATCGAATCTCCCCGCTCACCCTGATCTCCCCCGTCCTTATTTCCAATGTGCAGCACTTGGGGCCGCCACCGGCCTTGCGAAGCTCGCTCAGGTCGACCGGGACGACCTCGAAACCGCGGCGCTTGAGCTCCAGGACCAGCCCGGTCGCCTCCGCGTTGACGACGACGTTGTGGCCGTCGCTCACCGCGTTGAGGCCCAGCACCTCCGCGTCCGCGGACGTCGCGACCACGGCGTCGGGGAACAGCCGCCGCAGCACCCTCCTGCTGCCCTCGCTGAACGCCTCCGGATAGTACGCCACGTTGCGGCCGTCCAGCGGGAACAGGGCGGTGTCGAGGTGGTAGTACCTCGGGTCGACCAGGCGCAGCGTGACGACCGGGCGGCCGAGGAACTCCTGGGCCTCCATGTGCGCCGCCACGTCGGTGCGGAAGCCCGTCCCGGCCAGGATCATCTCGTCGAGCGTCAGGTAGTCGCCCTCGCCCTCGTTGGTGAAGGACGCCTCCAGTGTCTCGTATCCCTGTTCGACGAACCACCGCAGGTACGCGGGCCCTTCGGCCGCCCGCTCCGGGTGGGCGAACCTCGCGCCGTAGACCCGCCCGTCCACGACGAGGGCGCCGTTGGCGGCGAACACCATGTCCGGCAGGCCCTCCACCGGGTCGATGAGGCTGACGCGGTGGCCCAGGCTCTCGTACGCCTGCTTCAGGCTCTCCCACTGCCGCAGCGCCGTGGCCGTGTCGGCGCCCTTCTCGGGCCGCATCCAGGGGTTGATGGAGTACGAGACCGTGAAGAACTCGGGCCGGCACATCAGGAAGTGCCTGGCCGTGCCCGTACGACCACTTTCCGTGGCCGCGGACTCTGGCGCGATTGTCATCGTCGACTCCAAGCGGGAAACCGGTGAACGGGACTTCAGCGTAGGAATCGGCGGACGGCAATCCAATGCGCCCATGTTGCGATCACCTGGGGATCGGTTGCGTCCTTCACCCCGATTGCGGCGATCCGTTAATCAGCCGGGAGAGCACGATGGAGCTCTTGGTCCGCACCACGAACGGCTCGGCCGCCAGGCGCTCGATCACCCGCTCGACGTGCCGCACGTCGGTCGCGCGGATGTGCAGCAGGGCGTCGGCCTCACCGGTGACCGTGCAGGCCGAGACGACCTCGGGGTGCCTGGAGACCGCCAGCCCGATCTCGGCGGGGGAGGTCTTGCCCCGGCAGTAGAGCTCGACGTACGCCTCGGTCGTCCAGCCCAGGGCCGACGGCTCGACCCGGGCGCTGAAACCGGTGATCGCGCCGGTGGCGACCAGCCGGTCGACCCGCCGCTTCACGGCCGGAGCCGACAACCCCACTTGAGTGCCTATTTCGGCGTATGTCGCACGGGCATCCTCGACGAGGGCCCGGATGATGGCGCGATCGAGCTCGTCCAACCTCACGTGGACCTGTATACAGCCGCCGACTCACCCGCGCGGCTTCGCGGACGCGGACGCCCCCGCAGGGTCCGCGCCCCTCCGCGTTCTCCCGCCGATCGGACGGCGCCGCGCCCGTTCTCTCCTGCGGCCCATCCGCTCAGGCGAGCTGGACGAGCACAGAACCGGCGATGAGCAGGGCGAGGCCGGCCAGGCGCGCAGCGGTGAGCGGGCGCCGGGGCAACCGCAGCAGGCCGTGGTGGTCGATCACGGCGGAGGCGAGCTGTTGGCCGGTCACGGTGAGCGCGACGGTGGCCGCGGCGCCGATCGCGGGGATCAGCGTGAAGGTCGCGGTGACGTACACCGCTGCGCAGCCGCCGCCGAGCCATCCCCACCAGGGCATCGTGCGCAGCCCGCCGAGCCGCGGCCGGGGGGTGCGGCCCAGCGCGAGCAGCGCGGCCAGGACGACGGCGATGGTGATCGTGGCCACGACGAAGCTGATCACGGCGGTGGCGACCGGCTGGTGGATCTCCCTGCGCAGCAGGGCGTTGACCGCGCCCTGCACGGGCAGGACCGCGCCGGCGACGACGCCGAGCAGGACCCAGCCGCTCCGGCCGAGACCGCCCGGCCGAGGGGCCGTCCCGGCGGTCGCCGCCGGAGCGCCGGCGCCGGTGCTCCCACCGCGCCCGGAGACACCGCCGCCGAGGGTGCCGGAGGCCGCCCGCGCCGGTGCCGGTGTTGGTGTCTGGGCCGGTGTCCGGATCGGGCTCTGGCCGCGGATGACGACGGTGATGCCGGCCAGGACGGCGAGAGCGCCCAGCGCGATGCCGGCGCTGAGCGGCTTGGGCGCGACGCCGAGCAGGCCGAACAGGTCCAGTCCCAGCGACGCGAACATCTGCCCGGTCACGAACAGCCCCGCCGCGGCCAGGGCGCCGAGGCGGGGGAAGAGCAGGATCCCGCTGGTGATGTAGAGCGGACTGGCCAGACCGCCGAGCAGGTGCCAGAACGGGACGCCAGGCGGCAGGTGGAGCGCGCCGATCGCGCCCACGGTGACCGCGAGCAGCGCCAGCACGGCCGTGGCCACGCTCAGCTGCAGGGTCGAGGCGCCGTACGGGGTGCCGACGGCCTTGTTGAGCTGGAGGTTCACCGACGCCTGTACGGCCAGCAGACAGCCGGCCAGCAGCGCCGCGGCGAGGAACAGGGAGTGCATCGCCATCCTCTCGGCAGGGGAACTCACATAAGTGGACACTGTGTCCATATGAGCCTAGGCGACAACCGGACGCGATGTCCACATGGTTGGGTCGCCGGTCTACGATGAGGCCATGAGCGACGGGGTGAGGGAACCCGGGGTGAACCGGTCGAACGGCGGCGTGCCATCGCCGGACGCGTCCGGGACCGGCCGCGAACCGCTCGTGCTCGATCTCCAGCCGGTCCGGCCGGCCCCGGTGCGGGAACGGGCGGACGCCGCGCGCAACCGCGTACGCGTGCTCACGGCGGCCGAGCGGCTCTTCGCCGCCGGGGACGCCCGGAACGTCACCATGGACGAGATCGCCAAGGAGGCGGGCGTGGGGCGGGCGACGCTGTACCGCCGTTATCCGGACGTCGCGGCGATCGCCACGGCGCTGCTGGACGAGCACGAGCGGCGGCTGCAGGAGCACATCCTGAGCGGGCCGCCGCCGCTCGGCCCGGGGGCTTCACCGGCCGAGCGGCTCGCCGCGTTCTGCGTCGCCATGGTCGACCTGCTGGAGCGTCACCTGCACCTCGTCCTGGGGGCCGAGACCGGCAGCGCCAGATTCGGCACCGGCGCGTACGGCTTCTGGCGCGCGCACGTCCGGATGCTGCTGACCGAGTCGGGGGCGCCGGATCCGGACGGCATGGCCGACGGCGTGCTGGCGCCGTTCGCGCCCGAGGTGTACCTGTTCCAGCGGCGGACCCTGGGCCTCTCGCAGCACCGCGTCACCGAGGCGCTGGTGTGGTCCGCTCACCGGCTGGCGGGAGGCTGACGGCCGGGGGCCCGGGCCGCAGGCAGTAGTCGCCGACCCCACGCTCCAGCAGGTCGAAGGCGCGCTCGGCGTGCGCGCGAAGGTCCGCGACGATGCCCGAGCCCTCCTCGCCGGCGAGCCGCCGCATCGCGAAGTGCCGGGTGAGCGCCTCGACCGCCGCGCGGATCTGGGCCGCAACCAGGGACGGGGTCATGTCGTCGGGATCCGCCTCGGTCTCGTCGGCGAGCACGGCGGCGAGCCGCTCCTCGCGGTGCCGGCTCATCATCTCGATCCGGGCCTGCAGCGCCGGGCTCTCCCGGATCCGCTGGACGAAGACGTCCGCGCCCTCGTTGATCCCGTAGCGCCAGTCGCCGGAGTCCAGGGCCGCGAGGAAGTCGCGCCGCACCGCCTCGACCGCCGTCTCGCCGGGCCGGCGCTCGCGGACCACTCGCGCCAGCACGTCCATGCTCTCCTCACTGCGGTCGAGGAACAGGTCCTCCTTCGTGCGGAAGTAGTTGAACACGGTGTTGACCGACACGTCGGCCGCCCGCGCGACCTCGGCCACAGTGACGTTGTCGAACCCCCGCACCAGGAACAGCCCCGTCGCGATGTCGGAGATCCGCTGCCGGGTCTCCCGCTTCTTCCGCTCCCGCAGGCCCTCTTCCATGCCTCGATTCTAAGGACGAACACAAACTTTAAGTGACTCCAAATTTGGTGTTACTCTACCGAGCATGATTCACGTCAGAGGGCTCACCAAGACGTTCGGGACGGCCGAGGCCGTCCGGGGGATCGACGTCGACGTCTCCGCGGGCGAGATCGTCGGCTTCCTCGGCCCGAACGGCGCGGGCAAGACCACCACCCTGCGCATGCTGACCACGCTGCTGCGTCCGACGTCCGGCACCGCCACGGTCGCGGGCGCCGACCTCTTCGCCGACCCGGTGGCCGTACGCCGGCGCATCGGCTACGTCGCCCAGGGCGGCGCGTTTGGGCCGTTCACCCCGGTCGGGGACGAACTCGTGCTCCAGGCCCGCCTGCACGGCCTGAGCCGGGCCGAGGCCCGCGCCCGGGTGACCTCCCTGCTCGCCGCCCTGGACCTCGCCGGGGTCGAGGAGCGGACGACGGTCATGCTGTCGGGCGGCCAGAAGCGCAGGCTCGACATCGCGATGGGCCTGCTCCACCGGCCCGGGCTGCTCTTCCTCGACGAGCCCACCACCGGGCTCGACCCGCAGAGCCGCGCCAACCTGTGGGACCACATCCGGCGGCTGCGCGAGCGCGACGGCGTGACGGTCTTCCTCACCACCCACTACCTGGAGGAGGCCGACGCGCTCTGCGACCGGATCCTGATCATCGACCACGGCCGGATCGTCGCCGAGGGCACCCCGGACCGGCTGAAGGCCGAGCACGGCGCGCGCACGCTCGATGAGGTCTTCCTCGCGGTCACCGGCCGCGAGCTGCGCGAGGGAGCCGCCGCGTGACCGCTCTCGCCGTCCTGACCGGCCACTACCTGCGCACCTCCTTCGGCAGCAAGGTCAACCTCGCCTTCGGCGCCGTGCAGCCGTTCCTCTTCCTCGTGCTGTTCGGCCCGCTGTTCGCCCGCAGCGGCGTCGGGTCGTGGGCCGTCCTCGTGCCCGGCCTGCTGGTGCAGCTCGCGCTGACCAGCGCGGGGATGGCGGGCTTCGGCATCGTCTTCGACCAGCGGTTCGGCGTGCTCGAACGGCTCCGGGTCGCCCCGGTGAGCCCGGTCACGCTGCTGCTCGGCCGGGTGCTCAGGGACAGTCTGGTGCTGCTGGTGCAGGCCGTCGCGATCATCGTGGCGGGCTACGCGCTCGGGCTGCGGGCGCCGCTCCCGGGGGTGCTGGCGGCCCTGCTCCTGATGACCGTGCTGTCCGTCGGCATGGCGTCGCTGTCGTACGCGGCGGCGCTCACGATGCGGCAGGAACTGTTCGCGCCCGTGATGTCGACCGTGGTGGTCCCGCTGATGCTGCTGTCGGGCGCGCTGCTGCCGATGTCGCTCGCCCCCGCCTGGCTCGACGTGGCGTCGCGTCTCACGCCGTTCCGGTACGCGGTCGAGGGACTGCGGGCGTTGTTCTCCGGTTCCTACGGCGCGTCGGCCGTGTTGTGGGGGGTGGTCGTGTCCCTGGCCCTCGCGATCGGGGGGCTCGCGCTGGGCGCGAATCGTTTCCGTTGGGAAAAGGCCTGATCAGGGGCCGGAAAAGGCATTCGAAGTTGATACCGGATCGCGGGCGCCAGCGGGCCCGGAGACGGTCACAATGGGTGGCGTGGCGGACGCCAACTTCACCCTCGTCCAGCTGCGTTACTTCGTAACCGCGGCCGAGCTCGGCAGTATGACCGCGGCCAGCAGAGAGCTCATGGTCGCGCAGTCGGCGATCTCGGCCGCGATCGCCCAGGTCGAGCGGGAGCTCGGGGTCCAGCTCCTGATCCGCCACCACGCCCGCGGCCTGTCGCTGACCCGCGCGGGCGAGCGCTTCCTCGTCGAGGCGCGGGAGTTCCTCGCCCACGCTGCGGCCCTCGCCCAGTCGGCGCGCGGCCTCGCGGGCTCGCTCACCGGCGAGCTCGCGGTCGGCTGCCTGACGACCCTCGCGCCGTTCTACCTCTCGCGCCTGCTGCGCGAGTTCGCCGGGCGTTATCCGGGGGTGCGGGTCAGCGTCGCCGAGGGCGAGCTGTCCACGATGGAGGCGGCGCTGCTGGACGGCAGGTGCGAGGTCGCCCTGGTCTACGCCATCGACCTCGCCCTCGATCTCGACATCCGGCCGCTCACCCAGGCCAGGCCGTACGCACTGCTTCCCGTGGGGCATCCGCTGGCGGAGGCGGAGGCGGTGTCGCTGGCGGACCTGGCCACCGAGCCGATGATCCTGCTCGACCTGCCGCGCAGCCGCGACTACTTCCGGGCGATCTATCCGACGGAACCGCGCGTGCGCTTCCGGACGTCGAGCTACGAGACCGCCCGCGCGCTCGTGGCCGGCGGGCACGGCTACTCGATACTGAACCAGCGGGCCGACAGCGACCACACCTACGACGGCGGGCGGGTGGCGTGCGTGCCGATCAGCGACGACGTTCCGGCGCTCGACGTCGTGCTCGCCTCGGTGCGCGGTGTGCGGCCCACCGCCCGGGCGGTCGCCTTCGCCGAGACCTGCCAGGCGTTCTTCTCCGGCCGGCGGCCCGGCCAGGCGTCCGGCGGGTGAGCGCGGCCGTCCCGGACGCCGTCCGGCGGGTCACCGGTAGGCGGCCAGCAGCTCCTCCAGGAGCGCGGTCGTCCGCTCGGCCGAGTGGGCCTCCACGCAGATCGCGTTCAGCACCTGCGTGTACGCCTCGGTGTCCTCCGGCTTGTCCAGGTAGAGGGCGCTGGTGAGCTGCTCCAGATAGACGACGTCGGGCAGCTCGGGCGCGTCGAAGCGCAGGACCGAGAACGGCCCGCCCACGGTGAACTGCCCGCCGCGGTCGAAGGGCACGACCTGCAGCGTGACGTTCGGCCGCCTGGTCACCTCGATCAGATGCTCCAGCTGGGCCCGCATCACCTCCGGGCCGCCGACCGGGCGGCGCAGCACCCCCTCGTCCACCACGGCCCACAGCGTCGCGGCGTCCGGCCCGGTCAGCCGCTTCTGGCGGCGCAGCCGCAGGTCCACGTGCCGGTCGACCTCGTCGGCGGACCGTCCCGAGTTGGCCACCCGTACGGTGGCCCGCGCGTACTCGGGGGTCTGCAGCAGGCTGGGGACGAACTGCAGCTCGTAGCAGCGGATCAGGCACGCCGCCTCTTCCAGCCCGACGTAGAACTCGAACCAGCCCGGCAGCACGTCACTGTACTTGTGCCACCAGCCGGGGAGGTTGGCCTGACGGGCCAGGTCCAGCAGCACCGCCCGTTCGTCCGGGTCGGTCAGGCCGTACAACGTGAGCAGGTCGGCGACATCCCGCTCCTTGAAGCCCACCCGGCCGAGCTCCAACCGGCTGATCTTGGCGTGGGACGCGCGGATGGTGTGCGCGGCCGTCTCCGGAGTGATGCCGCTCTCCCGGCGAAGCCGCCTGAGCTGCGCGCCGAGCACCAGCCGCAGGGCGGTCGGGCCGCTTCGGGCGAGCCCGAACGGTAACGAGGGGGCGTTTTCCGCCTGCGCGTTCACGTGGTCTCCATTGGCGACGCTCCGGGTGATTGCCTCGTGAAACCGGGTGTCCGAGGGGCGAAACAGGTCGGACGGAGGAGTATTCGGTTGATCATCCTACCGGATGGGGTCCGAGGCGGGGTTTTCTGGGGACTTCCACGAAAAGTCGATGGCATCCGACATTTGCACGTGCACGCGCGCTTGCACCCGCAAGGCGCAGGGCAAGATACACGACGGCAGGGAAATTCACATCATGTAATGGTGAGACCTGAGGGACCCGCGATGACAGCAGACCTGGCAGGCCCGGGAGCCGCGACCGCGCCTTCGTGGCTGACCGCGATGTTCGAAGGGGACGACGTCGCCGGGCTGTCCCTGCCCGCGTCGGCGACGTGTGACATCCACGGGCGCACCACCTCGCCCGCAGTCGCCAGGGACTTCACCGCCCGGACGCTGAGCGGCTGGGACGCCGGCGACCTGGTGCCCGACGCGCAGATCGTCGTGTCGGAACTGGTGACCAACGCGCTCCGGCACGCGCCCGCCGAGCCCGCCGGCGCCCCGCCGATCCGGCTGAGGCTGGTGAGGCACCGTTTTCATATCGGCTGTGGCGTGAGCGACGCCAGTGCGCGGGTGCCCGCGCTGTCTCCCTGGAACGATCTTTCGGAGTCCGGCCGCGGGCTGCACCTGGTCGACGCGCTGTGCGCGGCCTGGGGATGGATCCTCACCCGGGGCGGCGGGAAGGTGGTCTGGGCGCTGTTCGACGCGCGATCCTCCTACTGACCGCCCGCCGCCCGCCGGGCCGCGTCCCGCCCGCCTCCGGGCCGTCCCTCTTCCCGCCGTCTTCCCGCACGCCGTCCCCGGGCCGCGCCGACTCCGGGTCGAGCCCTGGTCAGGCCTGCTTCAGCCCTGGTCGGCGTCGCCGGTGGCCTGCTCGGCGGCGTCCTCGGGCGACTGCTCCAGGTCCTGGTCGGCCTGGGCCTGCGCGGACGCCTTGTCCAGGCGCACCCAGCTGGTGATGCTCTCGACCGAGAACAGCACGAGCAGGTACGCCGTAAGGACGGCGGCGACGGGGGTCAGCCACCCGGCCGCCGCGCCCGCCCCCAGGATCAGCAGGCGGACCTCCCAGCCGAGCCCCGCCCGGTAGAGCCACGCCGGGGGCCAGATGCCCTGCCGGGTGCGGTAGACCGTGTCGTACGTGTGGTAGCCGATCACGTAGATGAGCACGAACAGCAGCCACTTGGGCGTGCTCTCGGCCAGCCCGAGCAGGATGACCGTCAGGAACTCGGCGGCCCGCAGCAGTGGGGGAGTGAGCCAGTCGAAGCGGCCCAGGTGGTCGCGGCCGGCGGTCGGCAGCACCAGCACGAGCAGCACGGCCACCGGGAGGAGCAGGACCGGGCCGTCGGTGAGGATCCCGGCGACGGCCGCCGCCACGATCGCGAGCAGCGCCACCGCCGTCGCGGGCACCGGCGGCAGCAGCCGGCCCAGGGTGCCCTTCAGCGCGGTCGCGAGCGGGCCGTCGTCGCGGTAGGCGAGCAGGCGCGCGGTCTGGACGCGGCGGCGCTCCTCGTCCGGGTCGGGGAGCGGGGTGATGGCCTGCGGCTGGGTGATCATGCGAGTGACCTCAGGAGACGTCCGGTGAGGGTGTAGGTGGCCGCGACGCCGCCCCAGATGATCAGCGTGAGGAACGTGACCCGGGGGTCGAAGAACGCGGCGGTGATCGCGATGGCGGCGAAGCGCTCGCCGATGGGGAACACGATCATCTTGCGGGCCCAGTGGACCGGGCGGAACTTCCCGGCCTTCGTCCAGAGCCGCAGCAGACCGCGCACGCCGGTGCTCCGGCTCGCCCTGCGCTCCTCCAGCGCCTCCCGCAGCGGGCGGTCGTCGGCGACCGTGAGGTCCAGCGTGGGCAGCGGCACCGGCGCCTTGCGCCGGTTGGCCGCGCCGAACGAGAAGTCGAGCAGGTGCTTGACCGACTGGAGGGCCAGCGCGACCAGCGCCAGCGTCCAGACGCCCTCGCCGTCGCCGAACTGCCCGGACACCGTCGCACCGACCGCCAGGCCGACGAAGACGGCGTACTCCTTGAACCGGTCGAACGTGGCGTCCAGCCAGGCGCCGAGCACGCCGAACTTGCGGGCGTACCGCGCGACCTGCCCGTCGACGCAGTCGAAGACGAACGCGAAGTAGATGAGCACCCCTCCGGCGATCGCCCCCCAGCGGGTGCCGGTGGCGAACGCGCCGGCCGACAGCAGGCCGAGGGCGATCGAGATCAGCGTCACCTGGTTGGGGGTGAGCCCCCGGCGGGCCGCCCAGCGGGCGATGAAGCGCGAGTAGGTGCTGACGAAGAACGTGGTGAAGAAGCCGTCGGCGCCCTTCACCGCGTTGTCGAGCCGGGCCCGGTCCTCGT
Source organism: Microbispora sp. H10949 (assembly GCF_014161435.1). Taxonomy (NCBI): domain Bacteria; kingdom Bacillati; phylum Actinomycetota; class Actinomycetes; order Streptosporangiales; family Streptosporangiaceae; genus Microbispora; species Microbispora sp. H10949. Next base: position 643,105 of record NZ_JABBWZ010000001.1, on the reverse strand, counting down.
CGTAGCCGGCCATCTCCGCCTGCGCCTCGTCGGCCTCGGCCTGGCTCCGGACGCGGCGGAAGAACAGGTCGCGGCGGCCCCGCCGGCCGACCGAGACGCCGCGCCGGACCAGCCCGAGCACGAGAAGCTCGGTCAGGTCGTCCTCGGGGCCGAACAGGTGGGCCATCTCCGCCAGGTCGCGGGCGGCCTCGGCGAGGGTCGGCAGGTGCCGCTGGTGCAGGTGGAGCGGTCCGAGCAGCGCCGCGTTCGGCCGGGTCACCGCGTGGTAGGCGGTGCCGACCGAGATGATCCGGCCGCGGCCCGCGCGGGTGCGCTGGGGCAGTCCCTCGATGAACTGCGAGCCGATCTCGGGCACGGCCTCCTCGATCGGCACCATCTCCTCGATCGGCGCGTTCTCGTCCCGCTCCGGGCGGACGATCAGCGCGAGGGCGCCCCGCTTGGCCTTGGTGATCTGGTAGATCAGCTCGTCGTGCACCAGCGAGTCGGCCGGCAGGATCAGCAGGTTGTCCTCGGCGGCCTCGGCCACGTCGGCCAGCGCGCGCAGGTCTCCGGCGACGTCCCGGCTCTCCACCACGCGGCCGTACGGCCGGGCGTAGGCCGCCGCGTCGCCGGGCCGGGCGATCGTCGTCGGCTCGGGGTCCAGCGCGGCGGCCTGCGCGAGCAGCCTGTCGTACGCGGAGGGCGCCCCGGGAAGCGAGGTCAGCGTGATGGCCGCGGGCAGGGCGGGCCGGCCGCCGGGCGGCGGGAAAGCGATCGGGCCGGGCGGCGCGCCCAGCAGGACCACGCGGGTCATGGCAACCTTTCACGCAACGGGGGAGTCAGGCCCTTGGGGCTTGACCGGCGCGGGGAAGTCCGCCGGAGGCCAAAGCTTAGTGACCTTTCCGCTCGGACGTGGCACCCCAGGTTTACCGTACGGCCGCTAGATGTACAGCTTCGTCCGGGTTTGCCACTCGGCATCGTCGCCGGATCATTACCGAATTTTCACCATTCATGCGCTGGAGTGGGGTGAAAGCCTCGTATGGGGCCCGAGGGGGCGCCGGCCACCGGGCGGACCCTACGATGACGGAGTGAGCCTCTACCGCGACGAGGGCGTCGTGCTGCGCACCCAGAAGCTGGGCGAGGCCGACCGCATCATCACCCTCCTCACCCGGCGCACCGGCAAGGTCCGGGGCGTGGCCAAGGGCGTACGCAGGACCATGTCGCGGTTCGGCGCGCGGCTGGAGCCGTTCTCACACGTGGACCTGCAGCTTCACGGCGGCAGGTCGCTCGACGTGATCACGCAGGTCGAGACCCTGCACCCGTACGGCGAGGCGATCGTCGCCGACTACCCGAGATACACGGCGGGCACGGCGATGCTGGAGACGGCCGACCGGCTGACCGTGGGGGAGAAGGAGCCGGCGCTGCGCCAGTTCCTGCTGCTGGTCGGCGGCCTCCGCACGCTCGCCCAGGGCGGCCACGAGGCCCGGCTGGTGCTCGACGCGTTCTTCCTGCGCTCGCTGGCGGTGGCGGGCTACGCCCCCGCGCTGTCGGAGTGCGCGCGGTGCGGCGCCGAGGCGGCGCGCGCCTTCGCGATCGTGGCGGGCGGGGTGGTCTGCGGCGCGTGCCGCCCGCCCGGCGCGGCCGTTCCCGCGGCCGAGACGATCGCGCTGATGATCGCTCTGCTGCGGGGCGACTGGACCGCCGCGGACTCCTCCGAGCCGCGGCACCGCACCGAGTGCAGCGGCCTGGTGGCGGCCTACCTGCAGTGGCACCTGGAGCACGGCATCCGTTCGCTGCGCCACGTCGAGCGGGAGTGGCCGAGCGCCGGAGATGCCGAACCTGCACCGGATCCGCACGTCTTCCGCACCTGAGGACCGCTCCGGACGCAATACGCTCGCTACATGGTTCGTCCTCCCACTCCACACCCGTCCGGGGCCACTCCACCCGACATTCCGCGCGCCCTGCTGCCGCGTCACGTGGCGATCGTCATGGACGGCAACGGCCGCTGGGCCAAGGCCCGCGGGCTGCCGAGGACCGAAGGGCACAAGATGGGCGAGGCGTCGCTGTTCGACGTCATCGAGGGCGCCATCGAGATCGGCATCCCCTACCTGTCCGCGTACGCCTTCTCGACCGAGAACTGGAAGCGCTCGCCCGACGAGGTGCGCTTCCTCATGGGCTTCAACCGCGACGTCATCCGGCGCAGGCGCGACGAGCTCGACGCCATGGGCGTACGGGTCCGCTGGGCCGGGCGGCCCGGCCGGCTCTGGCGAAGCGTGATCAAGGAGCTGGAGGACGCCGAGCGCAGGACGGTCGGCAACAGCACGCTGACCCTGCAGTTCTGCGTGAACTACGGCGGCCGCGCGGAGATCGTGGACGCGGCCGTGCGGCTCGCCCGGGACATCGCCGACGGCCGGGTCAAGCCCGACAAGGTCTCGGAGAAGGTCTTCGCCCGCTACCTCGACGAGCCCGAGATCCCGGACGTCGACCTGTTCCTGCGGTCCTCGGGCGAGCAGCGCACCTCGAACTTCCTGCTCTGGCAGTCCGCCTACGCCGAGATGGTGTTCCTCAACCAGCTCTGGCCCGACTTCGACCGCCGTGACCTGTGGCAGGCGTGCGAGATCTACGCCAAGCGCGACCGCAGGTACGGCGGCGCGCTGCCGAACGAGGCCGCCCCCGCCTCCGCACGGTAGCCGGACCCGCGGCGGGAGGTGTCAGGAGGCGTCGCGGCGGCGGGCGCGGGCCCGGTAGGCGGCCACGTGCATGCGGTTGCCGCAGGTGCGGCTGTCGCAGTAGACCCGGGAACGGTTCCGCGACTCGTCCACGAAGACGTGTGAGCAGTCGGGCGCGGCGCACGTGCGCAGCCGCTCCCGCTCGTTCTCCACGAGCACGTGGGCGAGCGCGACGCCGCAGTCGGCGGCCAGATGCTCGGCGACCGACGCGTCCGGCGCGAAGTAGTGGACGTGGAGCGGGTGGCCGTCGTGCTCGGTCAGGCTGGGCGTGATGCGGGTGCGGCCCAGCAGCGTGTTGAGCACCCTGACCGCCGTCGTCTGGTCGGGCGCGGTGAACACGGCGTGGAACGCCTCGCGCAGGGCCCGCACCTCGGCGAGGTCCCGCCGGGTCAGCGTCCGCACCCCGCTGACCTCGCGCCTGCCGACGAACTCCGCCAGGTCGGCGACCTCGGCCAGCCCGTCGCGCTCGCCGGCGCCGGTGTTGACGAGGTCCACCACCGTCGCCAGCGAGTACACCATGTCATGGCTGAACGGCACGCCATCTCCTTCTGTCGCGGCGGGCTTGGCGCGGCGCAGGAAGCGTACTCCCCGCGAGGCCCGCGCGGGGCGGGGTCAGCCCTTCCCGGCGGCCTTTCCCGCCGTCTTCGCGGGCGTCGCCGAAGGGGTGGCCGCGCCGCGTGACGCGGCGCATGAGGAGCAGGTGCCGAAGACCTCGACGGTGTGGGTGACGTCGATGAAGCCGTGCTCGGCCCCGACGACCTCGGCCCACCGCTCCACGTCCGGCCCCGCCACCTCGACCGTGCGCCCGCACAGCCGGCACACGAGGTGGTGGTGGTGCGTGTCGCTCTGGCAGGCCCGGTAGACCGACTCGCCCTCGTCGGTGCGCAGCACGTCGACCCGGCCCGCGTCGGACAGCGACTGGAGCGCCCGGTAGACGGTCGTGAGGCCGATCTTCGAGCCGTCCGCGCGCATCTCGGCGAACACGTCCTGCGCGCTGCGGAACCCGCCGCTCTGGCGGAGGATCTCGTGGACGGCGTCGCGGCTCTTGGTCATCAAGGACTCCCGGGTACGGCGGCGCCCTACGCACTGCGCCCTACGAAATACAGACTAGGTCGTGTCCGGCAGGTCGAGCGGCGCCGTCCGACCGGCGGCACCCGCGACGACCTCGGGACGGCTCGCGTCAGAAGAGCCCGAAGCGGGTCGCGACGAGGAGAACCAGGAAGGTCCCGACCGCCACGCGGAGCAACCGGCCCATCGGCCGCAGCGACGGCCACGACAGGTAGGCCAGCCAGGCGATGAACGCCAGCACCGGGAGCACGGCCACGCCGCCGCGCCAGTCCGGCACGACCAGCCCGGCGATGAGCAGCGCCACCAGGACCACCGGGGCCAGCCACCGGGGCATCTGGAACAGGAAGACCAGCAGCGGGGCGCTCTTCGTCTCGACCGTCCGGCGCGCCCCGGTGGCGCCCGGCGTGAAGAAGTGCTCGCCGGCGGGCAGCGGACGCACCGGGCGCGGCGATCGCCCCTGGGCTCCTCCCGCCCGTGCTCCCCGCGCCTGCGTCTCCCCGGCGGGCCTGCGCGCCAGGGGATGCACGGGGACCTGGCGGCGCGGCGGTTCCGTTTCGCTTCCCACGCCTGAGAGCCTAGCCCCGCCCGCGCCTCCCGCGCCCCTTCGCCCGCCCCCTCGCGGCGGGCCGTACGGGAGAGGGTGGCATGCTGGGCGGCATGCTCGCCGTGATCCGCTACTCGGTGCCGGGCGCCCGCACCGAGGAGTTCGCCACCCAGGCCCGCGCCATCCTGGACCTGCTGGCCGCGCAGCCGGGCTACCTCCGCGGACGGCTCGGCAGGGCGGTGGACGAGCCCGCGCTGTGGGCGCTGGTCAGCGAGTGGGAGGGGGCGGGCCACTACCGGCGCGCCCTGTCGGCGGCGCGGATGGAGATGTATCCGCTGATGACCCTCATGATCAACGAGCCGGGGGCCTTCGAGGACGTCTACGCGCCTCCGGGCGCCGGCGTGAACGCGGGGACCACGGGCAAGCCGTGAGCGCGGGGCCGCCGGATTCCCCTAAGCTTGGGCACGGATCCGGGCAGGTGGCCGGACGTCGCCGCCGCCGCGGGCAGGCGGCCGGGCCGAGCCCGGCCGCTTGAGCGAGCCGCCGGCGCATCGCCGACCTCGATCTGAACCTGACCTCGATCCGCACCGACCCGATCTCAACGCCGACACCCAGCCGGATGGAGTCCCACTGATGGCACGTCGCACCGACGTCCTGGAAACGATCGTCAGCCTCGCCAAGCGCCGCGGGCTCGTCTTCCCGTCGAGCGAGATCTACGGAGGCCTGCGGGCGTCCTGGGACTACGGACCCCTGGGTGTCGAGCTCAAGAACAACGTCAAGCGCGAGTGGTGGAAGGCCATGGTGCAGGGCCGCGACGACGTCGTCGGCCTCGACTCGTGCGTCATCCTCGCCCGCGAGGTCTGGCAGGCCAGCGGTCACGTCGAGACGTTCACCGACCCGCTCACCGAGTGCCAGTCGTGCCACAAGCGGTACCGCGCCGACCATCTGCTCGAGGCGTACGAGGCCAAGCACGGCAGCGAGCCCGCGGGCGGCCTGGCCGACATCACCTGCCCCAACTGCGGCAACAAGGGCGCCTTCACCCAGCCCAGGCAGTTCAGCGGCCTGCTGAAGACGTTCCTCGGCCCGGTCGAGGACGAGTCGGGCCTGGCGTACCTGCGGCCGGAGACCGCCCAGGGCATCTTCATCAACTACCTGAACGTGCAGCAGTCGGCCCGCCGGAAGATCCCGTTCGGCATCGGGCAGGTCGGCAAGTCGTTCCGCAACGAGATCACCCCGGGCAACTTCATCTTCCGCACCCGCGAGTTCGAGCAGATGGAGATGGAGTTCTTCGTCAAGCCCGGCACCGACGAGGAGTGGCACCAGTACTGGATCGACGAGCGCCTGCGCTGGTACGTCGACCTCGGCATCAACAAGGACAACCTGCGGCTCTACGAGCACCCGAAGGAGAAGCTGTCCCACTACTCCAAGCGGACGGTGGACATCGAGTACCGCTTCAACTTCGCCGGCGGCGAGTGGGGTGAGCTGGAGGGCATCGCCAACCGCACCGACTTCGACCTCACCGCGCACGGGAAGGCGTCGGGGACCGACCTGTCGTTCTTCGAGCAGGAGTCGGGCGAGCGTTACGTGCCGTACGTCATCGAGCCGGCGGCCGGTGTGGACCGCGCGACGCTGACCTTCCTCCTCGACGCCTACACGGTCGACGAGGCGCCCAACGCCAAGGGCGTGATGGAGGAGCGGACCGTGATGCGCCTCGACCACCGCCTGGCCCCGGTCAAGGTCGCGGTGCTGCCGCTGTCGCGCAACGCCGACCTGTCGCCGAAGGCCCGTGACCTGGCCGCGCGGCTGCGCCGCCGGTGGAACGTGGACTTCGACGACGCGGGCGCGATCGGCCGCCGCTACCGCCGCCAGGACGAGATCGGCACGCCGTTCGCGATCACGGTCGACTTCGACACCCTGGAGGACCAGGCCGTGACGATCCGCGAGCGCGACACGATGGCCCAGCAGCGGGTCGCGCTCGACCAGGTCGAGTCCTACCTGCGTCAGCACCTGAACGACTGATCGGCGCACCGAAGGCCCCGCCCGGGAGATCTCCCGGGCGGGGCCTTCCGCGTCGTCGACGAAAAGCGCCGGGGACGGGCCGGGCGGATCGTGGGGGCCCGGGGGATCAGGTGCAGCGCGTGTTCTTCGCGGGCACCCGCCCCTCCAGCAGGTAGGCGTTGACGCGGTCGTCGATGCAGCCGCTCTGGCCGTACGCGCCGTGGCCCTCGCCGTCCAGGGTCAGCAGCACCCCGGTGCGCAGCTGACCGGCGAGCCGCGGCGCCCACTGGTACGGCGTGGCCGGGTCGTTGGTCACGCCGACCACCAGGATGGGCCCCGAGCCGCTCGCGTCGACCCGCCGGGCGCCGTCGTCTCCCGGCACCGGCCACACGCTGCAGGACCCGGCGCTGGCCGCGGTCGGCGCGAAAACCGGCGTCCGCGCCCTGAGCCGCCGGGCCAGCTTCTCGGCCTCCTCGACCGACGGCCGGTCGGTGGTGTCGGCGCACAGGATCGCGGGCAGCGAGAACTGCAGGGTCGAGTAGCTGCCGTCGGGCCGCCGCCCGGCGTACTGGTCGGCGAGCGTGAGCAGGCCGCTGTAGTCGCCCTTCCCGCCCTCCTTCAGCGCCTCGGTGAGCAGCGGCCAGGTGAGTTTGCTGTAGAGGGCCTGCGTGATGCCGGCCCTGGCGATGTTCTGGGTGATCTCGCGGTCGCCCTGCTTCTGCGGCCTGCGGTTCAGGTAGTCGAGCAGCTTCAGCACGTCGGCCTTCACGGCGGCGGGGTCGGCGCCGAGCGGGCAGCTCGTCCGGGTCCTGGCGCAGTCGGCCACGTAGTCCTCGTAGGCCTTCTGGAAGCCGAGGGCCTGGGTCTTGGACATGTCGAGCAGGGTGACCGAGGGGTCGACGGCCGAGTCGAGCACCATCCTGCCCACCTTGCCGGGGAACTGGGTGGCGTAGACCGCGCCGAGGTGGGTGCCGTAGGAGAACCCGAGGTAGTTGAGGCGGGAGTCGCCGAGCGCCGCCCGCAGCGCCTCCATGTCGCGCGCCGCGTTGACCGTGCCGACGTACGGCAGGATCCAGCCCGCTTCGCGTTCGCACCCCTGGGTGAACTCGGCGACGAGGCTCTTCTCCGACCGGGCGTCGCCGCTGGGCTCGTGGGCGAGGAAGTAGTCCATCCGCGGGCCGCTGAGGCACCGGATGCCGCTGCTGCGCTCGACTCCGCGCGGGTCGAAGCTGACGAGGTCGTAACGGCCGCCCAGGGTGGAGAACGCGTGCGCCGCCTGCATGAGTGTCGTGACGCCGGAACCGCCGGGGCCGCCGAAGTTGAAGACGAGTGAGCCGAGCCGCCGGCCGGGCTCGGTGGCGCGCAGCCGGACCAGGGCGATGCCGATCTTCCTGCCGGACGGCGCGGCGTAGTCGAGCGGCACCTGGAGCGTCGCGCACTCGAAGCCGGACGACGACGCCGTCTCCTCGCACGGCTTCCAGTCCAGGCCCGGCGTGCCCGACACGCTCTGCTCCGGGGTGACCCGCGCGCCCTCGCACCCGGTGGCCGCCACCAGCGCGGCCAGTCCCGCGGCCACCGCCGTCGTCACCGGCCAGAGCCTCCGAGCCGGCACCCCCCGCGTCGGCACCCCCCGCGCCGATGCCTTCGGTGCCGACGCCTGCCGCGCCGGCGTCCCGCGTGCCGGCACCATTCGCGACACCGCTCGCGACACAGGAAACCCTCCCCTTGGCTGTGGTCGGAGGGTGGCTCGTTTATATCGCACCCGAGCGGCTCAGCACGGCCGACTCACCGGTACGCGGCCTTACCGGCCACGTGGTCTACACCATTTCCGTGCTTTCGAACGCCCGCCGCCTCGGCCCGGCGGCGAATTGGTATGAACCATTGCCACGGTCCCGTAAAAATCAATTGGATTAGACCTCTGCGGCCTCTTCTACCTGGGTAAACGGTATGTGAGGCAGAGGGTGACGGTTGAGGATGATTTTCCCCGGTACAGTCCAGTTGCAGGCCGCTTCGATGGCTTTTGCGGCAGTTCAGAAGGGAGCGTCGGATGCCGAAGTATGTTTACGGATTCACCGAGGGTAACAAGGACCTCAAGGACCTACTCGGCGGCAAGGGCGCCAATCTGGCGGAAATGACCAACATCGGCCTGCCCGTGCCTCCCGGCTTCACCATCACCACCGAGGCGTGCCGCCACTACCTGCGGCACGGCGACCTGCCCGGCGGACTGGAGGAGGAGGTCGGCGAGTACCTCGCCGCCCTGGAGGCGCGCATGGGCAAGCGTCTCGGCCAGGCGGACGACCCCCTGCTCGTCAGCGTCAGGTCGGGGGCCAGGTTCTCGATGCCCGGCATGATGGAGACGGTCCTCAACATCGGCCTGAACGACGACTCGGTCCTCGGGCTGGCCAAGCAGTCGGGCAACGACCGCTTCGCCTGGGACTCCTACCGCCGGCTGATCCAGATGTTCGGCAGGACCGTGCTGGGCATCGACGGCGAGTCGTTCGAGGACGCGATGGACGACCTCAAGGGCGACCGGGACGACACCGAACTCGAGGCGGCCGACCTGCAACGGCTGGTCGAGACCTTCAAAGGCATCGTCCGCGCCCGGGCCGGCCGGGAGTTCCCCGCCGACCCCCGTGAGCAGATGGACCTCGCCGTACGGGCGGTCTTCGAATCGTGGAACGCGCCCCGCGCGGTCCTCTACCGCCGTCAGGAGCGCATCCCCGCCGGCCTCGGCACCGCCGTCAACGTCGTCGCCATGGTGTTCGGCAACATGGGCCCCGACTCGGGCACCGGGGTCGCCTTCACCCGCGACCCGGGTTCCGGGCGCCGGGGGGTCTACGGCGACTACCTGCGCGACGCCCAGGGCGAGGACGTCGTCGCCGGCATCCGCAACACCGTTCCCCTGCAGGAGCTGGAGACCATCAACCCGGAGGCGTACCACGAGCTTCTCGGCATCATGGCGACGCTGGAGCGGCACTACCGCGACCTGTGCGACATCGAGTTCACGATCGAGCGCGGCAGGCTGTGGATGCTGCAGACGCGGGTCGGCAAGCGCACGGCCGAGGCCGCCTTCCGCATCGCCACCCAGCTCGTCGACGAGGGCCTCATCGACATGGACGAGGCGGTCACCCGGGTCAACGGAGACCAGCTCGCCCACCTCATGTTCCCCCGGTTCGCCGCCACGGGTGGCGGCCACCGGCTGACCACCGGCATGAACGCCTCGCCCGGGGCCGCCGCGGGCCGGGCCGTCTTCAGCTCCGAGCGGGCCGTCGAGGTGGCCGGACGGGGCGAGGCGGTCATCCTCGTGCGGCGCGAGACCAACCCCGACGACCTGGCCGGGATGATCGCGGCGCACGGCGTGCTCACCTCCCGGGGCGGCAAGACCTCGCACGCCGCCGTGGTCGCCCGCGGCATGGGCAAGACCTGCGTGTGCGGGGCAGAGGAGCTGGAGGTCGACCCGCACGCCCGCCGTTTCACCGCGCCCGGCGGGGTCGTCGTGAACGAGGGCGACCTCATCTCGATCGACGGGAGCACCGGCGCCGTCTACCTCGGGGAGGTGCCGGTGACCGCCTCGCCGGTGGCCCGCTACTTCGAGGGCGGGCGGGTCGAGGACGAACTGGTCCGGGCCGTCGACCGCGTCATGACCCACGCCGACGCCGTACGCCGGCTGGAGGTGCGGGCCAACGCCGACACCCCCGAGGACGCCGCTCGCGCCCGCCGCTTCGGCGCGCTCGGCGTCGGGCTCTGCCGTACGGAGCACATGTTCCTCGGGGAGCGGCGGCGGCTCGTGGAGGACCTGATCCTGGCGCCGGGCGACAAGGAGCGGCAGGTCGCGCTGGACGCGCTCGAACCGCTCCAGACGGCCGACTTCGCCGGCATCTTCGAGGCCATGCGCGGCCTTCCGGTGACGATCCGGCTTATCGACCCGCCGCTGCACGAGTTCCTGCCCGACCTCACCGACCTCGCCGTCCGGGTCGCCGTGGCAGGCGAGCGGGCCGGCGACCGCGACCGCAGGCTGCTGGCGGCGGTCCGGCGCCTGCACGAGCAGAACCCGATGCTCGGCCTGCGCGGCGTCCGGCTGGGCCTCGCGATCCCCGGGCTGTTCGCCATGCAGGTGCGGGCCATCGCCGCCGCGGCCAGACAGGTCGAGGGCGCGCGGGCGGAGATCATGATCCCGCTGGTCGGCGCCGTGCAGGAGCTGGAGATCGTCCGGGAGGAGGCGACGGGAATCCTCGCCGAGGCGGTCGTGGAGGCGGCGATCGGCACGATGATCGAGGTGCCCCGGGCGGCGCTGACGGCCGGGCAGATCGCCGGGGCCGCCGACTTCTTCTCGTTCGGCACCAACGACCTCACCCAGATGACCTGGGGGTTCTCCCGCGACGACGTGGAGAGCGCCTTCTTCGGCAGATATCTCGACCTCGGGGTCTTCGGCGTCTCGCCGTTCGAGTCGATCGACCGGGACGGCGTCGGCCGGCTGATGCGGATCGCGGCCGAGGAGGGCAGGCGGGCCCGGCCCGGCCTGAAGCTCGGCATCTGCGGCGAGCACGGCGGCGACCCCGACTCGGTCCACTTCTGCCACGAGATCGGGCTCGACTACGTCTCCTGCTCGCCGTTCCGCGTCCCGGTGGCCCGGCTGGAGGCGGGCCGCGCCGCGCTGACCCGCACGGGTTCCGACAGCCGGTGAGTTGAAATTCCACAGAACATCCGGACTGGTTGTGGAACATCCAGTTCATGATGCGGGTAGTTCACCGGGCCGCGCGACACGGCCCGGTGAACGTTGATCCCGGCCGCCTGACTGATCACTCTACGTACCTACCGCAAGGGAGGGCGTGGAGTGAGAAGACGTCTGTACCCGCCGGCGCTGGGGATCGCGGCCGTGCTGCTCGGTGTGATCCCCGCCGTGCTCGGCGCCGCCGCTCCGCCGGACGCCTCGGCGGCCGGACCGGCCGGATCGGCGAGGGTCGCCCCGGCGGTGCGGGCCGTCGATCCGGCGCCGTCGAGGCAGTACCAGGTGGACGGCCCCGCCGACGTCGCCCAGCGCAGCGCCGTCGCCCGTACGGGCGCCGCCATCGACGAGGTCCACGGCCGGAGCCTGGTCGTCACCGCGACGCCCCGGGAGGTCGCGGCCATCCGGGCGCTCGGGTTCAGGGTCACCGAGCTCGCCCCGCCCGCCGACGAGAGCGGGCCACAGACCTTCGACTTCCCCTCGGGCGACTCCGGCTACCACAACTACGCCGAGCTCAGCACGCTGGTGGACCAGGTCGTCGCCGCCCATCCCGCGATCGCCCGCAGGTTCAGTTACGGCCGGTCGTACGAGGGTCGCGACATGATCGGCGTCAAGATCAGCGACAACGTGGCCACCGACGAGAGCGAGCCGGAGGTGCTGTTCACCGCGCACCAGCACGCGCGCGAGCACCTCACCGTCGAGATGGCGATCTATCTGCTGCGCCTGTTCACCGACGGGTACGGCAGCGACGCCCAGATCACCGACCTGGTGAACACCCGGGAGATCTGGATCCTGCCCGACCTCAACCCCGACGGCGGGGAGTACGACATCGCCACCGGCTCCTACCGGTCGTGGCGCAAGAACCGCCAGCCCAACTCCGGCACCTCCAGCGTCGGCACCGACCTCAACCGCAACTGGGCCTACCGGTGGGGCTGCTGCGGCGGGTCCTCCGGCACCGCGTCCAGCGAGACCTACCGCGGCGCGGCGGCCGAGTCCGCGCCGGAGGTCAAGGCGGCCGCCGACTTCGTGCGCGGCCGGGTCGTCGGCGGCGTCCAGCAGATCAAGGCGGCCATCGACTGGCACACCTACAGCGAACTCGTCCTGTGGCCGTACGGGTACACGACGGCCGACACCGGCCCCGGCATGACGCAGGACGACCGGGACGCGCACGCCGCGCTCGGCCGCAGCATGGCGGCCACCAACGGCTACACCCCCGAGCAGGCCAGCGACCTCTACATCACCGACGGCTCCATCGACGACTGGATGTGGGGCACCTACAAGATCTTCACGTACACCTTCGAGATGTATCCCACCGGGAGCAGCCCCGGCTTCTACCCGCCCGACGAGGTCATCGACAGGGAGACCTCGCGCAACCGGGCCGCGGCGCTGCTGCTCACGCAGAACGCCGACTGCGTCTACCGGGTCATCGGCAAGGAGTCCACGTACTGCGGCACCGGCACCCCGTCCACGACCGTCTACTCCGACGACTTCGAGACCGCGACCGGCTGGACGGTGAACGCGGCGGGCACCGACACCGCGGCCTCCGGCGCCTGGGAGCGGGGCCGCCCCGCCGCGACGTCGTCGAGCGGGGCCAAGCAGCTCGGCACGCCGGTCAGCGGGAGCTACGACCTGGTCACCGGCGCGGCGGCGGGCGCGAGCGCCGGGGACTACGACGTCGACGGGGGAGCGACGACGATCAGGTCGCCCGCGATCACGCTGCCGTCGTCGGGGACGCTCACGCTGTCGTTCTCCTGGTATCTCGCCCACGGGTCGAACGCCTCGCCGGACGACTACTTCCGGGTGAGGGTGATCGGCGGCACGACGAGCACGGTCTTCGAGCAGCTGGGCGCGGCCGCGAACCGGAACGGCTCGTGGAGCGTCGCCACGGCGTCGCTGACCGCCTTCGCCGGCCAGACCGTACGGATCCAGATCGAGGCGGCCGACCTGTCGGCGGCCAGCCTGGTGGAGGCCGCCGTCGACGACGTGAAGATCACGAAGAGTTAGCGCCATTCCCAGCGGACGCCTCGGACGCCCGGCCGGGCGGCGGTGTCCACGACGTGGGCGGTCCCGAACGCGTCGACGCGCAGCTCACCGGCGTCCCCGGGCGGCGCCGACGCGTCCGGGGACCAGGTGTGGAAGCACCGCACCGGCAGCCGCCCGCCCGCGAACCGCACCTGCGTCAGGAACTGCTCGACCGGGTCCCGCAAGTGCAGGTCGTAGCGGTCGGCCGTCGCGGGGAACGCGGTGACGTACTCGACGACGCGGGTCTCGCCGGTGGTCAGGGGATGCGGGAAGATCAGCTCTGTCAGCGTGCCGGGGCCCGCGTCGTCGCTGCGGCCGGGGCGGCAGGACTCGGCCCGCAGCAGCCGGGCGCCGGGGGGATGGGCGACCACGTACCGGTCCACGCCCGGCGCCGCGGCCCGCAGCACGACCCGGGCGCTGGCCCGGTTCCGGCGCCGGTCGGCGCCCACGACGACCTGTTCGTGGTGGCTGAGCACGGCGACCGTCTCCGGCCGCCGGCCCCGGGGACGGGGCGGCCCGAGCAGGCCGATCAGCGCGTACTCGGGCAGCGACAGGATCGTCTCCAGCTCCCGGACGGCCGCCAGGGAGGCGGCGCGCTCCGGCCGGGACCGGCCGCGCTGCCAGTAGCTGAGGCTGGACAGGCTGATGGCGACGCCGCGCTCACGCAGCCGTGAGTGGAGGCGGTCGAGGCTCAGCCCCCGGGCGCGGATCGCCGTCCGCAGGGCCCGCTCGAAGGGTCCCGATCTGAGGACCTCCGCGAGCTCGTTGTCCACCACCTGGGCTCCTCCTCGGCAGCGAAGCCGAGTATCACCCGGCGTCGCGAATCACGGCAAGAGCGGCAATCTTCCTTCGTACTACCGGATCTGTCGTGAAACCCGACCTTCGGGGGTACGCTCCATTCCCCGCCGGATGGGGGCCGGACGCGGCCGGGACACGGCCGGGGCACGGCGGCCAGGCGAGGGCGACAGGGAGGAGGACGCATGGCCCGCTACGACGAGCACGACCAGGCACGATGGGTGCCGGAGCCGCCCGGGAACCCCGAGCGGAGCCCGTTCGAGCGCGACCGGGCGCGCGTGCTCCACAGCGCCTCGCTGCGCAGGCTCGCCGCCAAGACGCAGGTGGTGGCCCCCGCCGACTACACCGGCCTGCACAGTCCCCGCACACGGCTGACCCACTCGCTGGAGTGCGCGCAGATCGGCCGGGAGATGGGCAGGGTCCTCGGCTGCGACCCCGACCTGGTGGAGACCGCCTGCCTCGCCCACGACCTCGGGCATCCCCCCTTCGGCCACAACGGGGAGGCCGCGCTCGACGAGCTGGCGACGCCGTGCGGGGGGTTCCAGGGCAACGCCCAGAACCTGCGCCTGCTGACGCGGCTGGAGGCCAAGGTCATCACCGAGGACGGCCGCAGCGCCGGGCTCAACCTCACCCGCGCCGCGCTCGACTCGGTCTGCAAGTATCCCTGGGCCGGGTCCGCCTGCCGCGTCCCCGGCGTCCCGCTCGCCGGCGAGGGCGGGCCGTACTGCGTCTACCCCGACGACCTCGCGGTCTTCCGGTGGGTGCGGGAGGGGGCGCCCGACTACGCGATCCGCTTCGAGGCACAGGTCATGGACTGGGCCGACGACGTGGCCTACTCGGTGCACGACCTGGAGGACGCGCTGGCCTGCGGCCACGTCACGACGGCGGAGCTGCGTGACCCGGAGGAGCGGCTGGAGGTGTGCCGCCTGACCCGGGAGTGGTACGCCCCCGACGCCGACGTGGACGAACTGGCCGAGACATTCGCGCGGCTGCTCGCCGAGCCGCTGTGGCCGGCCGACTTCGACGCCGGGCTCGCCGACCTCGCCGCGCTCAAACGGCTCACCAGCACGCTCATCGGCCGCCTGTGCCGCTCGGCCCAGGACGCCACCCGCGAGGCGTACGGCTGCCGTCCCGGACCCGGGGGGAGAGGGGCGTGCCTGCGCTACGACGCGAACCTGGAGGTGCCGAGGACCGCCCGGCTGGAGTGCGCGCTGCTCAAGGGCGTGACGGCCCGCTACGTGATGTCGCGGGAGTCGCACCACGCTGTGCAGGCCCGGCAGCGCGAGCTCATCGCCGAGCTGGGCGACCTCGTCATGCGGGGCGCCCCCGCGACGCTGGAGCCGGCCCTGCGCCCGCAGTTCGAGCAGGCGGCCGACGACGCGGGGCGGCTGCGCGCGGTGGTCGACCAGATCGCCTCGCTCACCGACGCGTCGGCGATGGGCTGGCACCGCCGCCTGTCGGCCTCCCGCCGTCTCGTCGGCTGACCCCGGCCCACCGGTAATCCGCAACTTGGGCCGGTAGGCCCGCCGGCGTGGTCTGGGCCGTTTGTGTGGTTTGCCCGGTCTGTGGTGCGGGCTCTTGTGCGGCGCCCGCCGGCCGGGTCGTCTGCGCGGCGTGCGTGTTCTCCGCGGCCGGGGCCGGCCGGGCTGTCCGCGCTGCTTCCGCGGCGGACCGCACGAACGCGGCCAGCGCCCGCGACCTGCTGCCCTCCGGCCAGGCGAGCACGAGAGTCGTCGGCGGCGCGTCGGCCACGGGCACGCCGACGAGGTCGTGCCGCAGGTTCGCCCGCACCGACTCGGGGACGACCGCCACCGCCCGGCCGAGCGCGATGAGATGCATCAGGTGGCCGCTCTCGGCCATGCGGTAGGTGCCGTCGGGGGCGGCCCGCGGCCACCGCGGCAGCGGCTCGCGGTCCAGGTCGGCCATCGACAGCACGGCCCGGGCGGCCAGCGGATGCCGCCGGGGCAGCACGGCCACCTGCGCCTCCGTCAGGAGGTCCTCGAAGGCGAGGCCGGTCAGGTCCTCGCGCGGGGCGTGCATCAGGGCGGCGTCGGCCCGGCCGTCCCGCACCATCGCGCCGCGCTCCCAGGAGCTGAAGACGATGTCGACGGGCAGCGCGTCCGGCGTGGCCGCGTACGCCGTGAGGATCACGGGCAGCAGGCCGGCGTCTGCGTCCGGTTTGGCGGCCAGGACGAGGGACGGCTCGCTCCGCCCGGCCCGCCGGGTGCGGCGCACGGCCGCCGACACCGCCGCGAGCGCGGCGCGGCCCTCCCGCAGCAGCGTCTCGCCCGCCTCGGTCAGGGTGACCGTGCGGCTGTCGCGATCCAGCAGTCGCGTGCCGAGGCGGCGTTCGAGCCGCTGGATCGCCCGCGACAGGGGCGGCTGCGCGATGCCGAGGCGGCGGGCCGCCCGCCCGAAGTGCAACTCCTCGGCCACCGCCACGAAATAGGCCAGCTCCCGCGTCTCGACGCCGTCGTCACCAGCGTTCATACCGCGAGGGTATCGCCGGTGACCGAGTCGGTGTTGGGCCGCGCGCGGGGCGGGATGGTGGGCTGGACCCATGACAGGCACTGACACCGTCGCCCTGGTAACGGGCGCGAACAAGGGAATCGGATACGAGACCGCCAGGCAGCTGGGCGCCCTCGGCATGACCGTGCTGCTCGGGGCGCGCGATCCGGAGCGCCGCGACGCGGCGGTCACGGCGCTCCGGGCGGAGAGCCTGGAGGTCCATCCGCTGACGCTCGACGTCGCCGACGACGAGAGCGTGCGCGCGGCCGCGGAGCGGGTGGGCGACCGCTTCGGCCGGCTCGACGTGCTCGTCAACAACGCCGGGATCTCCGGCGACGCCCGGCAGCCGCCCGGCGCGGCCGACCTCGGCGGCGTGCGCGCGGTGTTCGAGACCAACCTCTTCGGGGTCGTCCGGGTCACCGACGCCATGCTGCCGTTCCTGGCGAAGTCGGCGGCCGGACGCGTCGTGAACGTCTCCAGCGGCACGGCGTCCATGACGCACATGAACGACCCGGACCACCACTTCACCGGCATGCCGGGGAACGTGGCCTATCCCGTGTCGAAGACCGCGCTCAACGCGCTGACCGTGCAGTACGCCAAGCACCTGCGCCCGCTGGGCGTCCTCGTCAACGCCGTCGCTCCCGGCGCCTGCGACACCGACTTCGCCAGGGACCTCGGCCTGGCCTTTCCCCGTACGGCGGCGCAGGGCGCGGCGGTCGTGGTGCGGCTCGCGACGCTCGGAGCGGACGGGCCGACTGGCGGCTTCTTCGACGAGAACGGCCCGATGCCCTGGTGAACGGTCTCCTGGTGAACGGTGCCCTGGTGAACGGCCGGGGCCGAAGGGCTCAGAGAGGGACGACCACCCTGGTGTCCTCGTCGTTGTCCTTCTTCTTGGGCGGCCGGGACTCCTCCGGGGGCGGCGAGGACTGCTGCTGCTTGGAGGCGCACAACTGGGTGCAGGGCGGCGTCGCGCCCAGCCTCTTGCGCAGCGTCAGCATGGCCTTGCGCGGGGAGACCGTGCGATTGCCGTCGTCCCAGGCGTCAAGGTAGGGCCACGGCGGCACGATGCCCCGGCGGATCCACCAGTTCTGCGGCGCGGTCGGCCAGGAGATGGCGAAGTAGAGGTTGCTCGCGGTGTCGCGGGCGTTGCCGGAGTTGCCCACCCGGCCGAGGAGCTGCCCGGCCTTGACCTTGGCGCCCGCCTTGAGGTCCTCGTCGACCGAGTCGAGGTGGCCGCCGAGGTACAGCACGCCGTCCTCGCCCTTGACGGTGACGTACCGGCCCTCCCGGTCGGCGCCGCGGTCGGTCGAGGGGGCCCACTGGTTCTTGACGTTGACCTCCTGGACCACTCCGTCGACCGGCGACACGAACGCGCACCCCTTCTCCGCCCAGATGGTGGTCTTGGGGAGCACGAGCAGCTTGCGGGAGTACGACACCTTGCATCCCTTGACCGGGAAGGCGTACGTGTAGGGGGACATCTTCGGCGGCGGCATCCGCACGGGCTCGTCGCCCGCGGGGGGAACGGCCTGTCCAGGGTCGGAAGGAGCGGTCGCGGCCGTGATCCCGTTCGCCGGCGGCGTCGCCGGCGGCAGCGTGCTCACACCGGCGACGCCCCCGGGCGCGCCGCAGGACGCCGCGAAGAACGCGGCGCCGGTGAGGGCGGCCAGTCTCCCCGATCGCATGATCTCCACCTGGTCGACGTTACCGAACCTTTCCTTTCTAACGGACCAAGCCGGATATCACGACCGGTTCGGGAAAGTCGTGACATGTCCGCATGCCCGGACGAGGGGCGGCCCGGCCTGTCGGAGGCCGGCACTAGACTCGCCAGCGTGGCAGGGCGAAGCGGGCGGATCAGTGACGAGGACATCGCGCTCGTACGGGAGCGCTCACCGATCGCCGACGTCGTCGGCGAGCACATCCAGCTCCGCAACGCGGGCGGGGGCAACCTGAAGGGGCTCTGCCCGTTCCACGACGAGAAGTCGCCCTCCTTCAACGTGACCCCGGCCCGGGGCTACTACTACTGCTTCGGCTGCGCCGAGGGCGGCGACGTCATCACGTTCGTCCGCAAGATCGACAATCTCACGTTCGCCGAGGCCGTCGAGCGGCTCGCGCAGCGTGCCGGCATCCAGCTGCGCTACGAGCAGGGCGGCTACGTGCCGGGCCGCGAGCAGGGCGAGCGGGTGCGGCTGATCGAGGCGCACCGGGCGGCCGCCGAGTTCTACGCCGAGCGGCTGTCCGGCCCCGAGGCGGGCCCCGGGCGGCGCTTCCTGTCCGAGCGCGGCTTCGAACGGGCCGACGCCGAGCACTTCGGCGTCGGCTACGCGCCGAACGAGTGGGAGGCGCTGTCGCGGCACCTGATGGGCCGCGGGTTCACCGCACAGGAACTGATCAAGGGCGGGCTCGCCCGTGAGGGCAGGCGCGGGCCGGTCGACCGGTTCCGCGGCCGCCTCGTCTGGCCCATCCGCGACATCACCGGCGACGTCATCGGCTTCGGGGCGCGCAAGCTGCTCGACTCCGACGACGGCCCCAAATACCTGAACACCCCCGAGAGCCCGATCTACCACAAGAGCTCGGTGCTGTACGGCGTCGACCTCGCCAAGCGGGAGATCGCGCGGCGGTCCCAGGCCGTGATCGTCGAGGGGTACACCGACGTCATGGCCTGCCACCTGGCCGGTGTGCCGACCGCGGTGGCCACCTGCGGCACCTCCTTCGGCGAGGAGCACATCAAGGTGCTGCGCCGCCTGCTGCTCGACCAGGCCGAGTTCCGCGGCGAGGTCATCTTCACGTTCGACGGCGACTCCGCCGGGCAGAAGGCCGCCCTGCGCGCCTTCCAGGACGAGCAGAAGTTCGTCACGCAGACCTTCGTCGCCGTGCAGCCCAATGGTCTCGACCCCTGCGACCTGCGGGTCAAGCAGGGCGACGCGGCCGTGCGGGACCTGATCGCCGGTCGTGAGCCGCTGTTCGCCTTCGCGGTGCGCAGCGTCCTGTCCCGCTACGACCTCGACACCAACGAGGGCCGGCTGGCCGCGCTCGACGCCGCCGCGCCCATCGTGGCCTCCATCAAGGACCCTGGGCTGCGCAAGGCGTACACGGTCGACCTCGACCGCTGGCTCGGCTTCATGGACGAGGGCTTCGTCATCCGGCGCGTGCAGCAGACGGCCGGCCGGGCGCAGGAGGGCGCACGTACCCCCGGCGGGCGTGCCCAGAACGGGCAGGGCGGGCGTGCCGCGGCCGGGCAGCAGGCGGGCCCGGGACCGGCCGCGAGGTCGGGCGCGGCGGGGCCCGACCCGATGGATCCCGCTGTACGGCTGGAGGCCGAGGCGCTCAAGCTCGCCGTGCAGCGGCCCGCTCTGCTCGGGCCCGAGTTCGACGCGCTCGAGCCCGACACGTTCACGCTGCCCGAGCACGTCGCGTTGTTCGGCGTCGTCGCCGCGGCCGGTGGGACCGCCGCCGGCGGGCCGGGCGGGCGCGAGTGGGTGGACCGGCTCCTGGAGCAGACGGAACCCGGGGCCGCGGGCGCGGTGCCCGGCCTCGACCTGAGGTCGCTCGTCACCCGGTTCGCGGTCGAGGCCGTGCGCGCGGACGTGAACGTCGAGGAGCGGTACGGCGCGGCCGTCCTGGCCAAGATCCAGGAGATCTCGGTCGGCCGGGCGGTCGCGCGGGTGAAGTCGCGGTTGCAGCGGCTCAACCCGGTCGACGAGCAGCAGGAGTACAACCGGCTGTTCGGCGAACTGGTGGCGCTGGAACAGCAGCGACGGGTGTTGCGGGAACGCGCGAGCGGAGCCTGAATAAGCGTCCCTTTCCAGACCGCACAGCCGCCAAACATATACTTTGATCTCGATTCGGTGTTGACTTTGGCCTTACCTTGGGTGACAAAAATAGGCCTGCCGTTTAGTGGCGCCTTTCCTGCACACTGTGTTGCGTGGGTGCATCGGTGCTGCCAAGCAGGCCGCCATCGGTAGATCAGGTGGCGGACCTCGTCGCGAAGGGAAGAGAACGCGGGAGCGTCACGGTTGACGACGTGGCCGCCGCGCTCGACCGATCCGAGTTGCCGGCCGACGCGCTGGAGCGCGTCGTGCGGATGCTCGCCGAGAACGGGGTTGAGGTCCTCGAACCGCAAGGGGATGAGGAGCCCAGCAAGCCGGACGAGGAGGACGTCGGCAAACGGGCTCCGACGAGTGACCTGGTCAGGATCTACCTGCGGGAGATCGGCAGGGTCCCCCTGCTCACCGCCGAGGAGGAGGTGGAACTGGCCAAGGCCATCGAGGCCGGGCTGTTCGCGGAGGACAAGCTCTGCGAGAGCCTCGCCGCGAGGTTCGCCCGGCCGGAGCTGGAGGACCTCGTCTGGGAGGGCGTGCGCGCCAAGCAGCGGCTCATCGAGGCCAACCTCAGGCTCGTGGTCTCGATCGCCAAGCGATACGTGGGCCGCGGAATGCTGTTCCTGGATCTGATCCAGGAAGGCAATCTCGGATTGATCCGCGCGGTGGAGAAATTCGATTACACCAAGGGTTACAAGTTCTCCACCTACGCGACATGGTGGATTCGCCAGGCGATCACCCGGGCGATCGCGGATCAGGCGAGAACGATCCGCATTCCCGTCCACATGGTGGAGACGATCAACAAACTGGTCCGCGTGCAGCGTCAGCTCCACCAGGACCTCGGCCGGGAGCCGGCCCCCGAGGAGATCGCCGCCGAGATGGACCTGCCCATCGACCGGGTGGTGGAGATCCAGCGCATCGCGCAGGAGCCGGTCTCGCTCCAGGCGCCGATCGGTGAGGAGGACTCCGACCTCGGCGACTTCATCGAGGACGCCGACGCCGTGGTGCCGATGGAGGCGGCCGCCTTCATCATGCTGCAGGACCAGCTCGACGACATCCTGGCCACGCTGTCGGAGCGCGAGCAGCGGATCATCCAGCTCCGGTTCGGCCTCGCCGACGGCCACCCCCGCACGCTGGAGGAGGTCGGCCGCGAGTTCGGCGTGACCCGGGAGCGCATCCGCCAGATCGAGTCCAAGACGCTGGCCAAGCTGCGTCACCCCACCCGGGCGCAGATGCTCAAGGACTACCTGGACTGACGCCGTCATCACGCGGACGAGCGCCCTCCGGTCCCGGCGGTGTGGGGCCGAGGAGGGCGCTCGTCCGCGTCATGCCCCTTGTGCGAACCGCTCCGGACTCACTCCCGGCCCCGCGACCGGACGGGGTTCACCCGCCGGATCGGGTCGCTCCCGGCCCTGCGACCGGGACGGGTCCGGCCGCCGGATAGCCTGCGGGTGGTAACGGTCGTCGTCCGCTGGCGGTGTTCCCTTGACTGCATCCAGGCCCTCCCTGTCCCGCCTGTTCGGCTCCCGCCTGCCTCGTGAGGTCCGTACGGCGCTCGCGCTCGAAGGCGGCGAGCGCCCGATCAGCCACGCGCGTACGGCGGAGGGCGGATACGCGGTCGCCACCACCCGGGCGATGCACCTGCCCGGCGGGCCGCGCCTGCCCTGGCACCTGATGGACAAGGCCGTGTGGGACGAGGAGGGCGTCACGGTCACGATGACCGACGGAGCCGCCCACCGGGTCGTCCTGCCCGAGCCCGGGCGGCTGCCGGAGGCGATCCGCGAGCGGGTCACCTCGACGGTCGTCGCGAGCCGCCACGTGACCATCGACGGCCGCGGGGGAGTGCGCCTGGTCGCCCGCCGCGTCCCCGGCTACGACACCCCGCGCTGGGAGTTCATCTTCGACCCCGGACTCGACGCGACGGATCCGGGCCTGCGCGCCCACGCCGAGCAGGCGCTCGAAGAGATGCGGCGCAGCCTCGGCGTCTGAGGCTCTTGTCTGGGGCCCTTGTCCGGGGCTCTTGTCTGAGGCCCTTGCCTGAGGCCCTGCGCAGTACGAGAAAGCGGCGGCCTCCCGGCAGGTGCCGGGAGGCCGCCGCTCGCGTCCGATACCGCCCCGCCGATGGGCGGCCGGTTCCGGGGGAATCCTCGGTGGACTCAGTCGGTGCCGGGCCCCGGCCAGCCGGTCGCCGCGCCCACCCTGTCGGGCCTGTCGGACTCCCAGGTGTCCGTCCTCTTCAGGAACGGCACCTTGTCACCCGCCAGATCCTTGGCCTTGCCCGCCACCTTCGAGGCCTGCGCGCCGACCAGTCCCGCCGCCTCCTGCACCGTGGGGCTGTCCGCGAACCGCTGCGTGAAACGCTTGATCTGCTCGTAGCGTTCGCGCCCGGCCCGCGTGCCGAGGACGTAGCCGACGGCCAGCCCGGTGGCGAACATCGCCTTGTATCGCATCTTCCACCTCCGCGCTCGTGTTCCACGCCCCTCTACCCCGAGGGCCTGTCTCTATCCAACAGCAGAGGTCCCGGCCCCGCTCCAGTGGGCCCCACGGCCCGGCCCCGCACTCTTTGCCGTACGACGATCAGGAGCGGGGGACACGTGGACGTATTCGATGTGACAGGCACCCCCCAGAGTGCGCTAATCTAGTTCCGCGCCGCAAGGAAAGCCGAAAGGCCGGAACGAGCGGAGCAGAGTTTCGATCCCGTGTAGCTCAATCGGCAGAGCAGCCGGCTGTTAACCGGCAGGTTATAGGTTCGAGTCCTATCGCGGGAGCTCATCACTCCGGAGGCCGGTGATCACAGATCACCGGCCTCCGGCCGATTTGGTGTCGCTCCTGGCTCGGGGTGGCCGTGACCGGGAGTGTCAGGCGAGGAACTTCTCGATCGTCATGATGAGCTCGTCCGGCTTCTCCATCGCCGCGGCGTGGCCGCAATCCAGTTCCACGTAGTCGCTGCCTGGGATCGCGTCGTGGAACTCGCGGGCGTACCGTACGGGAACCAGCTGGTCCTGCCGCATGCCGAGGACCAGCGTGGGACACTCGATCTTCCGCACGTAGTCGCTGATGTCCAGCCGGTTGATGAGCTCGAGCAGGGCGATCAGTCCCTCGGACGGCATCAGCCCGGAACGCAGCCGGAGCCGCTCGCTCGCGCTCATCGAGTCGATGAACGTGTCCGAGACCACGTGCAGGAGTGTGAACTCGGCGAAGGCGTCCGGGTCCAGTTCGGCCAGGCGCAGCCAGGTGCGCATGAGCAGGCGCTGCCACGGCCGGCGGTAGTGCACGAACCCGCCGAGGACGACCATGCGGCGCACGAGCTCCGGTCGCTTGCCGGCCAGGGCGGCGGCGACGACGGCGCCCGTGGAGATTCCGAAGAGGTCCACCGGGCCGCGCGCGGCGGCCTCTACCACACCCGCCACCTGATCGACCAGCATGTCGACGTCCATCTCGCCCTCGGGGAGCGGGGTGAGGCTGCTGCCCGAGTAGCCCGGTACGATCGCGCTGCGGTGCTGCGTGAAGTGCTCGAGCAGGGTGGCGAAGCTGGTCTCCGGGTGTCCGGTGCCGCCGTGGATGAGGACGAGCTCCGGCCCCGGTCCCTCTCCCGCGACGTGGTAGCCGACGGGGATGCCGGAGACGTCGATACTTCGCTGCGTCGTCGTGGTCAACATGCGCTTTCCATCCCGTTCTCTCGACAGGCGGTCACTTCGTGGTGGTCGCCACCATGCCGGTCTCACCGGCGGCCTGCTCGCCGCCCTCCCGGCCCGCCCGGGACAGCCACCAGGTGAGCAACGCCGCCAGCGCGGCGAAGCCCGCGGCGACCGGCAGGAGGACGGCGGAGCCGGTCGCGGTGAGCAGGCCCGCTCCGATGACGCTGGACAGGAACTGGCCGAGGTATCCGGTGGAGGTGTTCAGCGAGGTCACCAGCGACGTGCCCCCAGGTGGCGCGTACGCGATGATGCGGTGCTGCTGCGGCCCGATGACCGAGTAGGACACGACGCCGCTGAGCGCCTCGGCGATCACCACGAGGACGAAGACGTCCCGGATCGGCAGCATGATCAGGAACACCGCGGCGACGCCCAGCGTGGCGCCGATGACGACGCGGCGCGGGCCGTACCGGTCGGCCAGCGAGCCGGCCGTCAGGTTGCCGGCCGTGGCGGCGATGCCGAACACCAGCAGCAGGAGCGCGAGGCCGGATTCGTGCCCATGGAGCGCCGGCGCGAAGACCGCGCTCATGTACGTGAAGGGCAGGAAGATACCGATGAACGCCAGCAGGGTGACGATCAGGATCCGCAGCACCCGCCAGTCGGTCAGCGGTGTGATGCGCTGCCGCAGCGTTGCCTTCTGATCGAGTTTGATCGGCGGGAGCAGCACGGTGAGGACGATCGCGACGACGGCGGCGACCACGGCGACGAACCAGATCGCCTTCTGCCAGCCCCACGCTCCGCCGATGAGGGTGCCCAGCGGGGCGCCGAGCACCAGCGACAGCGTCGCCCCGGCGGTCACCATTGAGATGGCCCGGCCCCGCTGCTGGTCGCCGGCGAGATGCGCGGCCGTGGCCACGGCGCTCGCCACGAACAGCGCCGCGCCGCACCCGGCCAGCACGCGGGATGCGAGGACCAGACCGTAGACGTGCGCCGACGCGGTCACGGCGTTGCCGACGGCCAGCAGTGCGACGCCGGTCACGAGGACCCGGCGCCGGGGCCACAGGCCGGTGAGCGTGGCGAGGATCGGGCCCAGCAGCGCGTAGGAGAAAGCGAAGACGCTGACCAGCTGACCGGCCGCGGCGGTACTGACGTGCAGCGTTTGTTGGATCTTCGGAAGGAGACCCACGATGATGAATCCGTCAGTTCCGACGACGAATGTCCCGAGTGTCAGAACCGCAGTCCGCGCCCGCCAGGGAAACTCTCCTGAGGTCTTTCCGGTCTCGGTCATCGCGTTATCACACCCAGCGCAGCCAATGGCTTTCCTCGTATCACGATCAAACCTTCGTGGACGGTCTTGACGAATCTTACGGTGAATCCTCTTCAAGGGGCGGCCGATTGATTCCGCGAGGCGCGGAATTCCTCGACGCCTGGGGTGGTCACGTCAGTACGGTGGCCATTCCGGGCGGTTAAGGCCGATCCGCCGTGACGGCACTGATCAGCCAGCTCCGCGGCACGCCACGCGCCTCGCGGGGAGGCACGGCGTACGGCCAGCGGCGCTCGCCGGCGCCCGGCTCGCCCGGCTGCCGGAGATCCTCGACGGTCCACCCGTGTGCGGTCAGGAATCCCTCCGGGTCATCGGTGCCGAACCGCCACGGCGTGCCGTCCTCGCGCAGGCGCCGCAGGAACGACTGCGTCATCGGGTGGCGCAGCAGGGCCGCGCTGGTCATGTCGACGACCAACCGGCTTTCCGACGGACAGGCGCCGGCCACCGTCTCGAGCAGCCGTCCGGCCTGCTCTTCAGTGAGGAAGAACAGCAGGCCCTCGGCGATCCACAGGGTGCGCTCGGCTGGGTCGAACCCGCCCGACTTCAGCGCCTCCAGCCAGTCCCCGGCCAGGTCGGCGCTGATCGGTACCGTCGGCACCCGCGGCTCGGCCGCGAGCGCAGCCAGGCGCGCCTGCTTCTCGTCCAGCAACGGGCCGTGGTCGACCTCGTAGACGGTCGTGCCGGCGGGCCAGTCGAGGCGGTGGGTGCGTACGTCCATACCGTTGGCGAGCAGCACGACCTGCCGGATGCCGGTCTCGCCGAGGATGCGCGTCAAGGCGTCGTCCATGTACCGGGTGCGCACGGCGACGAAGTCGGACACGCCGGCGCCCCGGTATCGGTCGAGCAGTTCGAACCCACGTGGTTCGGCCAGGCACCGAGCGTACTCGTCGCGGAACAGGCCGTCGGAGCGTTCGGTCTCCAGCGCACGGACGGCCGCGGTCCATTGGGCGGTGTAGGAGATGTCATCCACGCGATTGCCTTTCTCCACTCGCGTCGATCAGGTGGCCAGAAAGTGTTTCTCGATGGCGGCGAGCGTGCGAATGTCGCTGATGTTCAAAGTGTCCATGTCGATCTCGACACCGCTCACTTCCTGGATGAGGAACACGAACTCGACGAAGGAGAGCGAGTCGACCAGGCGGCTGTCGATCAGATCCTCGTCGACTCCGACGTCGGTGCGATTCTTGTGCTTGGCGAGGATCCATTCCTTGATCTGATCGATTCGCGCCGTTGTCTGCTGCTGGGTCATCTCAGGAATCCCTCAAGTTCTGATCATGGTCGCCGCGACGGCCACGGCGTACGCGCCGTCGTGTGTGACGCTGACTGATATCTCCGACTCCACCCCGGCGGCCTGGGCCAGCTCCGCGGACATCCCGTCGAGCCGGACGACCGGCCACCGGCCCGCTCCGCCGTCGACCTGCAGGCTCTGCCAGGGCACCGGCCGGTTCCGCTGGTGAAAGAGCTTGAACACCGCCTCCTTGATGGCCAGGAAGCCGGCCACCGCGCTGGGGTCGAGACGGCCCTGCCGGGTGCAGGCCGCGATCTCCTCCGGCCGGAGCATGTGCGACAGCACCGGCCGGCGCTCCGGCCGCACCAGGTCCTCGGCCCGGGAGATCAGCACGATGTCCACTCCGACCCGCGGCACGCTAGACGAGCTGCCGCTCACGGAGCGCCTGCTCGACCTTCTCGTGGGCGCGCCCGGCCGAGCCGTACCGGCCGGCCAGCACGCTTACCCACCGCTCCAATCCGAAGGCGACGCAACCGGTGAAGGCGGAGCCGCCATCGGGCTCGAGGCCGATGCGGCACCGCTCGCCAAAGAAGTTGCGATGCGTGTTGACCGAGGCGATGGCGAGGTCGTCGACCTGGAACTCGTACTTCACCGGCTGCATCCGCTGCAGGAGGGCGCGCGCACCGTCCCGCTGGAAGAACGGGTCGGACGCGGCCTCCACGGTGACGTCGAGCGACAACGCGCCGAGAAGCTCCTCGATCCGGGTCCGGTATCGGGCGATCACGTCCTGTGTGTGCTCGTAAGATCCGATCGCCACAATCTCGCGCATCTGGAAGGTGAGCAGCCGGCGCAGCCCGTCGAAGTGGCTCTCTCCGCGAAAGCAGCGGTTGACCAGTGTCACCAGGGTGTCCGCGGGCACCGTCCGATCCCGGTAGTAGAGGTACGCGCCGAAGCAGGTCGCCGTGGGCAGGCCGAGGTGGGGACCGGCGATCTGCTCCGTTGAGAACCGGCCGCCGGCCGGGCCGGCGACCGGCGCCCGCAGGCCGCCGGCGACGAGAGCGAGATGGGGGAAGTTGACGTAGACGTCGAAGTTCGCCAGCTCGTCCACCGGATAGATCGGCGGGGCGGAGATCTCGCCGCCGCCCTCCTCAACGGCCCAACTGCGGAACGTGTCGTCGAGCAGGCGGAGCAACGCGGTCTCCTCAGGCCCCAGAATGGCGAGGCCGCCGGCGATCCGGCTACCGCTCAGGCCGGTCATCGAACACCCTCGGGCGCCGCCGCCTCGGCCTGGATGAGGCCGTGCTTGGTCAGGAACGAGTGCGTCTTGCGGAACACCCGCGCCTCGAACTCCGGCCGGCGCGGGCCGGTGAGCAGCCGCCGGCGCACCTCCAGCGGGTTCGGGATGCCGGCGTCCTTGTAGACCTGCGGGCTGAACAGCGACTCGAAACTGTAGGCCATGTACCGCTTCAGGTAGTCGCTCACCTGGGTGAGCTCTTCCGGCGTGGCGTGCTCGCGGAAGCCTTCGAACAGGATGCGGACAAGTTCCCGCCCGAACGCGATGTGCCGGGACTCGTCCTGATGGTGGATCCGGTTGATCTTCCGGATCGTGTCGTCGAGCCGCTCGTCCAGCGCCATCGTGGAGTTGAAGTGGTCCACCAGCTCCTCGAAGATCAGGATGCGGGCGAAGACCAGCAGGCTCGCCGCGTTGTTCGGCGGGATGGTCTCGGCACCGCCGCGCGGCTGCTTGTAGATCTTCCCGCCGTAGCGCAGGCAGAACTGGGCGAAGAACCACATGTGCTCGTTCTCCTCACCGATGAAGTGGTGGAAGAACTCCGACGGCGTGGCGAACTCGTCGGTGTGTATGCGCCCGGTGACCTCGATGAGCAACTCGCGGATACCGTGCACGTTGAGGCTGTAGAAGTTGATGCTCTCGTACTTGGACAGCCGGTAGAGCTGCTCCTGGCTCAGCTCCGCCGCGATCTCGGTGCCGTACGTCGTGGTCAGCTCGGGGCTCATCCACCACATGTCCTGCGGCAGCGAGTCCGGCCAGTCGAACATCTGGTACGGGTTGTAGTAGTCCTCGATGGACATGGAGCTCAGCCGGTCCAGGATCTCCCGGAGCCGCTTACTGGTGTCGATGAGTGCTGTCGTCATGACGGGCAAACCCTCCTGAGTTCCGCTTGTGCCCGAGCCGGGGCCAGCCGGCGCGCCGACTCGACGGCCAGTCGGCCCAGCCGGTCCGCACGGTCATCGGTACTCGTGTACTGGTCCAGCCGGCGGTTCAGCTGCGTCGTCGTGTAGGCGAAGGCCAGGTCGTCGCCTGGGACGGCGAAGACCAGGGCGCAGTCCTGCCCGTAGTGGCCGAACGAGTCGACCGCCAGGCCCGCCTGGGGCAGGTTGTGGTCGGGCAGCATGAAGCCGAGCGAGTAGGCTCGCTCGCGGACGAAGACCCGGTCGGTTCCGCGCCTCTGCAGTCGGGATGCGCGCAGCAGCGTCTCCTCGCTCCAGAGGCGTGTGCCGTCGACGGGGCCGATGGTCGCGGCGAAGATCCTGGCCAGGACCCGGGCGGAGGAGACGGCGTTGCATCCCGGGACCTCCGCGCCCAGGTACCGCAGGGAGTTCTCCACCCCCATCAGGTTCGGGTTTCGCTGGGACCGGCTCAGGAACGAGGAGTTGTCACCCAGCAGGTGCAGGATGTCCGCGGCCGTACCGGTGCCTGCCGGACGCGTCTGGCGGAACGGCGCGAAGCGCGTCAGGTCGTCGATGCCGATCCGAACCTCGGCGCCGAGCGGCTCGCGGAATTCCTCCCGGAACAGCTCGTCCACCGACTTGCCGGTCGCGCGCCGCAGGAACTCGCCCACGCCCCAGCCGAAGGTCAGGTCGTGATAGCCGTGGTCGGTTCCCGGTTCCCAGTACGGGCGTTGGGCGGCGAGCGCCTCGACCGCCGGGTCCCATTCGAGCACGTCGTCGACGGAGAGCCGGCGGTCGACGCCGATCAGCCCGGCCTGGTGGCTGAGGAAGACGGCCAGGGTGAGCGACTCCTTGCCGGCGGCGGCGAACTCCGGCCAGACCTCGGCGATTGGGCGGTCGATGTCGATTACGCCCCGTTCGTGCAGGGCGTGCGTGACGACCGACAGCAGGGCCTTGCTGACCGACCGCACGTTCTGCAGCTGGTCGGGCAGCCGCTCCGCGGACCGCAGCCGGACCCGTTCCTCGCCTCCGACGTAGACGCAGAGTTCGGCGTTGGAGTCCTGCCCTTCCCGGTGGATCCGGTCGAACTCCGCCACCAGCGGGAGGAACTCCTCCGAGTAGGTGCCGATGACGTGCTCGGAGTACGGGGCCTCGTTTTCCATGTCAGGCCCGCACCTTCCGCATCCGCTGCGCGATGTCGTCGGCGAGCTCGTCGATGGTCGGCTTGTCGAAGCAGATCGACGCCGGCAGCGGCACCGACAGGCGTCGTTGCAGCTTGTTCCGGATGGTGAGCGCGTTCAGCGAGTCCATGCCGGCCTTCGTCAGGTTCAGCCCGAGTAGCTCGTCGCCGTCGAAGCCCAGTTCGCGGGAGACGACCTCCTGGCAGCAGGCAAGGACGTCCTCCGAGGTCACCGGCGCCGCCGGGGGCGGATCGGCGGCCGCGGGCGCCGAATCGGCGCCGGTCAGCTCAGCGACCAGAGGATTGGATGCGAGGTGGTGGTCCGGGTCGAGGTCCTTCCAGCGGACGGGCAGCAGTCCGACCTGACCCGAGGACCGGCCCTCGATCGCGGCGCGCAGGGCCGGACGGCCCGCGGCGCTGGAGATCGTACCGATGCCCTGCTCCTCGAGCTGGCGGAGGAAGTCCTCGTTGCCTGCCAGGTAGCCGACGTCCGACCAGGAACCCAGGTTCACCGAGAGGCCGGCCAGCCCGACGGCCCGGCGGTGGCCGGCCAGCGCGTCCAGGAACGCGCAGGCCGCGGCGTGGCCGGCCTGCCCGGGATTGCCGAACAACCCGGTGAAGGAGGAGGTCATCACGAACAGGTCGAGGTCGGGCGCGTACTCGGCGGCGCTGCGGTGGAGGTTCCACGCGCCCTGCGCCTTCGGCGCCAGCACCCGCGCGATCCGGCTCCAGTCCGTCCGGTCGATGATGCCGTCGTCGATGACGCCCGCGGCGTGGACGACGCCGCGTACGACGGCGTCCCCGGCGCAGTAGCGGGCGAACAGCCGATCGACCTGCCGCGGCGACGAGACGTCAACGGTCTCCGTCCGGATGTCCGCTCCGAACTCCCGGCTCAGCCGCCGCAGCCGCTCGGCGCGCTCCGGACCGGGAGCGGACCGGCCGCACAGGACCAGCCGCCTGGCGCCCAGCTCCAGCAGCGCGTGCGCGCACTCCAGGCCGACGCCGGCCGATCCGCCGATGACCAGGTACCAGGCCGCCGGATCGATGCGGACCCGCCCGGCTCCGGGCGGTACCCGGCCGGGGCGCAGGCGGGGCAGCAGCACGCGGTCGCCACGCAGGGCCAGCTCGGCGTCGCCGGTTGGGAGCGAGCCGATGGTTGCGGCCAGCCGGGGCACCGCCGTAGCGGACCACCGCTGCTTGGTGGCGGCCGCGTCCAGGTCGATGAGGACGTGCCGGACGGTCGAAAACTCCGTGCGTGCGGTACGGGCGATGCCGACGATCGCGCCCTGGGCGGGGATCACGTCGTCCGACGTCAGGATGCGGTGCGCCCCCGACGTCACCGTGCAGACGACGAGGTCGGGCAGGTTCGCCGCGGACACCGCCTGGAAGAGCTGCAGGCCGGCCGCCCCCCCGGCGGCGACGATGTCGTCGGAGGCCGACCCGGTGACGAGCGGAGGTCCGCCGAGGTCGGCCTGGCGCTTGCGTAGGACGGGTACGGCGTTGACGACCGTGCACGGCCGGTAGTCGGTCAGCACCCGCGCGGCGTCCGTCACCGCGTCGTCCGTGAGCACGTGGACCAGCACCTCGGCGCCGAGGCGCTCCAACTCCAGCTTCAGGTCGGCCGCCGAGCCCGTCGAAGGGGCGATGAGCAGGATTCGCCGGTTGGCCGCCTGAGCTGCGGCGGCCGGCGGCGCGTCGATCCAGGTGACCGTGTACTGCGCGGGGGCGCCCGAATCCGCCGGGTCCGCCACGTCGGTGTCGAGGGCTCCTCTGAAGTCGCCGTCGATGCGGCCCGCCGCCGCGTCACCGCTCGCCGGGGTCGGCTCGATCCAATGCCGCCGGCGTTGGAAGGGATAGGTGGGCAGGGTGACCGTACGACCACCGGGCGACACGGCCGCCCAGTCCACCGCTACGCCGGCCGTGTACGCCCCGGCCAGCGCCAACCGGGTGGAGGCGATGTCGTTGCGCTCCCAGCGCAGTGTCTCCAGGCACGTCGGCTCGCAGCCCGGATCGTCGCTCAGAGCCAGCTGGGTCAGACCGGCGAGTGTGTTGGCGAGGCCGATCTCCAGGAACACGCCGGGCTCTCCGGAGGCGGCCGCGCGGATCGCGTCGAGGAACCGGACCGGCTGCCGCAGCTGGCGCAGCCAGTACCCGGGCGTCGCGATCTCCTCGGCGACCGGGGCCCCGGTGAGGGTGGAGACGATCGTGTGCGCCGGCGGGTGCAGCTCGACGGACTTCAGAACGGCGGAGTAGTCGTCGAGGATGGCATCGACCTGCGAGGAGTGCCCGGCCCGGCCGATCCGCAGCGGCTTGCAGGTGATGCCGCGCCGCTCGGCCTCCGCGATGACGGCGCGTACGGCGGCTCCGTCGCCGGAGATCACGGTGCGGTTGGGCGCGTTGATCGCCGCGACGCCGACCTGTTCGTTGCCCGCCAGCAGCTCACGAACCTGCTGTTCGCCGGTGAAGACGGCGGCCATGGCGCCGGACTCGGGCAGGGTGCTGAACAGCCGGGCGCGTTCGGACACCAGGTAGAGCCCGGTCTCGAAGTCGAACACGCCCGCGCCGTACGCCGCCGCGTACTCGCCGAGGCTGTGGCCTGCGTAGGCGTCCGGCGTGACCCCCCAGCTACGCCACAGGGTCAGCAGCGCCGCCTGCAGCGTGTAGACGACCGGCTGGGCCAGCCGAAAGTCGTCGATGGGCATGCCCCGGCGGGCATCGTCCTGGTAGAGGAACTCCGAGAGGCGGTGGCCGATGTGCTGCCGGTAGAGCGGATCGGCGCGGTCGATGAACTCCCGGAACACCGGCTCGGACAGGTAGAGGTCACGGCACGCCTCCAGGTACTCGGCCCCGTGGCCGGAGAAGAGCGTGGTCAGGCGGGGCGGCGCCCCCCGGACCAGCCCGTACGAGAGGCCGATCTCTCCGTCGAGCCCGTCGGACGCCTCCGCCTCACCGTTCGCCACGGCGTCCAGCAGCATGGCGAGCGTCTTGCAGTCCGACCCGACGACCGCCGCCCGGTGGGCGAAGTGCCGGCGTCCGGCGCCGAGGGTGAAGGCCACGTCGATGGCCTCCGGCGCCGCCTCCTCCAGCAGAGCAGCGCCGATCCGGGACGCCAGCTCGCGGAGCGCGGGCTCGGTGTCGCCGGAGATCGGAAGCACCTGCATGCCGGGCTCCGCGGCGGCATCGGGGTCGTTCCGCCTGCCAGGGAGGGCCGGCGCCTCCTCCAGGATCGCGTGGGCGTTCGTGCCGCCGACCCCGAAGGCGCTGACCCCGGCTCGGCGTGGGCCGTCCCCGCGCGGCCAGTCCGCGGTCTCGGACTGCACGAAGAACGGCGAGCCGGCGAAGTCGATGGCCGGGTTGGGCTCGTGGAAGTGCAGGGAGGCCGGCAGCCTCCGGTGCCACAGGGCGAGCGCGGCTTTGATCAGCCCGGCGATGCCCGCGGCCCAGCTCAGGTGCCCGATGTTCGTCTTGACCGAGCCCAGGGCACACGAACCGGGAGCGACCCCGGCGAACGCGTCCGTCAGCGCCGCGATCTCGATGGGGTCGCCGGTCGGCGTCGCGGTGCCGTGCGCCTCGACGTAGGAGACCGAGTCGGCCTCGACGTCCGCGGCGGCGAGCGCCTGGCGGATCACCGCGGCCTGGCCGGCCACGCTCGGGGAGCTGAAGCCAGGCTTGCTCGCACCGTCGTTGTTGACCGCGGTACCCCGGACGACCGCGTACACGCGGTCACCGTCGGCCAGCGCACGGTCCAGCGGCTTGAGAAGGACCGCGCCGACGCCGCTGCCGAAGACCGTTCCCGTGGCTCCAGCGTCGAAGGCGCGGCAGTGCCCGTCCTGGGACAGCACCAGCCCCGGCTCCGGCTGATATCCGTCGATCTGCGGCACCGGCACGTGTGCCGCCCCGGCCAGCGCCAGATCACACTCGCCGGCCAGTAGCGCCTGGCATGCCAGGTGCAGCGCGTACAGGCCGGTGGCGCACGCCGCCTGGACGCTTACGCTGGGGCCGTCGAGATCGAGCTTGTACGACACCCGGCTGGTCAGGAAGTCGCGTTCGGCGGCCATGGTCAGCTGCAGGTCCTGGGCCGTGTCCAGGAAGTTCGGCAGGGGCCTGCTCGCCTGGCCGCCGAGGTTGTGCATCAGGTACAGGCTGGTTCCACAGCCGCCGTACACCCCGACGTCCGGGGTGCGGTGCTGGCCGGCCGCACCGCCGTCCTCGAGCGCCTCCCAGCAGACCTCGAGGAACAGCCGGTGCTGCGGGTCGAGCAGGGCGGCCTCGCGGGGGTTGTAGCCGAAGAATCCGGCGTCGAACCGGTCGATGCCCTCCAGGGTCGCAGAGGCGCGCACCCACCCGGCCGGACCGTCGTCCACGCCGTCCGCGACGGTGATCGACTCCCGGCCGCCGACCAGGTTCGCCCAGAACCGCGCCGGCGTGTCCGCGTCCGGGAACCGGCAGGCCATTCCGATGATCGCCACGCCCTGTGAGTCGTCCCGGTACTCGTCAGGGGCCTCGCGCGGCAGGTCTTCCGATCCGTCGTGCTGATAGCTCACTCGCCGAGTCCTTAATGTCGGTGATGCTGTCTGGTACCGGCTACTTCGCTCGCCGGGCCAGCCGCCGGCGGTCGGCCGCGCTCAGCCGCGCGCCCGGCCGGGCCCGGCCGGCAGCCGGTGACCTGGGCGGAACTGGTGCTCGCAGCCGTGCCGCGATCGCGGATATCGTCGGATGCCGATACAGGTCGATCAGCTGCAGGTTCGCCTCCGGGAACGCGGTGCGCAGTCGGGTGAGGACCAAGCCGAGCAGGGCAGAGTTCCCGCCCGCGTCGAAGAACCTCTCGTCGTCGGCGAACGCCTTTTCCATACCGAGGACCGAGCTCCAGATCCCGGCGACGATCTGCTCGTAGCTCTGCTCCGCCAGCCGGGAGGGAGCCGTATCGGGGCCCGGGACCGGCGCGAGCGCCAGGAGCCGACGCTCCAGCGCCTTCCGATCCAGCTTGCCGCTCACGGCGAGCGGCAGCTCCGGCAGGACCCGGACGGTGTGCGGCACGGCGTACCACGGCAGGACCTGGCCGATCCGGGCGGTGATCGCGTCACCGGTGACGCCGTCCGCCGTGGATTTCGCCGCCGCGATCAACCCGGTCACCTGGGCGGCGGAGTCCCGGACGGGGAACACCGCGGCCTCCTCCACCCCGGGTACCGCGCGGATCGCCGCCTCGATCTCGCCCAGCTCGACCCGGAAGCCCCGGACTTTCACCTGGCCGTCAATGCGGCCGTGATACCGGAGGGTCGAGTCGGCGTCGATGCTGACCAGGTCGCCACTGCGGTACCAGCGCCGCCGGTCCTCCCCGTCGCCCAGCACGGGGAACTTGCGGGCGGTGAGCTCCTCGTCGTTGATGTACCCCCGGGCGAGTCCGTGCCCGGCGATCAGCAGCTCGCCGGGCACGCCGGGCGGGCAGTCCCCGCCGTCCTCGTCGACGACCCGAACGTCCAGGCCGCGCAGGGCCCGTCCGATCGGCACATACTCCACGTCCTGGTCGGAGCACTCGTGCACCGTCGTGGCCACGGTGGCTTCGGTGGGCCCGTACGCGTTGTAGATGTGCGGCACCGGCCGGAGCCGGCCGATCAGCTCGGGCTGCACGATCTCGCCGCCCAGGATCAGCACCCGCAGCCCGCGGATCGCGGCGGCGAGGGTGTGATCCTGCAGCATCAGCTGGATCAGGGACGGCGTGACGAAGAAGTGGGTGACCCGTCCGCCCGCCAACACGCCGGTCAGGAATTCGGCGCCGTCACTGGACTTCCCGGCCAGGGAGTCCAAGGCGGCAAGCACGATGGGAATCCCCCGGGTCAGCGGCCAGAACAATTCAACGACGGACAGGTCGAAGCAGACGCTGGCCGCGGCCAGCCAGCATTCGTCCGGCCGTTCTTGCGGGGCGGGCAGCACCGCGTCCAGAGCCGCGAACAGATTCGCCACACCGCCGTGTTCGATCGCGACGCCCTTCGGGTCACCCGTCGATCCGGAGGTGTAGATGATGTACGCGAGATCAGAGCCGCCCGGCTCGATCACCGCTGGGCCTGTCAGGTCAGCCGCGCGTTCGGAGGCGCTCACGAGCCGGTAGGGCATCGACGCGAAACGCTCCGCGGTGACCTCGTCGACGAGCACCCCGTCCGCCGCGGACGAGTCGACGATCGAGCGGATCCGGCCGTCGGGGTAACCGGGGTCGATCGGGATGTAGGGCGAGCCGATCCCCATGATCGCGAGCATCGACGCCAGCCGGGTGACCGTCGGCGACATGCACAGACCGATCGGCTGACCGGGCCGGCACCCACGGGCGCGCAGCAGCCGGGCCATCGTCTCCGTTCGGTGCCAGAGCTCCGCATACGAGACGCGTTCCGTGGCGTCCGAGGCCGCCACCGAGTCGGGCGAGCTCATCGCCCGCCAGCGGAATTGTTCGACTATCGACTGGCGTTTCACGTCCGCCGACATTGAAGGCACAGCACAGATCCTCTGCTACCGAGAACGATCGAATCACTACCTGGGACTTAGCGCAGGATTAGCAGCGAAACGGTTTCGGGGAGCACGTTGAGACACTAACAGAGATCCTTTCCTCATGACAATGATGATTCAATTCATCCAAAAGGATTACGGTGCATCGTTCTCTGGTATTACTCCCGGCCTCCCGGCCGACAGGTGGCGCCACCGGCCGAATGGCGTTCGAAGCATGTGCGCACACGGTCACCCGCCGTCCCCGGTGGTCGCGGGATGGCGGCCGGCGGGTTCCGCACCCCGTGCTCAGGACCGTTCTTCGGGGGATCCGAGCCGTTGACCACGGCGCGAAAGGCCAGGCATCGGCCGGGTCCCTCACCCAAGGTGATCAACCGGCCACACCGGCCCGCCCGCATTGGAATCCTCGCGTTCCGCGCCGTTGGTTGACAGGCCCGATAGCCCTGGTTTTTCATGGTTCCGTCCACGAGCATCCGGGGGTTCTCTTGGCTTCTCATGGCGGTGGCTGTTGGTCACCAGGTATGAATCGTTAACCGGAATTCGACGGTCGCTGGTCACCGCGCCGCATACGATATTCATGGGACTGCTGGAGTCCCGGCCATTGGTGCAGGTGATGTTCCTCAGCCGTTTCCTGGCCGGGGCCGCGCTCACCGGTGGCGCGGGCGCGCACGTTGTCTCGGTCGCCGCCGGAGCCGTGGCGTGGTCCGCCGCCGCCGTCGCCGTCTACGTGTTCAACGGGATCATGGATGTCGCCGAGGACCGGGGCAACGGCTCTCGGCGCCCCATCGCGTCCGGGCGCCTGTCGCGCGCGAACGCGACGGCCTTCACGGGCTGCGCCGCCGCCTTAGCCCTGGCAATCGGCGCGACGGCGGGGATCACCGTCCACGTGCTGCTCTTCCTCGGCCTGGGCTACCTCTACTCCGGTCCCCCGCGGGCGGCCAAGCGGGCGGGGGCGGCCGCCTGCGCCGTGATTGCGGCCCTCGGCCTGGCGACCTTCTGGGCGGGAGCGCGGGCAGCGCACGGACACAGCGCCGCCGTCGTCGTGTTCGGCCTCGTCATGTCCGGCTGGATGGGGTTGGTGGGCGCACTGGCCAAGGACATCGCCGACGTGCCGGGCGACGCTCTGGCCGGGCGTCGCACCTTCGCGGTCCGGTACGGGATCACCCCAGTCGCCCGATGCACCGCCGCCCTCGCCGTCGCGGTCGCGGTGGCGGGTGACGCGGCGGCCGCCCTGACGGCGCCCGTCCTGCTCCCGTCCATGCTGATCCTCACGCTGGGAGCGTGCAGAGTCGCCGGCGACTGCCGCTCTCTCGCGGGTGAGACGCCCCGGAACCCGTACCGCAGTTTCATGGCCACCCAGTACGCGACCATTGCCGCGCTGGGAATCACGTTGTTCACGCGTCATGCCATCTGAGTGAGGATGACCGCGCTTACGCCCGTTGATCTTTCTACCCGCGTCGTAGCAGTGGGAGTCGCGGCCGATGGTGTGGCGCCCTTGACGCTCTGTGACGCCCACCACCGAGAACCACCGATTACCGCGAGATCCGTTATGATCGACACACATCTCCACAAAAGGTTCGGGCCAATGGTCGAATACGCGATCTGTTCGAGGCGAAGAGACATCTGTGACCGGCATCGTCAGCGAGCGCATCGACCAGATCCTCGGCCTCTACGAGAAAGCGCTGCGCGACGCCGACAGCCCGCTCGTCACCACGGCCGACCGCTGGCATCAGGCCCGCCGCCAAGCTGAGGCGATCTTGAGCGAGTGCGTACGCGTACTCGATCCCACCGCCACGGAACCATCAGATCCGCACGTCCCGACCCGCGAACTCGGCATCAGTCGGGCGCACGAGCAGATCCTCGTCGCCGACTCCATCCGCGCCGCCACCCTGCTGTGGCGCGCGGCCGTTCCGGTCCTGCGCGAGGTCCTGACGACGGAGATCCCCGAAGGCCGCGAGCGCCTCCCGGACGTGCTGGAAGCGCTGTACGAGGCGATCAGCATCCGGCTCTACATCGGCAGCCTGGCGCACGAGCATGTCCGGCTTGCCGGCCGCCCATCCGGCTCCGGAAGAGACCACCGAAGTGTGTCCGGACCCGTCGCCGGCCCGGAGGACATCACGGAGCGCGAACGGGAGGTGCTGAAGTGCGTGAGCCGGGCGCTCTCCAATCGCGAGATCGCGAAGGAACTCGCGATCAGTGAGGCCACCGTGAAGGCACACCTGCGGAATATCTTTCGTAAGCTCGCCGCCACGTCGCGGGTCGACGCGCTCAACAAGGTCGGCCTCGTACCGCAGCCGCCGCTTGAAGGATGAGATACGAGCAGCACGTCGGCCGTGTCGTAATCCTCGCCGACGGCGCGAGCATCCCGAACCTATCGGCCGCGACCGACAAGACGTCTGGCTCTACCAACCGCAGCATCCGCGGGCCCGTGCCGCCAATACGGAAGCGACCACCCCACGACCGCACGCGTGGGGGACAGCCTCGCTG
This sequence comes from Microbispora sp. H10949, assembly GCF_014161435.1. NCBI lineage: Bacteria > Bacillati > Actinomycetota > Actinomycetes > Streptosporangiales > Streptosporangiaceae > Microbispora > Microbispora sp. H10949. The sequence continues at coordinate 604,385 of NZ_JABBWZ010000001.1, read as the reverse complement.
CGCTGGAAATCTGAGGACCTGCCGCCCGCAGCGCGGTGTACTACTACCGCGCAGGTCGAACTCGGGCGGAGCTTACAGGCGGCGCGGTGTCGCGGAGCCTGGCCGCGCAGCGGACGAGTGATGCGACCGCCAATGAGCGGCTGCTGGGCGGCCACGCGATCACCGTGGTGACGTCCGGCGCGTCGACGACGGGCACCGCGACGTGTTCGGGCCACTGCCAGGCCCGGCTGGAGGCCGGGATGACGAGCAGTGTCCTGCCGAGCGCCACGAGCTGGGCGAGCTGCGACTGGGTGTGCACCTCCGGTCCGGGTCCGTCCGGGTAGGAGCCGTCGAGCCGGGGCCATCGGGCGATCGGCAGGCCCGGCACGTCGCGGACCTCCGCCATGGTGAGCCGATCGCGGGACGCGAGCGGATGCGCCGCGGGAAGGATCGCGACCTGGCCTTCGACGTGGAGGTCCTCGGTGTCGAACCCGGCGAGGTCGTCGTACGGCCGGTGCACGAGTGCCACGTCGGCGCGTCCGTCGCGGAGCAGGCCCGCCTGCTCGCCGACCTCGCAGAGGAGGACCTCGACCGGTACCGCGCCGGGCTCTCTCGCGAACGCGTCGAGGAGCCGTTGCAGCAGCTCATGGGATGCCCCGGCCTTCGACGCGAGCACCAGCGGCCGCTTCGGGTCCCCGGCCCGCCGCGTCCGGCGCGCGGCGGCCGCCACAGCGTCGAGGGCCGTACCGGCCTCGCGGAGCAGTACCCGGCCGGCGTCGGTCAGCGCCACTCCGCGCCGGTTCCGGTCGAGGAGCTGGACACCGAGCCGCCGCTCCAGTTGGCCGATCGCGCGGGAGAGCGGCGGTTGTGCGATCCCAAGCCGGTCGGCTGCGCGTCCGAAGTGCAGTTCCTCGGCGACGGCGACGAAGTACCGGAGCTCGCGGGTCTCGAGGTCGTCCACGGCCGGAGCCTACCGGCTGATACCCGCCGAGTATCACAGCCCACTCACACGGTGTTGGACGACGAGCGTGCGGCTCGCGAGCATGGATCGCGTGAACGACAGGAAGACCGCGCTGGTGACCGGCGCGAACAAGGGGATCGGCTTCGCCGTCGCACAGGGTCTCGGGGCGATCGGCTTCACGGTGGCGGTGGGCGCGCGCGACGATGTCAGGCGCAAGGAGGCCGTCGAGCGTCTGCGCGCCGAGGGCGTCGACGCGTTCGGGGTCGCGCTCGACGTCACCTCCGACGACAGCGTCGCCGCGGCGGCGGAGACGATCGAGCGGACGGCGGGGCGGCTCGACGTGCTCGTCAACAACGCGGGCATCTCCGGCCGGATGGACGGCGGCGCGCAGGATCCGACGACGCTCGACCTCGACGTCGTGCGCACCGTCCTCGACACGAACGTTTTCGGGGTCGTCCGGGTGACGAACGCGATGCTCCCGCTGCTCCACCGCGCGGACGCACCGCGCATCGTCAACGTGTCGAGCAACATGGGCTCGCTGACGCTGCAGACCGGCCCGATCCTGGCCGCGTACGCGCCGTCGAAGACGATGCTCAACGGCATCACGACCCAGTACGCCCGCCGGCTCGCCGACACGAAGATCATCGTAAACGCCTGCTGCCCGGGCTACGTGGCCACCGACTTCACCGGCTACAACGCGCCGCGGACGCCCGAGCAGGGCGCCGCGATCGCGATCCGGCTCGCCACCCTGCCGGACGACGGCCCGCGCGGCGGCTTCTTCGACGACGAGGGCGTCGTCCCCTGGTGATCTCCGGACGTACGCTACTTCCCTTCGGGCACCTGGTCCTTGATCTCGTCGTAGCCGGCCTTGGCAGGTGCCGCGGTCGGCGAGTAGATCACGCGGATCACGCCCGTCGGGAACGCCTCCGTCGCCGTCACTTTCAGGTGGTACGGTGCGTCGCCGTCGTCGAACAGCCTGCGGCCCTTACGCGCCGCCACCGGATGCACCAGGAGGCGCACCTCGTCGACCAGCCCCGCGGCGAGCAGTTGCTGCACGACGGAGATCGACCCGGGGATGAGGATGCCTCTGATGCCGGCATCGGCCTTGAGCGCGGCGGCGGCGTCGAGGAGATCGCCCTTGACCAGCTCGGAGTTGCGCCAGGAGAACTCGAGCGGCTGGCGCGAGACGACCACCTTGCGCATGTCCCCGAGTTGCTTGGCGAACGGCGCGTCGACCTCGCCCGCGGTCTCGCGGCCGGGCCAGGCGCCGGCGAAGCTGTCATAGGTCTCGCGCCCGATGAGCAGCACGTCGGCGGTGTCATAGTCCTCGGTGACGGCGCGGCCCATGTTCTCGTCGAAGTACGGGAAGTGCCAAGCGGGGTCGATCTCGGCCACCCCGTCGGCCGAGATGAACAGCGTGGAGATGATTTTCGCCATCGTGACGATCCCTTCAGGTCAGGTGGCGCCGGCAGGCAGTCCGGCGCAGCCTCCCGAACCTATCGGCCGCGACCGACAACACGTCCCGCTCGACCAACCGGACAACGTGCTTCGGTGAGAGACGCGATCCCCAAGACCCTCATCGCGGCAACGCGAAGGCCGGCAGGGCCGGTGATCGGCCTGGTATTCGAGAGCAAGGTCTCGGTTACGTGGTAGGAAAGGTTTCCACTGTTTGCCGAGCTGAAGGCTAGCTGGAATATGGCGGGAATCTATATGTATGCCGACGAAACCGGCAATATGGATATGAGCGGATCGCCTGGAGCAAGTCTCTACTTCGGCTTCGGGACGGCCGTGTTCGGCGGGGAACACGGCCGGCAGGTTTGGGATGGGCTACGCCTGCGGTGCGATCTGGAGAGGCGCGGCGTCAATCTGCCCAGGGGCCTTCACGCGAAGAACGACTCCCATGCCACCCGAGACGAGATGTTCGATTTGATAGGTCGCCAAAGACCGCGAATCGACGTCACCTTTCTCTGTAAGGCGAGGGCGCATCCGTCGATCAGGGAACGACCGCACTGGCTGTACAAGCTGGCGTGGTACTCACACTTCAGGGACGTGCTGCCGCTGGTCAGCGCGCCGGGGGATACGCTCTACGTGATCGTGGCCACGCTTAGCACCAACCGGCGGCTCATGGATGCGCGCGAAGCGCTTTCAGATGTATGCCGTGAGTTGGCCGTGGATCGGGAGGTAGTGCTCTGCGTCTGGGACGCACAAAGCTCATGGGGGATCCAGGTGGCGGATTACGGCCTCTGGGCGGTGCAGCGGATTTTGGAAGGTCGACCCTGCAAATGGTTCGAGAGCCGAATCCAGCCCCATCTGGCTTCGATGTTGACTCCCTGGGGCACCGTATGAGTGAGGCCGGCTATCCCGGTCCCCCGGGAAGAAGTCCCCTGGACCTCTTGTCACCGACCACTATAAGTACACGTCACGGCGCTGTGTCCGTCAAGCGCTTCCGCATTATGGGCGGCAACTCCAGCAAGCATGCCTGGCGCGACGACCAGAGGAAGTTCATGACCTCTCCGTAAGGTGGGCGGTCGCGCGCTTATCGGACGCGGTGGGCGCCGGGGGCGGGGGTGGCGGGCAGGAACGTGGGCGGGGCCCAGCCGCGCTCGGCGTAGGCGCGTTCGACCGTCGTGCGGACCCGGTCCACCCGGTCGTCGGCGACGAGCGCGATTGCCGAGCCGCCGAAGCCGCCGCCGGTCATCCGCGCCCCCCGCGCGCCGCCGCGGACCGCGCTCTCGACCGCGACGTCCAGTTCCGGGCAGGAGACCTGGTACTGGTCCCGCAGTGACAGGTGCGAGGCGTTCAGCAGGGCGCCGATCTCCTGTACGGCTCCCGCGCGCAGCAGCCCGATGACGGCCTCCACCCGGTGGTTCTCGGTGACGACGTGCTGGGTGCGGGCCCGTTCGTCGCCGCTCAGCCGGGACAGCGCCCCGGCGAGGTCGGTGACGTCCCGCAACGACGCGACGCCGAGGTGCTTGGCCGCGTTCTCGCAGTCCTGGCGTCGCCTCGCGTACTGCCCGTCGGCCAGTTCGTGGTGGACGCCGGTGTCGATGATGAGGATCTGCAGGCCGTACGACGACAGGTCGAACGGAACGGCGCGGCTCGCCAGCGATCGGCAGTCGAGGAACAGCGCGTGCCCTTCCCTGCCGAGCGCGGAGGCCGCCTGGTCCATGATCCCGCAGGGCATGCCGACGAACTCGTTCTCGGCCTTCTGGCACAGCCTGGCCAGCTCCATCGGCTCCAGGCCCAGGCCGTACAGGTCGTTCAGGGCGAGCCCGACCGAGACCTCCAGCGCCGCGCTGGACGACAGCCCGGCGCCCGTGGGCACGTCGCCGTCGATCATGATGTCCGCGCCGCGGACCGGCAGGCCGGCGCCGCGCATCACCTTGACCACCCCGGCCGGGTACCGCGCCCAGCCGTCCGCCCGGTCGAGGTCGTCCAGCGCCTGCTCCCCGCCGGGCGCCTGGAGGGACGCGATCCGCACCGTGAGGTCCTCGCGGGGGCGCACGGCCGCGGTGACGCCCCACGGCACCGCGAACGGCAGCACGAAGCCGTCGTTGTAGTCGGTGTGCTCGCCGATCAGGTTCACCCTGCCGGGCGCGTGCCAGACTCCGGCGGGTTCCTCGCCGTACGCCTGGAGGAAAGCACCAGCAACGCCCACAATCGCACACTCCTCGACATCCGCGGCCTCCCCGTAGGGTAGCGACCTTCGAGGCCGCCGACGTGCCGGGGCCCGGCTCGGGATGCCGAGCCGGGCCCCTTCCCCCCGTTGTGCGGGTGTCAGATCGCGGGCACCTCCGCCCGCTCGTTCGGGACGCAGTGCGTCATCTTCAGGCCGGAGACGTCGCGCGGGCCGTTCTTCCCGAGGCTGGACAGGCGCTGCCGGTCCTCGTCGGTCAGGTCCTGGCTCGCCAGCGGCTCCAGGTGCTTGACGTCGTCCGGCGTGATGCCGAGGCCCTCGCCGACGCGCAGCCCGAGGTCGTCCTCGACCAGCAGCAGGTGCCAGACCATGCGTTCCTGGATGGGACGCACGCACTGCGACAGCATGGTGACGAAGTTCTCCACCAGGTCGTCGCGCTCCCACTGCTCCATGAGCAGGTAGCGCTGGCCCGCCTGCCTGTAGTCGTTGGTCCGCGGGATGCGCTTGCGGGTGAGCCTGCCGACGATCTCCGGGCCCTGCTCGTCGTGCGTCGGGAACTGCGCCTCGCGCAGCCCGCCGGTGATCGAGGGCTCGTAGTTGACGTGCGGGTTCTCGCCCGCCTGGTCCTGCCGGTAGGTCATGAGGCCGTCGCGCTGGTTCGTCCGCACGTTGGCGTTCTTGGCCTGGTTGACCGGCAGCTGCAGGTAGTTCGGCCCGACGCGGTAGCGCTGGGTGTCGCTGTAGGAGAACGTACGGCCCACGAGCATCTTGTCGTCGGAGAAGTCCAGCCCGTCGACCAGGACGCCGGTGCCGAAGGAGATCTGCTCGTTCTCCGCGAAGTTGTTGCTCACGTTGCGGTCGAGGACCATGCGGCCGACGGGCTTGGCCGGGAAGATCTCCTCCGGCCAGACCTTGGTGTCGTCCAGCGGGTCGAAGTCCAGCTCGGGGTGCTCCTCGTCGCTCATCATCTGGACGAGCAGCTCCCATTCCGGGTAGTCGCCGCGGTCGATCGCCTCGCGGAGGTCCTTGGTCGCGTGTCCCAGCTCGTGGGCCTGGACCCGGGCGGCGTCCTCGGCCGTCATGCTGCGGACTCCCTGCCGGGGCATCCAGTGGTACTTCACGAGGTGGGTCTCGCCCTCGGCGTTCACCCACTTGTACGTGTTGACCCCGAAGCCCTGCATGTGCCGGTAGTCCGATGGGATGCCCCGCGGGCTGAACAGGTTGACCAGCATGTGCATGGTCTCGGGCGTCTGCGACATGAAGTCGAAGATGCGGTTCGGCTCCTGCCGGAACGTCACCGGGTCCGGCTTGAGCGCGTGGATCACGTCGGGGAACTTGATGGCGTCACGGATGAAGAACACCGCGAGGTTGTTGCCGACGAGGTCCCAGTTGCCGTCCTCGGTGTAGAACTTCACGGCGAATCCGCGCGGGTCGCGGGCGGCCTCCGACGAGTCCCGCCCCCCGATCACCGTCGAGAACCGCACGGCCACGTCGGTGCGCTTGCCGGCCTCCTGGAACAGCTTCGCCCTCGTGAACCGGGCGATCGGCTCGTCGCCCCACGTCCCGTACGCCTCGAAGAAGCCGTACGACGTGGCGCCGCGCGCGTGCACCACCCGTTCCGGGATGCGCTCCCGGTCGAAGTGGCTGATCTTCTCCAGGAACTGGTAGTTCTCGAGGGTGGCCGGGCCGCGTGCGCCGACCGTCCGCTGATTCTGGTTGTCGTAGACCGGGTGCCCTTGACGGTTGGTCAGCACCGGGCGCTCGTCTCCGGGCTCCGGCCCCCTGCTCGACACGTCCGTCATGGGACGGCTCCTCTCAGGTCACGTTTGAACTGTTAGTCCTTGTCAATGCCTCCATATCCGGTTTTTGGCTGGGTATTCACGGGGACGGAAATCGGTCCGGCCCCGCCGGGTACTGCCCGGCGGGGCGGCGGAGAGTGGTCAGCCCTTCACGCGCGGTTCGCCGCGGTAGGTGCCGAACGACCACAGGTTGTCCTCCGGGTCGCGGACCACGAAGTCGCGGGACCCGTAGTCGGTGTCGTACGGCTCCTGGACGACGCGCGCCCCCGCGGCGGTCGCCCGGGCGAACAACGCGTCCGGCTCGTCGGTCACGACGTACGCGCCGAACGTGCCGGGGGTGAGGTTCCACTTGTCGTCCGGCGTCTCGCGGACGCTGCCCAGCATGATCCCGCCGCCGGGCGGCCAGGAGAGCTGGGCGTGGCCGACCCGGTCGCCCTCGCCGTACACGGCGGTCTCCTCGAAGCCGAACGCCTCGACGAGGAAGGCGATCAACGCGCGGGCGTCCCCGGCCCGCAGCGTGGGCCAGACCTGAGGTGCTGGTGTGGTGTCGTTCATGCCGCCGAGTCTGGCCGTCCGTCCCCGTCCAGGGCTTGGACGTTTCGGAACGGCACCCCCTCTTCGGCCAGCCACCGGCTGGGGGAGCATCCGGCGAGGCTCCGGAACTCGCGGGCGAGGTGCGCCTGGTCGTAGAACCCGCACTCGGCCGCAGCGTCGGCCAGCGCGAGCCGCCGCCCGGACGCCGCCGCGCTCTGGAGCAGGCGGCGGACCCGGTCGAACCGGACGACCCGCGCCGCCTCCTTGGGGGACAGGCCGATCTCCTCCCGGAACCGGCCGTTGAGGTGCCGGGCGCTCCAGCCCGCCTCGCGGGCGAGACCGGACACCGTGACCCGGCCGCCGGCGGCCAGCATCCGCCGCCACGCCCAGGTCACCTCGGACGGCCGCTCCCGCGTGGGACGGGTGTGCCGGGACAGGACCGCGTCGAGGGCCGTGAAGCGCCCGTCCCAGCCGGGCGCCTCCAGCAGGCGCTCGCGCAGTTCGCCCGCGAGTGCGCCGAGGACGTCGGCGCCGTCCAGGTCGAGCCCGGACAGCTCCCCGGCCGGCAGGCCGAGCAGGGCCCGCGCGCCGAGCGGCGTGAGGGCGAGCTGGACCCCCGACTGCCGCCCGTCGTGCGTGACGATCGCCGGAGCGGTGTGCAACCCGCCCACCAGCGTGTCGTACGACCTCGCCGGAGTGCGGGGATCGGGATGCGCCGCGACGACGAGCGGGTCGTCGAGCGTGACGATCATGGTCAGGTACGGCGAGGGCAGGCCGCGATGCGTCCCGGGCGGGATGCCGGCGTCGCGGTAGCCGCTGTACCACGCGACCAGCGGACGCAGCGGGGGTGCCGGTCGCCGCCGGACGTACGGCGCCTCCTCCCGCTCACCGCGTTTCTCGCCGGGGTCCGCCATCCGCCGCTCCTCCCTTCCGCGCCCCAGTCTCCCCGAAGGGGGGCGCGTCAGCCATCGGCGCGTACGGCGGGCACCGCTGCGGAAGTGCGGCGCGGGCGGGTGGCCGCGCCCGTCGTTCAGGTGATGCGGGCCCCGGCCTAGGCGGCGCCTTCGGCGTCGAGGTCGCGGGCCAGCAGGTCCGCGAGGGCGGTGAGGGACTCCTCCGCCCCCGGCCCTTCGGCCTCCAGGGTGACCTCCGCGCCGTGCCCGGCCCCGAGCGTCAGCACGCCCAGCATGCTGTTGGCGGGGACGGCGTCGCCGTCGCCGACCCGGATGCGCACGGGCGCCGGCTGCCGCGCCGCCGCCTCGACGAAGATCTTGGCGGGGCGGGCGTGCAGGCCGGAGCGTGCGGCGACCGTCACTGTCCTTTCCGGCATCGCATTCCTTCCATGGCTTGATTTCCAGAGCGCGCTTTCCAGAGCTTGGTTTCAGGTCAGAGCTTGAGGGCTCGGCTTCAGGGCTCGATGGTGACTTTGATCGCGGCGCCGCGGGCGACGACGTCGATGGCGTCCATGACCTCGTCCAGGCCGAGGCGACGGGTGATCAGGTCGGCGACCGGCACCGCTCCGTCGGCGATGAGCCGCAGGGCGCGGGCGTTGTGCGCCGGGCTCGACCCGTTCGCGCCGACGATGGTCAGCTCCCGGTAGTGCACGAGGTTGGAGTCGCAGGCGATGATCGGGTCGTCCTTCGGCAGCCCGCCGAAGAAGCTGATCCGGCCCTGCCGCGCGGCCATCTGCAACGCCTGCTGCTGGGCCGCCCCGGAGGCCGCCGCCGTGATCACCACGTCGGCGCCCCGGCCGCCGGTCAGCTTGAGCACCTCGTCCACGACGTCGGTCTCTCCCGAGCAGATCGCCGCGTCCGGCCGTACGAGCCCGGCGGCCATGGCGAGACGCTCGGCGTTCAGGTCGGCGAGGAACACCCGGCCCGCGCCGCGGGCGCGGGCGAGCCGCACGTGCAGGCAGCCGATCGGGCCCGAGCCGACGACGACCACGTCGTCTCCCTCGCCGACGCGCGCCAGTTCCTGCCCGTTGAGCACGCAGGCGAGCGGCTCGGCGAGGGACGCCTCGGCGAACCCCACTCCGTCGGGGACGCGGTTGAGCCCGTCCACGGCGAGCACCTTGGCCGGCACGACCATGTACTGCGCGAAGCCGCCGTCGTAGTGGTAGCCCATCGACTCCTGATTCGGGCAGACCGTGAGGTGGCCCCGGCGGCACTCCTCGCACTCGCCGCAGGGGATGGCGGCGATCACCTGCACCCGGTCGCCCGGGCTCCAGCCGGTCACGCCCTCGCCGAGTTCCACGATCTCTCCGGCGATCTCGTGGCCCATCACCCGGGGCGGCCTGATGTGGTGGTGCCCGAACCGGTAGATCTTCACGTCCGTGCCGCACGTCGAGCAGTTGCGCACACGGATCTTGACCTCGCCGGGGCGGGCGACGGGCTCGGGCACCTCCTCCAGCCGGATGTCTCCGGGAGCGTGGAATCGGGCGACTTTCACTCCGGGTCTTCCTCTCCGTCCGGTTGCAGCAGGCCGATGACCTCGTCGACCTCGGTCGCCGCGCGCAGGGCCGCGGCGCGGTCCGGGTCGAGCAGGATGCGGGCGAGCGACGACAGCAGCCGCAGGTGGCCGTCCCCGCGTGCGGCGATGCCGACGCACACCGTCACGCGCTCGCCGTGCCAGTCGACACCCTCGGGGAAGCGCAGCACGCAGACGGCGTCGTGGCGGACCGCCTCCTTCGACGTCAGCGTGCCGTGGGGGATGGCCACACCCTCGCCGACGTACGTCGAGATCGACCGCTCGCGTTCGAGCATGGCCTCGGCGTAGGTCCCGTCCACCGCGCCGACCTCCTGGAGGACCGCTCCGCACTGCCGGACGGCGTCCTCGACGTCCGCGGCGGCCGCGGCCGTCCGTACGGCGCGGGGGTCGAGGGGGAGCGGGGCCGTGGCCCGGTCAGCCATCGATCGTGCCCCCGTTCCTGATCGCGTCGACGACCCGCGTCACGGCCGGGTCGCCGATGAAGACCTGGAACGGCACGAGTGCGACGCCGGGGGCGCTCGCCCTGGCCCGGTCGGCGAGCCCGGCGTGGCAGACGACCACGTCGGCGTCCCCGGGGATCGAGTTGACCGGGGTGTGCTCCACGGTGACCTCGGTGCCCTTGAGCTGCCTGCGCAGGGTGCTCGCGAGCATGACGCTGCTGCCCATGCCCGCGTCGCACGCCACGATGAGCTTGCGGACGTCCTTGCCCTGGATGCTGGACACGTTCTACGCCTCCTTGGTGGCGGGCACGCTCTCGGCCGCCGTCTCGCCGGTTGGGTCGCGCTTCTCGGTGCTCGTGCCGTCGATGTCGTTCACGTGGCTGTCGTTCACGTGGCTGTCGTTCGCGTGGCCGGTGCCGCCCGCGTCGGTCCGGATCGCGTCCGGTGCCGGTCCCTGGTCGCCGTTGGCGCGGCCGAAGCCCAGCAGGGCGGCGGCCACGGCGAAGGAGACGGCCGTCGCGACCACGATCCCGGCGATCACCCCGAACCAGCCGCCCTTCGGGGTCACCGCCATGTAGGCGAAGATGCTGCCCGGCGAGGGCGTCGCCACCAGGCCCGCCCCGGTGACCAGGAAGGTGAGCACCCCGGAGGCGCCACCGGCGATCACCGCGAGGATCAGGCGCGGCTTCATCAGCACGTACGGGAAGTAGATCTCGTGGATGCCGCCGAAGAAGTGGATGATCATGGCGGCGGGGGTGCTCGGACGCAGGGACCTCGGGCCGAACAGCAGGTAGGCGATCAGCAGGCCGAGGCCCGGGCCGGGGTTGGACTCCAGCATGAACAGGATCGACTTGCCGTGCTTGACCGACTCCGCGACGCCCAGCGGCCCGAGCACGCCGTGGTTGATCGCGTTGTTGAGGAACAGCACCTTGGCCGGCTCGATGATGACCGACGCGATCGGCAGGAGCGAGTGGGAGACGAGCCACGACACGCCGTCGCCCGCGACCTCGGTGACCTTCTCCACGATCGGGCCGATGGCGAGGACCCCGGCGATCGCCATGACCGCGCCGACGATGCCGGCGGTGAAGTTGTCGACCAGCATCTCGAAGCCGGCCCTGGTCCGTTCGGCGGTGAACCGGTCGGCGTACTTGAGGACCAGCGCGGCCAGCGGGCCGATGACCATCGCGCCGAGGAACATCGGCACGTCCGCGCCGACGACGACGCCCATAGTGGCGACGGCGCCGACCACCGCGCCGCGCTGGGCGTGGACCATCCGGCCGCCGGTGTAGCCGATGAGGACGGGAAGGAGGGTGCCGATGATCGGGCCGACCAGTTCGGCGAGTGTCTTGTTCGGTATCCACCCGGTCGGGATGAACAGGGCCGTGATGAGGCCCCAGGCGATGAACGCCCCGATGTTCGGCATGATCATTCCGGCGAGATGGCCGCCGAAACGCTGGATCGTGGCCCGCACACCGGTGCCGTGGACGGTGGGGGTATAGGGCGTGGCCATGGACATGCTCCTTCCGGGCGACCGGCCTGGCGGGCCGGCTGGGGGGTTCTCGGGTCGCCGTCGTCCCCGGGCGAAGCGAGCGAAGCGAGTGGATCAGCAGGGGCAGAGCGGGCGGAGCGGGCGGGTCGGCGGGGCCGATGCGGTGGGCGCGGGTTCGGTGGGCGCGGGTTCGGTGGACACGGGTTTCGGTGGACGCGGTCAGTAGGGGCAGAGCGGGCGGGCCGGGTCGGGGGAGCCGATCCGGACGTGCGTGCGGTCGATGTCGGCCGGACCGGGCATCCGGCTGCCGGGCAGGCCCACGGCCGCGCCGGCCCAGGCCAGGCCCTCGGCGAGGGCGGCGCCGCCGCGGGCCCCGGCGGCGAGGAAGCCCGCCAGCAGCGCGTCTCCCGCGCCCACGCTGCTGCGTGGCTCCTCGACCGCGCATTCGCCGTACCAGACCCGGTCGTCGTCCTCGACCAGCAGTGCGCCGTCGGCGCCGAGGCTGGTCAGGACGGATCGCGCGCCCATCGCGCGCAGCTTGCCGACGGCGTCGAGCACGTCGCCGACGTGGGCGATCGACGTGCCGGTGGCCTCGGCGAGCTCGTCACGGTTGGGCTTGACCAGGGCCGGGCCGGCGCTCACGGCGGACACGAGGGCGGGGCCGCTGGTGTCGACCGCGAGGTTGATGCCGGCGTCGGCGAACCGGCGGCCCAGCCCGGCGTACACGTCGATCGGGACGCCCGGCGGGAGGCTGCCCGAGGCGACCACCCAGTCGGCCGACCGGGCGGCGTCGAGCACCGCGCCCGCCAGCGTGTCCAGTTCGGCGGGGGTCAGCGCGGTTCCCGGCTCGTTCACCTTGGTGACCGTGCCGTCGGGCTCGGCGATGGCGACGTTCGACCTGGTGGGGCCCTCGACCGGGACGGGGACCATGTCGATGCCCTCCGCGGACAGCAGGTCGAGGAGCCGGCGCCCCTCGCTGCCGCCGTACGGGATGACCGCGCAGGACCGCACGTCGTTGGCCAGCAGGGCGCGTGAGACGTTGACGCCCTTGCCGCCGGGGTCGAGGTGGGTGGCGGCGGCGCGGATGACCGCGCCGCGGGTGAGCGCGCCGACCTCGATCGTGCGGTCGAGGCTGGGGTTCAGGGTCAGCGTGAGGATCACGCGCGAACCACCTCCGGTCCGGCGGCGGCCAGCGCGGCGGCGAGGTCGGGGTCGATCCCGGTGTCGGTGATGACGACGTCGATCTCCCGGAGCGTCGCGAAGCGCGCGAGGTAGGTGGCGGAGAACTTCGTGTGGTCGGCCAGCAGGACGGCGCGGTCGGCGCAGGCGATCATCGCCCTCTTGATCGCCGCCTCGGCCGGGTCGGGGGTCGTCAGGCCCTTGGCCACCGAGCAGCCGTTGGTCGCCATGAACGCCACGTCCACGTTGAGCTGCGACAACTGCTGGATGGCCCAGTCCTCCACGGTCGCCAGCGTCCGGCCGCGCACCCGGCCCCCCAGCATGAGCACGGTCAGGTTGGGACGGCTCGCCAGCATGGTGGCAAGTGGAGGCGAGTTCACGACGACGGTGAGCTCGCGGTCCGGCGGCAGCGCCTGCACGAGCCGGCTCGTCGTGGAGCCCGCGTCGAGGACCACGGCGCCGTCCTGCGGAAGCTCGGCCAGGGCGGCCTTGGCGATGCGTTCCTTCTCGGCCGTCATCACCTCGTCCCTGGCGGCCAGGGCGGGCTCGAATCCCAGGCGCTCGACCGGGATGGCGCCGCCGTGCACGCGCCGCAGGACGCCCGCGCGCTCCAGCGCGGTCAGGTCGCGGCGGATCGTCTCCGTGGTGACGCCGAACCGGTCGGCAAGCGTCACCACGTCGACCCGGCCGGCGTCCCGCGCCACCCGCAGGATCTCCTGCTGCCGCTCCTCGGCGTACATCGTGTTGGTTCACCACCGTTTCGATGTTGTTTCGTATTTGTTTATACCCGCCTGTGTTGGAAGGTCAAGAGTGGTGCAGATCACGAAAAGGGCAGTACGCGGAGAAGTCCCCTGCGTGTCGGCCTTTCCGGCGGTCTCGCACCCCTGGCCGCCCGTGTCACGTCTCGTGCCTCCGGCGCGTCTCTATAGGGGAGGCGGAGACAAGGAGGCCAGATGCCCGCGGTGACCGAGGGGCAACCCGCGCCGGTCGCCAGTTTCGAGAGCAGCCGCGAGCTGCTCTTCGGGGTGGCGTACCGGGTGCTGGGCAGCGTGACCGACGCCGAGGACGTCGTCCAGGAGGCGTGGCTGCGGTGGGACCGCGTCGACCACGCCAGGATCGCCGACCCACGGTCCTTCCTCGTCCAGATCACGACGAGGCTCGCCCTCGACCGGCTGCGGTGGGCGAAGGCCCGCAGGGAGGCGTACGTGGGGCAGTGGCTGCCCGAGCCGCTGCCGACCGGGCCCGCGCTCGAGGACGGCGCGGAGATCGCCGACTCGGTCTCCGTGGCCATGCTCGTGGTGATGGAGACCCTCTCCCCGCTGGAGCGGGTGGTGTTCGTGCTCCGGGAGGCGTTCGACTTCTCCTTCGCCGACATCGCGGTGATGGTCGGCCGGTCCGAGGCCGCGGTGCGGCAGCTCGCCCGCCGCGCCCGCTCGCACGTACGGGAGAGGCGGCCCCGGTTCCGGCAGGACCACGACGTCCGCAGGCGGGTGACGGAGCGCTTCCTGGCCGCCTGCCTGGGCGGCGATCTGCGGGCGCTGCTCGACCTGCTCGCCCCCGAGGTCACCTTGTGCATCGACGGGAACGGCCGCCGCGGCGTGGCCAGGAACCGGGTCGAGGGCGCGGAGAAGGTCGGCCGTCTGCTCGTCCGCGGTCTGCGCAGGGTCCTGCGCCCGGAGAGCGCCGCGGTCGCCGAGACCGACGACATGGGGGACGACATCGGGAGCGGCTCCGTCGTGGACGTCAACGGCGGGCCCGCGGCGCTCATCACCGCGGGGGACGAGCCGATCGCCGTGATCGTGGTCGACGTCGACCTCGCCGCCGACCGCGTCACCCGGATCTGGATCATCGCGAACCAGGACAAGCTCGGGGGCGTCGAGGGCCGGCGACCCGGAAGACCCAGGCCTGTCCGCGCCGCGGGCTGACGGGCCGCGAGAGAAGCGACTTTCGTCATGACGGACAACGAGCACGAGACCGGACGTCCGGAGGGGTGGCCTGAGGGGCGCCCGCGCCCGGACCGGCGGACGCCCGCCCGCGTCCTCGGCACCCCCTTGACCGACGCTCCCTCACCCGGCGCCCCCCTGCCCGGCGCCGCGCCCGCGCGTCCGGGCGCGGCGGACGAGGAGGCCGACCTTCCCGCCGTTCCCGGCGTCCTCGGAGTCGTTCCGCAGGACGAACGGACGGCCCGCAGGGCGGAGCGCGTCGCCGCGCTGTGCTTCCTACTGGCGTTCGCCGCCCTCGTGGCCTTCCTCGTGACCTATGTCCGGCTCCAGGTCGGCGGCCTGAGCGCGACGGGCGCCTCGCACGTCGCCCTCGGCGGGACGCTGACGCTGGCGCTGCTGGCGCTGGCCTCGGGGATCGTGATCTGGGTACGCCAGATCATGCCGAAGTACGAGCTGGTCCAGCGGCGCCATCCCATGGCCTCACCCGAGGAGGTGCGGGCCGAGGTCGCGGCCACGTTCGTGCGCGGCGCCGGGGAGAGCGGCATCGTCAGGCACCGTCTGCTGCGCCGCACCCTGCTGCTCGCGGCGGCGCCGCTGGGCCTGGCGCCGCTGGTGCTGCTGCGCGACCTCGACACCACCGGCGCGCCCGCCGCGCAGCTCCACCGGAAGCTGCGGCACACGGTCTGGGGAGAGCGGACCGAGGATGGCAAGCCGCTGCGCCTCGTCGTCGAGGGCACCGGACAGCCGATCCGCGCGGCCGACTTCAACTCGCCCGGAGGCATCCTGTCGGTCGTCCCCCAGGGCTACGAGCACGACCTGAACGTCCTCGCCAAGGCGACGGTGATCCTCGTCAAGTTCCGTCCGGAGGAGCTGAAACCCGGCACCGATCCGAACTGGACCCACGACGGGATCGTCGCCTATTCCAAGATCTGCACGCACGTGGGCTGCCCCGCGGCGCTGTACGAGCAGACCACCCACCACATCCTGTGCCCGTGTCACCAGTCAACCTTCGACGCCGCCGACGGGGCCAGGGTCGTGTTCGGCCCCGCCGCCCGGCCGCTGCCGCAGTTGCCGGTCGGCGTCGACGAGGAGGGCTACCTCGTCGCACTGGGCGACTTCGCCGCCCCGGTCGGCCCCAGCTACTGGGAGCGCGGCGACGCGGAGGCGCGGGCCAGGGAGAACGGAGGCCACCTTTGAGTGAACTGAGAACCGTGCCCGAGCGCATCGCCGGGCCGGCCACATTCCTGGACGACCGCCTGGGCGCGGGCGGCTTCGCCAGGCGCAATCTGCGCAAGATATTTCCCGACCACTGGTCCTTCCTCCTCGGCGAGATCGCGCTGTACTCGTTCGTCATCCTGCTGCTTACGGGCACTTTCCTGACGTTCTGGTTCAAGCCGAGCATGGGGGAGATCGTCTACAACGGCACGTACGCCCCGCTCAAGGGGGTGGCGATGTCCGAGGCGTACGCGTCCACGCTCGACATCAGCTTCGAGGTCCGGGGCGGCCTGCTCATCCGGCAGATCCATCACTGGTCCGCGCTGGTCTTCATCGGCGGCATGATGGCGCACGCGCTGCGGGTCTTCTTCACCGGCGCCTACCGCAAGCCGCGCGAGCTCAACTGGATCATCGGCACGGTGATCCTCTCCGTCGCGCTGTTCGAGGGCCTGACCGGCTACTCCCTGCCCGACGACCTGCTGTCCGGCGCCGGGCTCCGGGTCACCCAGGGGGTGGTCATCGGACTGCCGGTGGTCGGCACCTACCTCAACTTCTTCCTGTTCGGCAGCGAGTATCCGGGCGAGGACGTCATCTCCCGCTTCTACTCGATCCACATCCTGCTCCTGCCCGGCCTGATCCTGGCGCTGGTCACCGCGCACCTGATCCTGATGTGGGTGCAGAAGCACACCCAGTTCCCCGGCAAGGGGCGGACCAACCGCAACGTGGTCGGCGCGCCCTTCTACCCGGCCTTCATGGCGAAGTCGGGGGCGTTCTTCCTGTTCACGTTCGCCGTGATCGCCGGGCTCGGCACGTTCGCGCAGATCAACCCGGTCTGGCTGTACGGCCCGTACACCCCCGCCGACATCTCGGCCGGCTCGCAGCCCGACTTCTACCTGGCCTTCCTCGAAGGGGCGCTGCGCATCATGCCCGCCTGGGAGGTCAACCTCTTCGGCACCTCGCAGGCCGGCACGGTCCCGCTCAGCGTGGTCATCCCCGCGCTGGTGCCGCTGGGGATCATCGTCGTCGGAATGGCCCTCTATCCGTTCCTGGAACGGTGGATCACCGGTGACCACCGCGAGCACCACCTCGCGGACCGGCCGCGCGACAACCCGCACCGCACCTCGATCGGCATGGCGGCCATCGCGTTCTACGGCGTGCTGTGGCTGTTCGGCGGCAACGACATCATCTCCGCGAACTTCCGCGTGAGCCTCTACACGACGACCTGGGCCGGACGGATCCTCGTGTTCGTCGCGCCCGCCCTGGCCTACGCGGTCACATACCGCATCTGCCTGGGCCTGCAGCGCTCCGACGTCGCGATGCTCACGCACGGCGTGGAGTCGGGGGTGATCAAACGGATGCCGGACGGCCGGTACGTCGAGGTCCACTCGCGGCCGGCGGAGGACATCGAGGCGCACCTGCGCGGCCGGGAACCGGTGCCGGTGCTGCCGTACGACGAGGCCGTGCCCCCCAGGGGCCTGCGCGGACCGATCGGCCGGCTGCGCCTGCGGATGTCCAGGGCGTACGGCGGGGAGAAGGTTCCGACAGCGAACGGCGGCCCGCACGGCGAGGACGGGCAGGCCGCACTTCAGGACGCTCTCCCGGACACTCTTCCGGACGGGCAGAACCGCGCTCTGACGCGCTGACCCGTCTCCGGGACCGATGTGGTCCGGGCCGGTCGGCCCGGACCACATTCGGCTGCCCAAGGATGCCGTTCAGCGGTCCCGCTGCTCCGGCACCGGCCACCGCGACTCGGGCGGGTCGGCCGGGCGGATCTCGGTGAACAGCTTGAGCGTCACCGGCCGCAGCCGCTGCCATGCCTCGGCCGGCCAGCGCAGGCTCACCGAGGGGAACACGGTCTCCAGCACGATCTTCAGGTAGGAGCGGCCGGTTTGGGCGACCGGGACCTCCGTGCACAGAGCGGACACGGTCGCGGAGGTCTCCCGCCTGCCGAGCCGCAGCCGGGCGTTCCCCATGACCTCGTTGGGGGCGTGGCCGGTTTCGAGGTCCACCGACTCCCAGAAGAGCACGGGGGCCTCGTCCTCCTGCAGCCACGACGGATAGACCGGCAACGGCAGCTGCAGCGTGAAGCCCGCCAGCAGCCCGGGAGGGCTCAGATAGAAGGAGCCGTGGAAACAGGGCAGTTCGTGCAGGAGCCGGGGCCCCTTCGACGTCGTCATCGACAGCGTTCCCTCGCTGGCGTCCATGGCGATCCGCCACGCGCTCGGATCGGCGTGGGACGCGTCCGGGACGAAGACCATCAGTTGTTCACCTCGCTGTGCGGCCGGAAGGCGGCACGGTGGGGAGCGGAGAGGTTCCGCCGGTTCGAGCCGCCAAAAGAATGACGTATCCCGAGGGCCGGAACGTGACATGCGCATTGCGCCGGTAATTCACCGCGGGTTCGCGTGTCACATTCCGCGGGCCGCGTTCGTCTTAATGGGAAAGAAGCGGTCCGGCGCTCCCGCGGGCCCCGCCGGGGCCGTCCGCAAAGGAGTGCCGGCCAAGGGGAGCCGGCAAAGGAGAGGGGGAGTAATTCTGGGCGTGGCGGTTCCGCCGGTGTAAATTGCGGGCGACGAGGAAATCGTCGAATCGGGCGGCGCAGGGGGTTGCGGCGGCGCGCGAAAAGGTGTCCGGCAGGGCGGGCCACGGGCGGCGACATACGGTTATCGGCCCGGTGGGCGGCGTCCGGAGATCGGACCACGACTGCGAGGAGAGCGCATGGAGCGTAATCCGGATGGGCCGGCCGAAGCGGACTGCGCGTTCCAGGCGTTCGAGGAACACGCCGCTCTGCTCCACGCGGTGGCGCGCAGCATGCTCGGCGACGGCGGGGAGGCCGCACGCGTGGTCGAGGAGACCCGGGCCCGCTGGCTGGCCGGTCAGGGCGACCGCTCGGCGGGGTTCCCGAACGCGCTCATCGGGCTGGTCGCCGTGCTGGCGCTGACGCGCCTGCGTGTCGCGCAGGCCAACGGCGAGGAGCACATCGGCCCCTGGCTGCCGGAGCCGCTGCGGGGCGAGCCCGATCTGCAACTGGCCGAGTCGGTCACGGCGGCCCTGTCGGCCGTGCTCGGCATGCTGGACCGGGACGAGCGGACGGTGTTCCTGCTGCGCCATGGTTTCGGGCTCTCGTACGCCGACATCGCCGCGGTGACCGGGCTCACGGAGGAGGCGGTGGGCGTGATCGACGCCAGGGCCAGGGCGCGGGTGCGCTGCGAGGTGCGCCCGCTCCGGCGGGACGCCGGCGGCTGAACCGCACCGAGGGGGCGGGCGGGGTGTGCAACTGAGGAGAACCCACAGTTACCACCCGCGCCCCTGCCACCCGCGGTCAGCGGCCTCGCTCCGTCAGCCCGTACAGGTTGCCGTCGTGGCCGCGGATCTGCGCCCACCGGCCGCCCTCCCGCCAGGGAGTGGCCTGCGGCGCCACGACGATCTCCACACCCCGTGCCCGCAGGTCCCGGCAGGTGGCGTCGACGTCGTCGCAGTCGAACCAGCCGTGCGTCATCCGTCCGGCGCGGGCCTCCAGCGCCTCCAGGATCTCGGGCTCGACGGCGGCGAGGGCCACGCAGGTCTGCGCGCCCGGCGGGCGCACCTCCACCCAGCGGCGCCCCTCCCCCTGGGGGACGTCCGCCGCGATCTCGAAGCCCAGCGTCCCGGTGAGGAACTCCAGGGTCCTGCTCTGGTCGCCGACGTAGAGCACGGCGAGCCGCGGATTCACGATCACGATGCCTCCCGGGTGTGTCACACGCTCTGCACCGAAAGCTGGCGCTGTACGGACGACGCGGCCACGACCGGGTTGTCGGCGAGACCGAGCCGGACCTCCTTCAGGCGGACGGGGTCACCGATGACGTCGACGGACGCGATGCGGTCACCGGAGAAGGCGAACTCGAGGACGAGCTGGAGGCGTCCGTGCGGAGCGACCACCGCCCCCACGGCGCCGTTGACGAGAGCGGGCGAGGCGAAGCGTGCCCTGCGGATGTTGGTGCGCGTCTCCTCGGCGACCGCCCGCGCGCCCCGCACCTCCGCCTGCGCCCTGACCTGTCCGCGCAGGGCGACGGCGTCCGCCCGGCGTACGACGTCGGGAGCCAGCACCGCGAGCAGGGCGTCGATGTCGCCGGCCCGGGAGGCGGCCAGGAAGGCGTCCACCACCACACGCTGCCTGACCAGGTCGGAGGAGGGGACGTCGGCCGTGTCGTGCACCCGGCGACGGGCACGGCTGGCCAGCTTCTTCGCCGCCGCCGGCGAGCGTTCCACGATCACGGCGATCTCGTCGAACGGCACGGCGAACAGGTCGTGCAGCACGAAGGCGGCGCGCTCGGCCGGGCCGAGCGTGTCGAGGACCACGAGCAGCGCGAGACCGACGGAGTCGGCCAGCACCGCCTCGTCCGCCGGGTCGGCGGTCTCCTCGTGGGGGGCCAGCATGTCGAGTTCGGTCAGGTCGGCGAAGTCCTCACGCCGGCGGCTGCGTGAGCGCAGCATGTCGAGACAGACCCGCCCGGTGATCGTCGTGAGCCAGGCGGTCAGGTTGTCGACGGAGCCGGAGTCGGCCCGGCAGGCGCGCAGCCAGGTCTCCTGCACCGCGTCGTCGGCCTCGTCCGCGCTGCCCAGCATGCGGAACGCGACTCCGCGCAGATGCCCGCGGGATCGGTCGAAGTGCTCGGCCAATTGGGCCTGGTCGTTCATCGGTCACCTTTCACCGTCGCGGTTCGTCGTATAGGTGGGGAGATGGAGAACGCACGTTTGACAAGGAGACGTCAGTGCCCGTACTGATTATTGTCGCCGGTTCGTTTGAACCAACGTGACGGGGAGGGGCACCGCGGGTGACCTCTCCGGCCGTGAAGCGCACCGGCCGGCTGCCGCCCGAGGTGCATACTATCCTCGCATCGACCGCTCATACTTTCGCGCCGTGCCGAAAATCGAGCACGGTGTCCGAAATCGGTGGCCGGTGAGACGCTGAAAGATGTGTGCCAGGGGCCCGCCGGGTCGTCCGGGGCCCTGCGCTCGGGTCTCGGGACGCTTATCGAAACGGTCATCCCTTACGGCAGGTACGGCTCTATGACGTTGGTCATGCCGTGCCATGCTTTTCGTTATATGTCGTGATTGCGATACCTCGACGACTTTTCCTGGTCCCGTCGCGCGCGGGCAGACCGATATCCAAATTATGGATGACTTGTCATGAATCTGTTCCCTTTGCTCTGGTATGGCAATCATCCGAACCATAAGCTGAGCGCAGTTGAGCTCCTGTGAAGAATTCGCCCCTGCCCTTGTTCCTTCATAGGAAGGCCCCGCAGTGACACTTCACACCGCAGCCGACACCGATCGCGAACTTGGAACTCGCCTTCCCGACGTGGCGGATCTGCGCCACCTGCCGTGGGAGATCGTGTCCGTCCGCGATCTCACCTCCTCGCTCTCGCCGCGGAAGCAACGTGAGGACCCGGCGCACGTCCGGATGCTCGCGGAGATGGATCGCGCCTTCGATCCGCTCCTTGTTCACCGGCCGACGATGCGGGTCATCGACGGCATGCACCGGTTGCGCGCCGCCGTACTGAAGGGCAGGAACGAGATCGCGGTCCGGTTCTTCGACGGAAGCGAGGCCGACGCGTTCGTCCTGTCGGTCCGGCTCAACGTCGGCCACGGGCTGCCGCTGACGCTCGACGAGCGGAAGGAGGCGGCCGGGCGGATCATCGCCTCCCATCCGCACTGGTCCGACCGGATGGTGGCCGAGAGCGCGGGGCTGAGCGCCAAGACCGTCGGCGGCCTGCGCCGGCGGCTCGGCGGGCAGACGCAGTTCAGCCGCGTCGGCCGGGACGGGAAGTCCAGGCCGGTCAGCAGCGTCGAGGGGCGTCGCAGCGCGGCCGCCCTGCTGGCGGCCAACTCGGAGATCTCCCTCCGGGAGCTGTCCAGGAAGACCGGACTCTCCCTGGGGACCGTCCGGGACGTGCGCGAGCGGCTCGACCGCGGGCAGGACCCGATCCCGGATCGGCTGCGCGCGAGGGAGGAGACCGGCGGCGGCTCGCGAAGCGAGACGGCGCCGGCGCAGGAAGCGGCGCCGCGCACCGGAGTGGTCTCACGGGCGGCGCAGTCCCGTCGCCCCCGCGTGGAGAGCCGGCGCAGGGGCGAGCCGAGGCAGCCGGGCTGCCCGGCGGGGGAGGCGGTGGAAACGGCGTCCGTGCTGCGCAAGCTCGCGCGTGATCCGTCCCTGCGAGCGACCGAGTCCGGGCGGCTGCTGCTGCGGATGCTCCTGGCCACGGAGGTGGGCCCGGCCCAGTGGAAGGAGATCGCCGAGGCGGTTCCGGCCCATTGCATGCCGCTCGTGCGCGCCGTCGTGCTCAGGAGATCAGAGGAGTGGGAAAGCCTGGCGAACATGGTGCGCAGGGGTTTCCCGGGGTGATCGGAAAAGCAACGGAGGTGCTTCTGCGAAGAAGGCACAGGGTGAAATATCGCCATTAATCGGCATTGGTTTGGAGGGTTCATCGTGTCAGAGACGACTCACTTTCCGGGAACCGACGCGGAGGCCGAACTCCGGAAAATCAACCGGGCGACGGTCGAGCAGTACATGAACACCAGAGGCGAGGATCGGCTGCGGCGGCACCTGCTGTTCACCGAGGACGGCGTCGGCGGCCTCTGGACCAACGACACCGGGCAGCCGATCGCGATCCGCGGGCGTGACCGCCTCGGCGAGCACGCCGTCTGGTCGCTGAAGTGCTTCCCCGACTGGGTCTGGACCAACATCCAGATCTTCGAGACGGACGACCCGAACTTCTTCTGGGTGGAGTGCGACGGCGAAGGCGCCATCCGCTTCCCCGGCTACCCCGAAGGCCACTACCGGAACCACTTCCTGCACTCCTTCCAGCTGGAGAACGGGAAGATCAAGCTGCAGCGCGAGTTCATGAACCCGTTCGAGCAACTGCGCGCGCTGAACATCCCCGTGCCCGAGATCAGGCGTGAGGGAATCCCCACCTAGGTCACATCCGCCGCGTGATCGTCAGCGGCTGCCAGGCAACCCCCCCAGCCGTCCCCGGCCGGGCGACGACGACGGCGCCGAGAGCGCCTCGACCCCATGGAGAACCGTGGATGACGTGATGCCCGCCATCCGGCTGAGCGCCGCGCTGCAGCAGCCGGAGTGGAGCGATGTCTCGCAGGTCCAGCGCGTCAAGGAAGTGCTCGCCTCCCGCCCCTCGCTCGTCAGGCCGGCGGACGTGCGCGCTCTGCGTGCCCTCCTGGCGGAGGTCGCCGCAGGAAACTCCCTGGTCGTGCAGTCGGGGGACTGCGCGGAGAACCCCGAGGAATGCACGCCCGAGCACGTGAGCCGCAAGTCCGCGGCCCTCGACGTGCTGGCCGGCGCGCTCAAGATGATCACGCACAAGCCCGTGCTGAGGGCCGGCCGCATCGGCGGCCAGTTCTCCAAGCCGCGTTCGAGCTCCACCGAGAAGGTCGGCGACCTCACCCTCCCGGCGTACCGGGGACACATGGTCAACGGCCCGGAGCCGACCCCTGAGAGCAGGCAGCCCGATCCGCTGCGGATACTCACCGGATACATGGCGGCCAGCGACATCATGGAGCACCTCGGCTGGCGCGGATCGTCCACCCGATCCCGGATAGACCCGCCCGTGTGGACCAGCCACGAGGCGCTGCTGCTCGACTACGAGGTTCCGATGCTCCGCAGGGACGCGTCGGGGAGGCTGATCCTCGGCTCCACGCACTGGCCCTGGATCGGCGAGCGGACGCGGCAGGTGGACGGCGCGCACGTCGCCCTGCTGGCCGAGGTCGCCAACCCGGTCGCCTGCAAGGTGGGCCCGAAGATGAGCAAGGACGAACTGCTCGGCCTGTGCGAGCGGCTCGACCCCGAACGCGAGCCCGGCCGGCTCACCCTCATCTCCCGGATGGGCGCCGACCAGGTGGCCTACGCCCTGCCGCCGCTCGTCGAGACCGTGAGATCCGCCGGACACCCCGTCATCTGGCTCTGCGACCCCATGCACGGCAACACGCGGGTCACCCCGTCGGGCCACAAGACCCGCCTCGTGCCGGCCCTGCAACAGGAGGTCCGGGAGTTCGTCACCGCGGTCGAGAGCGCGGACGGCGTCCCCGGCGGCCTCCATCTGGAGACCACGCCCGACGACGTGACCGAATGCGTCGCCGACGAGAGCGGCTTCGCCCAGGTGGGCGACCGCTACACGAGCTTCTGTGACCCCCGGCTGACCCTCTGGCAGGCGGTCTCGGTCATCTCCGCCTGGGGCGGCTGACGCGACGGCTACCTGAAAGGACTTCCATGTCCGGCATTCCCGCAATCAAGCCCTACCCCCTTCCGGCGGCGGGCGAGCTGCCTCCCAACGCCGCCGGATGGACGCCCGACCCCGCTCGCGCCGTGCTCCTGATCCACGACATGCAGCGATACTTCGTCAGGCCGTTCGCCGACCCGACGAGGCACGAACTCGTGCAGAACGTCGCGCTGCTGCGGGACCGGAGCGTGGCGCTCGGCGTCCCGGTCGGCTACACGGCGCAGCCCGGCGACATGAGCGAGGAGCAGCGCGGACTGCTCAAGGACTTCTGGGGGCCCGGCATGCGCCGCGCCCCCGAGGACCGGCTCGTCGTCGACGAACTCGCCCCCGCCCCCGGCGACTGGATGTTCACCAAGCTGCGCTACAGCGCGTTCTTCCGGTCCGACCTGCTGGAGCGCATGCGGCGCGCCGGCCGCGACCAGCTCGTGGTCTGCGGGGTGTACGCCCACGTCGGGGTGTTGATGACGGCGGTCGACGCCTTCACCAACGACCTGCAGACCTTCCTGGTCGCCGACGCCGTCGCCGACTTCACCGCCGCCTACCACCGCATGGCGGTCGAGTACGCGGCCGAGAGGTGCGCGGTCGTCCTGACGGCCAAGGAGGTGTTCTCGTGAGCGGCCTCGAAGGCGGCCTCGGGAGCGGCTCGGACACCGGCGGAGGCGGCCTGCTCGACGCCGTGCTGGACCTCCGGGCGCCGGCCTTCGCGCTGCTGCACCGGCCGGAGGCGACCGGCCCGGGCGTGCTGGACGTCCTGATCGGCGAGGTCGCGCACCTGAGCGAACTCGCGGACATCCCGCTGCCGGAACAGGGGGAGCCGGGGGCGGGAGACCGCCACCACACGCTCGTCGTCGTCCCCTACCGGCAGGTCCGGGAGCGGGGCTTCGCCTGCGCCGACGACGGCGCCCCGCTCATCGCGATGACGGTGACGCGGCAGGCCACCCTGCCGGTCGGCGCGGCCCTGGACCGGATCCCCGACCTGCCCTTCGCGGTCTCCGGCGGGCACTTCGACGTGGAGGACGACGACTACGCCGAGCTCGTCCGCAGGGTCGTCAAGGAGGCGATCGGCGAGGGGGAGGGGGCGAACTTCGTCATCAAGCGGTCCTTCGTCGCCGACATCGGGAACTACACGCCCGCCTCCGCCCTCTCCTTCTTCCGGCGGCTGCTGGAGGTCGAGTCGGGCGCGTACTGGACCTTCGTGGTCCACACCGGCGAGCGGACGTTCGTGGGCGCCACTCCGGAACGGCACGTGACGCTGCGGGACGGCGTCGCGACCATGAACCCGATCAGCGGCACGTACCGGTATCCGGAGTCCGGGCCGTCCCTGCACGGGGTGATGGACTTCCTCGCCGACCGCAAGGAGTCCGACGAGCTCTACATGGTCCTCGACGAGGAACTCAAGATGATGACGCGGATCTGCGAGCCGGGCGTCCGCGTGACGGGCCCTCGGCTCAAGGAGATGGCGCGGCTCGCGCACACCGAGTACTTCATCGAGGGAGACACCGGCTGGGACGTGCGCGACATCCTCCGCGAGACGATGTTCGCCCCGACCGTCACCGGCAGCCCGGTGGAGAACGCCTGCCGGGTGATCGACCGGCACGAGCCGCACGGCCGGGGGTACTACAGCGGAGTCGTCGCCCTGATCGGGCACGACGAGGCCGGCCGGCAGACCCTCGACTCCTCCATCCTCATCCGGACCGCCGACATCGACGACACCGGCCGGGCGCGCATCGGCGTCGGCGCCACGCTCGTACGCCACTCCGACCCGATGTCGGAGGTGGCGGAGACCCGGGCGAAGACCGCCGGCCTGCTCGCGGCGCTCGACACCGGCGACAGCGGCAGGCTCAGGACCCGCCCGGAGGTCCGCGAGGCGCTGGAGCGGCGCAACGAGAACATCGCCGGTTTCTGGCTGGGCAGGCGCGGCTGCGGCACGGCCGCCCTGCCGCGGCTGGCCGGGGTGCGGGCGCTGGTCGTCGACGCCGAGGACACCTTCACGTCGATGCTCGACCACCAGATGCGCAGCCTGGGCATGGCGGTGACCGTGCGCCGCCACGACGAGAGGCCGTCGCTGGACGGGTACGACCTCGTGGTGCTGGGGCCCGGCCCCGGCGACCCCCGGGACGACGCCCACCCCAAGATCGCTTATCTGAGGGCCGCCGCGGACGCCCTCCTCGCCGGGCGGCGCCCCTTCCTCGCCGTCTGCCTCAGCCACCAGGTCCTCTCCACCCGGCTCGGGTTCCCGCTGCAGCGCCGCGACGTGCCCAACCAGGGGCTGCAGAAGGAGATCAGCCTGTTCGGCGCGCGGGAGCGCGTCGGGTTCTACAACACGTTCGCCGCGCGCGCCGAGGCGGACCGGGCCGAGATCGACGGCCTCGGCACGGTCGAGATCTGCCGTGATCCGGTGACCGGCGAGGTGCACGCGCTGCGCGGCCCGCGTTTCGCCTCGATCCAGTTCCACGCCGAGTCGGTGCTCACCGAGAACGGCCCCCGCATCCTGGGCTCTCTGATGGAGGGACTGCTGCCATGACGGTCACCGGCCAGTCCGTGCTGGAAGGGGCGCGTCCGTACGTGGTCGTCGACGCGTTCACCGACACGCCGCTGCAGGGCAACCCGGTCGCGGTCTTCTTCGAGGCCGAGGACCTCTCCGCCGAACGCATGCAGCGCATCGCCAGGGAGATGAACCTGTCGGAGGTCACCTTCGTCCTCCCGGCCCGGGAGGGGGGCGACGCCCGCATCCGCATCTTCACGCCGGTGAACGAGCTGCCGTTCGCCGGGCATCCGCTCCTCGGCACCGCCATCGCGCTCGGCGAGGGGCGCAGGGAGGACCGGCTCCGGCTGGAGACGGCGATGGGAGTCATCGCCTTCGACCTGGAGCGCGTGGACGGAAGGGTCGTCGCCGCGGAGATGGGGCAGCCCGTCCCGACGTGGGAGGAGTTCGACCGCGCCGGCGAACTCCTCGCCGCGCTCGGCCTGACCTCCTCCACGCTGCCCGTCGTGATCTACCACAACGGTCCCCGGCACGTGTACGTCGGGCTGGAGAGCATCGCCGCGCTGTCCCGGGTCGACCCCGACCAGCGCGCGCTGGCCGCCTTCCCCGACATGGCGACCAACTGCTTCGCCGGCTCCGGCCCGACCTGGCGCAGCCGGATGTTCTCGCCCGCCTACGGCGTGGCCGAGGACGCGGCCACGGGGTCGGCGGCCGGTCCGCTGGCCGTCCACCTGGCCCGGCACGGGCAGATCGGGTTCGGGCAGTGGATCGACATCCACCAGGGCGTCGAGATGGGCCGCCCCTCGCTCATGCGGGCCCGCGCCGACGGCGCCCCGGAAGCCGTCACGTCCGTACGGGTCGGCGGTTCGGCCGTGACCGTCGCCCGCGGCGTGATCTACGCCTGAACGGCGCGCGGACCCGCCGGCGGATCGCCCGCGCGGCCGGGTCCGCACCCCGTCCTCGCCATGCGGCCAGGGCCGCCCGTACCCCCACACAGCCCGGAGGCGACAGTGAGCAGCAGGTTCGAGAGTCTGACCGGCGCCATCGACCCGGCGTTCCCCGAGTACGACACGCCGCCGGCCGAGCCGATGGTCCTGGCCCGGCAGTGGATCGCGTCGGCGGTGGAGGAGGGGGTGCGGGAGCCGCTCGCCCTCGCTCTCGCGACCGCCGACCGCGGCGGCCGGGCCTCCTCCCGCATGGTCGCCGTCATCGACGTGAGCGATCGGGGCCTGGTCTTCACCAGCCACAGCTCCAGCCGGAAGGGCCGGGAGATCGCCGAGACCGGCTGGGGCTCGGGCCTGCTCTACTGGCGCGAGACCGCGCGGCAACTGATCTTCTCCGGTCCCGTGGTCATGCTGCCCGAGCCCGAGGCGGAGCGGCTGTGGAACGCGCGGCCGGTGCCGCTGCACGCGATGTCGGCGGTCTCGCGGCAGAGCGAACCCCTGGAGGACGTCGCCGGGCTCAGGGCGGAGGCGGAGCGCCTGGCGTCGTACGGAACCCCCCTGCCCCGCCCGGCCCGGTTCGCCGGATACCGCCTGGAGCCCGCCGCCGTGGAGTTCTGGTCGGCCGACGCCGACCGGCTGCACCGGCGGCTGCGTTACGACCGGGATTCCTCCGGTTGGCACATCTCACGGCTACAGCCGTGACCTCCTCCCCACAGGGACAGGAAACACGAAGGAGTGCGACCTTGACCGACTCGATAACGACCGGCCCCATAACGACCGACAAGAGCACGACCGATCAGAGCACGAACGAGCCGGGCACGACCGACTTCGACGCGATCGTCGTCGGCGCCGGCTTCGCCGGCATCTACATGCTGCACAGGCTCCGCAACGAACTCGGCTTACGGGTGCGGGCCTTCGACCGCGCCGGCGGCGTGGGCGGCACGTGGTACTGGAACCGCTACCCCGGCGCCATGTCGGACGTCGAGGGCTTCGTCTACCGCTACTCCTTCGACAAGGAGATGCTCCAGGAGTGGAACTGGACCACCAAGTACACCCCCCAGCGTGAGCTCCTCGCCTACCTGGAGGCGGTCGTCGAGAAGCACGGGCTGGGCGAGGACATCCAGCTCAACACCGGCGTCGAGAGCGCGGTTTTCGACGAGTCCCGGGGCGTCTGGACCATCGGCACCGACACCGGTGAGACCTTCACCACGCGGTACCTGGTCACCGCGCTCGGGCCGCTGTCGACGGCGAACATCCCCGACATCGAGGGCCGCGAGCGCTTCCGGGGCAGGATCGTCCACACCGGCGCCTGGCCCGACGACCTCAGCATCGACGGCAAGCGCGTCGGCGTCGTCGGCACGGGGTCCACCGGCACCCAGTTCGTCTGCGCCGCCGCCAAGGTGGCCGGGCATCTGACGGTCTTCCAGCGTTCGGCGCAGTACTGCGTCCCGTCCGGCCACGGCCCGGTCACCGACGAGTACGTCGCGGAGGTGCGGGCCGGCTACGACCTCATCTGGGACCAGGTGCGCGGCTCCCGCGTCGCCTGCGGGTTCGAGGAGAGCGAGGTCCCCGCGATGAGCGTCTCCGAGGAGGAGCGCCGGCGCGTGTTCCAGGAGTACTGGGACAAGGGGAACGGCTTCCGCTTCATGTTCGGCACGTTCTCCGACATCGTGACCGATCCGGCGGCCAACGAGGCCGCCGCGGAGTTCATCCGGTCGAAGATCAGGGAGATCGTGAAGGACCCGGAGACGGCGCGCAAGCTGACGCCGACCGACCTCTACGCCAAGCGCCCCATCTGCAACCCCGACTACTACGAGAACTTCAACCGCGACAACGTCACGCTGGTCAGCATCAAGGAGAACCCGATCAGGGAGATCACCCCCAACGGTGTCGTCACCGAGGACGGCGTGGAGCACGAACTCGACGTCCTGGTCTTCGCGACGGGCTTCGACGCCGTGGACGGCAGCTACAAGCGGATGGACATCCGCGGCCGGGGCGGCGTGACGATCCGGGAGCACTGGGAGGACGGCCCCACCGGCTACCTCGGCGTCGCCACCCACGGCTTCCCCAACCTGTTCATGGTCCTCGGGCCGAACAGCGCCTTCAGCAACCTGCCGCCGGGCATCGAGACCCAGGTCGAGTGGATCGCGGGCCTGATCCGCACGGCTGAGAAGAACGGCACGACCGTGATCGAGGCCACCGCGAGCGCCGAGGACGCGTGGACCGAGACCTGCCGGGAACTCGCGGCGTACACGCTCTTCCCCAAGGTCGCCTCGTGGATCTTCGGCGCCAACATCCCCGGCAAGAAGAACACGGTCATGTTCTACTTCGCCGGGCTGGGGTCGTACCGGGCCAAGCTGAGCGAGGTGGCGGAAGCGGGGTACGAGGGATTCGACCTGCAGGCCAGTCCCTCGCTGACGCCGGCCTGAGACCGCGCGGGGGCATGCCCCGCGCCGACATCCAAGGGTCCGGACGGCCGGGAAGGCCGTCCGGACCCTCCGCGTCCGCTTGAGATAAGCGGCATTTCCTGCTCTCCGGACGAGATATTCAGTGAGGAGTTCTCGTGTTCGAGGTCCGCGATTGTTTAACAAAGAGGCTTGACTCTAATGGTTCATTGTCGGATACGATGAAGTCATGACTGAGACCGTGATTCGCGTCGACGACCAAGTCGCAACCTTCATCAACATCTTCGACGTCGACCCCTCGAAGCAGCAGGAACTAATCGCCATTCTGAACGAGGGCACCGAGAAGGTCATGCAGCACCGGCCCGGCTTCGTCTCGGTGAACATTCTCGCCAGCGCGGACGGCACCCGCGTCGTGAACCTCGCCCAGTGGCGCAGTGTCGACGACATCAAGGCGACCATGGGCGACCCCGAGGCGCAGGCCATCGCGAAGCGGACGGCGGAGATCGCCAAGGCGGCTCCGCAGCCCTACAAGGTCATCTCCGTCCATCACGCCTGACCAGGCACTCCGCGGCAACCCACAAGCGGGTCCGGGCCCCATGCGACACACTCCGTCCGCCTCTCGGCATCGGCGGACGGACGTCGCCCGCGCATCCCCCAGAGCGGGCGGTGTCCGGGGCCCGGCCCTGACCGCACCGCCCACCCGAAGGTGACGAAGAGTAGCCACCCCCGGCCCAGGGAGCGCGACGCCATGACGACTGCCAACACCGCCGACATCGTGATCGCGGGCGCGGGAATAGGAGGGCTGGCCGCCGCGCTCGCCCTGCACGCCAAGGGGATCCACGCGGTCGTGCTGGAGGCCGCGCCCGAACTCGCGCCGCTCGGAGTGGGAATCAACATCCAGCCGGCCGCGATCGGCATACTGACCGAGCTCGGGCTCGGCGAGACGCTGGCGGCCACCGGCATCCGCACCCGCGAGCACCGCTATCTCGACCACAAGGGCACCACGCTGTGGACCGAGCCCCGGGGCGTCGACGCCGGCCACGAGCACCCCCAGTACTCCATCCACCGCGGCGAGTTGCAGATGCTCCTGCTCGCGGCCGTACGGGACCGGCTCGGCCCCGGCGCGGTGCGCACCGGGCTCCGCGTCATCTGCTTCCACCAGACCCCCTCCGGCGTCCGCGTCCTCGCGCACGACGAGAGCGGGGGAGCGGTCGAGATCCAGGCCGCCGCGCTGGTCGGCGCCGATGGGCTGCGCTCCGCCGTGCGGTCCCAGCTCCACCCCGACCGCGTCCCGCTGTCCCCCGCAGGGGTCGACATGTGGCGTGGCCTGTCCGAACTGGACGAGTTCCTCGACGGGCGGACGATGATCCTGGCCAACGACGAGCAGGCCACCCGGCTGATCGCCTATCCGGTCTCCCGGCGCCACGCGGAGCGCGGCAAGGCGCTGGTGAACTGGGTCTGCCTGGTCGCGGCCCCGTCGAAGAGCCTGGCCGGCGACGCGGGCTGGAACCGCCCGGGACGGATCGAGGAGGTGCTGCCCCACCTCGCCGACTGGGACTTCGACTGGCTGCACCTGCCCGCGATGCTCGCCCGCAGCCCCCGCATCCTGCGCTACCCGATGGTCGACCGCGACCCCCTGCCGCACTGGGGAGAGGGCCGGGTGACCCTGCTCGGCGACGCCGCCCACCTGATGTACCCGATCGGCGCCAACGGCGCCTCGCAGGCCGTCATCGACGCCGCCACGCTCGCCGCCGAACTCGCGGAAGGCGACGACGTGGCCACCGCCCTGCTGCGGTACGAGGCCGCCAGGCGCCCCGCCACGACCGCCATCATCCTCGCCAACCGGAACATGGACGGCGCGGAGCGCGGCATCGCCGGTCGTCCCGGCCACGACAAGACCGCCGAACTCGCGACCATCACGCACCGCTACCGAGTGGCGGTGGAGCGGCGACAGCCGCTCACCTGAGCGGATGGACCGCCCGGCCGGTAGCCGCACTTATCGCCGGGCGGTCCATCCTGGCAGGCGTGACCCGCGTGTAAGGCCGTCGGCGGGAAATCGCCGTCCGAGAACGTGGCCGATGAATGGCGGGCCCACGCCGCGAGAAAATGGCACGCCAATCGAAATCGCCGCCCCGCGGACGCGATTCTCGATTCACCGGGCATGAAGCGTCGAGACATCCTGACAATGCGTTTACAGAATGTCTTCGGTAGGCCTGGTTACCGGGCTTGCCCGGTCACGGGTGCGGCATCGGACGCCGGACGTCAACGTGGAAACGGCCTCCCGCCGGGTCATGTCTGCGGTCCTCGTCCTTAAGACGAATCGCGCCGCGGAAAGGTGACACGCGGCGGCCGTGCGGGCGGTGTCCGCCGGTGGGCGGACACCGCCTCTCACGACAGGCCGCCGGGCGGCCGGCGCCTCACCGCGTACGGGCCGCCGCGCCGCTGCGCGCCGCACGGCCCGCCAGCTCCGACACGGCGGTCCGCGCCGTGGCCAGCGAGTCCGCCGCCAGGGGCTTGAAGCGGGCCAGGGCGGGCACGTCGGACGCCCTGGTCATCTCCGCGCCGACGAAGCAGAGGTTCTCCGGGGCCACTCCCAGGTCCGTGAAGTACGCCCTCAGGTAGGGCGTCTGGAAGTCGAAGTCCTCCCGTGGCGTGCCCGGGGCGTAGCACCCGCCGTGGGCGGTGACCACCACCACGTTCGTCCGCCGGAGGAGGTGGTCTCCCGTGCCGGCGTCGAGGAAGGCCCCCGGGAAGGTCACCCGGTCGATCCAGGCCTTGAGGGACGCGGGCACGGAGTAGTTGTACATCGGGACGCCGACCAGCACCGTCTCCGCGGCACGCATCTCCGCGATCAGCGGCAGGGTCAGCGCCCACTCACGCTCCTCGGCGGGGCCCTCGGTCATCTCCGCCACCTCCGGCAGCGTGACCGCGCCCCTTCTCTCCACCCGGATGCCGAGGGAGACGAAGGCCGGGGACACCAGCGGGACCGGTTCGGCCGCGAGGTCGCGGTACCGGTACCCCGCGCTCCCGTGCAGACACCGCCAGGTGTCGGCGTACAGCGCCGTCAACTGCCTGGTGACCGAGTCGCCGTGGTCGCTGGCGCTGGAGTCCAGGTGAAGCAGGGACGTCACAGGCTCACCTCCTGTCGCTGCGCGTGCATCGCGCACTCCCTTCCCGATACTTTCCGTCACACACCTATGACGTTCAGTAGTCGTCAGAGGTGACAGGGGCGTATCCGTGGGGCCGGAGAGCGGCAGGGGTCACTGGTGAGGGCGGCCGGTGAGGAGGGTCGTCACCTCCCGGGCCCGCGCGTTGAGGCGTCCGACGAACTCGGTGAGCATCTCCAGCTGGCCGTCGTCGTAGCCGTCGACGACCGCGAGGAACTCCGTCTCGATCCTGGAGAAGATCTCCCGCAGTGCCGCCTCGTGCCGCCCCGTCGACCGGATCAGGACCCTGCGGCGGTCGAGGGGGTCGCGGTGGCGCTCGACGAAGCCACCGCGTTCGAGCCGGTCGATCAGCGCGGTGACGGCCGAGGTGCTGAGGCCGGTCGACTCGGCGAGCCGCCCCGCGGTGAGCTCCGGCTCGTGGCGGGCGAGGTCCAGGCACTTCAGGTCGGT
This sequence comes from Microbispora sp. H10949, assembly GCF_014161435.1. NCBI lineage: Bacteria > Bacillati > Actinomycetota > Actinomycetes > Streptosporangiales > Streptosporangiaceae > Microbispora > Microbispora sp. H10949. Next base: position 571,001 of record NZ_JABBWZ010000001.1, on the reverse strand, counting down.
CGGCCCGAGCCCGAACCGGTCCGCGATGGCCTGGTGCAGCGCCAGGCCGCGACCGGCGTTCTCGCGCATCGCGTCCATGAGGGATCGCAGCGCTTCGGATCGATGCCTTGACACGGACGCTCCATCCGGCTGAAGTAGATATCTCGATGCATCGAGATTTCCTATCGGTCGAACGAATTCTATCTGTCAGGGAGCGGAGCATGCCAGGAGAGTCCGTACCCGTCCTCGTCGCCGGGGCAGGCCTGGCGGGCCTGTCCACCGCGATGTTCCTCGGCGTCCACGGGGTGCCCGCGCTCGTCGTGGAGCGCCACACCGGCCTGTCCACCCAGCCCAAGGCACGGGGGCAGATGCCTCACACCATGGAGGCGCTCGCCACGGCCGGGGTGGCCGGGCGGTTCCTCGCCGCGGCGCCGCCGGGGACGGACGAGAGCATCATCGTGATCGCGGAGAGCGTCACGGGCCGGGTCCTGCACGACTTCGTGCAGGCCGCTCCGGACATGTCCGCTCTGTCTCCCGCGCCGATGGGCATGGTCAGCCAGGAGCGCGCCGAGCGCATCCTCGCCGAAAGGGCCGTCGAACTCGGGGCGGAGATCAGGTTCTCCACGGTGCTGGAGTCGTTCCGGCAGGACGGCGACTCCGTCGTCGCGTCGCTCGTGGACCGCGCGACCGGCCGGCGGCGGACCGTCACGGCCCGCTATCTGGTCGGCGCGGACGGGCACAAGGGCGCGATCAGGGACGCCGCCGGGATCGCGGCGCACGGCAGGACCTCGCCCGGGCCGATGCGGACGATGTTCCTGCAGTTCGAGGCCGACCTCGACGTGACGCTCAAGGGCGCCGCGTTCGGCCTGTTCTACATCCAGAACCCCGCACTGCCCGGCGGGTCGGCCACCGTGGTCACCACCGATCACCCCGGCCGCTACGTGCTGAGCTGCGCCTTCGACCCCGGTGAGGAGCCCGGCCCGGACCGGCTCACCGAGGTGATCCGCACCGCCTGCGGGGTGCCCGGCCTGGACCCGCGCGTCGTGGACGCCGCCTGGTCGTCCCCGGGCGGGCACGTCACCCGGGTCGCCGACACCTTCCGCTCCGGGCGGGTCGTCCTGGCCGGGGACGCCGCCCACCTGATGCCGCCGACCGGCGGGCAGGGCGGCAACGCCGCCGTCCTGGACGGCTACCACCTCGCCTGGCGGCTCGCGTACACGCTGGCGGGCCTCGCCGGTCCGGGCCTGGTCGCCTCCTACGACGCCGAGCGCCGGCCGTACGCCGACGTCCTCGCCGAGCAGCAGTACGCGAACATGGTCCAGCGGCACGCTCCGCACCTGCGTGACGAGAGCGTCGCCGAGATCATGGATCCCGCGGTGGGACTGTTCGGGTACGTCTGCCCGTCGGGCGCCTTCGCCGCCGAGCCGGACGACGGCCGTCCCCTCTTCGAGAACCCGGCTTCGCCCTCGGGACGCCCGGGAACGCGGGCGCCGCACGTGCGGCTCGACCGAGATGGCGTTCCGGTCTCCTCCCGCGACCTGTTCGGCCCGGCGTTCACGTTGCTCGCGGGTCCGGCGGGAGAACCGTGGGAGAAGGCGGCGGCCGAGGCCGCGCGGCGGACCGGTGTCACCGTCGGGACGCACGTCGTCGGAGCGGCGGGGGGCCTCGGCGATCCGGAGGGCCGGTTCACCGCCGCCTACGGGATCACGGCCGGGGGCGCCTCGCTCGTACGGCCGGACGGCGTCGTCGCCTGGCGGTCGCGTGGCCCCGCCGCCCCCGGCGAACTGGAGGCCGCGCTGCGTACGGTCCTCGCGTGACCGGGCCGGAGCGTGACCAGGCGGCAGCATGACCGGGCCGGGGCAGGCGGGGGTCAGTAGCCGTAGCGGCTCTTCAGGTGGCGCCAGAGGTCACGCAGCATCCACGCGTCGAACTCGGTGATGGAGGTGGCCGAGCCCGCCTTCATGAGGAAGCAGCACTGGCCGGTCGGCGTCCAGTCGTAGAAGTCGTCCAGCCCGAAACCGTGCCCGATCTCGTGCAGCAGGATGTGGATGTCGTCGCTGCCGAGGTTGTCCACGAGATACTCGCTGCCGACGCGCTGGCCCCAGTCGCCTCCCGCGCCGCCGTCCATGCCCGCCGTGAGCCACAGGGACATGTCGTAGTGGTGGGAGGGCCCGCCGGGACAGTCGGGATAGGCGCCCGACTGGTTGAAGAAGCGGCCGCAGGGCTCCGCGCACTGCGGCGCGTCCTCCCGCATGTCGCCGACGTACACGTCGACCGAGTCGTCGTCCCACTGCAGCGTGGCGCGGTCGCGGACCGCCCAGCCGACCACCTTGACCGGCACCTCGGCGTACGGCCAGCCGTCATGACCGGCCATCACGTTCATCCACTTGCCGAACGACCTGCCCAGCGCGGCGTGGATGCGGTCGCGCAACTCCGCGGACACGGGGGCGGGGGAGTCCCAGCGTACGCAGTAGTTGATCGATCCGCCGTTGGCCATGATCTGGTCCCAGCCGAAGTTGCGGAAGCCGTACGGATCGCGGTCGCCGGACTCGGTGTGCCGCCAGACCTCGTCGAGCGGTGTGACCAGGGCGGCGGGCGGGTTCCAGCCGCTCTGCGCGGCGGCGGCGGTGTCGGCGAAGGCCTTGACCTCCAGGAGCCCGACCGCGGCCTTCCCGCTCTCCAGCACGATCCGCAGCCGGGTGGTGGTGACGGCCGGGAAGGAGGCGGTGACATAGCCGTCCACGGTGACGGGGTAGGCGGCGGGGATGTCGGCGTAGGCGGCGCCGTCCCAGCTCTGCAGCCTCCAGGAGACCGGCTCCCGGACGCCGCCTCCGTCGTCGAAGAAGTACACCTGCGCCGAGGAGATCGTCTGGGCGGAGGGCCAGGTCAGCAGGGCCCACTGTTCGCCCGCCTGCGGCCACGTGCCCCATCGGCGGTTCCGGAGGTCGTTCGAGCGTGACGGGTCGACGCCGTCGTTGATCGCGGCGACGTTCTCCCAGGGAGAGGTGTAGGAGGCGGTCGCGGTGGCCCAGGGGGCCACGTTGACGACGGCGGCGTCCGACCGCGTGGGCGCCAGCAGGAAGCCGGCGAGCAACGCGACGACGGCGAACAGACGCCTCATACAGGCTCCTTCGCGGCGACGTGGCGGTCCACGCGCCGCTGTGGGGGGTGTGGCACGGTCTCCGAGTTTTTTCCGTCCGATTTGTGGTGTCAAGGGGGTGAATTACGGTCATGTGCCGTTTGGTGCGGCGGAATCGCGTGAGATCGCCCGGGCGTCCGCCGCCATCGCCCGTCCTGCCAGCCGTTTCACCCCGCGGATCGCCTGGCGAGTCACGCGGTGAACCGGGGGAGACGCCTTTTCGTCTAGTCGGCATGAGCCGCTTCCCGTCAGCCGCCGTGGTCTTCCCCCTGGCCGTGCTGCTCGTCGTCCCGCTCGCCGCCTCCGCCTGCGGGTCGCCGCCGGACGTCGCCGCTCCCGCCGGTGACACGCGCTACACGGCGACGGGGACCGTGCTGCAGAACGAGGACCACGGGCCGCAGCTGTGCGCCTCGGTCGCGGAGTCGTACCCTCCCCGGTGCGGCGGAGCGGACATCGTGGGCTGGGACTGGAAGGCCGTCGGCGCCGAGTCGTCCGGCGGCGTCACCTGGGGGGAGTACCGGGTGGTCGGCACCTGGGACGGCTCCCGGCTCACGCTCACCGAACCTCCCCGCGAGGCCCGTCCGCCGGCGGGAGACCGCGCACCCGGGGGAGACGGTGGGCCGGGGACCGACATGACCAGTCCGTGTCCGGAACCCGCGGGCGGCTGGCGTCCGGTCGACCGGGCGAAGGCGACCGAGGAGGCCATGCGGGCGGCGATGGATCGCGCGGCGTCCGCGGACGAGTTCGCCGGCGGATGGCTCGACCAGCACTACATGGACGGAATCGACTCCCATGACGTCCGCACCATCGAGAAGATCGGCAACGACCCCGGGCGGTATGTGTTGAACCTCAGGTTCACGGGCGACCTCTCAGGGCGCGAGCGCTGGATCCGCGAGGTCTGGGGCGGCGCGCTGTGCGTGAGCGGGGCCGAGCGGACCGAGTCGGAACTCCGCCGGATCCAGCGTGAGCTGGAGGGGGAGATGCGGAGCCGGCGGTTCCTGAACCTGGCCGTGGACACCGTCGGCAACCGGGTCGGCGCCGGTGTGTACGTCGCCACACCGGAGCTGCGACGGGAACTCGACGACCGCTACGGGAAGGGCGCGGTGGCGCTGGAGGGCTTCCTGAAGCCGGTGGGGAGCTGAGCGCGTCTGTCGCGTGGCCGCGACGTCCGCAGCGACCGCGATATCCGCGGCGACCGCGATGTCCGGGCCGGCCGATCCCGGCCTGCCCGGAGAACGGGAGAGCCCCGCGAGGCGACGGCCTCGTGGGGCCATGGGTCCGGCAGGTTCGATGGGCGTGGACTATCCGGTCCTTGCGGCTGTCGCTTCCTGTCTCTCCCTGCTCTTGTCCCTGTTGCCGGGAGCCGTCGTCACCGTCCGAACTCCTCCCCGCCCCGCTCGCTCTCGCGGGTGCGCTCGCGCTCCGGCCCGCGGCCACGGGTCTCCTCCCGCATGCGCTCGCGTCCGCGTTCCTCCCGCATGCGCTCGCCGCCGCGGGTCTCCTCGCGCATGCGCTCGCGTCCGCGCGGTTCCTCCCGGAAGCGTTCGCGTCCGCGGGTCTCCTCGCGGAAGCGTTCGCGTCCGCGCTCTTCCCGGGCCGGGATGCGCTCGCGGCCACGGATTTCCTCACGGCTGCGCTCACGTCCGCGGGTCTCTTCCCGCATGCGCTCGCGTCCGCGTTCCTCCCGTATGCGCTCGCGTCCGCGGGTCTCCTCGCGCATGCGCTCGCGTCCGCGCGGTTCCTCCCGGAAGCGTTCGCGTCCGCGGGTCTCTTCGCGTGTGCGTTCGCGTCCGCGGGTCTCCTCGCGGAAGCGTTCGCGTCCGCGCTCTTCCCGGGCCGGGATCCGTTCGCGGCCACGAATCTCCTGCCGCGTGCGTTCACGTCCGCGTTCCTCACGTACGCGTTCCCGCTCCCGGACCTGCCCGGTACGGCCGTATTGGCCGTACTGGCCGTACCGCTGACGCTCCCGTCCACGGCACCTGCCTCCGGGGCAGGGCTGTGCCGGAGCCTGCATGGCCTGGGCGGTGGTACCGGCGGCGTTGGCGGACTGCGCCTGCAGCGCCACCGGGGCGGCGAGGGCCGATACGGCGATCGTGCCGGCGGCCAGTGCTTCTCTGAGCATAGGTATCACTCCGTCGACTCCGTGATGTCACCGGGAACTCCGGCCACACGGAGCGCGATTCGATCCATCGAACCTTTGGATCCAGACCCTGGTTCTCACGCTATGGGTAACAAACGGCACAGTCACCCATCAAGCCGCAAACAACGCCTTCGCGCATCAGAAAGCGCAGCTTCCTCTGGTGTTTGGGCGTGTCGTTCCCCAGGGCTCACAGCCGCTTTGCGCGGCGGGCGAAAGCCTTCCGGGGAATTGCGTGAGGTTGGTTGTGCTCGCCCCTGCCGGGGCCGCCGCGTGCTCCGTCCCGTCCCGGCCGTTACCGCGGATCGCCCTACGAAGCCGCGCCGATCGGGGAGGTTGCCGTGACCGTCGTCGCGCCTCCCGCCTGGGCATACGCCATCGCTCGCCGTGTGCAGCGGCGCGCCGGGTGACGCGCACGGCATCCACGGGGCCGGTGGGCGGACGGGCTGCGGACGCGGACGGCCGGGCGGGCTTTTCCCGGCGTTCTCCCGCACGTCCGTCCGGATACGCGGCCGGTAGATCTTTTCCCTGGGTTTCGGGGCGAAGCGCATAAACGGGGTACATTTGCCCATGCGTTTCGTCCCATTTGTCATGATTATTCTTTGTATGATCGTCGGAATCGCCACCCCCGCGTCGGCCATCACCAACGGCTCGGTGGACCGCGACGATCATCCGCAGGTGGGAGCCCTCATCGGCGACGCCCCGGAGAGCGACGGCACGTGGGCGTACTGCACCGGCACGCTGATCTCCCCGACCGTCTTCCTCACCGCCGCCCACTGCGGCCGTCCGGGGAAGCGGACGGCGCGGGTCTCCTTCGCCGGCCGCTACGAGCCCGGGGCCGAGGTCTTCACCGGCCGCTTCGTACGCGACCCGAGGTACACGCGCGGGCACCATCTCCATGACGTGGCGGTCGTCGTCTTCCCCTCCGCGGTCCCCGCGATCAAGCCGGCCCGGCTGCCCGCCCAGGGCCTGCTCGACCGGATGCGGGACGACGGCACGTTGAAGTCGACGCGGTTCACCCCGGTCGGGTACGGCGCGCTGACCCCCACGAAGAGGGAGGGCGGATGGCGGTTCACCTACAACGACACGCGTAACCGGACGTCCATCTCGTTCGGGCGCCTCGGCGCCACCTGGCTCAGGCTGACGCCTGACTCGGAGCGTGGGGAAGGGGGGACCTGCTTTGGAGACTCCGGCGGCCCGAACTTCCTCGGCACCGCCGACTCCGATCTGCTCGTGGCCACGACGATCAGCGGAGTGGACGACGTCTGCAGGTCGACGAACATCGACTACCGGCTGGACACCCCCTCCGCCCGGGAGTTCCTGAGGTGGTTCGTCGCTCTTCCCTGACGAGTGCGGTGGCCGTCGCGGTCACGCCGCCTCGGGGTCCCGGGCCGGGGCGGCGCCGCCCCGGCCCGGAAACCGCCTGATCAGGACTTCCCGGCGGCCGGCTTCGTGTCCCGCCCCTTGAGATCGGGGGAGTGCTCACCCTTGGCCCCGCCGGAGGCGTCCACCGGCCCGGGCACCACCTCGCCGGGGGGCGGGGCGGTGACGGTCACCGGGGTGCCGAAGTCGGCGATGTCCATGACGAGACGATGGCTGTCCTTCGGGAAGTCGAACTCCAGGCGTCGCACCCGGCCCTCGTCGTCCACGTCCACCTGGCCGGAGAGCGCCGGAGACCGGAACTCCGCGTCGCCGGAGCCGGAGTCGGAGCCGGATCCGCCCGCCAGCGTGAAGGCGAACCGCCGCCCGCTCCACCCGGGGCCGGACGCCGGGCCGTCCTCGCGTACGTCGGTCGCCGCACGGAGCCGCTCCAGGGCCGCCTGCGGGTCCTGCGGGGCGAGCTTGACCAGGGCGGCCGTCGGCGGTGCGTTCCGCAGTCTCTCGTCAACGCGCGGCAGCTCCTCCCATTTCGCCGCGCCGGCCGGCCTCTGGTACATCAGGTCGCCGACGAAGCGGGTCTCGGACGGATCTCCCGCCTCCGCGATGACGCCGACCCGCCGGACGGGATCGAAGGCGCCGTCCCACGTCCGGCCGCCCGACTGGACGTGGATCCGGAAGCTCTCACCGCTCGTGGTGTGGAGGGCGGCGGCCACCTGGGCCTGCGCCGACGTCTGGCTCGCGGGCAGCGCTGTCACGATCACGGTCACCAGCGCGGCGGCCCCCAGCGCGGCGAGCGACGGCACCAGGACCCGCCTCGGCCGGGGGGTGATCGACGGCATGAGGTCGATGCCCGCGGGCCGATCCTCGGTGGCTCTGATGAGCAACGTACGCAGGTCTCTCTCGTTCATTTCCGGCTCCTCGTGTCGGGGTCTCACCGGAGACCACTCCCTTCCGCCTCGGCGTGGTTGACCACCAGGCCGGGCGATATCAGTCGCCGCATCGCGTGCAGCCCACGGTGGGTGTGCGACTTGACGGTCCCCACCGAGCAGCCCATGAGGTCGGCGACCTCCGCCTCGGGCAGGTCGGCGAAGAACCGCAGCACCAGGGCGGTGCGCTGCCGCGCGGGTAACCTGGCCAGCGCGTTCCTGACGTCCTCGGCCACCGCCCGCGTCTCACCCAGGTCCTCCGTGCTCGGCATACCGGGGTGCTCGGCGCGCGGGATCTCCCGCCGCCATCGGGCCCGCCACCAGGACCGGTGGGTGTTGACCAGGATGCGCCGCAGGTAGGCGTCGGGCTCGCTGCCGGTGTCCAGCCGATGCCAGACCTTGTACAGCTTGCCGAGGCTGGTCTGCACCAGGTCCTCGGCGGCGTGCCAGTCTCCCGTCAGCAGCACCGCCGTTCTCAGGTGGTGGTCGCCCCGGCGCCGTACGAACTCCACGAAATCCGCGTCCACCCGGTCTCCTCTCGTCGGCGGATGCCACCCCGACACGCCCTGAGACACGATCCGGGTTGACGAGAAGCGGGAAACGCGCGGCCGGCCCGGGCCGGCGCCGCACGGTCCCCGGCCCGGACCTCGGCTGAACCGGTGCAGGGCCGTCCGATTCCCCGAGCTGTAAGTTTCACGGTCCGGCGAGACGTTCGCACAGTTCACGGGCGTACGGGCCGCACCCCGTGCTTGACCCCCGCCGGGGGCGGAACCACACTCCGCTGGAGTGTTACCCCCCTCCGCGCACCACCTTGAGCGGTCCGCATCTCCGGCGCCTCACGTGCCGGTCCATGCGAGGGAATGTTAACGCCAACATCCGGAGCCGAGGAAGAACCGCGACGTCAAGGCGCGGATCGGCACCGGAGACCACGAGGAGGAGACATGACGCACGACCAGAATGGACCGGTGAGCGGCGAGCGAAGGGCGCTGAGCCGGCGGTCCGTCCTGACGACGATAGGAGCCGTGCCGGTCATCACGGCCACGTCGGCCGTCCTGGGGGCCACGGAGGCCGCGGCGGCCACCGCGACCGTCAACCCGTCGGCGCAGCGGCAGACGATCAAGGGCTTCGGCGGCATGACCCATGCCGCCTGGGCCGGCGACCTGACATCCGCCCAGCGGGACACGGCGTTCCAGACCGGCGAGGGCAAGCTGGGGTTCTCCATCCTGCGGATCCCCGTCGGCGAGAGCCAGGCGGACTTCGGCCGCGACCTGGCGACGGCGAAGCGCGCGGTCGAGCTCGGGGTGACCGTCTTCGCGTCGCCGTGGAACCCCCCGGCCAGCATGATCGAGACGTTCACCCGCAGCGGCCAGACCAACGCGAAGCGTCTCAGGTACGACCAGTACGCGGCGTACGCCCAGCACCTGAACTCCTTCAGCACGTACATGAAGAACAACGGGGTGAACCTGTACGCCATATCCGTGCAGAACGAGCCCGACTACGCGCACGACTGGACGTGGTGGACCTCCACCGAGATGGTGAAGTTCCTGCGGGAGAACGCCGGCTCGATCAACACCAGGGTCATGGCGCCCGAGTCCTTCCAGTACGTGAAGAGCGTGTCGGACCCGATCCTCAACGACTCCACGGCGCTCGCCAACACCGACATCATCGGGGCGCACCTCTACGGCACGTCCTACTCGAACTTCCCCTACCCCCTCTTCAAGCAGAAGGGCGCGGGCAAGGAGCTCTGGATGACGGAGGTGTACTACCCCAACAGCACCGACTCGGCGGACACCTGGCCCCAGGCGCTCGACGTGGGCGAGCACATGCACCGCGCCATGGTGGAGGCCGAGTTCCAGGCGTACGTCTGGTGGTACATCCGGCGCAGCTACGGCCCCATGCGGGAGGACGGCCAGCTCAGCAAGCGCGGTGCCATCATGGCGCAGTTCGCCAGGTTCGTCCGCCCCGGATACGTGCGGATCGACGCGACGGCGAACCCGGCGACGAACGTCTACATCTCGGCGTACCGGAGCGGCAACACCGTCGTCATCGTCGCCATCAACAAGAACACCTCCGCGGTGAGCCAGCAGTTCAGCGTGGCGGGCGCAGGCTCGGCCGGTGTCTCGTCGTGGGTGACCGACGGGAGCAGGAACGTCGCGCCCCAGGCGGCGACGACCATGTCGAACGGCTCCCTCACCGTCACGCTTCCCGCTCGCAGCATGACGACCTACGTGACCAGCCTCAGCGGCTCCTCGCCCTCCGCGACGCCCACGTTGACGCCGACCGTGACGCCCTCCCAGTCGCCGAGCGAGTCGCCGAGCCAGTCACCCAGTCAGTCGCCGACCGGCGGCACCGGTGCGGCCCGGGTCGCCTACACGATGAACAGCTGGAGCAACGGCTTCACCGCCAGCATCAGCATCACCAACACCGGGTCCTCGACGATCAACGGCTGGACGCTGGCGTTCACCCTGCCCTCCGGACAGACCATCACCTCGGGCTGGAACGCCACCTACTCGCCCTCCAGCGGCCAGGTGAGCGCCCGCAACGTCGACTACAACGGCACGCTCGCCCCCGGGGCCACCGTCGACATCGGGTTCCAGGCCAGCCACACCGGCAACACGTCCGAGCCCACCTCCTTCACCCTCAACGGCGTCCCCTGCACCGTGGTCTGACCGCCGGAACACCCCTTGGCACCCGACCTGCGAAGGGACAGGTGCGGCCCCTCTCCTGCGAGAGGGGCCGCACCACGCCGGGTCACCAGGGGCGTACGAGCTTCGCGGGATCGAGCCGGCCGTTCACCCGGGGGCCCCGCGGGTAGTTCACGGTGATCTCGGTCAACCTCCGCCGGACCAGGTCGTCGCGGATCGCGCGGTAGCGCTCCGCGGCCTCGGACGCCGGGGAGTGCGGAGCGAGCGGGTGCCCGTCCAGGGCCCGCCCGTACCGGCTCACCTCCTCGACCCAGGCGGCGGGCTCCAGAAGGTCCGCGGCCGGCCGGGCCGCCCACCGATGGACACCGGTGGACACGGGAAGGACCATGACGTCCGGAGCCGCGGAGGGCGAGAGGCGGCCGGCGAAGAAGTCGTCGGCCCAGCGTTCCGCCGCGTCCACCGCCGCCAGAGCGGGCAGCGGATCGGGCGCGTCCGGGTCGAGCCCCCGATCCAGCAGGAAGGCCGGCCGGGTCACGAACTCCCCCGAGAGCCGCGGCAGCCGTTCCCGCACATCGGCGACGAGAGTGAGCCCGTGCACCGGGAACCGCTCGCATCCAATCATCCGCAGCCACGGAGTGCCATCGCGGGGCCCCGCACCCGGCCGCACCACGCGCAGCGCGCAGAACTCCACCGTCCTGAGATACGCGGCGGCCTCCTCGGGCCCCGCCCCGCAGCGGGGGCAGGTGACGACCTCGACGGTGAGCGGGGGAGGGAAACGCGCCGTGCGGAGGAATCCCTCGGCCTCCCGCACGGCGAGCAGGCGGAGGATCTCCCCGGCCGGTGGCTCGTCGGAGGGGGCCGCCCGCCCCCGGTCCGCGGTCAGGCCGCGCGTCAGGCCCGCGACGCCGAGATCGGCCAGGCCCGCACGCGCTCCGCCGCACAGCAACGCCCTGTCGGCGGCGGGCAGCCCCGAGTCGATCCAGCTGGTCACCGCCGCCCGCCGCAGCGGACCGACGAGATCCGCACGCGCGCCCGTTCCGCCGTCCGTTCCGAGGCCGGTTGCGAGGCCGGTTCCGACATCGGCCCCCAGCAGGAACGCCGCCGCCCACAGCTCCGCCGCGGTGCCCGGCGCCGTCCCCGCCTCCGCGAGGGCACGCGCCCGGTCGCGGCCGTCCGGGGACGCGAGATAGGCCTCCAGACCTCCCAGAACGTCCGCCCGGCCGAGACTGAGCACGCCGCACCAGTCGCTCCACCGTCCGAAGGGATGCCGGACGAACTCCTCGCTCGTCGGCCGCAGAAAGCCGAGGAAGCAGGTGCCGAAGGCGTAGGTCACGGAGAAGTCCCAGGTGGAGGCGCCCTTCCCGCGCATCACCGCGCCCTTGTCGAATCGCGGCGGTTCCAGCCAGCGTTCCGCGGGGAGGTCCGCGCCGGGCAGGAGGACCGTGGCGCGCCGCACGCCGTGATCCATGTTCCCGGCGACGCTGGCGACCTCGTCGTGGTCGAGCAGGTGGGGTACGGTCACCAGGACGCGGCGGTCGCGCTCACGCAGGAAGAGGTCGATCACCGTGTCGTCGTCGCGGACGTGGTCGGGGACGCCCGCCAGGTAGTCGCCGAGCTCCTTGGCCAGGCCGACGGGCAGGACGAGCCCCTGCGTGGGGACCCACTCGCCGGGGACGAGCCGCGCCCACGACGCGCCGCCGGCCGCCGCCTGGCGGATCGCGTAGGAGTTGTAGGGCGAGTTCCAGTGCGCGTAGAGGGCGAGCGCGTCGTCCGGACAGGCCGCGACCGCGGCGCGCAGATGGGCGGAGAACCCGTCCACGAGGAGCACGTCGTCCTGGAGGACGAGATGGTGGGTCGCGTCCGGGCTCCAGGCCGCCCACGCGCGCTTCGCCGTACGCAGCGGGCTGGGGAACGAGCCGGGGTCGGGGTCGGGGACCGGCACGAGCCGCAACGGAGCACACGCCTCTGCGATCCGGGGGATCCGGTCCCCTCTGGCCGGGTGGTACATGACGGCGACGCTGATGCGCGGGAACCCGGGGAGACCGGCGAGGCGATCCGTCATCGCTCCTCGCTCGGGACGGTCTCCACCGCGGGAAGCCACCGGACGCGCCTGCCGATCCTGGCCGCCTCGCTCTCCAGGAGGTCCACCGCCCACCGGGGATAGGCGCGCAGGGAGGGGGCGAGCAGGCAGAGGTCGAAGGTGCCGGGCTCCAGCATCGTGCGGAAACCGTGCAGCGGCAGCACCTCGATGCCGGGGTGGTTGCGGCGCGCCTCCTGGGCGAGTCCGGGAACCGGCTCGACGCAGAGGTCACCGCCGTTCACGGCGTACAGGCAGTCGGCCCCGAACAGGGCCGTGGCGGGGCCGGGATCGACCCGCCGGCCGGACGGCCGGAGCCGGGCCAGCCGGATCCGGTTCCGGGACGCGGCCCGCAGCTCGGCGAGCCGCGGATGGAGTTCGTGCGCCCAGCAGACCGTGGAGACCTCGACGACGGGATCCATGTGCTTGCGCAGCAGCAGCGCCGCGTGCTTCTCGTAGCTGGGGCGCAGCGCCGCCAGGTCGCGGGTGTGGGGGATCTCGACGCAGGCCGCCCCGCGGGCCAGGGTGAACTTCAGCCCCTTCTCGTACAGGCGCCGGCCCAGTTCGACGTCCTCACCGCTCCAGCCGACGAAGTCGTCGTCGAAACCACCGGCCAGGTGGAAGTCGGCGGCGCCGACGGACACGTTGCCGGTCCAGTAGAAGATCCACGGAGCGGCGTACCGGTCGATGTCGTCCCCGAGGCTCCGGTAGCACGGCTCCCGCATGTCCCGGTGCCGCCCGCTCAGGGTGAACCGGTCGATCAGCTCGTCGGGCGGCTCGCCGAGATCGTCGTGGGAGACCCGGTTGGCCGGGTCGTGGTCGTAGCCGAAGATGTAACCGATCACGGCCCGGCCGCCGCCCTCGTGCGCGGCCAGGTGCCCGCTCAGCAGGTGGCGGGAGGCGAGCATCCCGCTGTCGAGGAACACCAGGATCCGCCCCTCGGCCCGGGCCGCGCCGAGGTTGCGTGCCTGCCCCGCCCGGAATCCCAGGTCCTCTTGGTAGACGTAGCCGATCCGGAGGTTCCCGGCGTGGCCCTCGACCACGAGCCGGGTGTCGTCGCTCGACCCGTCGTCGGCGACGATCACCTCGTACCGGTCGCGGGGCAGGTCCTGTTGAGCCAGGGAGCGCAGCGTACGGTCCAGCTCCCGCGCCCGGTTGTAGGTGGGGATGACGACGGACACCTCCGGTGCGCCGTGCTCACCCGGCCGCTCAGCCAACGAGGGCCTCCTTCGCCAGGCTGGTGTCCAGCACCGAGGAGACGGGAGGCAGCGTGCTCACACCGCGTGCCCGCAGACCGGCGTAGACGGGACCCGCCAGCCGGTCGGGGTCGATCGAGCCCAGGCCGCGGTCACCGGTGGCTCCGCGGATGAGCGCGGCCTGCACCTCGTTCTCCCGCCGGGCCGCCGCCGGATCGAGTCCGAGGTCCTTGCCGTACTTCTCCACGGCCAGCTTGGTCCCGAGCGCCGGGTCCTTCAGGTTGTGCCGGTACCCCCGGATCACCGCGCGCAGGTAACCGACGAAACGCGCCCGGTCCGCCGCGAGGTCGGCGCGTTTCACCGCCATGACGAGCGCGTAGTCGGGCATGCCCAGCTGCCCCTGGGTCACGCTGACCACGCGGACGCCCTGCTGTTCCAGCGCGAGTGGCTGGGCGGTGACGTAGCAGGCCATGACATCGCAGTCCCCCTTGGTGAGCGCCGTGGTGCCCGCGCCCACCGGAACCCGTTCGTAGCGGACGGGCAGCTTGTTGATCTTCAGGATCGCCTCCACCATGACCTCCGCGCCGGGTGACAGGCCGATGCGCTTGCCCACGAGATCCTTGGCGGTGCGCACCGGGTTGGACGCGAGGCTGACGAAGCCGCCCGGGCTCTCCTGGAAGACGGCGCCGATCGCGACGAGGTCGGCTTCGCTCTCCCTGGCCTTGATGAGGGCGCCGAAGTCGACCAGTGCGACGTCCGCGCCACCCGCGGTGACGACGCTGACGGCGTCGGGGATGTTCGGCCCGCCGGCGAGAAGCGGCGCCGACAGTCCCTCCTCCTTGAAGTACCCCTGTTCCTCGGCGATGTAGAAGCCGGCGAACGTGACGGTCTTCAGCCAGGATAACTGGGTACGCACCACCTTCCCGCCGTCCGCGGACCCCCCGCCCGATGACGGAGAACACGCCGTGAGCAGTCCCGCGGCGCTCAGTCCGCCGAGAGCCACGGTGGTGCGCAGGAACCCGCGCCGGGAGAACTGGTCCACTGTGAGTCCGTCCTTTTCTTGGTGCCGTTCAGTTCTTGTGCAGGGAGAGGAGAGAACGTGTCCTCCGCTCGGCGAGGTCCATGACCTCGTAGGCGAGCAGGGAACTGGCCAGCGAGGTCAGCAGGATCGCCCACACCGTGGGCGTGTCCAGGAGCCCCTGGGAGCGGGCCAGCAGGGCTCCGAGCCCGTCGTTGGCGGTGAGGAACTCCGCGGTGAGCGCGGCGAGCACCCCGACGCAGGAGGTCAGCTTGGCCGCCTGCACCAGTTCCGGCAGGGCGACGGGCAGCGAGACGTACCACAGGAGCCTGCCCCGGCCGCCCCCGGTGACCCGGACGACGTCGACGAGGGCGGGCGGGATCCGCCACAGAGCGGCGCCGACCAGGGCGAACGAGGGAAAGAAGCTCATTATCGCCGCGGTGGCGACCGCGGCCGGCCCGCCGTAGCCGAAGAACGTGGCGATCAGCGGGCTCAGGGCGAGCACCGGCACACACCGCATGATCATTCCGGCGACGCGGGTGAGCGGCTCCACCATCGGGAGCAGGTGCGCGGCGATCGCCAGCGCCGTGCCGAACACCAGTCCCAGCCCGATGCCGGCGACGGCACGCGCCACGGTGAGCGCCAGCGCGCTCGGGTCCGCGACCTTGGCGACCAGGCTGTCCGCCACCTTCGCGGGGTCGGGCACCAGCAGCGCGGGCACGGCGCCGCTCAGGCGCACCAGGACCCAGACCACGGGGAGGCCGACGAGGACGACGCCGTATCCGAGCAGCCGGTGCACGCGCGCGCGGCTCATGCGACGCTCCCGGTGGTTCCGCGGCGGCGGTGGACCGTCCGGGCCAGCCGGGCGAACACCGCGTAGACGATCGAGGACACCGCGACGACGAGCACGCTGACCGTCGCCACCAGGTCGTCCTGTCCCTCACGCAGCCCCGAGACCAGGAGTACGCCGAGCCCGCGCTCGGAGCCGAACCACTCACCGATGAGCGCTCCGAGAAGGGCTCCGGGCACGGCGAACTTGACGCCCTCCACGACGTGCGGGAGAGCCCCCGCGGCCTCCACCAGGCGCAGGCGACGCCACCGTCCCGCGCCGTGCACGGCGAGCAGGTCGCGCAGTCCCCGGGGGATGGTCCCCAGCCCGGCCTCGGCCGCCGAGAAGACCGGCAGGGCCACACTGATCGCGGCGGCGATCACCGGTATGGCCTCGCGCTCCACCGACGAGGTCAGCAGCGGCCCGAGCGCGACCAGCGGGACCGCGTAGCAGATCAGCATGAGGAGCTGGAGCGGCCCCCGCGCCCCGTCCGCGGCGCCGGCCGCCCAGGCCGCCACGATCGCGAGCGCGGCCCCGGCGACCAGGCCGTACGCGGCCTCCAGCAGGGTGACAGCGGCCGACTCGATCAGCAATTCCCGGCGCGTGGCCAGAACGGGCCAGATCTCCGCCGAACCCGCGGCGCCGAACCCGTACCACACGAGCAGGGCGGCGGACACGAGCAGCACGCCGCCCAGGAGGGGCGTGGCCGCGCGGTGAGCGCGGCCACGGAGAGACGGTCTAGGCATCGAGCGCCTCGATGCACTCCTGCACGGCGTGCCGGAACGACTCGTCCGGGACCTCGGGCCTGGGCCGTGCCATCGGCACCGTGATCTCCCTCACGATGGTGGACGGGCGGCCCGACATCACCACGACGCGGTCGGCCAGCAGCACCGCCTCCTCGACCGCGTGGGTGATCAGAACGGTGGTCGGGCGGACGACGGTCCAGACGCGTTCCAGCTCCCGGTTCAACCGGCGCCGGGTGATGGCGTCGAGCGCTCCGAACGGCTCGTCCAGGAGCAGCAGCGACGGCTCCATGACCAGCGCCCGCGCCAGCGCGACGCGCTGGCGCATCCCGCCGGACGCCTCGTGGGGGCGCAGGTGGGCGAGGCTGCGGAGGCCGACGAGGTCCAGGATCTCGTCGACGCGCTCCCGGTCCGGCCGCCGTCCCGCGGCGCGGTAGACGAACTCGACGTTGCGCCGCAGCGACGCCCAGGGGAGGAGGGCCGGGTCCTGGAAGGCCATGCCGATGCGGTGTTCCCGCGCCAGCCGGGCCGGTGGACCGCCGCAACAGGTGATCGTGCCGTCGGTGGGCGTCTCCAGCCCGGCGATCATCCGGAGCAGCGTCGTCTTCCCGCAGCCCGACGGGCCGATGATCGCCAGGAACTCCGAGGTGCGGACCTTCAGGCTGATGTCACTTACGGCCCGCACGGCCCGGCGGCCGGAACCGTAGCTCTTGGACAGAGCCTGACCGTGGATCGCCACATCGGTCCCGGCCGGCGAGGTCTCCTCGTCGCGTGCGCTCACCGAGCGGCCCCGTGCGTGAGGCGGACGCCCGGCCATCGGTCGTCCGGTGGGCCGGCCTCCTCGACGTAGGCCTGCCACCTGGACCGCAGCAGCCGTTCCGCCGCGGCCGCCACCGGGTTGAGCTCGCAGCGCGGTTCGTCCGGCCGGGTCTCCCACGCGATCTGCTCGCGCACCCCGATCCAGGCGTCCTGTTCCTGGATCCGGGCGAGCACCAGACGGCGGAAGAACGGCTCGGCGAACTGGCGCAGGTGCCTGGTGCCCCGCCTGGCCTTGATGTACAGCGTGATGTAGACGGCGACCCGGTCCCGGCCCTCCGGCCGGAAGAAGGCCCACACCACCATCCCGTCGCCGAGACGCGCCTGATGGTGGGGATAGTCGTAGTACACCTCCAGCGGGTAGGTCACCGTGGAGGCGTTCCGGTCGGAGCCGAGCAGCATCCGGAGCGTACGCTCCGCCCGGCTGTGCCCGCTGGTCACCTCGTACGCCCCGAAGACGCGCTGGTCGTCGGTCTCCAGGTCGTGCAGGCGCAGCCGCGACCAGGGCTGGTACTTCCGATGCAGGTGGAAGTGGGTGTAGTCCATCCCGTTGATCAGGCCGACGCCGTAGTGGTTGGGGAAGACCCGGTCCTGCCGGAACGAGAACCACTCGCCGCCGTCCCACCGCGAGGTGTCCGGCGGCTGCGGAGGCAGCGGGTCGGCGGGCTCGGGGACGAACCAGACCAGGCCGCTGCGCTCGGCGACGGGAAAGCTCCGCACCCGCAGGCGGGGAAGCGGCGCCTCCTCCTCCCAGTAGGGGATCCGGGCGAGCGCTCCGTCCGGGCCGTACTCCCATCCGTGGTACGGGCAGACGATGCGGCAGTCGCGCACCTCGCCCTCGTGGAGCGCGACGCGGCGGTGCGCGCAGGCGTTGTCGAGACAGTGGACCGCGCCTTTACCGTCACGGAAGACGACGAAGGAACGGCCGAGGAAGCGGACCTCCCTGGCCTGTCCCGGACCCAGCTCGTCGCTGCGGCAGGCCGGATACCAGCAGCGGGGGTCCACACCGATGTCGCAGAGGTTGCTCAATCTTTCTCCTGTTGTGCGTTCACGCGGCGGCACGGATCAGGCACCGCTGCAGCCAGCGGTCCGTGCCGTCGTAGCGCGGTTGGTAGGCGGTGCGGCCGTGAACGAGGTGGGTGTTGTCGATGAGCAACAGGTCCCCGGTCCGAAGGTTGATCGTGACGGTGCGGTCCGCGATCCCCTCACGCAGCGTCCGCAGCGGGCGCTCGTACTCCTCCCCGACCGCGCACAGCGCCTCGGCGTAGTTGAAGCGGAGCCGGCCGCGCCACCGGGACGCCACCGGTTTGGGCTCGGTGACCGTGCCGTCTGGCAGGCGGAAGGCGAAGGCCGGCTCGGCCAGCGCACGGCGGGTGCCGGGATCGAGCTCCGCCCACACGTCGAGCAGGTCGCACGCCAGGGTGCCGACCCTCTCGTCCGCCCGCAGGCAGAGCAGGACGAGGGCGTCCGGCGTGTTCGGGCGGAACGCCGTCTCGGTGTGCATCTCCAGGTAGACGGCGTTGCTGGCGTTCTGCCTGGACGCCTCCCCGCGGAGCGGGTAGAGGTTCTGCACGCGCGCGCCCGCGTGCCAGTCCGCGAAGGAGATCACCTCGCCGACCAGGGACGCGAGGGCGAGCAGCGGCGACTCGGTCCCGATCGGGCGCCTCACCTCGGTGTAGGGGCGGTCGGGCGTGGGCGGCAGGTCCGCCGGTACCCATGCCCCGGTGACGTGCAGCAGGCCGGCCTCGCCCAGGGTCCGGCCGAACCGCGTCGCGGCCCGGGCCAGCTCGGGCCCGAGGCCGGACGACTGGTCCTCGCCGCCTTCGGCGACGTCCGGGGGCAGGGTCAGCAGCCCCCGGCGGTGCGGGTGGTGCTCAGGCAAGGCTGAATACCCCCGAGAAGACGGGGAGCCGGTACTGCTCGATGATCTCGTTGAACTTCACGTGTACGCGGATGAGCTCGTCGAGGTCGTAGACGAAGGGAATCTGCTGCTGCTTGACCACGAACGCGGTGAAGACCGTGGGAGAGGGGACGACCCCGAGCCCGGCGATGGTCTCCAGTCCGCGCAGGGTCTCCTCGGGTGGCTCGATCCCGGCGAGCAGGCAGCTGCCGACGTTGCCAGAGCCGAACACCTCCACCGCGTCGGTGAAGATGTCCACGTAGTCGGCGAAGGTGATGTCGGCCTTGTAGCCGTGGATGAGCCGTCGCCGGTAGTCCGCGCTGACCACCTCGATCCCGCTGTTGAAGCGGGAGACGCCCGAGTCGCGCAGGGTGGTGAGGTATTCGATCCGGCGGGCCCGGTTCCCGATGAGGCTCGGCGGGATGACCTGCGAGACGTAGATCCCCTCCGTGTACCCGACGTCGCGCAGCGCCGTCGCCATCCGGCAGTGGCGCTCCAGTTCGAGCGCCTCGTTCGTGATGCTGCCGGTGCACAGCCAGACGATGTCGTACTTGGTGTGGAAGTCCTCCGCGTGTTCTTCGACGTAGCGGAGGCACTCGTCGAAGTTGGCCTTGTAGCTCCCGGTCTTCGTCTGCTGGATGGCGAGCACCTCCCACTCGCTCTCCTTGAAGCAGAAGTCGCAGGAGTACGCGCAGTAGGTGTGGTAGTCGAAGACGAAACTGCGGGTGCCGTTCTCGCGG
Source organism: Microbispora sp. H10949 (assembly GCF_014161435.1). Taxonomy (NCBI): domain Bacteria; kingdom Bacillati; phylum Actinomycetota; class Actinomycetes; order Streptosporangiales; family Streptosporangiaceae; genus Microbispora; species Microbispora sp. H10949. The sequence continues at coordinate 551,476 of NZ_JABBWZ010000001.1, read as the reverse complement.
AGCAGCCCGAAGTTGTACATGCCGGTGGGCGCCCGGTCGTCGTCGACGAACTGCTCGCAGGCCACCTCGCGATCCTCGTCGTTGATCAGCGCGCTGAGCCGCGTGCCGTCGAAGCAGAAGGGAGAGGCCTGGTTCACCCGTACGGTGATCTTCTTGCGGAAGTCGGGGCCGCTGATCACGATCTCGATCCGCGGCAGCACCTGGCCGAGGATCGGCAGCCGGATGTCGGTGGTGGCGAAACGCACTCCGTCCCGGAGGGCGCCGAGCCGGAACACCTCTTCGATCCGTACGAGATCGAGGTTCTTCAGCGTCAGCGGGATGCGGGAGTCACGAGCGGCCGCACGTCTCATGAGAGTTCTCCGGGGGAGTTATTTGTCCAGGATGCGGAGGGCGTTCTCGCCGAGCAGGGCACGGCGCAGGTCCTCGGGGAAGGCCGCCAGAACCGGGTCCCACTCCTCGCGCGGCCGGAAGGGCGTGCCGGGGTGGGGAAAGTCGGTGGCGAGGAGCACCCGGGAGCGGAGCTCTTCGGGGAGCCCGTCGAGACGCTCGCCGAGGCCGGTCGAGAAGAAGAAGGCGTCACGGTCGTACAGGTAGTGCCGGGGCGGGTGGTCGGGGGTGTCGCGTCCGGTCTCCCGCAGCGTCTCGAACGACTCCTGCGCGCGCTCCAGCCAGGCCGGCAGCCAGCCGATGTTGCATTCGTGGAAGGCGAACCGCAGGTCCGGGAAGCGGTCGGGGACCCGGGCGTCGAGCAGCCCCGCCAGGAAGAGCTGCCCGGGCAGGATCTCGTTGACGTGGTTGAAGAAGGCGCCGGTGCCGGGCGCGCGCACGCTGGTCGGGAGGGGCAGCGGCAGCAGGTGCGGCACGGCGACCTTGTGCAGGTGGATCACCATGCCGTGGTCCTGGGCGGCCGCCCAGAACGGGTCGAGCCGGGCGTCGAGGACCGTCACCCCGTGGGGAAGCATCACGTGCCGGAAGCCCGTCGCGGCGAGCGCGGCCACCTCCTGCGGAAACGGCGCCTCGGGGGACAGCGCCAGCTGACCCACGGGGACGAGCCGGTCCGGGGCGGCCGAGGCGAAGTCGGCCATCCAGCGGTTGTAGGCCCGCAGGTGGGCGACCGCGTAGGGGGAGGCGCAGTCCACCTCCCTGGGCCAGATGAGGCCGAGGGACGGGAAGAGCAGCGTGGCCTCGATGCCCTCGGCGTCCAGCCACCGCACCCGTGCGTCGCCGTCGTAGGACGCCGGCGGGCACGACTCCCTGAAGGGCGCGTACTCCGCGCGTTCCAGGGTGTTCCAGTCCACGATCGGCTCGTCCGGGTCGTAGGGGACGCCGCCGAGCCGGCGGATGAGCCTGGAGGGTCTCCCGTCGATGAGGAGGCGGTCGCCGTCGGACGGATCACGCTCCACCCGCAGGCACGCCTCCCGGAACGCGGGGTCGACGTACTCCTCCCACAGATTCCCGGGTTCGATCACATGGCCGTCCGCGTCGACGACCGGGTAGCCGTTCCACATGGTCTGAGTCCTCGCGTCGGTCGGGGAGCCGGGCCCGCTAAAGCTGGGTGGCGGGCTGGCTGAGCGCCTTCTGGTAGTCGTCGGGGTAGTTCGCGTAACGCCGATCGGAGATCAGGCGGCCGGTCTCGCGGTCGCCGTCCAGCAGGCGGGTGGTGACGAGCATGCGTTGCAGCCAGCGATCGGTCCCGTCGTAGCTCGGGACGATGGCGTTGCGCCCGTGGACGACCCGCGAGTTGTCGAGGACGAGCAGGTCTCCCGTGACCAGCGGGACGTCGGTGGCGATGGCCAGGACCCGCCGGGACAGCTCGTCCAGCGTCCGTTGCGACTCCTCGTCGATCGCGACGAGGTCGCCGACGTACTCGATCACCCGCGTGCCGTCCCGGAAACTGATGATCGGCTGCGGCTCGGTGAGCCCGCGCCCGTCGATGACGACCACCGGGTTGTCGGTCTCGAACGCGTACCGCGCCTGGGCGAGCACCGCCAGATCGGCCTCGTCCAGCGAGTCGACGACCCGGGTGATGTCGGCGACCCGGGTCTTGGCCTGACCGGTCGGATCGCCCCGCAGGCAGAGCAGGGCGAGATAGTCGGGGGACACGTCGCGGAAGGGCGTCTCGGTGTGCAGGAGGAACTCCACCGCGTTGGACCCGAACTGCAGATCGCGATGGGCCCGGATCGGGTACTTGTTGTGGACCAGATGACCGGAGTCCCACTCCAGGTAGCTGAACGGCTCGCCGAGCAGGTCGACCACGCAGGCGAGCAACGCCTCGGTGCCCACCGCGGCGAGTTCGGGCAGCGAGGAGAAGGACCGTCCGGGCGTGGGCGGCAGGTCGCGGACGATCGGCAGGTTGCGGAGGAGCAGCGCGCCGGGCGCCCGGCGGAGCCGGAGGGCCTCCACCGCCGCGCGCACCCCTGCGGGGAGCACGCCCCGGTTCCGGCGTACCTGCGCCAGGAAGGTCTCGAACTCGTCGTACGGATTGGCGTCGACGGAGGCGATCCCTGCCCTGAGGGCCTCTCTTTCCACGTCTGTAAGCTCGACGACGGGGATTTCTGTCAGCGGCTCAGTTGATTCGGACATGGCGGAAATCCGTTCCGTAGCGGAGGAGTACGCGTGCCGGGCCTGTCATTCCCGCCCGGGTCCTCGTAATTCCGGGCGCGGAAAACCGGGGCTGAGTCGATCCGGGTTCCGAGGTGCGCGGGCCATACCTCTCCTATCGCACACGCCTCCTCAGATTGCACACGCCGCCGGCCCGGCGGCCGGTTTCAACGCAGTTGATTTAACATGCCCCTTCTTGCGGCGTCATTGGGGAAAACCCTGAAACGCCGTGATCGGACGCGGATCGTCGTCAGCCGTGCCCGGGGGTCCGCCTGCCGGAGTTCATGCGCAGCGCGAGTTCGGTGCGGCTGCGCACCCCGAGCTTGCGATAGACGCTGGACAGGTGGCTCTCCACCGTCTTCACCCCGATCGCCAGCTCCCTGGCGATCTCCTGGTTCGTCCGGCCCTCGGCGGCCAGCGCGGCGACCTGCGCCTCCGACACGGTCAGGCGGTCGGGCGGGGTGAGCCTCGACCGCGGCTCATCTCTCCCCGCCCACCACTCGGCACCGATCTTGGTGAAGATCCTCGACGCCCGTTCCATGGTGCGCCGCGCGGCCTCCCGCCGGCGCAGGCGGCTCTGTGACCTGCTGAGCGCGAGCAGGGCGCGGCCGAGTTCGAAGGGCGCACCGGCGGCGGAGAACTCGGCCACGGCGGCCTCCAGTTCGGCGGCTCCCCGTTTCGGGGATCCGGTGGCGGTCAGCAGCACGCCGTGTGCCCGGCCGGCGAGGCCCCGGCCCAGTGGCCGGTCGGCGACGCGCACGTGCCGCTGGATCCGCTCGACGCGCTCGGCCGCCTGGTCGTACTGTCCGACCTGCACCAGCGCCTCGACGTGGTCGGCGCCCGCCGTCGGGCAGACCACGTCGAGGACGACGCCGAGGGAGCGGGCCGTCTGCTCGGCGGCGTCCAGGTGCTGGACGGCCGCCATCGGGTCGCCGTCGGACAGGTCGATGAAGCCCAGCAGGGCGCGCACCGAGAGCGCGGCCAGCCTGTTGCCCGAGGTCTGGGCGATCCGCAGTCCCTCGCCGGCCAGCAGCCGGGCCCTGCCCAGCTCGCCGTGCATGCCGAGCAGGAGCGCCTCGGTGAACAGGGCGGCGGACGTGGGGACGCCGGTCGCCTCCACCGCGCGCGCGGCCAGGTCCGCGTAGCGCGCCGCCGCGCGCAGATCACCGGCGAGGCATTCCACCTCGGTGGCCCAGGCCATCCCCCAGTCGGCGCAGGCCACGGTGCCGGCCTCGACGACCGCGGTGCGCAGAGCACCGAACACGGCCCGCGCCGCGGGCAGGTCGCCCAGGCAACGGCACAGGAAGCCGTACAGGTGCGGGACCGCGAGCGAGTGCTCCACGGGGTTGTGACGGTGTGGCACGGGCATGGCCGCCGGGGGCGGGGCACCGCGGATGAAGTCGATCGTGGACAGCACGGAGACGGCCTCGCCGCGCGCGTCGTCGTTCCCGGACGCCTCGGTGAGGCGCAGCAGTTCCCTGGCATGCCCCTGAGCGGCGGCGAGGTCGCCTCTGTGCACGCAGTAGTACGTGAGGCCGGTCGTGATCGGGATCAGCAGGTCGGGCCGGCCGGCGGCCTCGGCACGGCCGCGCTCCAGACGCGTGATCGAACCCGCGACGTCGCCGGAGTTGAAGGCGGCCTGCCCCAGGCGGAGGAGCATCTCCGAACGGACCGGCCCGGGCGGGCAGCGGCGCAGCGCGTCCTCCAGGATGTCCAGGGCTCGGGATCCGTCTCCTCCGGAGATCAGGTGACCGGCGGCGTCGCGCCAGCGGCGCAGGCGGAGTTCGCGCTCCCCGGGGGAGGTGAGCCGGGCGGCCTGCGCCGTCATGTGGCCCGCGGTCAGCGGGTCGCCACGGGCGGCGGTCAGCGTGGCGGCGGCGGCGAGCGTGTCGGCCACGACAGGGTCGGTATGGCCGGCGGTGGCGGCCAGGTGCCTCGCGCGTTCCTCCACGTCGCTCACCACCCGGGCGAGCCGCTGATGCATCTCCCGGCGCCGCAGTGGTCCGGCGACCTCGAACACCACGTTCCGGAGCAGCGGGTCGCGGAAGCGAAGGGACTCGTGTTCCAGTACGACGAGACGCCGGGCGATCGCCTCCGCCAGCCCCGTCAACGTGCCGATCACGGTGCGGACGAGAGCGATCGTGGGCGTCTCGGCGCAGGCGACCACCAGCACCGCCTCCGCCACGGCCGGAGGCAGTGCGCGGACGCGCGCACGGAGCAGGCGCCGCAGACTCTCCGGCAGCGGGAGGTCGCCGGTCGGATAGGACCGCTCGCTCCACGCCCGGGCCGTCTCCAGGCCGAACAGGGGGTTGCCGCCACACGCCCTGTGCAGCCAGCGCAGCAGAGGCCGGGGGAAGGCCGTGCCGTAGCGGCTCTCCACCACGGCGGCCAGGGCGAGGGGGGCCAGCGGCCCGACCTCCCAGCAGGTGACCCGCTCGGGAGGCAGCACCCGGACGAGCGTGGGCCAGGCGTCGCCCTCCGTCTCCGCGCCGAGCGTGACGAGCAGCTTCACGGGCTCGACGGTCAGGCGCCGGAGCACGAAGGTGAGCACGACCTCGGTCGCGGAGTCCAGCCATTGGAGGTCGTCGAGGGCGATGAGCACGGGTCCTTCGGCGGACAGGTTCCTGAGCAGGTCCAGCACGGCCAGCGCCACCGCGCGCTGGTGGGGCGGCGTCCCGGGGGCCTGCTCCCACCACAGTGTGGCGGCCAGCACGCCGCGCAGCGGCTCGCGCAGACCGCGTACGGCCTCGGAGCCCTCCAGGCCGGCGAAGAGGTCGCCGAGACCGACATAGGACAGGCCGGTCTCGCTCAGGTCGGATCGGCAGGAGAGGACCCGGAACGACCGCTCCTTCGCGGCGGCCAGCGCGGCGGACCAGATGGTGGACTTGCCGACACCCGCGTCTCCGCCCAGCACTCCCATGGAGGGGCCGGAGACGCCGGCGTCGAGCCACGTCTCGATCGCGCGGGCCTCGTCGGCCCTGCCGGGGACGTCCATTGATCCTCTCGACGGAAGTTTCCTCACCGGCAGCGGTCGCCGCGGCGGTGAGGAGATTCAACTACCGCGATGATCGCAACGTAACAGTTGATGCGAAACATTCAGGGTTTTCCCTGATGAAACCGCCAAGAATGTCACGTTTACTTCCTTCGGTGGAGCGGCCGCGAGTACCGCGTGCACAGGCGGACCTACGGACAACTCTCTTACCAAAAGGTACTTCTCCCTTTGAATAGCCATAATTCGGTCGAGCCTGAACTGGCCGATCCCGCGTTTGCCGGACCTATCGCCCGGGCGCCACTGACTCTGGCTGTGGAGGGCCATGATCTGTCCCGCCGGCACGGCTCCCATCTCGCCGTGGACGGCGTCTCGCTCGCGATTCCGGCGGGCGAGCGCCACGGGCTGGTCGGGCCGAACGGCGCCGGCAAGACCACGCTGATGCGCATGCTCAGCGCCACGCTCGCACCCGACCACGGATCGCTCCGGGTGCTCGGGCACGACGTGACACGCCACCCCAGGGCCGCCAAGGCGCGGATCGGCGTGGTGCCCCAGGGGATGACGCACGACAACGAGATCCTGGTGCGGGAGAACCTCACCACCTTCGGCCGCTATCACGGGCTCTCCAGGCGGCGGGCCGCCGCGCGCGCCGACGAACTGCTGGAGATGGTGGGCCTCACCGCGCACGCCCGCGCCATGCCGCAGACGCTCTCCGGCGGCATGCAGCGGCGGCTCCTGATCGCCCGTGCCCTGGTGAACGACCCGGACCTGATCCTGCTGGACGAACCGAGCACGGGGCTGGACCCGGAGAGCCGGGTGATGCTGTGGGACCTGCTCGACAGACTCTGCGCCACCGGCAAGACGCTGGTCATCACCACGCACTACCTGGAGGAGGTCGAACGCCTCTGCGACAGGGTGACCGTGCTGCGCGCCGGACGCGTGCGGCAGTCGTCCCACCCGCGGCGGCTGATCGCCGCGACGCTTCCGAAGTACGTGGTCGAGCTAGATCTGCCGGCCTCGGAGGCCACGGTCGCCGCGAACAAGGCCGCCGGGAGCACGGTTGTCGAGAACACGGTGCCCGCGTGGGCCGGGGAGCGCGAGCGGCTGCGGGTGGGCAACCGCCTGCTGGTGTTCGGGGATTCGGCCGCCGACCTGACCAGGGACCTCGCGGCGGCCGGCGCCGGCGACCACCTCGTCCGGCCGGCGTCGCTGCAGGACGCGCTGCACGCCCTCGACCGGCGGGAGGAGACCGCACCGGCGGATCCGGCGCCGGTGACTCCCGCCGCGCCGCCGGGCCCGGGGACAGGCCGCCGGGGTGCGGGCGACCGGCAAGGCGCGCGGCATCGCACGCGCCGTGCGCTCCCCGCGCCCTCTCCCGCTCTCGCCCGGCGGATCTGGTGGCGTGACTTCACCCTGTTCAGGAAGTCCTACCGGACCACCATCGTCCCCAACTTCTTCGAACCGGTCTTCTCGCTGGCGGCCATGGGGATCGGCCTGGGGTTCTACGTGGACGGAGCCGCCATCGGCTCGTCGTACGCGAGTTTCGTCGCTCCGGGACTGCTCGCCGTCACCGCGATGAACGGCGCCGTCTTCGAGGTCACCTACAACGTCTTCGTACGGCTCCGGCACGCCCGCAGTTACGACGCGGCGGTGACCAGCCCCGTGGAGCCGCCCGACATCGCGCTGGGCGAGCTGATGTGGGCGCTGACCCGATGCCTGGTCTACACCGGCGTCTACCTGGCGATCGTCGCGGCCCTGGGCTACGCGCCCGCGAGCACCGCCCCGCTCGCCGTTCCCGCCCTGCTCCCGCTCGGCCTGGTCTTCGCCTGCGCCGGACTGATCTTCACCGGCACCGTCCGCGCGATCAACGCCTATTCCTACTTCTACACCCTGGTGCTGACCCCGCTCACTCTGCTGAGCGGGGTCTTCTTCCCCACGAAGAGGCTCCCTCCGGTGTTGCGCGCCGTGGCCGAGGTCTCTCCGCTCCACCATGGGGTGGAGCTGTCGAGAGCCCTGGTGATCACCGGCGATCTCCCGGCCGCCGCCGGGCATCTCGGCTGGCTGGTCGCGCTCTCGCTGGTCCTGCTCGGTCCCGCCCTGTACAGCCTGCAGCGGCACCTGTGCGCGTGAACCGGAATTCGAGCCGCCGGTCAGGGCGCCAGGCGGTGCAGGTCACGCGGGAAGAGCGTGGTCCAGCGGATGTTGTCCGCCTCGGTCAGCCGGGCCACGAACCGCTCCAGCCCGAGCGCGAACCCGCCGTGCGGCGGCATGCCGTGGGCGAACGCGGCCAGGTAGCCGGCGTAGGGCTCCGGGCTCTCCCCGCGAGCCTCCAGAGCGGCCAGGTAGTCGGAGTGGCGGTGCAGCCGCTGCCCGCCCGTGACCAGTTCCAGGCCGCGGAAGAGCAGGTCGAAGCTGTTGGAGAACTCCGGCCGCTGCGGGTCGGGGTGCGTGTAGAACGGCCGCTTGCGCATCGGATAGCCCGTGACGAAGAGGAACTGCGAGCCGTACTCGCGCATGGCCCACTCGCACAGCCACCGCTCGTGCGCGGGGGCCAGGTCGGGCTCACCGCGCGGGTCCTCGTCGGTCTCCCGCGCCAGCAGTTCCTGCGCGTCGGCGAAGTGGATCGACGGGATCTCCTCCGGCACGTCCGGCAGCTTCACTCCGAGCAGCTCCACCGCGCCCGGGGCGCGCTCGGCGATGGTGGCGACCATCTCGGCCACCGCCTCGCGGACCACGGCCATGACGTCGCGGTGGTCGGTCACGAAGCCCAGCTCGGCGTCGAGGCTGGTGTACTGGGCCAGGTGCCGCGCCGTGTCGTGCGGTTCGGCCCGGAAGACGGGGCCGACCTCGTAGACGCGTTCGAAGACCCCGACCATGGTCTGCTTGTAGAACTGCGGCGACTGCGCCAGGTAGGCCTTGCGGCCGAACCAGTCGAGGGCGAAGACGTTCGCCCCGGACTCGGTGGCCGACGAGACCACCTTGGGAGTGTGCACCTCGGTGAAGCCGAGCCGGTCGAGCGCGCGGCGGTATCCCGCCACCGAGGCCGCGGAGATCTCGAACGGCGCGCGCAGCTTGGGGTGGCGAAGGGCCACCGCCGCGTTGTCGAGCACGGTGGGCAGCGCGGCCGAGACCACCGGCCGGTAGAGGTCGAACGGCGACGCGACGGCGGGCTCGGACAGCTCGCGGACCGCCGGCGAGGTGATCTCCACTCCGCCCGGCGCCTGCTGGTTGGCGGTGACGGTCCCGGTCACCTCGATCACGGTCTCCTCGGTGAGCACCGCGAGGCGTTTCACCAGGTCCGGCTCGGCGGCGACGACCTGCACCAGACCATCCCGGTCACGCACGATGGCGAAGGTCACCGACTTCAGCGCGCGGACGCGGTGCAGCCAGCCGGCGACGGTCACCTCTTCCCCGACATGCTTGGAGACCTGGGAGGACAGAATTCGCATGACAACTCCACAGACGAGAACCGTAGGTGTCCCTGTCCGGTGTGGGCGAGCAGGGACCTGTCGCTCGCGGTGCCACCACACCTTCGCCCCGCCGCCGGCGAGACCTCGTTGCGGCCCGGTCACGAGGGCCCACCGGCGGGGCATTGGGCGGCCGCCACGACGGCGCCGCCGTTCCTCCCCGCAGCTCAGAAGGGTCTTCGACCGGGGGGCGAGACCGCCTTTCCAGCGACGGCGGCTCTCTCGTGACTCGCGCGGTCCCGGCCTACTTGGCTTCGTCACAGCTTTGCTCCCGATCATAGTCGAGATCGGCTCAGGGAGCGGAAGGAACGCATGACCACGGAAACACGCGCCGCCGCGTCCGCCGCCGTGTCCACCGCGTCCGCCGCCGCGAAGCGCCGGCACGCGTTCGCGCGGCTGCTTCCCTACGCCGGGGCGGTCCCGCTGAGCATCGCGGTGGTGCTCAACCTGCTCGCGGGCCTGCTCCCCATCTCCTTCATCGTGGGGACGAGCGTGCTGCTCAGCGAGATCTCCGCCTCGGTGGGGGAGGGGACCGGCGACCTCGGGGCCGTCGGCACCGCGCTGGCGCTCACGGTCGGCGCCTACATCCTCCAGCAGCTGCTCGTGCCGTACCAGGCCGCGGTGGGAGAGGTGATCGCGCGCCGGGTGGACGGCCGCTGCGCCCACCGCCTGATGACCTCGGCCCTGGCGCGGGCCCCGATGTCGGTGCTGGAGCGGGAGAACGTCATGAGCAGGCTCGGGGACGCGCGCGACGGCCTCGGCCGCCGCCCGCCCACGCCGGGGGAGGCGGTCGCGGGCGGGCTCACCCTGATCGCCAGGTACACCCAGCTGGCGGGTGCGGTGGTCCTCATCGGGATCGCGCTCTCGCCGATCGCGGGCGTCGTCGCGGCGGGCACCGCGCTGGTGATCCGCCGGGGCCAGCGCGGATCTCTCGGACGGCTCGGCGGGCTCTGGCACGAACTGTCCGGTCCGCGGCGCCGCGTCACCTACCTGCGCGACATCGGCACGACGGTCACGGCGGCCAAGGAGTTCCGGACGCTGGGCCTGATCGACTGGCACGAACGCCGCCATCGCGCGGACGCGAAGGAGTATCTGGCGGCGCTGTGGACCGGCCGGCGACGCATCCTGTTCTGGCCGTTCGTTGGCTACACGCTGGTCGGCCTGGCGGGCGGCTCCGTCCTCCTGGTCTGGCTCGGCCGCTCCGCCGCCGGCGGCGACTTCGGTCTGCTCGAACTGTCCGTCGTCCTCCAGGCGGCGCTCGTCGCGATCCGATTCGGCGCCTTCTTCCCGGAGAGCGACGTCCAGACGCAGTACGGGCTGAACGCCTACGAGGCCCTGACCGAGTTCGAGGAACTGGCCGAGGGGAGCCAGAAGGACGTCCCCCGCGGCAGTCTGACGGCCGACGGGCTCCCCAGGCGCGGCATCCGCTTCGAACAGGTCCGCTTCCGCTACGGGGAGGGACGGCAGGTTCTCCACGGTCTCGACCTGGAGATACCGGCGGGCCGCTCGACCGCGATCGTCGGGCTCAACGGCGCGGGCAAGACCACGATCGTCAAGCTGCTGACCCGCCTGTACGACCCGGAAGAGGGCAGGATCCTCGTCGACGGGGAGGACCTGAGACGCCTCGATCCCAGGGAGTGGCAACGCCGGCTCGCCGTGATCTTCCAGGACTACGTGCGGTACGAGCTGTCCGCCGGCGCCAACATCGGTCTCGGCGCGCCGGCCGTGTCGGCCGACCGGGCCGCTCTTCTCGCGGCCGCCCGCCGGGCCGGCGCGCTGGAGGTGGTGGAGGCGCTGCCCGCGGGGCTGGACACCCCGCTCTCCCCGCGGTACAGGAGCGGACGCGACCTCTCGGGCGGGCAGTGGCAGCGGATCGCCCTGGCCAGGGCCTTCCTCGCCGTCGCGCAGGGTGCCTCGGTGCTGGTGCTGGACGAGCCCACGGCCCAGCTGGACGTGCGCGCCGAAGCGGAGTTCTACGACCGGTTCCTGGACATCACCGGCGGACTGACCACGGTGATCATCTCGCACCGTTTCTCCTCCGTACGCCGGGCCGACCGGATCGTGGTCGTCGAGCACGGCAGGGTCGTCGAGCAGGGCGACCACGAAGGGCTGCTCAGGTCGGGAGGACGCTACGCCGACCTGTTCCACCTGCAGGCACGGCGCTTCGGCGCCGACGACACCGGGACGGGATCCACCAGATGAGACGGATCGTGCTGAGCGCCGTGTTCGTGCTGCGCCTCGCCGCGGCGGTGGACCGGGGCCGCCTGCTGCGGGCCGTCGGGCTGATGACCGTCGGCTACCTGGCCACGCCCGTCATCGCCCTCGGGCTCCGGGAGTTCACCGAGGCCGCCCTGGCGAGGCGGCTGGAGGTGGCGACGTGGGTCATCGGGGGCGTCGCCGTCCTGCTCGTCCTGGAACTGATGCTCGGGCACTTCGCGCACCTGTCGTACTTCGAGGTCGGCGAACTCGCCGAGACCACGCTCAACGAGGAACTGGTGCGCCACGTCAACGGCTCTCCCGGGCTGGAGCGCCTCGACGACCCCGCTTTCGCCGACAACGTGAACCTCGTCCGGGAGGAACTCGGCAACACCCGCACCGCGGTGGAGTCGGTGCTCCAGCTGGGCGGTCTCGCCCTCCAGACAGCGCTCACCACCGTCGTCCTCGTCACGCTCGATCCGCGGCTGGCACTCCTGCCGCTGGCCGCGCTCCCCTCGGTGCTGGTGGGCAGGTGGGCACAGAACCTCCTGGAGTCGGCGAAGGAGGCGAGCGCGGAGAACACCCGCCGCACCCGCCACCTGCTCGCGCTGGCGACCGCTCCGGCCTCGATCAAGGAGATCCGCCTCTTCCACGCCGAGGCCGCGCTCCTGCGGGAGCAGGACGCCAACTGGTCCAGGACCAGCGCGGTGCTGCGGAGGGCGCACCTGCGGGCCGCCGCCCTGCGCGCGGCGGGCCAGCTCGTGTTCGCCCTCGCCTACGGCGGCGCGATCACGCTGGTGCTCTGGCAGGCGGAGCAGGGCAGGGCGGGCGTCGGCGACGTGATCCTGGTCATCACCCTGGCGGTACAGGTGAGCGTGCAGGTGGCCGGCGCCGCCACCCTTCTCACCGGCCTGCAGGGCGTGGGCAGGACGCTGGACCGGCTGACCTCGCTCCGCGATCACGGGTCGGGGGAGCAGGGGTCGCGGGAGCACGAGGCAGGGGAGCGGGGGTCGCGGAAGCCCGGCCACGCCACACCGGCCCGGACGTCGCCGGCGCCCGTCTATCCCGGCACCGGAGCCGTCCCGGCCGTGCTGCGCGAAGGGATCCGGCTGGAGAACCTGAGCTTCGTCTATCCGGGCACCGGCAAGGTGATCCTGGAGGATCTCAACCTGACGATCCCCGCCGGGGGGTCGGTGGCGCTGGTGGGCGAGAACGGCGCGGGCAAGAGCACCCTCGTCAAGCTGCTGTGCGGCCTCTACCAGCCCACCTCCGGGCGGATCCTGGTGGACGGGACCGACCTGCGTGACCTGCCGGCCGGAGAATGGCAGGCGAGAGTGGCGTCCCTGTTCCAGGACTTCGCCCGGTTCGAGCTGCTGCTGCGGGAGAACGTGGGGGTCGGCGACGTCGCCCGGATGGAGGACGAGCAGGCGGTCCTGCGGGCCGTCGAGCTGGCGCGGGCCGGCCGGATCGTGGCGTCGGTGCCCGGCGGGCTGTCCGGGCTGCTCGGCCACGGCTACGGCCAGGGCACCGAGCTCTCCATGGGGCAGTGGCAGACCCTGGGACTGGCCCGGAGCCAGATGCGCGAGGACCCGCTCCTCCTGGTCCTGGACGAGCCCGCGGCGGCCCTCGACGCCGCCGCCGAGCACGCGATCTTCGAACGCTACGCCGACCTGTCGGCCGACACCGGCCGGCGATCCGGCGGGATCACCCTGTTCGTCTCCCACCGCTTCTCCACCGTGCGGATGGCCGACATGATCGTCGTACTGGACCGGGGCCGGGTGGCGGAGAGCGGCGACCACCGGGCGCTGGTGACGAGGCGAGGGCTCTACGCGGAGCTCTACGAACTCCAGGAGCGCATCTACCACTGACCGCGGCGAAGAGGCGGAACGGCGGCCGTTCTCACTCTTCGAGGTCGAGGGTGCCGTATCCGGCCCTGCGGGCGTGCCTGCGCAGGTCGTCGAGGGTGACGTCGGCCTCCGGTTCGAGCTGGCGGCAGACGCGGCCGAGGAACGCCGTCACCTCCGGCACCGTGCGGCGGGTCGCCGTGGCGTAGGCCAGGGCCCGGGTGAGGACGGCCCTCGTCCGAGTGGGAACGTCGTCGCACCACAGTTGCAGGACGTGGCTGCGCGGTGCCACGTACGCGCCGAGCATCGCCAGGGAGAAGGTGCCCTTCCCGCGCGTCCCGTCCTCGCGGTCGGAGTAGCGGGACGGCGGGAGGACGAGCCGGAAGCTGTGGTGGTCGACCCAGGAGAGCGACTGGGGGGCGATCCCCCGTTCGCGCATCCACTCCGCGAAGTGGTCGCGTGGGTGCTCCGAATCGGCGCTCTCCATCACGTGAGTGGCCGTCGGCCAGGAGTTGAGGATCTCCTCAAGGTGATCGTCCCGCAGATCGGCGACGCCCGAGTAGACGAGCGTCTTGAGCCGGTGACCGTCGTGGGCCCTGACGGCGTAGCAGGGCAGGAAGGCCCGGCCCACCTCCAGGACTTCGAGGTTGAGCAGTTCGTCGGGCAGGTCGTATTCGCCCCGGTCGTGCCGCCGGGCCAGTTCCTGGACGGCTCCGGGGCGGAAGCCGCACGCCTCCGGGAGGAGGCGGAAGGTCCGCTGGGCGTGGCCGGTGTCCCGGTCGAGGATCCGGACGCCGTGGGCGTAGTGGGCGGTGCGGAGAGGCCCGCACCGTACGCCGTCGAAGTACAGGCGGAGCCGTTCCTGCTTCTCCGTGTAGCGGCGGTCGTCACGGACCGACCGCAGGCCGCGCTCGGTGAGGAAGAGGGCGTCGGCGGTGCCGTACAGATGGCCGATGCCGCCCAGGAAGCGCAGCACCCGGTCGACCGTGTGCTCGGTCAGGCCGAGGAACACGGCGATGTCGGCACGGCGGGTGAACCCGCCCTCGGCGATGGCGAGACCGACGTACCGATCGAGCAGGTCGAACGGGTCGCGTTCCTCGATGGTCGCGGAGAGCTCCGCGGCGTGCAGGGGAAACGCGAGCGCGTGGATCCGTAACGGACGGATCCCGGGCAGGCCGGCGGCGTGCTCCAGCGCGCGGGTCTGGGCGTAGAGGATCGTGTCGGCCGGCGCACTGCTCATGGGTTCTCCCCGAGGCGTCGCATGATCTCGCGGTAGCTCCGCAGATCTCCCGTGGCCCGCACATGGTCGTGCAGCGCCCGCGCCAGGTCACGGAAGCCCGGGTCGGTGGCGTTGAGGAGGGTGGAGAGATCCCCGACGAGGATCAGCCGCTGCTTGGCCCGGGAGAAGGCGACGTTGGAGCGGCGCACCTCCCGGAGGAAGCCGACACCGCGGCGCGGGTTGCTGAGAGTGAAGCCGAAGAGGATCGTGTCGTGCTGGCCGCCCTGGAACGAGTCGACCGTCGCCACCCGGCGGGCGACGGCGTCCTCGTCACGGACCTGCCGGGCCAGCAGGGAGGTGACCAGGCCGATCTGGGCCGCGTACGGCAGGATGACCGCCCAGTCGTCGGACCTGGCGTGGTAGTGGGCGGCCAGGAGTGTCAGCAGCCGGGCCTCGCACTCGTTGAGCCGGCTGTCCTTGGGCCAGGGCTCGTCCTCGCGGGGTTTGCGGTCGCCTCGCTGCCGCTGCGGAAGCTCCGCCGTGTCGATGAACGCCACGGGAGCGGCGAACAGGTCGTCGTGGTGGACCCGTCGCACGTCGGTCTCCAGCAGCCCGCCGTAGAAGTGTCCGGAGATGAAACGCGCCAGGCTCTCGGGCATCCGGCGCTGGAAGCGCAGCACCTCTTTGTTCTCCTGGGGCGCGGAGGGGAACAGCAGCTCGAAGGCGCTGTCGGTGACGAGCCGGGCCAGCTCGCGGTCGCCGGGGTGCTCGGCCGCCACCCAGGCGACCAGCCGGTCGTCGGGCAGCGGCGGCAGCTGGACATGGTCGCCGACGAGGACGGCCCGGCGCGCCCGGACCAGCGGGACGAGCAGGTCCGCCGTGCTGATCTGGCCGGCCTCGTCGACGATGGCCAGGTCGAAGTCGGCGCCGTCGAGATGCCCGCTCGTCGCGGTACCGATGCAGGTGGCTCCGATCACATCGGCGTATCTGACGAGCTCGCCGTACAACTGATCGGTCCGCCGTTCGAGCTTCTCCCTCCAGGAGGTCAGCAGGTCCAGCCGTCTGCGCATCAGGCCGAGCGCGGAGCCGGCGGCGGCCAGGAAGGCGGCCAGCCTCGCGGGGTCGGGGGCGATCTCGGGATGTTCGCCGTCGAGCAACTCCCGTAAGGACGTGGCGACGCGCGCGGCGCGCTCGGCCCGCGACCGCTGTTCGGCCAGATCGCGCTCGTGGGCCTGGCGCGCGGCCACCAGGTCGGGGTGCGTGGCACGGACGTGATCGAGTTCGGCGGCGACCCGCGCCAGGTCCCGCGCGATCGCGTCGAGAGTCCGGCGGATGCCCTCGGCCTCGGCGCTCGCCCTGGACCGGCTCGCCTGGAGCCGGGTGAGCCGGCGCCGGAAGAACAGGCCGACCAGCGGAAACTCGGCGGCTCGCCGGGCGCGGGCGAGTGCCCGGTCGAGCCGCTGGAGGTCGTGGACGCGCTCGGTGAGCAGCTCCCCGTGGCGGCTCCCCGCGTCGTCAAGGGACGCCGCCCGCCGTTTGAGGTCGGCGGCCACGACGCCCTCGCGCTCGGCGGCGGCCGCGGCGCTGCGCCGGACCTGGGCTCCGGCGTCGTCGAGACGCCGCATGTCCTCGGTCAGCTGCCGGAACAGCGCGTCCGCCGGGCCGTCCGGCGCCGCGGCGCCGTAACGGGCGAGAAGGGGCTCGGTACGGCCGGCGATGAGCCGCTGCAGTTCGACCGCCCGCGCCTCGAGTGTCAGGTGCTCGCAGCCGGGGGTGATGCCGTCCTCCCTCCCGACCCGCAGCACCAGCAGGTTCTCCGGCAGGTCCTTGAGCACATTGTCGACCGCGCGGTTGGTGAAGGAGGAGATGAGGACCTTGCGGTGCTCCTCGGCGCAGGCCAGGACGACCTGCCGGATGGTGTGCGTCTTGCCGGTGCCGGGGGGTCCCTGGATGAGCGCGAGGTCGGGAACGGCCAGCGCTTTGCGGAAGGCGCTGAGCTGGCTGGCGTCCAGGGGTTCACGGGGACGGCTCCGGAGCGCGGGGGCGAAGGTCTGGAACCTGCGGTCGACCAGCGCCGTCAGCAGCAGCGGGTTGCGGGCGCGGCCCTCCCGCAGGATCTCGATGGCCTCGCGTTCCTTGTCGTAGGTGATGAGGTTCGGTGTTTCGGCGAACGCGCCGCTCTCGGGGATCCGGGCGAAGTCCACCGGCCGTTCGAACCGCACCGTCGCCACCGCCTCGTCGATCCGTTCGATCCGGCCGCGCAGGTCGGGCTCGCCGTCGATGTGGACGCGGGTGCCCGCCGTGAGCCGGTTGGCGTCGATGAGCTGGAAGGAGTGCACCGACCGGGCGGAGCGGCGCGTCGCGGCCACCGGGGTGACCCGCCGGTACGGGACGAGACGGCGGGCGTCCCCGGCCGACGCCTCGATCCGCCGTCCCTGCTCCACCAGCGTGGTGAGACGGTCGAGATAGGCGGCGTGGGTGGGCGGGAGCGTGGGCTCTCCCCCCGGCGGCACGCCGACGCCGGCGCTCCAGGCGCTCTGGATCACCGGCCAGCCGGAGGAATGACGCAGGTCGTGCGGGCTGTCGAAGACCCGCCAGCGCCCGGCGCGCAGCAGCAAAGCGCCCCGGACGATCTGGTCATGGTCGTCGAAGTGCATCGGATGGATGCCGCCGACCCAGTAGCCGCGCAGATCCCGGGTGGGGAAGAGCATGAGGGCGTACCGGCCGTCGACATAGATCTTGAGGAAGTCGCCACGGTCGCCCCGGCCGCGCTGCAGGCGGGCGGGGACCGGATTCTGCGGCCCGGCCGCCCACAGGTCCCGGCTGATCCCTTCCATGCCCGGCAGGAGGGGGTGGCGTTCGCGCTGTTTGACCAGCGTTCCGGGGAACTTCTGCGACCAGACCAGACCGGCCTCGGCACCGAGGTCGACGATCCTTCCCTCCACCGTCTGCTCCTTCGTTCAGATGCGGAGACCTTCGCCGAGCTCCAGGATGTGGCCGCGTCCGGCCGGGTCGGGGGACAGCGCCCGATCGAGAGCGTGGGCGAAGCGCTCCGGCACGGCGGGGTTCAGGACCGCGGCCGAGACGAGCGGTATGGGCGGACGCCCGGTCACGACGACGTGGATCAGCTCGGCCAGCCGGCGGACGTCCTCAGCGGGCTCTGCGGCCTGATCGGGGCGTGAGAACGCCTGACCGGCGTCGCGCAGGAACAGCGACCCCGCCCGGTCGGTCATGATCGAATCGGGGCTGACGGCGCCATGGGCGAGCCCTCTGCCGTGCAGGGAGGCCAGGCCTTCGCAGAGCCCGGCGACTCCGGCGCTCAGCACGCGCACGGCCTCGGCCTCCCGGCCCCGGCCGTCGTAGAAGCCGGCCAGGGTGGTGAACGACGGTACCGCGGTGACCAGCACCGCCGTCTCCGGCGTCACGGACGCGGCGACCCGCGGCGGCAGGCCTGGGAGCGCTTCGGCGAGCAGGCCGGCCTCGCCGGCCAGAGCGGCGCGCCATTCCAGGGCCGCGGGACCGGGCGACCTGGCGGCGATCCTGCGGATCCAGACGTGACCGCCCTCCGGCGTGAGCGCGAACGCCCGGGACGCGATCGCCGTGCCGTCCGCCGACCTCTCCTCCTCGGGATCTCCCGCGACGTGGTAGGCGACGCCCTCGATCTCGACGGTGCCGCCGATGCCGGCCGGCTCTCCGCCGGGTGGTCGCCGAGGCTCCGGCCGGGTTCGCTCGACGACCACCCACCCCTCATGCTCGGCCTTGATGGCGCGCAGACAGGGCTCCGGCCACAGACCCGGCTCCTTGTCGATGGTTCGATGACAGCTCGGGCACAGCAGCATGAGATTGTCGAAGCCGTCGACGTCGGCCGGCCTGGCCGCCTCCCGGCGAGGCCCGTCGGGGGAGTGCGGCGCGATGTGGCCCATCTCGCCTATGTGACGGGTGCCGCCTTCGATGTCCAGGGGCCTGCGGCATATGGTGCATTTCCTGTCGGTCGCGTCGAAGAGCGCGCGCCGAGTTTCATCGGGAATGCGCCTGCGCTGAGCTTGCGCCACCCGAAGATAGTAGCGATCCGAACTCATCCGGATCAGAGCGTTCCACGAAACGGGAGCGATTCAGTCGTACGCGACCGGCCTCGACAAGTGGGTCTTACTCGGGCAGGTCGAGGCCATAAGCCTTCAGCGCCTTCCGAGCTCGACGGAGACATTCTTCCGCGGAGCCTGCGTCGGCCCGAACAACCCATCTCTCCTCGTTCTGCCTCCGCCACTGGCGTGGAAGGTCCACGACCGGCCTGCTCCGCGCTCAGCGTCGACCCTGAGCAGCGCGTTGACACCGTGTTCCAGGAGCCATTCGAGCATCGCGACCGCGTCCACTCAGGCAGGATACGGTTCTGGCGCCGCATCGTAATGCCGGTGAGCGGCGGGGCACGCCGACCCATACGGCCCGCTTGCCGGCTCGACCTTCGCTCGTGCGAGCGCCCAGTGCAGCCGCGGCATGTCCACTCGTGGGTGGCTGATTTCCACGATGGTGTTGGCGCCGATGACGAAATCGGCACCCATGGAATGGAACACCTGGAACATTGCGAGGATCTTGCGATCCTGCGCGATCCAGGCGGAGAGCCCTTGAGAGCTGAGGGTGACGGTTTCGGCGTGATCAATCACGCCGTGCTTGCCGAACCGCCGGAATCCGCCGTCCCGAAGATACTGACGCGGGCCTGGGCCAGTTCCTCTTCGGTGAACTCCCCGTGCTCCTCCTGGTGCCGCAGCAAGTCAGCACCTAGGAGTTGGTGCCGCAGCTGGCGTGCCACCGCTTCGGCGACATAACCGGAGACATTGTCGGTGATCTTCCTGAGTTCGGCGACCTGCTCGTTCGGCAACGTCACCGTGATGCGCGTCGTATCGGCCATGGGCAATCATGCTGCGGTATGCGTACCCGGTTGGAACCGGCATTGAGGCCGGATCTCCGGATGGCGAAACGGGTGAGGCTCGCGGCGCGAGGTCGGCTGTAGAGGGCGCGGCACCGCAGAGTTTGTGATCAACTCCGTCAGACGCGCAGGACGGTGACCTGGCGGCCGGAGGGGGTGGTCGCCTGCTCGAAGCCGCCGCGTTCCTTCCAGGGCGGGGCCTCGGGGCGGCGGTCGAAGATCACCAGGACGCCGGTGGAGAGAGTGAGCCGGTCCAGATAACGGTCGAGCTGGGCGAGGCCGTCGGACGTCGGGTCGTTTTCGCCTGCTCGCCTGACTTTCAGTTCCATGGCCTCTCGCTCAATGTGCCGTTCGCCTTCGGGGCCGGTGTAGGGCCAGCGGATGAGCACGTCCAGTCGCTTGGTGCCGGCGGCGTACTCCCGGTCGAGGTGGCCACCGCCGTTGACCAGGCGGTGCAGGAAGGCCATGAGGATGATCTGGCAGGCGGCCTCGTGGTAGCCCTCCTGCCGGACGAGGACCTCGCCGTGCTCGCGCCAGAAGACGACGAATGCCTCCAGCAGGCGCGGCAGGTCGAATCTGCCGTCCGGCAGTACGAAACTATGCGGATCGGCCATCACGTACTGCTCTGACGGGTCACCCAGCACCCGAAGAATGACCTCCCGGTAGATCGGGTTCGCCACTTCCAACGGCGGTTTCTGCTTGATCAGGCCCAGATCGCGTACATAGGACAGGTCGTCGGAGAAGGTCGGCTCGACGTGGGGGAAGACCCCGGCCACGACCGGCTCCAGCACCCGCTTGACCCGCGGCTCGTGCAACCGGGCCACCAGAGAGTCCAGATGGGTGGCGCGCGCCCGGATCAACCGCTCCTTGGCCTCCTCCACCTGCCCGGCGGTGACGGCGTCAGCCACCCCCATCCGCACGGTGATCTCGTAGGCGAGGGCGTTGACCAGCCACGGCTGTCCCCGTGTCAGCTCGAAGACCCGGTCCAGCGCGTCCTTGGTGAACTCCTGGCCGGTCGCCTGCGTGTGCCGGCCGTAAAGTTCGGCGATCTGGTCGGCGCTGAAGTCGTCCAGGCGCAGCGACTCGGTGACGATGTTGAACGGGCTGGCAGGGTTCGACCGTCCGGGTACGCCGCCCGAGGCGACCTTGTAGTCACGCACGTCGCGCAGCCCGCACAGCACCACCGACGCGGGGAACGGACGGCCTCCCGGCCGTGCGTTGTGGCCGTCGCGGAGCTGGCTGAGGATGCTGACCATGCTGTTGCCCTGCAGGGCGTCGATCTCGTCGAGGAACAGCACCACCCGGCGCGGGCAGCGGCGGCACCACTCGGTCAGCGCCGAACCGAACCGGGTGCCCGCCGGAGCTTGCGGCCAGGTGTCCGGCGGCAGTAGTTCCTCCGGCCAGGCCGCCCACTCGGCGGCCTGGCGGAGGGACTTCAGCAGAATCTCTTCCGCGGCGGCGTAGTCGTCTCCGGCTGATTTTGCGCGCTCGCAGGAGAACATCAGGGCGGCGATCTCGCCCTCGGCGTTCAGCTCGGACGCCAGGGCGCCCAGCGTGGTCGTCTTGCCGGTCTGCCGGGGCGCGTGCAGCACGAAGTAGCGGTCCATCTCGATGAGCGCGCGCGCCTGCGGGAGCCGGGGTGTGGGGGGCAGCATGTAGTGACGCCGCGGGTCGCACGGGCCCGTGGTGTTGAAGTACTTCGCCGAGGGTGGCCGCATGGTCACATTCTGCCACCGTCTTGTCCGTAGGCGGGCCCGTGACGGCCGCGATGGTCGCCTGCGCATACTCCGCCGGCCTGCGTGCCGCTGAGGCGGGGATCGGCCCGGTCCGACACGCCCGGCAGGATGCGGCGGGATGTCCGGGAGACGGAACCTGGAGGTGTGGCTAGATCGGGAAGCGGCCGCGGCGCCAGTGCCAGTGGCGGCCGGCCTTCAGGTGGTCGACGATCGCGCGCTCGAGCACGGTGCGGCGCGGCAGCTGGTCGAGCGGCGTGGTCAGGGTGCGGAACACGAACCGCAGCACCTCGGCGTCGGCGTCCAGCCCTTCCGGCTCCTCGTAGGGCTCCAGCTCGAACCTTCGCTGGAACCGGACGATGTTGGAGTCCTCGGGCAGGTACTCCAGCAGCTGTGGGTCGAGCAGCCACGAGCCACAGGAGAACGCCGTGTAGCGCTCGTCGGGAAAGTGGCGCGGGAAGAACGCGCGGGCCTCGTCGAGCGACGCCGTGACCGCATCCGGGGTCATCGGTCCCGACTCGAAGATGTGCACGCCGATGTCGGTATCGCCGCGCTGGTACTGCAGTCGGCCCAGCTCGTAGACGCCGCCGCGGGCGTGCAATGTCAGCCAGCTCTGCATGACCGGCCAGCCCTCGCGGTGCATCCGCCGGTCGACCGCGAGGTTGCGACCCAGGTCCGCGAGGGTCGTCCACGACACGGCATCGGCGATGTCGTGGTCGCGGTGGTATCCCCTGACGACGTCGACCAGGGCCAGGTACGCGTACACGTAGAGATGCCGCCAGGCAGGGCCTCGCTCGCGCGGCAGCTCCGGACCTGGCGAGAGCCAGCCGTGGCCCCCGAGATCGGCGCGGACCAGTGCGATCGAGCGGTCGAGCAGCCAGCGCAGCTCCGGATTCCACAGTGGAGATCCGGGGTCGGGCCAGCCCGCCATGATCTCGCCGGCATCGGCCGCCCTCAGGGCGGCGGGTCGGTGCTCGAGGCTCTGCCTGGCGGTGGAGGAAGCGGGCCGAGCCCGGGGGTCGAGGAACGAGTGTGATGGGTCGCTACTCCACACGATGTAGCCGGGCGGGGCCTACTCCCCGGGTGCCGGGCTGAGATGTCTTCCTGGGCAGGACGACCGCTGACCGGCCCGAAGGCCACGATGTCCGGCATGTACGCGAGGGGACAGTCCCCGTCGCGCCCAGGGATCACGAAAGGACGAACGGCGTGAAGATCGGACCGATGGCATTAGCAAGCGTGGCCATGCTGGGTGTCGGCGCCGGCACGGTGACGGCGGTGCCCGCGACCAGCGAGACGGCAGTCGTGCGGGCCGACGCGACCGGCTCGGCGACAGGCGTCGATCCCGCGAGGCTGAAGTCCGCCCTGGACGATGTCCACCGCGCGGGGATGCCCGGTGTGTTCGCCGAGGTGCGCTCTGACGGCCAGATCTGGCGCGGTGCCTCCGGGGTGGCCGATGTGGAGACCGGCCGTCCCGTGACGCCGGGCATGCTGCAACGCGTCGGCAGCCTCGCCAAGACCTTCGTCGCGGCCGCGGTCCTGCAGCAGGTCGAGAAGGGACGAGTCGAGCTCGACGCGCCGATCGGCCGCTACCTGCCGCACCTGGTGCCGGGCGAACGCGGTGAGAAGATCACTCTTCGGATGCTGCTCAACCACACCAGCGGCATAGCCGAATACCTCGGCTATGCGTTCCCGTCCCTCCAGAAGTTTCTTTCTCTGCCGGACATGTCGCCCAAGAGCCTGGACGACAATCGCTTCAGGCGGTTCACCCCGGTTGAGCTGATCGAGATGGGACTCAGGGCGCCCGCCGTCGGCACGCCCGGAGGCTCGCCGGGGGTGTACGCCAACACCAATTACCTGATCCTCGGCGAACTCTTGGAGAAGGTGACCGGTACCACCGCCGAGACGTACATCACCCAGAACGTCATCAGACGCGCCGGGTTGCGGCACACCGTGTTTCCGGCCGGGCCGCGTGTCGAGGGACCGCACCCACGGATGTACGAGGCGTTCTTCGGCTTGATCGACCCGCCGCGCGACTACAGCGTCTACGACATGTCCTGGACAGGGATAGGGGCCTCGCTCGTGTCCACGATGGGGGATCTCAACCGCTTCTACGGCAAGCTGCTCGACGGCGAGATCGTCAAGCCGTCGTCGCTGGCCCAGATGCGGCGTACCGGCCCTGTCATCAGCCAGTCCGGGCAGATGATCTCCTACGGCCTCGGCCTGCACGAGCTCCAGATCCCGGGTTGCGGCACCTTCTGGGGCAACGACGGGACGGTCTGGGGCGCCGAGACGCAGTCGTGGATCCGCGCGGACGGCAAGCGCCAGATCTCCGTCGCGATGAACCTCGTGAGGTGGAACGCGATCGATTCTTCGGGCCGGCCGCAGCCCCACCCCATCGATGACGCGCTGACGGCCTTCAAGCGGCAAGCGCTGTGCGGTGACGCCGGATGACGGCCCGGGTGCCGAGCGGCACTCCAGTGGAAACGCCGAGAGCATGGTCCACGACCAGTGCCATACGGCTACTTCCGGCGGCTGTGTGCGCAAAGCCTGATCAACGGAGAACACGCAGGCCGGACCGCTGATCGCTGGTCGTACGTGGTGAGGCGGGTGGGACTCGAACCCACGACCCGTCGAGTTGTGGACGCGCCGGATCTCGCTCCGGAGGGTCGCCGAGGCGTCGGGAAGGATGCGCGAAGTCCGGCGACCGGCCGTGACGGGCCGTCTCCGCGGGCTGGACGGCGTGGTGGAGTTCCGCATGGGGTTGACATCCGAGTATACCTACCTAAATAGTGGGTTAAGGCCCGGCATGAAGGAGCACCCATGAGGGAAATCCCCCGTCCCGTGAACCGGCCCGCCCTTCCCGGGGCCACCGATTTGACCAGGCGGGTTCTGCTCGCCGGGACGGGAGGGGGAGCCCTCTCGCTTCTGCTGGCCGCCTGCGGCGCAGGCGGCGGGGCCCCGTTGACCGGCGCGGACAGCGGGGCCCCACAGGCCGGCGCGGACGCCCACGCCGAGGCGTCCGCGCCGCCCCGCCGCGGCGGGACCCTGCGCGCGGGCTCTCCTCCGCCGCCTACCGCCGTGGATCCCGTCACCATGTACGACGGCTCGGCCATCGCCATCGTCCAGCTCGTCGCCGACTACCTGATCTGGCTCGACCGGGATTTCACGCTGAAGCCGCGCCTGGCCGAGAGGTGGGAGTCCGAGGACGGCGGCAAGCGGTGGGTGTTCACGCTGCGCGGCGGCGTCACCTTTTCCGACGGCACGCCGCTCGACGCGGAGACCGTAAAGGCGAGTTTCGACCGGCTGCTCGACCCGACGTCCAAGTCCGCCGCCCTGTCGGCCTTCGACACGGTGCTGGCGAAGGGCGGGGTGAGTGTGCGCGACGCCGCCACGGTCGTCTTCACGCTCGAACGGGCCTACTCCGACTTCCCGTACCTGGTCTCGGCGGGCAACTACAACGCGGTGATCCTGAAGAAGGACTACGCGGGCGACTTCACGAAGAAGCCGATCGGCACCGGGCCGTTCCTCTTGGAGTCGTACGACGCGTCGTCGGGGGCCGTGTTCACCCGCAACCCGAGGTACTGGGAGCCGGGTAAGCCGTACCTCGACGGAGTGAAGATCACGTTCTATGCCGACGACCAGGCTGACCTGCTGGCGCTGCAGAGCGGTGAGATCGACACGCAGATCCTCAGCCGCCCGCAGCTCGTCGGCCCGCTCAAGGGGCTCGGTGACATCACCGTGGACCAGGTCCAGAGCACCGGTCTGATCGCGTTCACGCTGCGCACGGACCGGCCGCCGTTCGACCGCAAGGAGGCCCGGCAGGCGGTCGCGTACGCGCTGGACCGGCCCGGCGTGAACGCCACGGTCTACGACGGCATCGGAGCCCTGGGCAACGACCACCTGTTCGCCCCGCTGTTCCCGGCCGCGCCGGACGGCATCGCGCAGCGTGCCAAGGATCCGGCCAAGGTGGCCGAGCTGCTCGGCGGGCAGCCGCTGAAGTTCACCCTGACCTATGACCCGCCCAGCAAGGACTATGCGCTCACCGTCCAGAACC
Organism: Microbispora sp. H10949; assembly: GCF_014161435.1. Lineage (NCBI taxonomy): Bacteria > Bacillati > Actinomycetota > Actinomycetes > Streptosporangiales > Streptosporangiaceae > Microbispora > Microbispora sp. H10949. The sequence continues at coordinate 526,452 of NZ_JABBWZ010000001.1, read as the reverse complement.
AGCTCAAACAGGTCGGCATCCAGGTCGAGCTGGATCAGCGCACCTCGGCCGACTTCTACGGAGGCGACCAGGAGAAGGACACCCCGTGGTTGTTCTCCACCGCGAATCTCGTCGGCTGGGCCGGCCGTGCCACCCCCAGTCAGTTGATCATCCCAATGGTCAAGGGCGGTGGCCTGTGGAACGGCTCGAAGTACGCCAACCCCGACCTCGACACGGCCGCCGAGGCCTACGACGCCGCCCGGACTCCGGAGGAACGCGCGACCCAGGCCGAGATCATCGCCGAGGCCCTGCACGAGGACGTTCCGGTGATCGTTTCCGTCTGGAGCGGGACCGTCCGTGCCTACAACGGCGGGAAGTTCACCGGCGTCCAGGCTCACCCCTCCAGCTACGTCGACTTCAGCTCGGTCTCGCAGGTCGTGTGATGTGCTTCCTGCTGCGCCGGCTGGTGGCCGTGCCACTGACCCTGCTGGGGGTGTCGGTTCTGGTGTTCGTCACGACCGAGCTGGTGCCGGGCGACGTCGCCCGCACGATCCTGGGCCGCGAGGCGAGCGCGGAGTCCGTCGCCCGCCTGCGCTCCCAGCTCGGCCTGGACGCGCCCCTGCCCGAGCGGTACGCGGACTGGCTGGGCGGCTTCCTCACCGGCCGCTGGGGCGAGTCCTACACGCTCGGCGTGTCGGTCCGCGACCTCGTGCTCGGCCGCCTCGCGGCCTCGATGGTGCTGGCGGCGCTGGCGTTCGCCCTGCTCGTGCCGGTCGCCGTCAGCCTCGGGCTGGTCGCGGGCGTCAACCACGACCGGCCCGTGGACCGCCTGGTCAGCGTGACCGGGCTGGCGTTGGGGGCGACGCCCGAGTTCGTGACCGGTGTGGTGCTGCTGGTGGTGTTCGCGGTGCGGCTGCGCTGGTTCCCTTCCTCGGCGCAGGCGCCGGACGGCTCCTCCCTGCTCGTCCGGCTGGGCCATCTGGCGCTGCCGGCGCTCTCGCTGGTGCTCCTGTGCACCGGCTACGTCGCCCGGCACGTCCGGGCCGGCGCCGTGGTCGCGATCGAGAGCGCGTACGCGGGCGCCGCCGAGCTGCGCGGCCTCACCCGGTGGCAGGTGGTGCGGCGGCACGTGCTGCGCAACTCCACCATTCCGGCCACCAGTGCGCTGGGCGTGCAGTTGCAGTTCCTGCTCGGCGGGCTGGTCACGGTGGAGCTGCTGTTCAACCATCCGGGGATCGGGGCGCTGCTGCTGTCGGCCGCTGTGGACAAGGACCTGCCGACCCTCCAGGCCACGGCCATGGTGCTGGGGCTGCTGTACATGCTTATCGTGCTGGCCGCCGACGTGGCGTACCGGGTGCTCGATCCGCGCATCCGGCTGGGGGCGGCGTCATGACGGCCGTCGCACTGCCGTTCGCGCGGCGGCACAGGCACCAGATCGCTCTGGGCATCGGCGCGGGGATCGTCCTCGCATGGGCGGTCGTGGCGGTGCTCTGGCCACAGCTCGTGCCATACGAGCCGGACCTGCAGGACCCGGCCGCCCGCTTCCTGCCGCCGGGCGGCGCGCACTGGCTGGGCACCGACCAGTTCGGCAGGGACACCTTCTCGCGGCTGCTCGCGGGCGCCCGGCCGGTGCTCCTGGTCGCGCCGGCGGCCACCGTGTCGGCGGTCGTGGCCGGAACCCTGGTGGGGCTGGCGGCCGGCACCTACGGCGGGCTGCTGGACGAGATCGTCATGCGGGTCCTCGACGCCGTCGTCGTGTTCCCCTCGATCATCGCGACCGTGCTGGTCGTGGCGCTGGCCGGGAGGTCGGTCACGGTCATGGTGCTGGTCATCGCCGCGTCGTTCGTGCCGATCGTGGCGCGCAGCGTGCGCGCCGCCACGCTGGTGGAGCGGGAGAAGTCCTACGTGGAGGCGGCCCGGCTGCGCGGCGAGCGGTCCTGGGGCCTGACGGTGCGCGAGATCCTGCCGAACGTCGCCCCGACGGTGCTCGTGGAGGCCACGTCCCGCTTCGGCGACGCGATCTTCGCCGCGGCCACGCTGTCGTTCCTCGGACTCGGGCAGCCGCCGGGCTCGCCCGACTGGGGGGCGTCGGTGTCGGACAACCGGCTGTGGCTCCAGCTCGCGCCATGGACGGTGCTCGCGCCCGCGCTGGCCATCGCCTCGCTCGTCGTCGGGATCGCCCTGGTCGCGGACGCGCTACGCGGGCGCTGGGAGGCGGCGTGACCGAGCTTGCCGAGGTCGTCGACAACCACAGCCCCATGGTCATGAGGCCGGCGAAGGAGGTCTCATGACCGGGCTTGAGGTCGAGGATCTGTCCGTCGCCTATGGGGGAAAGGCGGCCGTGCGCGGGGTGTCGTTCACGGTTGCGCCCGGTCAGACGTACGGGCTCGTGGGGGAGTCGGGGTGCGGCAAGACGACCGTGGGGCGGGCGCTCGGAGGCCAGGTCGCACGTGGCGGGGCGATCACCTCGGGCCGGATCGGCGTGGACGGCGTGGACGTGCTCGGACTGCCGCCCGCGGGCCTGCGGCGCTGGCGGGCGGCGGCGCTGGCCGTCGTGCACCAGGAGGCGAGCGCCTCGCTCGACCCGACCATGCGGGTGGGCACGCAACTCGCCCAGGCACTGCGGGCGCGCGGCCGCGACCGCCGGGAGGTCCCCGCGCTGCTGGAACGGGTCCGCCTGCCGGATCCTCGCGCGATCGCCCGCCGGTATCCGCACCAGTTGTCGGGCGGGCAGCAGCAGCGGGTGGTCATCGCCGCGGCGCTCGCCGCCCGGCCCCGGCTGCTCGTCCTCGACGAGCCGACGACGGGGCTGGACGCGACGGTAGAGCGGGAGATCCTGGAGTTGATCGGCGAGCTGCGGGTCGAGCTCGCCGCGGCGGTGGTGCTGATCAGCCACGACCTGGATCTCGTCGGACGGCTGTGCGACCGCGTCGGCGTCCTGTACGCGGGCCGCCTGGTTGAGGAGGGACCGGCCGAGGCGGTTCTGCGGGAGCCGGCGCACCCGTATCCGGCGGCGCTGCTGGCCGGTACTCCCCGGCTGGGCCGGACCCGGCGCACCCATCCGCTGACCTCCATCCCCGGCCATCCGCCCGTCCCGGGAGAGGAGCTCGCAGGCTGCCCGTTCGCCCAACGCTGCCCCCAGGCCGACACCGTGTGTCACTCCACCGCCCCGGCACTGTCGGAGGCCGTCCCGGCGACGGCCGATGTGCCTGAGCCGCGCGCCGCCTCGGGCCTGGTGGCTCTCCACCGGGTGAGCTGCCACCACCCGGGCCAGGCCCGGCGGCCGGAGCCGCGACCGCGGCCCGCGCAGAGGCAGTCCGCGGAGACGGAGCCCGCCGTGCCGGAGAGCGGGCCGCTGCTGGAGATCCGGGGACTGACGCGCCGGTACGGCAGGACCGTGGCCGTGGACGGCGTCGACCTGGTGATCCGGCGGGGTGAGGTGGTCGGGCTGGTCGGCGAGTCGGGCAGCGGCAAGACCACGCTCGCCAGGGCGGTCGCCGGGCTCGCAGGGCCCGGACCGGGGACGATCACGTTGCACGGCGGTCCCCTCCACCCCTCGGTGACCCGCCGGGACCCCGGGCAGCGGCGCGCCGTACAGATGGTCTTCCAGAACCCCTACGCCTCCCTCAACCCGAGCCACACCGTCCGCACCATCCTGGCCAGGGCGGCCCGGAGCCTCGGCGGCACGCGAGACCCGGCGGTCCTGGCAGGGGAGGCGGGCCTCGACGCGCACATTCTCGACGCGCGTCCCGACCGCCTGTCCGGCGGCCAGCGCCAGCGGGTCGCCATCGCCCGGGCCTTCGCCGGCGAACCCGACCTGGTGGTGTGCGACGAGCCCGTGTCCGCCCTGGACGTCAGCGTGCAGGCCGGCGTGCTGCGGCTGCTGGACGACCGGCAGCGGGCTGCCGGCACGTCGTACCTGTTCATCTCGCACGACCTGGCCGTCGTCGGCTACCTCGCCGACCGGATCGCGGTGATGTATCAGGGCCGGATCGTCGAGCAGGGGCCTGCCGGGCAGGTCCTGCACGGCCCGCACCACCCCTACACGGCGTTGCTCGTCGGCAGTCGCCGGCCCGGACCTCCGGGCCGGGTGAGCGGCACCGGATGCCCGTTCGCCGGCACCTGCCCCAGCCGCATCGACGGACTGTGCGACACGAGCGCCCCACCGGCGCGCGACCTCGGACAAGAGCACGTCGTCCGCTGTCACCTCGATCCTGGGAGGCTCCCACGCCGAGCCGGGACCAGCACGTCACCGTAACCGCTGTCCGAGAGGAAGCACCATGTCCGACCACGAGTTCGCCGGTCTGCCCGGCCCCGTACAGCGCCGATGGGTCACCGTCTCCACCGGCGACCACGTGAGCGGCGTCGCCTGGGGGCCGGGACCGCCGGAAGTCGTGCTGCTGCACGCCGCCGGCGGCAGCGCCCGCGACTGGGACGGCCCGCTGGCGGGGCTCGGCCGTCCCGCGCTGGCCCTCGACCTGCCGGGCCACGGCCGTTCCAGCCGCCACACCGCCGTCTACGCGCCCCGCAAGCTGGTGCTGCCCATCGCCGAGGCGATCAGATCGTTCGCCCCGAAGGCCAAGGCGGTGGCCGGGACCGGGCTCGGCGCGCTCGCCGCCGCCGCGCTGGCCGCCCGGCACCCGCACCTCGTCCCCGCCCTCATTCTCATCGGAACCCTGCCCGGGCATCCCGCTCCCTCGGACGACGCCGAGTACCTCTGGCAGGGGCTGGCCCGGCTCGCCGCCGGGGGAGCGCCCGTCACCGTCGTCCGCGACGGACTGAGCGACGCCGCCGTGGCCGAGCTGACCGAACGGGTCCCGTCCGCCCGGCTCGTCGCCTCGGAGGGACACAGCTCCGCGCCAGACGGATCACCACCCACCGCCGCCGGGCTCACGGCCGCCCGGCTCGCCGACCTCCTGCTGACCGGCTCGACCACGAGGAGTACCTCATGACCGACCAGATCCCCGTCATCGACCTCGAACTCGCCCTCAGCGACGACGCCCCGCCCGAGCTGCTCGACGCCGCCCGCGAGGCGGCGGAGCGGATCGGGATCATCCAGGTGATCAACCACGGAGTGCCCGACGAGCTCATCGACGGCTTCCACGACTCCATCGGCCGCGTCCTGGCCCTGCCGCGGGAGGACAAGGCCAAGCTCGCCAGCCCCACCGGCCATCCGTACCGCGGCTGGCGGCAGTGGCCGGACGACTTCGGCCGCCTGGAGCTGGAACGTTTCATCATCGGCCAGTTCGGCAGCGTCGAGGAGGCGAAGGCGGCCGGGCTCGGCGACGAGCACGCGCAGCTCTACGCCCACCCCAACGTCTGGCCGCCGCAGGAGCCGGGCCTGAAGAACCTGGCCGCGCGCTACCACGACGCCTCGGTCGGTGTGGCCGAGAAGGTGCTCACCCTGTACGCGCGCCTGCTCGGCGTCCCCGCCAGCACCTTCCCCACCTCCGGACGCCCCTACTACACCAGCTTCGTCGTCAACGACTACCCGACCTGGACCCATGACGACGGCGACGACACCGATCTGGACAAACTGCTCCTGCTGGAGCACGCCGACGGCTCCGCTCTGACGGTGCTGCACCAGCGTGGCGACTACGCCGGGCTGCAGGGCCGCGGCCCCGACGGTGAGTGGATCCCGGTCCCCATCGTGCCCGGAGCCCTGCAGGTGTTCTCCGGTCACATCCTCACGAAGTGGACGAACGGCCGCTTGTCCGCGGGCACGCACCGGGTGGTCGCGGGCGGCTCGGTCACCAGGCGTTCGACCGGCGTGTTCTGGCATCCCAGCCTGGACACCGTGATCGAGCCGCTGGCCCCGTTCGTCGGCCCGGAAGGCTCCGACTACGAGCCCGTGCTGCTGTGGGACCAGGCCAAACGGCAGGTCGAGGAGTATCTGGAGGTGTTCGGCCGGCCGGACCAGGTCGCGGCGTGGCGGGAGGGCCGCCCGTACGTGGCCGAGCTGGCGGAGACCTGACATGCCCGGAGACTTCCGCTGGGAGCCGAGCGAGCGCTGGGTGCGCGGTCTGCGCGACGGTGTCGTCGTCGTGGACAGCCGCGCCCCAGTGCTCGTGTGGGAGCCGGGCCGGCCGGTGCCCGGGTACGCCTTCCCCGCTCGTGACGTGCGTACCGACCTGCTGCGCGACACCGGGGAGCCGCCGGGCGTCCGCTACGACCTCGCGGTCGGGGACGCGATCGTGCGCGACGCCGCCTGGCGGTATCCGGAGCTTCCCGACCACATCGCGTTCGCGTGGTTCCGGCATCCGGAGGTGGTGCTCGACCACTGGTACGAGGAGGAGGAGGAGATCTTCGTGCACCCGCGCGACCCGTACAAGCGGGTGGACCCGATCCCCAGCGCCCGGCATGTCGTCGTCGAGATCGGCGGGCAGGTGGTGGCGGCCACGCGCAACCCGGTGCTGCTGTTCGAGACAGGCCTGCCGACCCGGTACTACATCCCGCCGGGTGACGTGCGGTTCGACCTGCTGGAGCAGACCGAGACGCACACCCGCTGCCCGTACAAGGGGGTGGCCTCCTACTGGTCGTTCAAGGGCGGCGGCGCTCCGCCCGATGTCGCCTGGGCCTACCCCGACCCCATCCCCGCCGCCGCGCCGATCGAGGGGCACGTGGCTTTCTACAACGAGGCGGTGGACATCATCGTCGACGGCGTCGCGCAGGAACGTCCGGTCACCGTCTTCAGTTCAGGACTGACGAGCCGCCCAGCGGATCTCCCATGAGGAAGTCATAACTGATCGTCGTGAAGGGGTACCTGTGAGGCTTCTGCGCTGCGGACGCGGGCCCATCGCCGGCGCCCGGCGGGCGAGTGGCGCCGTCCTGCGGGCGGTCGTCTCGAGACGGCGGCGATGTCGGGCGTGAAGTTCCTGGCGAGTACCCTCCTGTCGACCGATCCGGCGGTGTCGCTGCCGGGGGAGACCGAGCATGATCGGCTTCGCGCCAACGTGGATCTCGCGGTGTGGGCCGAGGGCATCGGCTATGACGGCTTCGGTGTGGGGGAGCGGCACAACCCCGCGTTCCTCTCCTCCTCGCCCGTCGTGCTGCTGTCGCAGATCGCGGCGAGACGATCCCACTGCTCCTCCTGCTGTACGCCGAAGAGCTTGAGTGACTGCTCGTCGTTACCCTTGCCGAGGACCAGCTCCAGGCGCCCGTCACTGAGATGGTCCAGCGTCCGTCGCCCGGCTACAGCGAGAGATCAAACCACAATGGAGATGATGGTGAGACGCTCGAGGCGATCGAGGTCATTCATGGGCTGAGTATCAAGTTCTTAGGCCGGGGCTCAGCACATCGTCCAAGCGGAAGAATCGGTTCCGATCAAAACTCGGACACCTGTCACACGTGGAGAACGGTGACCTGGCGGCCGGACGGTGTGGTCGCCTGGTCGAAACCGCCTCGTTCCTTCCAGGGTGGGGCTTGGGGGCGGCGGTCGAAGATGACCAGGACGCCGGTGGGCAGGGTGAGGCGGTCGAGGTATTGGTCGAGCTGAGCGAGGCCTTCGGGTTGGGGGTCGTCGGTGCCGGGCCGCCAGACCTTGAGTTCCATGGCTTCGCGTTGGATGAGTCGTTGGCCGTCGGGACCGTGGTAGGGCCAGCGAGCGAGCACATCGAGGCGTTTGGTGCCGGCGGCGTACTCGCGGTCGAGGTGGCCGCCGCCGTTGACGAGGCGGTGCAGGAAGGCCATGAGGATGATCTGGCAGGCGGCTTCGTGGTAGCCCTCCTGCTGGATGAGGACTTCGCCGTGCTCGCGCCAGAAGATCACGAACTCTTCCAGCAGGCGGGGCAGGTCGAAACGGCCGTCGGGGAGCACGAAGCTGTGCGGGTCGGCGCGTATGAATCGTTCGGTGCGGTCGCCCAGGACCCGGAGCAGGACCTCCCGGTAGATGGGGTTGGCGATTTCCAGGTCTCTGGTGCCCCGGATGAGGCCGAGGTCGTGGACGTAGGAGGCGGCGTGGTCGAAGGCGATGTCCGTGCCCGGGGACGTGCCGGCCACGATGGGTTCGATCACTCTTTTGACGCGGGGGTCGTGCAGCCGGGCCGCCAGGGAGTCCAGGTGGGTGGCGCGGGCCCGGATCAGCCGCTCTTTTGCGTCCTCCACCTGTTCAACAGTGATTGTCCCGGTCACTCCCATCTCGGTGATGATCTCATCGGCGAGGGCGTTGACCAGCCAGGGTTGTCCCTGGGTCAGCTCGAAGACGCGGTCGAGGGCGTCCTTGGTGAACTCCTGGCCGGTCGCCTGCGTGTGCTGGTCGTAGAGTTCGGCGATCTGATCGGTGGTGAAGTCGCCCAGGCGTAGCGATTTGCGGATGATGTTGAACGGGCTGGCCGCGTTGTAGTGGTCGGGTTCGCCGCCGGAGGCGGTCTTGTAGTCGCGCAGGTCGCGCAACCCGCACAGCACCACCGACGCGGGGAACGGATAGCCTTTCGATCGCTTGTTGTGGCCGTCGCGCAGCTGGCTCAGGATGCTGACCAGGCTGTCGCCCTGCAGGGCGTCGATCTCGTCAAGGAACAGCACGACCCGGCGCGGGCAGCGCTGACACCACTCCCGCAGTGCCGCACCGAACCGGCTACCCGGTGTCACCTGCGGCCAGGACCCCGGCGGCAGCAGCTTCTTCGACCAGCCCGACAAATCGGTGGCCTCGCGGAGGGAATCCAGCAGAAGCGACTCTGCCCAGTCGACATCGTCGCCGGCCGCCTTGGCACGCTCACAGGAGAATGACAGGGCGGCGGTGTCGCCCTCGGCGGTCAGTTCGGAGGCCAGGGCGTCCAGGATGGTGGTTTTCCCGGTTTGCCGGGGTGCGTGCAGCACGAAGTAGCGGTCCATCTCGATCAGTGCCCGCGCTTCGGGAAGCCGTGGTGTGGGGGGCAGCATGTAGTGGCGCTGCGGGTCGCAGGGACCGGTGGTGTTGAAGAACTTCGCTGGGGGTGCTGGCATGGTCACATTCTGCCACCATCTTGAGCTGGGGATTCGAAGTTGGCGATCTCCGGTGCTCCGCTTCCCCGGATGAGACCCAGATTGCGAACGTAGGAGCGTCCAGGTGAATGGGGCGCTTCCGGATCAGTCGTTCCTTGGCCTCGTCGACCTGTGCGGTGGTGATGGCGCCGCTCACCCCCATCTCCAAAGTGATCTCGTGGGTGAGGGCGTTGACCAGCCAGGGTTGTCCCTGGGTCAGCTCGAAGGCCCGGTTCACGGCGTCCTTGGTGAACTCCTGGCCGGTCTCTTGCGTGTATTGGTCGTAGAGTTCGGCGATCTAGTCGGTGGTGAAGTCGCCCAGACGCAGTGAGTCAGCGAGGATGTTGAATGAGCTGGCGGGGAACAGCACGACCCGGCGCGGGCAGTGGCGGCACCACACGCTGAGCGCCCCCGAACCGGGTGCCTGCCTGCCCCTCAGGCCCGGAGTCCGGTGGCAGCAGTTCGTCGATCCAGCCCGACAGGTCGGCGGCCTCGCGGAGGGAGTCCAGCAGAGTCGCTGAGCTGGGTGTAAATCCGCTCCATCGGGTGAAGCTGCGCCCGCACCAAGCCGGGCGGGGAGGTCGATCGGCGCTCGGTCGTCAACCCTCGCCAGGCGCGGCAACTGCTGACCGCCGTTATCTGCGTCGGCCGACCACGTGGTCCGATGATGATGGCGATGTTCGACGCGATGTACTTCGGCGGCCTGCGCCCGGGTGAGGCCGCCGGCCTCCGTGAGAAGGACTGCCGTCTCCCCGAGAAGGGCTGGAGCCTGGCGCGGCTATGCGTTCCCTCCGGAGGCGGTCGCCTCGCCCCTGGCGGCCCGACTGTACGACCCGCGCCACGCGGCTGTGTCACTTTGGCTCAACGCGGGGGTCCACGCACCGGAAGCCGCGGAGCGGGCCGGGCACGGCGTCGACGTGATGCTCAGGGTCTACGCCAAGTGCATCGAGGGGCAACGCGAGATGGCCAACCGCCGCACATCTTGCATGGTCGACGAGACGCACGAAGACATCCTTGGGGTCTGGCGCGACGGCGATGGGAGCGTTTCCTTCGCTGCGGGCTGGTCCCGTGTTGCTCCACTCTCATCAGCACCGCGTCAACGCCCATGATCACACCTTGGTCAGGACCCCGGGAGAGATCTCGGGGTCCTTCGGCGTATGGGCGCGGAATCGTTCCGCGAGGCGCCGGAATCGCCGGGCTAACCTGGGGAAACGAGGCCGCGAGCATTCCGCCTATGTTCCGCGACCAGTGGCATGCGGCTGCTTCCGGCGGCTGTCGACTGCATGTCCGGACAGGCGTGATCAACGAAGAACGCGCAGGTCGGACTGCTGATCGCTGGCCGTACTTGGTAGGGCGGGTGGGACTTGAACCCACGACCCACGGATTATGAGTCCGATGCTCTGACCGGCTGAGCTACCGCCCCGCAATGGTGGAGTCTCTCACAACTTAGGGCAGGAGGGGATGCGGGCTCGGAGGGGAGCGGCGCCCTTCGGCCCACGGCGTAATCACCGCCTCCGCTGATCGTCCGCTGGTGCCGCTGGGTGGTCTGGGAGTTATGGGGCCATTGTCCGGGTATGTGATGCGAGAGGTGGTCAGGCTCCACACACGACGGCTCTGCGAAACGTGGCTCCGCAACGGATCGGGGGTGTCCCGGTGGGGAGACGGCTGGCGGGCGTCTGCGTGCTTCTCCTGGCGTCGGTCTCGGCGTGCGGACAGCGAGGGGAGGAGCGGGAAGCGGGGCTCGGCGCCATCGGGACCATCCGCGAGGGCTTCACCGTCGGCCTGTTGCTTCCGCACGAGGGCCCGGAGCGCGCCCTGTTCACCCGCGCCTTAACGGCTCGCTGCCCGCGCTGCCGGGTCGAGTACGCGAACGCGGCCGGTGACCGGGCCCGGCAGGGACGGCAGATCGGGCGGATGCTGGCGGACGGCGTCCGGGTGCTGGTCCTCGGCGCGGTGGACCCCGGCTCCGCCGCCCCCTGGGTGGCGCGGGCGAAGCTGGCCGGGGCGAAGGTCGTCGCGTACGACCGGCTCGCCGACGGGCCGGTGGACGCGTACGTCTCGACCGACCCGGCGCGGTCCGGCCGGATGCAGGCCCTGGCCCTGCTCGGCGCGATGAAGCGCCCCGGGCCCGTCCTCCTCCTCAACGGACCGCCGGGCGATCCGTACGCGGCGGCAGTGAAGCGCAGCCTGCACGCGGTGCTGGACGGCCGCGTGATGATCGCCTGGGAACGGGACCTGGCCCGGCCCGGTGACGCGGCGCGCGAGGTGGCGGCGGCCCTCGCGGCGCTCGGCGGGCCCGCGAAGGTGGCCGGCGTCTGCTGCCCGGGCGACGCGGCGGAGGCGGTCGCGGCCGCGCTGGCGCGAGCGGGCGCGGCCGGGGTCCCGCTGGTCGGGCAGGGCGGGCGGACGGGCGTCCCGCGGCGGGCGCCGACGCAAGCCTCGACCGCGACCGTGCGCGCCGACGTCGCCGCCGAGGCCGCCGCCGCGGCGAGACTCGCCGTCGAGGTCGCGGGCGGCAGAACCGTGTACGGCACGGCCACCGTGTCCAACGGCACCACGGCCTCGATCCCCGCCGTGCTCGTGCCTCCCGTCGTCGTCACGAAGGACTCCGCGGCCGGACCCCGGAACGCCGGTCCCGAAGCCGTCGGTCCCGCCGTTCCCGAAGGCGCCGCCGGAGCGGTGGTCCGTCCGCGCTGACCGCGTCATCGGATACGCGTCATCGGATACGACGAGGGCCGCGGTCGGGACGACCGCGGCCCTCGTGTCCTGTGAGAGGGAATCCTCCTCACTCCTCGTCGCCGGAGGAGGCGTCGGACGGCGCGGGGGCGTCGGACGGGCGCAGGCGCTCCCACAGCAGGAAGGCGCCGCCGACCACGAGCATGGCGATGCCCGTCCACAGGTTGATGCGGATGCCCTCCGCCTTCTGGATCTCCTGGGCGCCGTCGAACAGGCCGGTGACCGTGAGGATCAGTCCGTACAGCAGGAACAGACCACCGATCACGCGGCGGATGTCGAAGAGCCGTTGCGGGGCGGCCATGGGAACCTCCTACAGGAAGGGCAGGTAGAACGCCGCGGCGAGGACGACCGCCCCGGCGCCGAGGATCACGGGGGAGCGGTACCAGGCGGCGTCTCCCGCCAGCGCGTCGTCCGAGACGGACGCGTCGCTCAGGCCGTAGACGAGCCCGCGCAGCTCGCTCTGCGGCTTGGGGGTGGTGACGAGCGTGACCACGACCGAGACGACCGCGTCGACCACGAAGGCGATGCCCGCGCCCCAGAAGCTCGCGTTGAGTTCGGTGCCGAAGTCGAGCACGCCCACCTTGTAGAGGATGTACGACGCGAAGGCGCAGACGGTGCCGCTCAGCAGGCCCCAGAAACCCGCCCACGCGGTCATCCGCCGCCAGAACAGGCCGATGATGAACGTCGCGAACAGCGGGGCGTTGAAGAACGAGAACAGCGACTGCAGGTAGTTCATGATGTTGCTGAAGCCCGCCGCGATGAACGCCGCGCCGATCCCCGCGACGATGCCGCCGGTGGTGGCGATCCGGCCGAGCCGTACGTACCACTCGTCGGAGTGGCCGCCGTTGACGTGCGACTTCCAGATGTCGTACGTGAAGACCGTGTTGAAGCCGCTGATGTTGGCGGCCACGCCGGCCATGAACGACGCGAGCAGGCCGGTCACGGCGATGCCGAGCACGCCGTTCGGCAGGAACTCGTTCATCAGCAGCGGGATCGCCTCGTTGTACGTCGGCCCGCCGTCCTTGCCCAGGTTGCCGAACAGCACCACCGCGACGAGGCCCGGGATCACGGTCACGATCGGGATCACGAGCTTCGGGTACGCCGCGACGATGGGGGTGAGCCGGGCCGCGTTGGTGTTGCGGGCCGACAGCGCGCGCTGGACCTCGGCGAAGTTGGTGGTCCAGTAGCCGAAGGACAGCACGAACCCGAGGCCGAGGACCAGGCCGATCCAGTTGGCGCTCATCGGGTTGTCGGTGCCGCCGGTCTGCGCCCAGGTGTGCAGGCCGCCCTCGCCGAGGACGCCCTGCTTGACCTTCTCGCCGAGGCCGGAGAAGCCGCCGACCCGGGTCAGGCCGATCACCACGATCGGCACGAGCGCCGCGACGATCACGAAGAACTGCATGACCTCGTTGTAGATCGCCGAGGACAGGCCGCCGAGCGTGATGTACGCGAGCACGATCGCCGCCGACACGATGATGGACAGCCACAGCGGCCAGCCGAGCAGGGCGTCCATGACGAGCCCGAGCGCGTACAGGTTGATCCCGGCGATGAGGATCTGCGCGAGGGCGAACGTCGAGGCGTTCAGCAGCTGGGTCGCGCCGTTGAAGCGGCGGCGCATGAACTCGGGGACGCTGTGCACCTTCGACCGGTAGTAGAACGGCATCATCACGACGCCGAGGAACACCATCGCGGGGACCGCGCCGATCCAGTAGTAGTGCACGGTCATCAGGCCGTACTGCGCGCCGTTGGCGGCCATGCCGAGGATCTCGGTGGCGCCGAGGTTGGCGGACATGAAGGCGAGGCCGGTGATCCAGGCGGGAAGCGCGCGGCCCGAGAGGAAGAAGTCCAGGCTCGTCCGTACGGCCCGCCTCGCGGCGAAGCCGATTCCCAGTACCACGAGGAAGTACAGGGCGAGGATCACGTAGTCCAGGAGGTTGACGTCGAGCCGCAGATCCTGTGCGGCCAGCAATTGGGCATCAGGCACGCAACGCCAGCTACCCTCACGCCTCCCCGTCTCACAAAGTGGGCTCGTGTATACCCAATCGTGACAAAACCGCAGGTGAGGGCCCGGTAAAGCCGGTTTCGGGCGTCCGCCGCGGCGTCCCGCGTGGCCGGGCGGACGAGCGGGTAGGCGAGCAGGTGAGAGGACACGGACGAAGGGAGACAGGTCATGGCCGACGCCCCGAACCCGATCCAGTTGCAGAAGCACCTGAAGGGCGTGGACTACCCGGCCGGGAAGTCGGACCTGATCAATACGGCCCGCGACCAGGGCGCCGACGACACCGTCCTGAACGCGCTGGAGCGCATCCCGGACCGGGAGTACGACGGCCCCAACGCGGTGAGCAAGGCGGTCAGCGAGGCCGGATGACCCGAGGCCGGGCGGGGGCGGCGCGCGGACGCGGTTCCGCCGCCGCCCTCAGCCGGGTCAGGCCCAGATGCCGGCGAGCGGGGCGGCGACGGCCGCCGCCTGGTCGAGCCCCGCCCGGAAGGCGGGCCCCCACAGCCGCGGGTCGAGCACGTCGGCGCCGAACACCTCCCGCGACGCCCCGTCGGGATGCACCGTGTACGCGGCGTCCGCGCCGGCCTTCAGCAACTCGGCGTCGAGCACCGCCCTGGGGGTCAGGTGACCGAGGGGCTCCAGCACGACGATCGTCCGCGCTCCGCCGGCCAGGTCGGCGTTGGTCGCGGAGCGGACCCCGCCGTCCACGTAGTGCCTGCCGCCGATCTCCACCGGCGGGAAGACCATCGGCACCGCGCAGCTCGACGCGACCGCGAGCACCAGCGGCGCGCCGGCCGACCGGTCCCACACGACGAACTCGCCCGTCGCGGCGTCCACGGCGGTGACGCGCAGGTCGCGGTCCGGCCACTCCTTGACCGGGAGCCGCTCGCCCACGGCCGCGAGCCGCTCCGCCTGGTGGTCGACCCGGGCCGCCAGGGCCATCTGCCCGACCCGGCGCCGGGCCTCGCGGCGGTCCAGCGCGGGGTCGGACATGACGGCGAACGCCTGCATGATGGCGTCCATGTCGACGGCGGGCGGCGGTCCGGTGTCCACCTCGGCCTGGTGGGCGATCGCCTCCTCCAGGTCGGCTTCGGTGGCCACCAGCGTGCCGACGACCGACCCCGCCGAGGTGCCGACGATGCGGTCCGCCGTCCCCAGGTCCACGCCGAGGCGGCGCAGGCCGGTCACGATCCCCGCCTCCCAGGCGATCCCGGCGACACCTCCGCCGCCCAGTACGAGAGCTGTAGTCATGACCGGAATTATGTTCTACCTCCGGGAGGGAACAGGAAGCGGCCCCCCTGGTGAAACCGGTTTAGATTTTGTCTGGACGCCAAACTATTGACGGCGCTTCGGCCGATGTGTGACTCTCTCGTTCAGATTTCCATGCACGGAGGAGAAGGACGGTCAGGGTCCCCGACTGATCGTGCATGGCCGGTTGTCCATGCCCCCCGGAGGGAAAACCGTCCATGCGAAGACTCGCATCCCTGCTCGTGATCGCCGCCATGGCGCTGGTCACGGCCGTGATCAGGATGGCGCCGGTGTCGGCCGTCGCCGCCGATCCGTACACGTTCAAGAACGTGCAGATCGCCGGGGGCGGCTTCGTTCCCGGCATCGTGTTCAGCCCGGTCCAGAAGGACCTCATCTACGCCCGCACCGACATCGGCGGCGCGTACCGGTGGGAGCAGTCCAGCCAGACCTGGACGCCGCTGCTCGACTGGGTCGGCCAGTCGAACTGGGGCTACAACGGGGTCGTCAGCATCACCCCCGACCCGGTGGACGCCAACAAGGTGTACGCCGCCGTCGGCATGTACACCAACAGCTGGGACCCCAACAACGGCGCGATCATCCGCTCGTCGAACAAGGGCGCCTCCTGGCAGGTCAGCCCGCTGCCGTTCAAGCTGGGCGGCAACATGCCCGGACGCGGCATGGGCGAGCGCCTCGCGGTGGACCCGAACAAGAACAGCGTCCTGTACTTCGGCGCGCCCAGCGGCAACGGCCTCTGGCGCAGCACCGACTCCGGTGCCACCTGGGCCAAGGTGACCAACTTCCCCAACGTCGGCAACTACGTCGCCAGCCCCGGAGACGCGTACAACGGTGACAACCAGGGCGTCGTCTGGGTGACCTTCGACAAGCGGACCGGCACCTCGGGCAACGCCACCCAGACCATCTACGTCGGCGTGGCCGACAAGAGCAACACGGTCTACCGGACCACCAACGGCGGCACCTCGTGGGAGCGGGTCGCCGGGCAGCCGACCGGCTACATCGCCCACAAGGGCGTGCTCGACACCGCCAACGGCTACCTCTACATCGCCACCAGCGACACCGGCGGCCCGTACGACGGGGGCAAGGGCGACGTGTGGCGCTACGCCACCGCCACCGGCGCCTGGACCCAGATCAGCCCGATCCCGTCCAGCAGCGGCGACGACTACTTCGGCTACAGCGGCCTGACCATCGACCGGCAGAACCCGAAGACCATCATGGTGGCCACGCAGGTCTCCTGGTGGCCCGACGCGATCTTCTGGCGGAGCACCGACAGCGGCGCGACCTGGACCCGCATCTGGGACTGGACGTCGTACCCCAACCGCAGCTTCCGCTACAAGATGGACATCTCGTCCGCGCCGTGGCTGACCTTCGGGACCAACCCGCAGCCTCCGGAGGTCACGCCAAAGCTCGGCTGGATGAACGAGTCGGTCGAGATCGACCCGTTCAACTCCGACCGGATGATGTACGGCACCGGCGCGACGATCTACGGCACGACCGACCTCACCAAGTGGGACTCCGGCGGCCAGTTCACGCTCAAGCCGATGGTGAAGGGCCTGGAGGAGACCGCCGTACTCGACCTGATCAGCCCGCCGACCGGCGCCCCGCTGATCAGCGCGCTCGGCGACATCGGCGGCTTCCGGCACACCAACCTCGACGCCGTGCCGTCCATGATGTTCACCCAGCCCGTCTTCACCTCGACCACCTCGCTCGACTACGCGGAGACCAACCCGAGCGTGATGGTGCGGGCCGGCAACTTCACCGACTCCGACCGGCCGAACGACAGCCACGTCGCCTTCTCCACCGACGGCGGGGCCAACTGGTTCCAGGGCACCGAGCCGGGCGGCGTCAACAACGGCGGCACGGTCGCCGCGGCGGCGGACGGCAGCCGCTTCGTGTGGTCGCCGGCCGACCCCGGCATCCAGGTCGTCTACTCCGTCGGTTACGGCAACAGCTGGAGCGCCTCCACCGGCGTCCCGGCCAACGCGATCGTCGAGTCCGACCGGGTGAACGCGCAGAAGTTCTACGCCTACTCCGGCGGCAAGTTCTACGTGAGCACCAACGGCGGCGCGAGCTTCAGCGCCACCGCGGCCACCGGCCTGCCGACGACCGACGTCCACTTCAAGGCGCTGCCCGGCAAGGAGGGCGACATCTGGCTGGCCGGGGACGGCGGCCTGTGGCACTCCACCAACTCGGGCGCCTCGTTCACCAAGCTCTCGAACGTCAGCGACTCGATCAACGTCGGTTTCGGCAAGGCGGCGCCCGGCAAGTCGTACCAGGCGCTCTACCTGGCCGGCGCCGTCGACGGGGTCGACGGCCTGTTCCGGTCCGACGACACCGGCGCGAGCTGGGTGCGCATCAACGACGACCAGCACCAGTACGGCAACATGGGCGAGGCCCTGACCGGCGATCCCCGGATCTACGGCCGGGTCTACCTCGGCACCAACGGCCGGGGCGTCATCTACGGCGACCGGAACGGCACCCCGCAGTCCCCGTCGGCGTCTCCCTCGGCCTCCCCGTCCGCGTCGCCGTCTCCGTCTCCCTCGCCGTCTCCGTCGCCCTCGCCCAGCCCGTCCCCGAGCCCGTCTCCGAGTGCGTCCCCGTCCGCCTCGCCCAGCCAGTCGCCCTCGGCGACCCCGTCGGGCGGCAAGTCGTGCTCGGCGACGTACAAGGTGGCCAACCAGTGGCCGGGTGGCTTCCAGGGCGAGGTCACGGTGAAGAACACCGGCACCGTGGCGACCAGCGGCTGGACCGTGAAGTGGGCCTTCGCGAACGGGCAGACGATCAGCCAGCTCTGGAACGGCACGGTGAGCCAGTCCGGGGCGAACGTCACGGTCACCAACGTGAACTACAACGGCTCGCTCAGCCCCGGGGCGTCCGCGGTGTTCGGCTTCCAGGCGAGCTGGAACAACACCAACGCGGTCCCGGCCACGCTGACCTGCACCGCCTCCTGAGATAACGCGACGACGGCCGTACGGGCGACACCCGCCCGTACGGCCGTCCTTTCGCGTGGCGGCTCCGGCCAAGGGCCTCGGGGCCGGAAAGGGGTGGGGCGCGCCATGGCAGAGCTGATCTACTGGCGTGGTGCGGGGACTGTCGGGGGAGTGGGGCGGGACGGGGTGGGACAGCCAGGCGCGGCTGGTCGGAGAGCGGTGGGTGGAGCGCCGCCCCAGGAGGCCGGAGGTGGCCGGGCGACTGCTCATGGAGACCCGCCTGATGCCGTGGCTCGCGCCGCGGTTACCGTTGCCCGTTCCGTTACCCCACGTCCTGCGGCGGGAGCCCCTGGTCGTGCGGCATGAGGTGATCGTCGGTGAGCCGCTCGGGACCTTCGACGCCGTCGGCGGCCGCGCCCTGGGCGCGTTCCTGCGCGCACTGCACGCGACCGATCCCGTGGAGGCCGTGCGGCGTGGTGCCCCGCCCGCGAGAGAAGCACTGCGGGAGCGGGCGGTCATGGTCGAGGACTTCGGCACGCGTGTCGTACCGCTCCTGCCGGGGGACCGGCGAGGCGCCGCCCGGTTGGTACTGGACGCCGTGGCCACGCTGCCCGCCACCGCTCTGGTCCACGGCGATCTCGGGCCCGGACATGTGCTCGCGCGGGACGGCGTGGTGAGCGGTGTCATCGACTTCAGCGACGCGCACGTCGGCGACGCGGCGCTCGACCTGGCGTGGGCGCTCAACGGTGCCCCTCCGGTCTTCTCCAGGGCCGTGGCGGCGGAGTACGACGTCGCCGCCGAGGTCGTCGAACGAGCACTGCTGTGGCACCGGCTCGGGCCATGGCACGAGGTCACGCACGGTCTCGGCATCGGCGACCCGGACACCGTCCGTAGTGGGCTGGACGGCCTCCTCGCCCGCCTCCCGGTCTGAACAGACCCAGGACACCGGCGAAGACGCGTGTCACGCTCTGTGCTCGACACGTTACTATGGGGCCCGTGACCCCCGCACAGACCACGACCTACACTCGCGACATGAGCGAGAACGCGTTCGAGGTGCCGTTGAACGAGGCCGACGGCCATCTGCCCGACGTGATCAACGCTGCCGCACAGCGGCACGCCATCGCCTACCTGACGGACCAGGGTCGCCGTGTTGCCGCCATCGTGCCCTCGGACGAAGTTTGGTACTGGACGTCCGGATGGCAGTCGGCGGAGGCCGAAGCCGACGAAGAGATCCGTGAGGGCCGGACCCGCTCCTTCGCCACGATGGACGACCTTTTCGCTGAGATAGACGCGGTCCGCGCAGAAGATCTCCTGTGAGATTCGAGCGTACGGCTGTGTTTCTCCGGGACGTGGCCCGGCTTCCCCCGAGCAGTACGCGCTTTTCAGAGAAGCCGTCTTCAAGCATTTCCTTCCGGCCATCGAGCAGTGGGCACACACAGGCCGCGTCCCCTGGCCTTCTCGGCTACATGTTCACAAGCTCACGGACACGCGTGTCTATTCGATGACATGGAACTTCGCCTCTCCAGACGGCAGAGCGACCTTCGAGTTCGGCACCGCTGACGACGGCGAACCCCTCCTGGTCTGGCGCCGTGTTGGCGATCATTCGATCTACGACCGGCCCTGAAAGTGGAGGTCCGGGGCTTGTTCCCGGAGGCCACGACGGGAGGACGCCTCGGGGGAGGTGGAACTCCCGAGGCCGTTGGGAAGAGGGGGTACGGATGTGCCGTTCGGGTGCCGCGCCCGTACGGCCGGTCGCGTAGATTTGCCTGGGCGGGCCGTCGGGCCGCCCGGAGGCAGGGGTGGCCGGACACAGGGGTGACTGCGCGATGGCGATCGGGGTTTACGTCGCGGCCGGCGACGCGAGGAGCAACAAGGGCACGATCGCCCTCGGCATGATCGAGCTCCTGACCCGCCAGGTCGGCACGGTGGGCGTGTTCCGGCCGGTGGTCCGGGCGGGCCGCGAGGACAGCCTGGTCAACACCGCGCGGAGCCGCTTCGCGATCGGCCTGTCCTACGACATGTGCACGGGCGTCACCTACGAGGACGTGCACGCCGACGAGGACCGCGCGGCCGGGGAGATCCTGGCCCGCTACCGGGCGCTGGCCGGGCGGTGCGACGCGGTCGTGGTGATCGGCACGGACTACACGGACGTGGGCGCGCCCACCGAGTTCACGTTCAACGCCCAGCTCGCCGCGAACCTCGGCACGCCGGTGATGAACGTGGTCACCGGTCTCGACCGCACGCCCGACGAGATCGCCACGGCGGTCGAGATGTCGCGCAAGGAGCTCGCCGAGCGGCACGCCACCGAGCTGGCCACGGTCGTCACGAGGGTGGCGCCCGCCCTGGTGGACGAGGTCGCCGCCCGGGTCCCCGCGTACGTGCTGCCGGAGGTGCGGCGGCTGTCCGCCCCGACGGTCAGCGACCTGATGGCCGCATGCGACGGCGAGCTGTACCTGGGCGACGCCGCCCAGCTGGGCCGGGAGACGGGCGGCCTGATGATCGGCGCGATGTCGCTGCCGAACATCCTGGAGCGCCTCACCGAGGGCCTCGCGGTCGTCGTCCCGGCCGACCGGGCCGCCGCGCTGGTGCCGGGCCTGCTGGCCGCGCACAAGTCGCGCACGTTCCCCGCCCTGTCGGCGATCATCCTGAACGGCGGCCTCGAACTGCCCGACGCGGTCGTCCGCCTGCTGAAGGGCATGGACATCCGGCTGCCGATCATCACGACCCCGGGCGGCACGTTCGAGACCGCGACGAAGCTGTCGAAGGCCGAGGGGCGGTTCAGCCCCGACGCCCCCGGCAAGATCGACACGGCGCTCGGGGTGTTCGCCGAGCACGTCGACGCCGCGGCCCTGCTGCGCAGCCTGCGGGTCACCAAGGCCGCCGCGATCACCCCGCTGATGTTCGAGTACGACCTGCTGGACCGGGCCCGCGCCGACCGCAGGCACATCGTGCTGCCGGAGGGCGCCGAGCCGCGCATCCTGCGCGCGGCCGACAGCCTGCTGCGCCGGGGTGTCGCCGAGCTGACCCTGCTGGGCGACGAGCGGGAGATCCGGCTGGCGGCGAACACGATGGGCCTGGCCGTCGACGGCGCCCGGGTGGTGAGCCCGTTCGACCCCGAGCTGCGCGAGCTGTTCGCCGAGGAGTACGCCCGGCTGCGCGCGCACAAGGGCATCACCCTCGGGCAGTCCCGCGACATCGTGACCGACGTGTCCTACTTCGGCACGATGATGGTCCACCTCGGGCTGGCCGACGGCATGGTCTCGGGCGCCGCCCACACCACGGCGCACACGATCCGGCCGTCGTTCGAGATCATCAAGACGTCGCCGGGCGTCGGCGTCGTCTCCAGCGTCTTCTTCATGTGCCTCGCCGACCGGGTGCTCGTGTACGGCGACTGCGCCGTCGTGCCCGATCCGACGGCCGCCCAGCTCGCCGACATCGCGATCTCCTCGGCCGCCACCGCCGCCCGGTTCGGGGTCGATCCGCGCGTGGCCATGCTGTCGTACTCGACCGGCGAGTCCGGGGCCGGGCCCGAGGTGGACAAGGTGCGGGAGGCGACGGAGCGGGTCCGCGCGCTGCGGCAGGACCTGCCGGTGGAGGGGCCGATCCAATACGACGCGGCGGCCGAGCCCAGCGTGGCGCGCACCAAGATGCCGGACAGTCAGGTGGCCGGGCGGGCGACGGTGTTCGTGGTGCCCGATCTCAACACGGGCAACAACCTCTACAAGGCCGTGCAGCGCAGCGCCGGCGCGGTCGCGATCGGCCCGGTGCTGCAGGGTCTGCGCAAGCCGGTCAACGACCTGTCGCGCGGGGCGACGGTCGGCGACATCGTCAACACCGTCGCGATCACGGCCATCCAGGCCCAGGTGCGGGAGGAGGCGCCGTGAGCGCGCGGGCGCGGGAGGAGAAGCGGTGAGCGCGCAGGCGCGGGGAGACGGCGTGGGCGGGCAGGTCCTGGTCCTCAACACGGGGTCGTCGTCCATCAAGTACCGCCTGATCGACATGGCGACCCGCACCGGTGTGGCCGGCGGGCTCGTCGAGCGCATCGGCGAGGACGAGAGCGCGCTCGTCCACGACGGCGTGCGGGTCGAGCGCAGGGTGGCCGACCACGAGGAGGGCCTGAAGGCCGTGCTCGCGGCGTTCGCCGAGCACGGGCCGTCGCTCGACGGGGTGACCGCGCTCGGGCACCGGGTCGTCCACGGCGGCAGCCGGTTCGTCACGCCCGTCCTGATCGACGACGCGGTCGAGCGGGCCATCGAGGAGATCGCGCCGCTGGCACCGCTGCACAACCCGGCCAACCTGGAGGGCATCCGGGTCGCCCGGCGGGCCTTCCCCGGGCTGCCCCACGTCGCCGTGTTCGACACGGCCTTCCACGGGACGATCCCGCCACACGCCCACACCTACGCGGTGCCCCGCGAGTGGACCCGCAAGCTCGGCGTGCGCCGCTACGGCTTCCACGGCACCTCCACCGCGTACGTCTCGCGCCGGGCGGCGGCCCTGCTGGGACGGCCGTACGGCGAGGTGAACTCGATCGTGCTGCACCTCGGCAACGGCGCGAGCGCGACGGCCGTGCGGGGCGGGCGGAGCGTGGACACGTCGATGGGCATCACCCCCCTCGCCGGCCTGGTGATGGGCACCAGATCCGGCGACGTGGACCCGGCGCTGCCCGCCTACCTCGCCCGGGTCGCGGGGATGGGGCTCGGCGACGTCGACACGGCGCTGAACAAGGAGAGCGGCCTGCTCGGCATGTGCGGCGCCAACGACATGCGGGAGGTCTGGCGGCTGGCCGACGCGGGCGACGAGGACGCCCGGCTCGCGCTCGACGTGTACGGCTACCGGGTGCGCGCCTACGTCGGCGCCTACTACGCGGCGCTCGGCCACGTCGACGCGGTCGTGTTCACCGGCGGCGTGGGGGAGAACAGCGCGCGGGTCCGCGCGCTGGCGACGGCCGGTCTCACGCGGCTCGGCATCGAGGTCGATCCCGCCCGCAACGCCGCCGAGTCGGCGGAGGCCAGGGTGATCTCTCCGGAGGGCGCCGAGGTGACGGTGCTGGTGGTGCCGACCAACGAGGAACTGGAGATCGCCGAGCAGACCGCGGCCTGCCTCGAAGAGGGGTGACGTCGGTGACCGTGGCCAAGGGCCCGGCTGGCTATCGTGGGCAATGGGGGTGAGCCGTGTGGCTACGGCTGAGAGCAGTCGGACGGGTGAGGAAGAGGGGGAGTCGCGGGGCCTGCTGGACCGGGTGCGCGCGACTCCGGCGGGCCGGCTGACGCTGCGGATCGTCATCGGGGTGATCGGGACCGCCCTCGTCGTCGGCGGGCTGATCATGGTGCCGTTCCCGGGGCCGGGCTGGCTGGTGGTCTTCACCGGCCTCGCCGTGCTGGCCACCGAGTTCGCCTGGGCGAGCCGGGTGCTGGAGTTCGCCAAGCACTGGGTCAGGCGGGCGACGGACTGGCTCAAGCGGCAGAACTGGTTCGTCCGCATCGTGGCGGGCGCGCTGACCCTCGCCTGCGCGGCCGTGATCGTCTGGGTGTCGATACGGCTGACCCTGGGCGTCGACCTGATCCAGAAGGCCCGCGAGCTGCTGAGCTGACCCGCATGCCGACCTGAGCCGTGCGAACCTGAGCCGTGCCCGCGAGCCGGCCGGCCCGCGGGCGACGGTCAGACGGTGGCCCGGGCCAGCCTCCGGATCGCCAGTTCGGCCAGCAGCGCGGCGCCGTCGGCCAGGATGGCGTCGTCGAACTCCGCCTCCGCCGAGTGGTTCGACGGGGCGGTGGCGAGGTCCCGTCCGGGCGGGCAGGCGCCGACCACGAGGAAGGCCCCCGGCACCTGCTCCAGCACGTACGAGAAGTCCTCCGAGCCGGTCGCGGGGGTGGGGAGCGGGAAGTACCGGTCCTCGCCGAGCGCCTCCCGCACCGTCCGCGCGGCGAACTCGGCCTCGGTGTCGTCGTTGACCGTGACCGGATAGCCGATGCCGAAGACGCAGTCGACGGTGAGCCCGTGCGCCTCGCCGATGCCGCGGGCCAGCCGTACGAGGCCCTCCCTGACCCGGTCCCGCGTGGCGGGCGAGAACGTCCTCACCGTGACCTCGAAGCGTGCCTCGTCCGGGATCACGTTGTCGGTGGTGCCGGCGTGGAAGCTCCCCACCGTCACCACGACCGGGTCGAACACGTCGTACGTCCGGGTCACGTGGGTCTGCAGGGCTGTCACGATCTCGCAGGCCGCGGGGATCGGATCGAGGGCGCGATGCGGGGCGGAGCCGTGCCCGCCCCTGCCGCGCACGGTCACGGTCAGCGTGTCGGCCGCGGCGAGCACGGGCCCGCCCTTGGTCAGGAACAGGCCGCGGGGGATCGTGGTCGAGAAGACGTGCATGCCGTACGCCGCGACCGGCCTGTCGCCCGCCGCGTCGAGCACCCCCTCCTCGATCATGAGCTTGGCGCCCTCCTCGCCCTCCTCGCCGGGCTGGAACATGAGCACCACGTCCCCTTCGAGGTCGGAGCGCCGGTCGGAGAGCAGGCGGGCCGCCCCCACGAGCATCGCCGTGTGCAGGTCGTGCCCGCAGGCGTGCATGCGGCCGTCGACGCGCGAGCGGTACGGCAGGTCCGTCTTCTCGTGCACCGGCAGCGCGTCCATGTCGGCGCGCAGCAGCACGGCCGGCCCCGGCCGCGAACCCCGCAGCACCGCGGTCACCGAGGTGAGCCGCTCCCCGGTCGTGATCTCCAGCGGAAGGCCGTCGAGCGCCGCGAGCACCCTCTCCTGGGTCCGGGGCAGGTCGAGCCCGATCTCGGGCTCCCGGTGCAGAGCACGGCGAAGTTCGACGAGATCGTCCTGAAGGGTCATGGGCCGCCGATCGCGCGAGAAGGGTCGATGTCGCCATCACATTAGAGCGCGGCCGGGTGGTCCAGGCAGGGGTTGCGCGACGGGTTGCGCGACGGGGCGTGCGACGCGTCTGCCCGTCGTCGCGACAGTTGCGAGCGCACCTGGCCGCCCCCCGTAGTTGCAGAGTTTCTTAATTCCCTATAATGGCAACAGTGTCCGCCGACGAGGAGGCGATGGCTGTGGGGCGTGGCCGGGCCAAGGCCAAGCAGGTGAAGGTCGCTCGTGCTTTGAAGTACAGCGGTGGCGGCGATCTGGAGTCCCTGCGGCGGGAGCTGGGCGTCGACGCGACGCCTGCCGCACCCGCACGTACGGAGGCCGGCGACGGCGCGGGCCAGGCGGACCTGGACCGTGAAGGTGAGCCGCGCGCGTGAGTTCCTTCGAGGAGAGTCTCCGGCAGCGGCTGGCCGCGACGCGCCGGGCACTGGCGGCGGCACAACGGGACGGCGATCACTTCGGCGTGCAGACGCACGCCTCGGAGGCGGAGGAACTGGAACGGCTGGGCGCCGCCCACGGAGTCGTCGTCACACCCGAACCGGCGGACGGGCCCGTCGTCGAGGGCGAGGCCGGGTGATGCCGGTCCCGCTCTACCAGGCCAAGGCCGAGCTGTTCAAGACGCTCGGCCATCCGCTGCGCATCCGGGTGCTGGAACTGTTGTGTGAGGGACCCAGGCAGGTCCGGGAACTGCTGGCCGCGATCGAGGTGGAGGCGCCGAACCTGTCGCAGCAGCTGGCGGTGCTGCGCCGGGCGGGGCTGGTCACCGCGCGCCGCGACGGGACGACCGTGGTCTACGAGCTGGCCGGTGCGGACGTGTCGGAGATGATGCGCGCGGCCCGCCGCATCCTCACGGAGCTGCTGGCCGACCAGTACGAGCTCCTCGCCGAGCTGGACCAGACGAGGTGAGCCTCCGGGAAGTGCCGCGCCGGTTAGCGGACCTGCTGCCCGGACGGTCGGACTGGACCGCCGCGCGCCGCTCACCCGGCCGGGACCTGGTGGCCGGGCTGATCGTCGCGGTGGTGGCCCTGCCGCTGGCGCTGGCGTTCGGCGTCTCCTCCGGGCTCGGCGCCCAGGCCGGCCTGGTGACCGCCATCGTCGCCGGAGCGCTCGCGGCCGTGTTCGGCGGCAGCAACCTGCAGGTGTCCGGCCCGACCGGCGCCATGACCGTCGTCCTCGTCCCCATCGTGCACGCCTACGGCTCCGGCGGAGTGCTGATGGTCGGCCTGATGGCCGGGCTGGTCCTCCTGGCCCTGGCCGCGCTGCGCGCGGGACGGTTCGCCCAGTTCCTGCCGACCTCGGTCGTCGAGGGCTTCACCGCCGGGATCGCCGTGGTCATCGCGCTGCAGCAGGTCCCCGCCGCGCTCGGCGTGACAGCCGGAGACGGCGGGAAAGTGTGGCAGGTCGCGGCCGGAGCCGTGGCGCACTTCGCGGCCCATCCGACCTGGGCGGCGCCGCTCATGGCGCTGGCGGTGGCCGCGGTGATGCTGGGCGGCGCCCGGCTGCGGCCGGGTGTCCCGTTCTCCCTCCTCGGCGTCGCGGCCGCGACGCTGGCCGCTCAGGCGTTCTCGCTCGACGTCGCCCGGATCGGGGCACTGCCGGCCGGGCTGCCCGCCCCGTCGCTCGGTTTCCTCGATCCCGGCATGGTGGGAACTCTCCTGCCGTCCGCGCTCGCCGTGGCGGCGCTGGCGGCGCTGGAGAGCCTGCTGTGCGCCACCGTCGCCGACGCGATGAGCGTCGGCGAGAGACACGACCCCGACCGGGAGCTGTTCGGGCAGGGCATCGCCAACCTCGCGGCGCCCCTTCTCGGCGGCGTGCCGGCGACCGCCGCGATCGCCCGTACCGCGGTGAACGTGCGCGCGGGGGCCCGGTCCCGGCTGGCGGCGCTCACCCACGCCGCCGTCCTCGCCGGGATCGTGCTGGCCGCCGGCCCTCTGGTCGGCCGGATCCCGCTCGCGGCGCTCGCGGGGGTGCTGCTGGCCACCACCGTCCGCATGGTCGAGGTCGGCTCCCTGCGCGCGCTGGCCCGCTCGACCCGCGGCGACGCCGTCGTGCTCATCCTGACCTTCGTCGTGACCGTCGTGTTCGACCTCGTCACCGCGGTGGCCGTCGGTCTCGGCCTGGCCGTCGTGCTCGCGCTCCGCGCGGTCGCCCGGACCTCCCGCCTCGACCAGGTCCCGCTCGACGCCGGTGACCACAGCGCCGAGGAGCGGCGGCTGCTGAGCGAGCACATCGTCGCCTACCGGTTCGACGGGCCGCTGTTCTTCGCCGCCGCCCACCGCTTTCTGCTCGAACTGTCCGAAGTCGCGGACGTCCGCGTGGTCATCCTGCGGATGTCGCGGATCACCGCCCTGGACGCGACCGGCGCCCAGATCCTCGGCCACGCCATCGTCCGCATGGAACGCCGGGGTATCACCGTCCTGATCTCCGGCGTGAAACCCGGACACGGCCAGGTCCTGGCCGCCCTCGGCATCGCCGGTCACCTTCGGCGCGACGGTCTGATCTTCCCCGACACCCCCACCGCCATCGCTCACGCCCGCGGCCTTCTGCACGACCACGGGCTCCTCCCGGCCACCGCGGAGACCGGCCGCGTGGCCACCACGGCGGATCTCGGCGGTGGGGCCTGACGGGCGAGTGCGGCGGCGGACCCGGTGGTGCGGCGCACGACGGGTCAGAGGTAGAGGCCGGTGCCGTGGTCGGTCTGCTGCGTCGCCACGGCGTGCAGGTCCCGCTCGCGCAGCACCAGGTAGAGCTGGCCCTGCACCTCGACCTCGTACTGGTCCTCGGGGTTGAACAGGACCTTGTCGCCGGTCTTGACCGTGCGCGCGCCGACTCCCGCGCCGCACACCTCGCCCCACACCAGCCGGTTGGCCATCTTGACCGTGGCCGGGATGACGATGCCCGAGGTGCTGCGCCGTTCCTCGGACTCCCGCTCGACCCTGACCATCACGCGGTCGTGGAGCATCTGGATCTCGAACTTCGGGTCAGGCACCCTCGCAGTGTACGCGGAGGCCGCCCGGGGGCCGTCATCGGAGGCGGACGAGGGTCAGGCGCTCACGAGCGGCCCATGGCCAGGTCGTAGCCGGTCCCCGAGTGGCGGTAGACGCGGCCCTTACCCCACTTCAGCACCTGGAAGCGCACATGGACGGTGTTGGAGGCGACGCCCGTCAGGTCGGCCATCATCTTCTCGGAGAGGTCGACGATCGCGGGGATGTCGTGCTGTGCGACGGCCCACTCGGCCGGGCCGAAGTCCTCGACCACCCCGACCGCGCTCTTCCCCCTGTACGTGATCTTCACTTTCGTGCCCAGGGGCCAGTAGGGGCTGGCGAGCGTCGCGTACCGCATGCGCTTGCCTGAGGCGGTGGAGGCGTCCCAGAAGGACGTGGCGGTCGCCTTGCCGGAGGGAAGGGCGGCGATCCGCTTCGCGTCCGCGGCGGCCGCGCGGAGGGCCGCGTTGAGCGCGGCGCCGATGGCGACCGGGTCCAGGACCGGGCGGGGCGCGTCGGCGGGGGAGAGCGAGGCGGTGGGCGGAGCCTGAGGCGTCACCGCGGCCTGGGCGGCCGTGGTGGCCGTGCCGAGGAGAAGGGTGGTTCCGGCCAGGGCCGCGGTGACCGCCTGACGGGCTCGCTTGTGCATGGAGTTCCTTTCGGGTCGCTCGCGGCGCGGTCCTCCGGGGGAGGGCCGCACGTCGTGGAGGGCTCCCGGCCGGGGGCCGGGTCCCCGTACGCGCGTCCGGGCAGCGCGACGCAGCCCCGGGACGGGGTGCGAGTGCCGATCGGGCGCGCGGCCCCTGGGGGAGGGGCGATACGAGTCACGCGAGGGGTAGGGCTTGCAAAAGCGTCAAACGTGATGTGAGGCACGAGTATATGGAAAGAGATAGTAAATAGGACAAAACGGAGTCACTGCTTGGTAGATCGTCCTTGACCGGGAGGCCCTGAGAGCGCTCTCATAGGCAGATTCCGGCAAAGCGAAGGCAAGGGGGCGTCATGGCGTTCGAGGGATTCACCTGGGTCAACGAGCCCGCCGAATGGTCGGGGAACGGAGAGGGGCTGCGGGCCGTCGCCGGCGCCCGGACCGACCTGTGGCAGAAGACGCATTACGGGTACTCGTTCGACACGGCGCACATGTTCGGCCGGGAGGTGGCCGGCGACCTCCGGCTGACGGTGACGTTCGACGCGGACTACGCGGAGCAGTACGACCAGGCCGGGGCGGTGCTGCGGATCGACGAGGAGAACTGGATCAAGGCGGGGGTCGAGTTCGTCGACGGCGGTCACCAGCTCAGCGTGGTCGTCACGCGCGGCTTCTCCGACTGGTCCGTCACGCCCGCGCCCGCCGGCCTCGTCTCCGCGACGTTCGACTTCGAGCGCGCGGGCGACGCCGTGACGGTCCGGTACGGCGTGAACGGCGCGGAGCCGGAGCACATGCTGCGCCTCGCCTACTTCCCGCCGAAGACGCCCGCCCTCGCCGGGGTCATGTGCGCAGCTCCGAGCGGCGATGGGTTCGAGACCCGCTTCACCCGGGTGTCGCTGACGTAGGAGTCACGCGCCGGCGAGACGGGGTTCCCGGCCCCGGGTCGTGTGCCGGTCCTGGGCGTCGAGGACGGCGCCTCCGTAGCGCACGGCCCACATGCCCATCGCGCGCATGGGGGCGAGCAGCGCCGTGCCCGCATCGGTCAGCGCGTAGTCGACGCGGGGCGGCGCCTCGGCGTAGGTCAGGCGGTCGACCAGGCCGTTGTACTCCAGGCGCCGTAGCGCGTCGTTGAGGACCTTGGGCGAGATCCCGCCGATCCGGGCGCGCAGCTGCCGTGGCCGCAGCGGACCGGCCTCGCCGAGCGTGTAGACCACGACGCTGTCCCAGCGGTTCGCGAGCACCTCGAAGGCGAGGCGGGCCCGGCAGTCGGAGGTGTAGGCGCGCTCGTCGTGGATCTCGTGCATGGCGCCATCCTGCCCGGTCCGAAGGACACCGTGTGGTGTCCATCGCCCCGCCTACCGTCGTGGTCCGTCGACCAGCCAGGTCACCTGGCTCACCTCGGAACGGAGACGCACCATGCGCATCGGCATCCTCGGCACGGGCCGAATGGCCACGGCACTGGGCGGCGCCTGGGTCCGCGCGGGGCACGACGTGCTCGTCGGCGGACGTGACCGGGCTGCGGCGGCCCGGACGGCGGCCCGCATCGGCGCCGTGACGGACGGAACCCTCGCCGACGCGGCGGTCTATGGCGAACTCGTCCTCGCGGCGGTTCCCGCGGATGCGGCGCCGCGGCTGGCGAACGGGCTCGCCGCCGTCCTCACCGGGCGGACGGTCGTCGACTGCTCGAATCCCGTCGAGCCGGGCGACGACGGGCTGACGCTGTCGACGGGCGGCACGACCTCGGTCGCCCGGCTGATGAGGGAGGCCGCGCCGGGCGCCCATGTGGTGAAGGCGTTCAATCTGTGCCACGACAGCATCTGGACGCTGCCGCGGCCGGTGTTCGAAGGCGTCCCGCTGGCCGTTCCGTTCTGCGGTGACGATCCGGGGAGCCTCGACCGGACGGCCACACTGATCAGGTCGATGGGGTGCACGCCCATACGTTGCGGAGGACTGTCCCGCGCCGTCCACATCGAGGCGGCCGCGGCGTTCGCGATCGGCGTGTGGCGCTCGGGAGACGAGCCGAGGCACGTCTTCCCGGCGCCTGCGGAGGTGGAAGCCTCCTGATCTGCCGGGCCGCCGGTCGCCAGGCCGCCCGGAGAGAGGCTCATTCGCCTGATCGCCGCGGGGGCAGGACCAGTTCGGCGAAGATCGCGCGGTGGTCGGTCACCGGCAGCCGGTGGACGCCGAACGCCCGCACGGTGACGCGCGGGTCCACCAGGACGTGGTCGATCGTCACGGGCGGCACCGGCAGACCCCTGAAGTCCCACTGCCGGTACGGCCAGGTCCCGGCCAGGCCGTCGCCGGTCGCGTCGGCCGCGTCCCGGTAGCCCGCGTCGAGCAGGCGCCGGACCCGGCTGTGGTCCAGCGTCGCGTTGAAGTCCCCGGAGAGGATCCGCACCTGCTCACCGGGCTCGGGAAGCGCGGCGAGCACGTCGGCCCAGCAGGTGAACCGGGACACGTAGCGCGGTGCGCACGGGTGCACGGACACGACGCCGACCGGCTCCGCGCCGGGCACCTCGACGCCGCCCTGCGCCTGCCGGGAGTCGCCGGGGCCGGTGAGCGTCTCCGGGCGCAGGGGGAACCGGGTGAACAGCCCGGACCCGCCCGAGCCCTCCCGCGCCCGCTCGTCCCCGTACGGCAGGAGCCGGGTCAGGCCCGCGCCCCGCAGGCCCTCCAGGGCCTCCGGGGTCAGTTCCTGCACGGTGAGCACGTCCGGGCGCAGCGCCCGCACGAGATCGACCAGCGCGGCGGGCGGCACCGAGCCCTTCAGCAGGTTGGCCGACAGCAGCCGCAGGACCGGCCCGCGCGCGGCCTGCCCGCCCGCCGCCCGCACGGCCGTGCCGGACCCGGCCCGATCCGGGCCGGGCAGCGCACCGTTCGGATTGGGGAGAGCGCTGTTCGGATCGGAGAGAGCACGGGGCAGCACGCAGGCCACGAGCACGGCGGTGACCGCCACGCCCGCGACCAGCGCGGCCCGGCGCCGCGCGAGCAGCGCGACCACCGGCGCGACGACCGAGGCGAGGGCGGCGTACGGCGTGAACGCGACGAGTTGCACCCAGCGGAAGTGGACGTCGCCCGGCACCAGCCGCAGCAGGGCCCACAGCGCGAACGGCGCGACCACGAGCCAGGCGAGCAGGCCGCGCAGGAGGTTCCGGCAGCCCGCCCCGCCACCGGCGGTCCGCTTCGTCATCCTCGGCCCCTTCGCCAAGCCGCTCGGAGTGATGATCCACCCTACGCGCCGGACACCTCGCTCCTCAGGTGTCCACACCGTGGCGGGCAGGCCGTACATTTTCGGCATGAATGTCGAAGCGAGGGTCCTGGACGCGATCGACGAGGCCGAGACCGTGGGCCTGCTGGCCGATCTGGTCCGGGTGCCGAGCGTCACCGGCAGCGACGCCGAGTCGGACCTGCAGGACAGGTGTGCCCGCATGCTGGCCGAATGGGGCCTCGACGTCGACATGTGGAAGCTCGACCTCGACGATCTCCGCTCCCGCGAGGGCTTCCCGGGGACGGAGGCGGAGCGCGCCGAGGGGTACGGCGTCGTCGGCGTCACCGAGGGCGAGGGCGTGCCCGCCCTGATCCTGCAGGGGCACGCCGACGTCGTGCCGATCGGCGACCCGGGCAAGTGGGAGGGGCAGGACCCATTCGGCGCCCGCCTCACCGCGACCACCCTGCACGGCCGGGGCGCCTGCGACATGAAGGCCGGTCTCGCCGCCAACCTCGCCGTCGTCCGCGCGCTGCGCCGGGCCGGGGTACGGCTCGCGCGCCCGCTGGCCGTCCACTGCGTCGTCAGCGAGGAGGACGGCGGTCTGGGCGCCTTCGCCACCCTGGCCAGGGGGCACACCGGCGAGGCGGCCGTGATCACCGAGCCGACGAGCGGCGCGCTGATCACCGCCACCGCCGGGGCGCTCACCTTCCGCCTGGAGGTCGCCGGACGGGCGGCGCACGGCGCCACCCGCTACGAGGGCGTCAACGCCGTCGAGGCGTTCTGGCCGGTCCTGCGGGCCGTGCGGGAGCTGGAGCGGGAGCGGAACCGGGACCGCGACGCGCTGTTCGGCGGCAACCCGGTGCCGTACCCGATCGAGATCGGCACCGTGCGGGCCGGTGACTGGGCGAGCACGGTGCCCGACCTGCTCGTGGCCGAGGGACGGCTGGGCGTGCGCCTCGGCGAGGACCCCGCCGAGGCGCGGGCGGCCCTGGAGGCGACGCTCGCCGGCCTCGACGACCCCTGGCTGCGGGACAATCCCGTGCGCGTCACCTGGCCCGGGGGGCAGTTCGCCAGCGGGCGGCTGCCCGATGGGCATCCGCTGGCGGAGGAGACGGCCGTGGCCGTCGCCGACGCGACCGGCGCCGCGCCGTCCCGGACGGCCGCGCCGTACGGGAGCGACCTGCGTCTCTACGCGGCGGCGGGCGTGCCGACCCTGCACTACGGCCCGGGCGACGTCCGCTTCGCGCACGCCCCGCGCGAGCAGGTGGACCTGCGGGAGGTCCGCGACGTCACCCGCGCCCTGGCGCTGCTCGCCCTGCGCCGATGCGGCGTGCGCTGAGCAGGCGGCGGCCGGGTCGTCAGGCGTTGACGACGGAGGCGATCTCGTTCAGGGGGAACTCCAGGTAGTCGCCGGCCTCCTCGCACCAGGCGTCGAGCACGCCGCTGCGCAGCTCGCCGTGGCTGACCGTGGCGGTGACCCCGTCGGCGAGTGTGATGAGCGCCCGGACGTCGCGGTCCACCACGAAGCCCAGCAGCGACTGCTGGGCCGCGGGCAGCCGCGTCGCCATCCGCCCGATGACCGCCCACGTCTGGCGGGCCCGCGCCTCGCCGGCCGACGGCCCGCCGCTGACGATCAGCCGCCGGGCGTGCTCGCGCGGGTCGGGCGGGGGTTCCAGGAGGTGCGCGGGGGGATCGAGCTCGGCGACCCGCCCACCGGGCAGGAGGATGAGCCGCCCGCCCTGCGGCTCCCGCCTGACCGTGATCTCGCCGGTGTCGTCCACCGGCACGGGGGCGTACCCCGCCTCGCGCAGGGCGGCCAGCGTGGCCTTGGCGGGCGCCGCGCCCGCGAGGACGGTCGGCGCCAGCAGCCGCAGGCCCAGCCTGCCCAGTTTCCGGTGCGCGGCGATCTCCGCGAGCAACGCGGGGTCGGAGCCCTGGATGATGCAGCCGACGGACGACACGGTGACCTCGCCGTGGCGCCGCGCCACGTCCCGGATCAGGTACGTCAGGGGCTGCGGGAGCGTCCCGGCCTCCGTCAGGCCGGCGATGAGCGTCTCCGCGGTGTCGCCGGCGTCGAGGGCCCGCCGTACGCTCGCGGGGCCGAAGCGCCACACCGACGCCGTGCCCTGCGACTCCCGGTCGGCCGCGCGGTCGAGCAGCGCGGCGAGCTCGACCGACGGCGGGCCGGTCACCACGGCGGTGAGGTCGGCGCCGAACAGCGCGGTCCGCTGGGCGCTCGCCATGGCGTGGGTGGCGACCCCGGCGAGCCCGGGATCGTGCTCGACCTCCGGCACGCACTCGTGGCTCTCGTTCCCGGCCACGGCGGCCAGCGGGGCCAGCGCCCGGCCGAGGCCGGTGAGCGTGTCGCACGCGGCGAGCCCGAGCAGGCGGGCCTCGTCGAGGACGGCCGCGGCGCAGTCGGCGAGCAGTTCCCGGTCGAGCAGCGGGGCCCGCCAGTGCACCCGCTGCACGAGCTCACGGAGCGTCGCGAAGGCCCTGCCCTCGGGGATCTCGGCGAGCGCGGCGAACAGGGCCCACCGGATCCGGGCGATCGTCTCGCCGGCCGGGTCGTCGCCGAGCGCGGCGGGCTGACGGCCGTCCACCCGGCGCAGCGACGAGCGCTCCATGCGCCACCAGCCCGCGAGCAGGACGCACAGCCGTGCGGGGGCCTCCTCCAGCCGCCACGCGTCGAACCCCGACGTCACCGTCAGCCCGCCGGCCTCGTCGTCGACGGCGATCAGCCGGGCGACGGCGCAGACCTCCAGCAGCAGCCGGGTCTCGTCCTCCACGCAGCCGATCTCCCTGGCCAGCCGCTTGATCTCCCGCACGCCGACCCCGCCGTTCTTCAGCAGCGGCAGCGTCGTCTTGTCGATGTTCTCCAGCAACGCCGCCGCCCGGTCGAGCACCCGCGGCGCGGCCAGGCACATCGCGTGCTCGACCGCGCCGGCGTCGGCGCCGGACGTGGCCAGGTCGGGCGGGTACGGCGTGAACGGCCCGCGGTAGTCGGGCCCGCGCAGGGCCAGCGCCACCTCGCGGGGCATCCCGGCCAGGTTCCACTGGGTGCGGAAGAGCAGCCCCCGGTCGAGCGCCCATTTCTCCGGAGTGCCGGGGGTGACGAACCGGTCGCCGTCGACGCTGCGCACGGGCCCGTCCCAGGCGAAGTCGTCGAGCATGCCGAGTGTGCCGTCCGGGGCGTCGTCGAGGAGCGCCCCCAGGCGCTCGGAGTCGCCGAGCAGCGCCGTGATCCGCGCGACCACCTGGCGCCTGCCGCCGTGCCCGGGCAGGTCGAGCATCCGGCACACCCGGCGCAGCGCCTCGGTGCTGAGCTTCCAGGAGTCGAGGTACGCCCCGAGCGGCTCGCCCAGGCCGCAGGGCGCGGTCCACCAGCGGGCCACGGCCTGGGCCAGGGTGATCCGCCCGTCCGCGCCCGGCCAGGCGACGGCGTGGTCGTAGAGGTGATCGAGCCAGGGGATGACCTCGGAGGTGCTCACCCCGAGGAAGCGGGCCAGTTCGTCCTCCGTCGGGTGGCCCCCGACGACCAGGCACGCCTGCAGGAGTTCGAGCGGGGGCAGGGGGAGGCCGCGCATGACCTCCATGACGGCGAAGGTGTCGGTCAGCCGGTGCGCGAGGGCGTCCATGCGCCGGGGCCACGGCGGTGCGATCGCGTCCGGCCGGTTGGCCAGGACACGGGCGAGCCTGTCTTCGTCAAGACTGGTCAGCCAGCCGATTATGTGATCGTCCATCGTTGATCTCTCGGGAGTCCCAGGCAGACACCGTAGTGCAGATCACAGCCTCGGCGGGGTCCGCGCACCGGTGGACAGATCGCGCTCACGAATTCCGGGATCACGATATGTCTCCGCCGATCAGTTGGAAACGGGCGTGCTGTTGGGCCGGTCCGGCCCGATGTCTGCACATCATCGCCCGCCACGCCCACGCTTCGGGAGTGTTCCGGGGAATCCGGGCCGCCGGCCGGAGGGCGCTCCCATGCATTCCGGGCTGCACGGGAGCGCTCTTCGGCCGGCGGACCGCGATCGGCGACAGCAAGATCTAACGACGGAGTTAGGTTTTCGGAGGGCGCGCCGCCTTCCGTCCGTCTTCCCGGCTCCGGGCCGGGGCTCAGGCCGCGAGCACGGCCCATACCGCCTTGCCCTGTGGGACGAGGGGGCACCAGCCCCAGCACGCGCTCAGCGACTCCACGATGTGCAGCCCCAGCCCGCCCGGCTCGAAAGGGGAGGGGTCCCGCAGCACCGGCGCGTTCGACCCGGGGTCGGTGATCGCGCACGCCACGTGCGGTCCCCGGCGGATCAGCGACAAGCGGATGACCTCCCTCGGGCGGTCGCAGGCGAGCGTCATGCCGTGTCGCAGCGCGTTGGTGGCCAGTTCGGAGACGACCAGCTCCATCCCGTCGAGCAGGTCGGTCATCCCCCAGCCCGAGAGCGTCCCGGCCGCGAAGCTCCGTGCCGAGTGGACCGACTCCGCGCGGGGCGGGAGGACGAATGTGGCACTGGCGCTCGCCGAACCGGGCTGGAGGAGGCCGCGTGCGGGCTCCGGCCACCAGCCGATAGGCGGCCACCAGTCGAGCGCCGACCAGTGAATCTGGCCACGAGTCAGGTTCGTGGACTGCACGAGATCATGATGAGGGACACTCCCGTGCATGTGCAAGAGCGAATGCACGTGCAAGCGCGTTGTGCAGGCGCTACCGTTACCCCCGACACCACTGGGACGAAGGGGGCGATCTTTGACAGACTGTGAACCAGTCCACAAAGCGGAGGAATAGCACGTGTCCATAGATCCGCCCGGATCCGGTTCCACCGTTCGGCGAATCATGCTCGGCGCGAGCCTTCGACGCCTGCGGGAGGAGCGCGGACTGACCCGTGAGGTCGCCGGCTTCCACATCCGTGCCTCGGAGTCGAAGATCAGCCGGATGGAGCTCGGCAGGGTCGGGTTCAAGACACGTGACGTCGAAGACCTGCTCACGCTGTACGGCGTCCACGACGACGACGAACGGCGTGGCCTGCTGGAGATGGTCCGCGAGGCGAACACGCCCGGCTGGTGGCACAAGTACGGCGAGGTGCTGCCGAACTGGTTCGTCACCTACGTCGGCCTGGAGGAGGCCTCCAGCGTGATCCGCACCTACGAGGTGCAGTTCGTGCCCGGCCTGCTGCAGACGGCGAAGTACGCCCGGTCGGTGATCCAGCTCGGTCATCCGGACGCCACGGAGGACACGCTCGATCAACGCGTCAACCTGCGGCTCCAGCGGCAGGAGAGGCTCACGCGCAAGGACGGCCCCCGGCTGTGGGCCGTCATCGACGAGGCCGCGCTCAGGCGGCCCATCGGAGGGAGTGCGACGATGCGGGAACAGCTCCAGCACCTGCTGGAGGTGTCCACGCTGCCCAACATCACCCTGCAGGTGATGCCCCTTCGCTACGGGATGCACGCGGCTGAGGGAGGCGCGTTCACCATCCTCCGCTTCCCGGAGTCCGATCTTTCGGACGTGGTCTACGTCGAGCAGCTCTGGGGTGCGCTCTACCTGGACAAACGTGAGGACATCGATCCCTACCTCACGGCCATGGAGCAGCTGTGCGTGGAGAGCACCACGCCCGGCGGCACTGCCGAGATCCTCGGCGATCTTCTCAGAGAGACATGAATGCAGACATATAACGGGATGCCCGCAACCGACCTCTCCGGGGTCACCTGGCGGAAGAGCGCCCACAGCAACTCGACCGGCAACTGCGTGGAACTGGCCGAGCTTCCCGACGGCAGTGTGGCCGTACGGAACTCGCGTTATCCCGAGGGGCCGGCCCTCATCTACACGCGGGACGAGATCCGGGCCCTGGTGCTCGGGGTCAAGGACGGCGAGTTCGACGGCCTTCTGGTGTAATCCTCTGTTCACTCGCTTCTCGCGGGCGTAACACCACAAGGCGGGCGCCGTAACAAGGATCCGGCACATTGGACCCCAGGAGAATCACAAGGGGGACCTCGTGCTGGAGCAGATGACTCTTTACCCGGTGGCCGACGACGTGCTCTTCGCACCCGGCGGCCGCGTGGTTATCCGCACCTACGGCGTCGCCTCCCCGGCCGACCCGCAGGACGGGCGGCCCAGGGCGGTCGCGTACCGGACGTGGGTCACCGGGGTGCGGGAGCAGCCCAGATACTGGCGGTGGGGGCACTTCGAGGACGCCCGCCACGGCCACCGCAAGGTCCTTGAGTGGCTGACCGGCCGAGGGCCGCAGCCTCAGCCGGTCGCGCAGAGCTGATCTCAGAGCTGATTCGAAGCTGATTCAGGGCTGACCGGGCCGGCTCAGGCGGGGGCGTTCCAGCGGAGCAGGACCGGCTCGTCGCCGTGCTCGTGGCCCAGCACCGAGTACGTCCCGGTGTCGAGGCGGAGGTACCTGCCGTGGGCGGGCGGCAGGCCGAGCCAACGGGCCGCGAGCACGCGCAGGATGTGCGCGTGCGCGACGACCAGCACGTCGCCGTCCGTGGAGCGGATCCGGGCCAGGACCTTGTCCGCCCGCTCCCCGACGCGCTCCACGGTCTCGCCCGGGTGGCCCTCGTCACCCGGGACGACGCCGTCCCGCCAGACGTACCAGCCTGGGTGCGACTCCCGGATGGCGGCGGTGGTCACGCCCTCGTAGCCGCCGTAGTCCCACTCCCACAGGTCCGGGTCGACCTCGTACGACCCGGCGCCGGCCAGTTCGGCCGTACGCCTGGCCCGGCGGGCGGGGCTGACGAGGACCTGGGCGAACGACCGGCCCGCCACCAGGCGGGACAGGGCGCGCGCCTGCTCCTCGCCGTGCGGGGTGAGCGGGACGTCGGTGCGGCCCGTGTGCCGCCCGGCCTTGCTCCACTCGGTCTCGCCGTGTCTCAGCAGGATGACGTTCATGGGCTCCCACTCTTGCCGATGCGGCGCAGGCCGAGCGCACCGCCCCCCCGCCGAAAGGTGGGGCCGCCGGGTCCGAGGCCGCCGCGGCCGATGCACGTGCATACGACCTTCTCGCCTGCGACGGCTCACGCGTGAACCTTTCACGCGTGGTGCCGGACGTGGGCTCCGGTGTCACAGGCGATGGGCGCGTCCGCGCTGGGCGGCGGGAAACGGACAGACATAGCCGAGCGGATCCAAACAAGTCAAGGATGGTGGCGA
This sequence comes from Microbispora sp. H10949, assembly GCF_014161435.1. Lineage (NCBI taxonomy): Bacteria > Bacillati > Actinomycetota > Actinomycetes > Streptosporangiales > Streptosporangiaceae > Microbispora > Microbispora sp. H10949. The sequence goes on along the minus strand of NZ_JABBWZ010000001.1, from coordinate 487,741 downwards.
CGTCCGCGCTCTGCCAGGATTGCGCCGTGTCTGCCGGCCGGTCGCCCCTGCGCGCCTTACGCGCCGCGGTGTTCGCGGTGGCGTGCGTGCTGGTCTCGGCCGCGCTGCACGTACTGGCCGGAGGCGCTCCCGTGCGTGCGGGCGCCCTCGTCGCCGCGCTGGCGCTGACCTGGCTGGGCGCGTTCCTGCTCGCGGGCCGCCGGCGTGGCATGGACGTCCTGCTGGGCGCGTGCTTCGCCGCGCAGTACGGCCTGCACCACCTGTTCACCCTCGGCGCCGCGCACGAGTCGCCGCCCAGGTGGACGGGGGAGCACGGCACCGGGCTGGGCATGCTGCTGATCCACGCCGCGACGGCGGTCCTGTCCGCCTGGGCCCTCGAACGCGGCGAGTCGGCGCTGGACGTGATCGTGCACCTGGCCGTCACGCCCGTGCGCCGGCTGTGGGCGATGGCCGTCGTCCTCGCGGGCCCGCCGGCCGGCGTCGCCCCGCTCCCCGCGGGCGTCCTGGGGCGGTTCTCCCTTCCGCTCCCGCGCCGAGCCGACTTCGCCGTGGTCGTCGCCCGGCGTGGTCCGCCTCCCGTCTTCTCCGTTCTCTGATCCGGGCTCGCCCCCTCCGGGGGCGGCGGCTGTCGCCATGCCGCACGCCCGTTCCCAGCCGCCTGGACCGCGCCCCGCGCGGCCGCGGCTCGTGTCCGGCACGAACGCCCCGCCGCGCGTGGCCCGGGTGACGCCTCGCCGCGCCGCCGCCCACCCGCGGTGACGCCTCGCGGGCTCGGAACGCTCTCGCAGGGCCTGGAGCCGCCGGCCGGAGCTCCGCTCCGGCCCGCTCCGCCGCGCGACGCGTCCACCGGGGTTCCCGCTCGTGGAGGGCGGCGCCCGCCGGACACTTCCCCCCTGCCCTGGTGAGGCGTGCCCGCGGGCGCGCGCTCACGGCCGAACGGAGAGACCCCCCATGACCTCGACCGCCGACGTCCATCCCGTCGTCGATCCCCCACGCCCTCCTCGCGGCAGAAGCGCGACCTGGGCGGCGCTGCGCCCGCTCGTGGTCCGCCTGCACTTCTACGCCGGGATCCTCATCGCCCCCTTCCTGCTCGTCGCGGCCGCCACGGGCCTGCTGTACGCCGCCTCCTTCCAGATCGAGAACGTCGTCTACCGGCACGAGCTGACCGCGCCCGTCAGCCAGGTCACCGTCCCCCTCGGCGAGCAGGTCGCCGCGGCCCGCCGGGCGCTGCCCGAGGGGAAGGTCGCCGCGGTGCGTCCCGCGGCCGAGCCCGGCCTGACCACCCGGGTGCTGCTGGACGTGCCGGGCCTGCCGGAGAGCACCCGGATGGCGGTCTTCGTCGACCCCGGGACCGGTCAGGTGCGCGGCACCCTGGAGAGCTACGGCGGCTCCGGGGCGCTGCCCGTGCGCGCCTGGATCTCCGACCTGCATCGCCGCCTGCACCTCGGTGAGCCCGGCCGGATCTACAGCGAGCTGGCCGCCAGCTGGCTGTGGGTGGTCGCCCTCGGCGGGCTCGCGCTGTGGCTGACCCGGCGCCGCCGCGACGGCCGCCGCCTGCGCGGCCTGTTCACCCCGGACCGCGCCGCGACCGGGTCGCGCCGCACGCTGTCCTGGCACGGCTCGGTGGGCCTGTGGGCGCTGCTGGGCCTGCTGTTCCTGTCCGTCACCGGGCTGACCTGGTCGAAGTACGCCGGGGACAACATCGCCGGGCTGCGTACGGCGTTCGGCTGGGAGACTCCCACGATCGACACCGATCTCGGTGCGCACGCGGGGCACGCCGGGCACTCGGGGCACGCCGCGAGCGGCGGCCCGGCCGGCGGCACCCAGGATGTGGGAATCGACCAGATCACGCGGGCGGCGGCGAGCTGGCGGCTGTCCGGCCCGCTGGAGGTCGTCCTGCCGGGCGAGCCCGGGGACGCGTACGTGGTCAAGGAGATCCGCAAGACCGTCCCCACGCGCCTGGACCAGCTGGCGTTCGACCCGGCGACCGGGCGGTTCGTGGGCGAGCTGCGGTTCGCGGACTACCCGCTGGCCGCGAAGCTCACCGAGTGGGGCATCGACGCGCACATGGGGCTGCTCTTCGGCCTGGCCAACCAGATCGTCCTGGCCGCGATCGCCGCCGGGCTCATCACGCTGATCGTGCTGGGCTACCGCATGTGGTGGCGCCGCCGCCCGACCCGCGGCTTCGGCCGGCCCCACCCCCGGGGCGGCCTGCGGGGCCTGCACTGGGGGCTCCTGGCACCGCTGGCCCTGCTCACCGCCGTGGCCGGCTACTACCTGCCCCTGATGGGCATCTCCCTGGCCGTGTTCCTGGTGATCGACGTCCTGCTCGGGCTCCGCGCCAGGCGGGCGGGCTGACGCCCGAAGGCGTCGTACGGCGTCTCATCGGGCCGGTTCACCCGAGCGGTGGACCGGCCCCGCGAGGCGTGCCCTCCGGCTGACCAGGCACAGGCCCCCGACCAGGGCGATCGACGCGATCACCGGCGCCGGCCCCGGGGCGAAGCCGGTGACCGTGAGGGTGAGCAGCGCGCCGCCGACGAGCGGGGCGGCGACCGCCATGTGCCGGCCGGTGGCGGCTCCCGCCGGCTCCTCCCACCGGCCGAACAGGGCGGTGAGCCCGAGCAGGACCGGCGCGAGGGCGGCCGGCCACAGTGGGGCGCCGCTCCACCAGGCCGCCAGGCCGGGGAGAGGAGCACTCGGCCCGAACCCGATGGTCGCGAGCCCGGCGACGGCGACGAGCGCCGTCATGTGCCACAGGTAGACGGTCATCATGCGGGGCGCGAGCGCGGTGAGCACCGCCTCGGCGCGGGGCCGGCGCGCCAGCGCGTTCAGGGCGGGGCGCAGCAGCATCGCCAGGCCGAGCTGGCCGGCGAAGAGCGCGAGCAGGCACGCGCTCGGCGGGGCCATGTTCGAGATCGCGCCGGGCATCCCGATCATGCTGGCCGGGTACGGCCCGGCCGCCACGAGGGCCGCCACCATCGCGAACCCGGCCACCGCGAGCGCCGCCGCGCGGCGTCCCCGCAGCCACTCCAGGCCGCCGTCGGCGTACCGGAAGCCGACCTGGTGGACGGCCAGCCACACGAACGCGACGTTGAGATAGCCGGCGGCCTCCAGCCCCGAGAAGCGGACCACGTCCGTCAGCACCGCGCCGCCCGCCAGCACGGGCAGCGCGACCCCGGCCCGTACGCGCAGCAGGCAGGGGGTGGCCACCACCGCGAGCAGGTAGACGGCGAGGAACCACAGCAACTGGCCGACGGTCCGCGCGGCCACCTCGACCGGCTGCGGGGGCACGCCGAGCGCCGTCAGGAGGTGGGGGAGCGGCAGCCAGACGGCCGCGAGCGGCGCCACCGGCCAGGCCAGGCGGCGCACCCGCCGCGCCGTCCACTCCCGCGCCGTCCGCTTCTCCGCGGTCGGCCGCCGCGTCGACCGCTCCCGGCCCGTCTCGCGCGTGTCCGACAGGCCGGCGCGGCGCGCCGCGGACCGGAAGCTTATCGCGTTGGCCGCGCCCCCGGCGAAGAAGACCAGCGGCATCACCTGGGAGATCCAGGTGACGAACGGAGCCGCCGCCAGGGCGTTGCCCGTGGTCAGCCGTCCTCCGGCGTACGACAGGACCGGCATCGCCCAGTGCTGGACGACCACGAGGACCATCCCGAAGACGCGCAGGATGTCGATGAAGCGGTCCCGGGGCCCGGGGGCGGCCGGGGCCCGCGCGGGGGCGGGGGGAAGCATGGTCAGGGACACGGGGGAGCCGCCTTCGGTGTGTCGATCGTCGGTTGCCGGACGCCGGTCGTCCGTCACGGGCCCGGCCGGAGCGGGGACCGGCCGCGACCGCGCGCTCCGGCGCCGGCCCGCGGACTGAGGAGGAGTGGGGGAGACAGTCCGTCAGGAGCTTCTGCCGGGAACCGCCCGGCCGCTCCAGGGTCCCGCCCGGCCGCCGTCCGGCGCAGCGACGGAGCCACTACTCCCGATCATGGGCGAGCCCCCACCATCGGGGTGGGGCCTGCCCTACCACCCCGGCGTACGGGCAGGCGGGCGGACCTCGGCGGCCGGGGGAGGATGACGGCGCCGCGAGGCGGGTTGGTACCGTTGCGTCCGACGCGCGCAGCGCAGCGAAGTCCGGTGCGAACCCGGCGCTGTCCCGCAACTGTGGTTCCCCGCCCCCGGGGACGAGCCAGGTCGCCTGCGTTGCGCGCCGACGCCGTCAACCCTCGTGGAAAAGGGTGATCCGTCCTATCCCGCGGGTCTCTCGATTTCCCGGCTTTCCCCCCTTGGAGGACCCTCGTGAGGCCCCTGCGTACGGCCGTCGCGGGTGTGGTGCTGGGCGTGCTCGGACTGGCCGGCTGCGGCCAGAGCGACGGCTCCGCCACTTCCGCGTCCCCCGCCGCCTCGAACCCCGCCGCTTCGAACCCCGCCGCCTCGGGCGGCGCCTTCCCCGTCACCATCCAGGCGGGCAACGGCGCGGTGACCATCGCCAAGCGGCCCGAGCACATCGTGTCGCTGTCCCCGACGGCCACCGAGATCCTGTTCGCGATCGGCGCGGGCGGCCAGGTGGGCGCGGTGGACGACCAGTCGAACTACCCGCTCGAGGCGCCGAAGACGTCGCTGTCGGGCTTCAAGCCCAACGTCGAGGCGATCGCCGCCGCCAAGCCCGATCTCGTCGTGCTCGCCAACGACCTGGAGGGCGTGGTCGCCGGCCTGGGGAAGGTCGGCGTCCCGGTGCTGCTTGAGCCCGCCGCGACCAAGCTGGAGGACACCTACGACCAGATCAGGGACCTCGGCGCGGCCACCGGCAACGTGGACAAGGCCGAGGAGGTGGCCGGCGGCGTCAAGCAGAAGATCGACGCGCTCGTCGCGGCGGCGCCCAAGGGCAAGGGCCTGACCTACTACCACGAACTGGACACCACGCCGTACGCGGCCACGTCGAGCACGTTCATCGGGCAGGTCTACAGCCTGTTCGGGCTGAAGAACATCGCCGACGAGGCCCCCGACGCGGCCGGCGGCTACCCCAAGCTGTCGGCGGAGTTCGTGGCCAAGGCCGACCCCGACCTGATCTTCCTCGGCGACACCAAGTGCTGTGGTCAGAACGCCGCCGCGCTGGCCAAGCGGCCGGGCTGGTCCGGCCTGGCCGCCCTGAAGCGGGACCGCGTGGTGGAGCTCGACGACGACGTCGCCTCCCGCTGGGGACCGCGCGTCGCCGACCTCGCCCAGGTCGTCAGCGACGCCGTCCAGAAGGCGGCGGGCTGAGCCGGTGGTGACGCGCAGGCCCCCGGTGACGCGCACGCTCCCGGGATCGCGGTGAGAGCGGTGCCGCGGCGGGTCCGGGTGACGGGGTGACGGCGGCGGGCCGGTCACGCCGGGCGCTGCTCGTCGTGTGCGTCGTGCTGCTGGTCAGCCTGATCGCCGGCCTGGCGGCGGGCGCGGCGGTCATCTCGCCCCGCGCCATCGCGCTGGCCCTGCTCGACCGGCTGCCGCTGGTGTCCCTGCACTCCGGCCTGCAGCCGAACGAGGAGGGCATCGTCTTCCAGCTCCGGGTGCCCAGGGTGCTGCTGGCCGCCGTCGTGGGCGGCCTGCTCGCCCTCGCGGGGGCGGGCTACCAGGGTGTCTTCCGCAACCCGCTGGCCGACCCGTACCTGCTCGGCGCGGCGGCCGGGGCCGGGCTCACGGTGACGCTCGTCGTGGTCTTCCTGGGCGGCGACGCGGGGGTGGCGGCCGTGCCGGTCGCCGCCTTCGCGGGGGCCGTCGGCGGGGTCGTCCTCGCGTACGCGCTGGGACACACGGCGGGCCGGGGAGGCGGCACCGCGACGCTCGTGCTCGCCGGGGTCGCGGTCACCTCGTTCCTCACCGCCATCCAGACCTTCGTGCAGCAGCTCAAGGTCGACGAGCTGCAGCGCATCTACTCCTGGATCCTCGGCGACGTCGGCGGCGGGTGGGAGCAGCTCCGCATGATCGCGCCGTACGCGGTGGTGTCGACGGTGGTCGTCCTGCTGCACGGGCGGCTGCTCGACGTGCTGTCGGTCGGCGACGAGGAGGCGGTCAGCCTCGGCCTGCACGCGACGCGCGTGCGATTCACCGTGCTGCTGGCCGCCTCGCTCGCCACCGCGTCCGCGGTGGCCGTCAGCGGATTGATCGCCTTCGTCGGGATCGTGGTGCCGCACGTCGTCCGGCGGCTCGCCGGGTGGTCCTACCGCGTCGTGCTGCCGCTGTCGTTCCTCGGCGGGGCGGCGTTCCTCGTGCTGGCCGACACCATCGCGCGTACGGTGCTCGCCCCGGCGGAACTGCCCATCGGGGTGGTCACCGCGTTCGTCGGGGCGCCCTTCTTCGTCGCCGTCCTGCGGATGACCCGGCGGGTGGAGACGTGAGCGGCGACGCCGCCGGCCCCGGCGTCCCGGCGGTGGAGGCGCGCGGGCTGGGCGTCACGCTGGGCGGGCGGCCGGTGCTCGCGGACGTCACCCTGTCGGCCGCGCCGGGGGAGTGGCTGGCGGTCATCGGCCCCAACGGCGCGGGCAAGTCGACGCTCCTGCGGGCCGTCGCCGGGCTGGTGGAGCGTCAGGGCGAGGTGCTCGTGAACGGCGCGGCCGTGGACGGCCTGCGCCCGCGCCGGCGGGCCCGGCTGGTGGCCTACGCCCCGCAGAGCCCGGCGCTGCCGCCCGACATGACCGTGTACGACTACGCGTCGCTCGGCCGCACCCCGTACATCTCCTATCTGGGCAGCGAGAGCGCCCGGGACCGCGAGGTGACGCGGTCGGTGCTGGAGCGGCTCGACCTGGACGGCTTCGCGACCCGGCCGCTCGGGCACCTGTCGGGCGGCGAGCGGCAGCGGGTCGTGCTCGCCCGCGCGCTGGTGCAGCAGGCGCCGGTGCTGCTGCTGGACGAGCCGACCACCGCCCTCGACCTGGGGCACCAGCAGCAGGTGCTCGAACTCGTCGACCGGCTGCGCCTGGCCGACCGCCTGACCGTCGTGACGACGTTGCACGACCTCAGCCTCGCCGGGCAGTACGCCGACAGTCTGGTGCTGCTCGCCGCGGGCCGCGCGGTCGCGGCGGGCCCGCCCGGGCGGGTGCTGGCCGAGCCGCTGCTGACCGAGCACTTCGGCGCCCGCGTCCGGGTGGAGCCCGGAGCCGACGGGCGGCCGCTCGTCCACCTGGTGCGCCCGCCGCTGCCTGCACCGATCCCCGCCGGGGACGAGAGGTGACCGGCCTGCCGCGGCCGTCGCTGACCCACCGCGCCGAGGACGGCGCGCGTCTCGGCACGCTGCTGTGGCGGTTCGGGCCGGGCTGGCGGATGATCTCCTCGGCGATGCTGGGCGGCGGGATCGGCCCCCGGGAGTGGGTGCTGAACGCGCAGGTCGCGAGCGGCTACGCGCGCATGGACCCGGTGGAGCACATGGCCTCGCTCGGCCCTGCGGGCCCCGGCGTCGGCATGATGACGGCGGCACCGGTCGAGCGGTTCCGCGTGGCGGCCGACGGCGGAGCGGAGGCCGCCGCCACGGTCGGCCTGGGCGTGCCCACCTGGGCGGCGTCACCCGAGGGCGTGCCCGACCCCGGCCTGCCGGCCGTGCCACAGCCCGGGCGGAGGCCCCCAGGACATGCCCCGGAGCGCGGGCGGGAGGCGACCCGGGAGACCCCCGGCCCGGGGGACGCGGCGGCGTGCCTGCCACGCCCGGGGACGGTCAACATCCTGGTGGCGGCGCCCGTGGCCTTTTCCGACGCGGCCCTGGTCAACGCCGTCATGACGGTTACCGAGGCCAAGACCCAGGCGCTGCTGGAGGCGGGTTTCCCCTGCACAGGGACGGCGTCGGACGCGGTCTGCGTGGCCGTACGGCGGGAGGGCCCGGCGGAGCCGTTCGGCGGCCCGCGCTCCGTCTGGGGCGCGCGGATCGCCCGGGCGGTCCACCGGGCCGTCCTCGACGGCGCCCGCGACTGGGCGGAACGCGCCGCTGTGTGAAGGCGGTCTGTGAGGGCGGTCTGTGAGGGCGGTCTGTGAGGGCGGCCGCTACTTGAACGTGACGGTGTTCACCATGTGGTCGATCAGGCCGCGGTCGCATTTGCCGGTCGGACAGAAGAACGTGATCAGCACCGCGGTGCCGGTGTCGCCCTGCCGCACGAGGTAGGCGTAGAAGTCGAGCCGGCCGCCCTGCTGGGGGTCGCTCAGCACGCCCTCGATCTGGAACGCCGGCTTGGCCCCGACCGTCGTGGGGGACGGGACGCCGGTGTAGGCGACCGTGCCGGGGAAGGCCGTCTGCAGGCTCTCCTGGAGCTCCATCGGCGAGTCGGAGAGGCTCAAGGTATTGCTGACCTGGGCGAACACCCCTCTGGCGCGATCCGGCTGACCCGTGATGATCGGGTTCACCCTCGACCAGTCGGTGTTGCCCGGCACCGCGAACAGCGCGTCGAACTCGTCGCGGGCGGGGGAGGCGATCATCCACTGGTCGGCGTTGGTCCTGGCCTCGCCCCAGGTCGAGGGGTAGGCCATGGTGAACGGCGCGGCGGTGCTGCCCGGGTAGGTGTTCCACGTCGCGGCGGTGTCCCCGCCCCTGGTGAGCAGCAGCGTGGCGGCGACGGCGATGGCCGTCAGGACCGCCAGGCCGCCGATCAGCGGTCCGAGAGGGAGTTTGCGCCGGGCCGGCGGCCTCCCCGTCCCCGCCGCGACCGTGGCCTGCGTGTGGGACGACCCAGGGGGATACGACCCGTGATGTGAGCCGTGGGGTGAGCCGTGATGCGAGGCCGCGGACTGCGCGCCGGGGGGACGCGACCCCGGAGGATACGACCCCTGATGCGAACCGGGCTGAGATCCAGGGTTGGATCCAGGGTTGGATCCAGGGTGGGATCCAGGGTGCGATCCGGCCTGGCCGCCGGGGTACGAGCCCGGGCCGGGGTGCGTGCCCGGGTGGGTGGCGGGATACGAGCCGTGCTGGGCGCCGGGGTATGAGGCCGGCTGCCCCGCGGAGGGCCGGGAGACCGGCGGTACGGACGACGGCGGGACCGAGGACGACGCCGGGGGATACGACCCTGCCGACTGGGACTGGGCCGGCTGGGACTGGGCCGGCTGGGACTGGGCGGGATGGGACCCGCCGGGATAGGAGACCGGCGGGTAGGAGGAGGCCCCCTCCGCCGGGCCGCCCGCTCCGCCGCTGATCGCGTCACGCAGGGCCGACACGAACGCCAGGCAGGTCGCGTACCGGTCCTCCGGCGCCTTGGCGAGCGCCCGCGTCAGCACGGCGTTCACCGCGTGCGGCAGGTCCGGCCGGTACGGCGTGAGCGGCGGCGGATCGTGCGAGACGTGGGCGTAGAGCAGGGCGAGTTCGGTGTCCCGCTGGAACGGCGGCTGCCCGGCGAGCGCCTCGTAGACGACGCAGGCGAAGGCGTAGAGGTCGCTGCGCCCGTCCACCGGCAGGCCGCGGATCTGCTCGGGAGCGACGTAACGCGGGGTGCCCATGAAGTGCCCGTGGCTGGTCAGCCCGGCCTCGGCCGACGAGCTCTTGGTCAGCCCGAAGTCGGTGAGGTAGACGTGCTCGGACCGGGTGACCAGGATGTTGGCCGGCTTCACGTCCCGGTGCACCAGGCCGTTGGCGTGCGCCGCGTCCAGCGCGGAGGCGATCTGCGCGAACAGCGGATTGGCCCGCCCGACCGGCAGCGGCCCCTCCGACTGCACCAGCTTGCGCATGTCGTAGCCCTCGACGTACCGCATCGCGATGAACAGCAGCTCGTCGCGCTCGCCGGCCTCGTACACGGGGATGATGTTGGGGTGGTCGATGCTCGCCACCAGCCGCGACTCCCGTACGAACCGGTCGCGGAAGCGGTCGTCCTGGGCGAGCTGCGGCGCGAGCACCTTCAACGCCACGGCCCGCCCGAGCCGCTGGTCCCGCGCACGGTAGACCGTGGCCATCCCCCCGCGCCCGACGACCGCCTCGACCGTGTAGTCGCCGAGTCGCCGCCCGATGAGCGGAGGCATCACCGGCCCCTCCGTCATGCGGATTCCCCCCTGAACGTTCTTCGGATCACTGGTCGACCGGGTTCCCGCAGAAGCCGCAGAAACGATGTCCCTGGCCCAGTCGCATGCCGCACTGCGTGCAGAACTTCAGCTGCGCCTGTCCCCGTGGCGGCGAGAGGTCCGGCGGGTACGACCGCCCCTGCGGCGGCGACGGGTCCGGGGGGTGGGAGTGCCCGCCGGGCGGCGACGAGTCCACCGGCGTCTGGGCCGCCGGCCCGCCCGAGGGCGCCGGCCGCATGACCTCGGGCGACCGGGCGGCCTCGGCTCCGAAGACCCTGGTGACGGCGTACGGCGGCCAGGAGGGGCCGGCGTCACCGGCCTCGCCCGCCGGCCCGCCGCCCGGGTGACTGACGGGATAGGCGTCATGGTGGGCGTCGGCGTGGGCGAGGTCCTGGGGTTCGGGAGCGGCGTGACCGGCGGCGCTCCTGCGCCGCAGCAGCACGACGCCCACGACGAGCAGGACCAGGACCACGACGCCGCCCGCCGCCCAGACCAGTGGCGACACGGACGACTTGGGCTGCTCCGCCTGCACCGGACGGGCCGGCCGCTTGGCGCCCGAGTCCTCCGCCGTGCCCGCCTTGGCCTTGGCGACCCGCAGGTGGTCGGCCGCGACGGCGTGGTCGGGCCGGAGTTTGAGCACCTGCTCCAGCACCGGCGCCGCGTTCGAGTAGAGCTTGTTGTGGTAGGAGGCGAGCGCGTTCTCGTACACCACGTCGACCGGGCCGCGGCGGGGGGTGATCCCGACGCCGACGAGCGCGGTGCGGATCTCGTCGGCGGGCGTGATGGTCAGCGGGACGTCGCCGCCTCCGGCGAGCAGCCCGACGACCTCGCTCTTGCCGTCGTCGATGAGGGCCGCGCCGGGCGCGCCCTCGGCGAGGAGCCCGGCGAGCTTGGCGCGCTCGTCGTCCTTGAAGGTCCGGCTGCCCGGCGGGTCGAGGTGCGCGGTGTCGAGCTTGGGCGGCAGCTTGGCCGACGGCCTGCCGGTCAGCGTCATCACGTCGAGCGACGCGATGTTGCCGGCGATCGTGGTGCCCAGGGGCGCCGTGGGCAGAGACTGCTTCTCGCCGCCCTTGGTGACCTTGAGCACGGCCGGGGCGGCCGGGGAGGTCCCGGTCGTGAGGATCTGCGCGGGCAGCCCTCCGGTCGGCGGGTCGAGGTAGGGGTAGACGGTGACGTTCGTGGTGACCGTCGCGATGCAGGTCGAGTCGCTCTCCTGGGGCGGGTAGCACCCCTGGAGCCGCCGGTCGAGGTCGGGATCGTCGAGCGTGTGCCGTTTGAAGTCCGCCGGCACCTTGACCTTGAAGTATTCGGCGAACACCCGGTTCGCGGCGTACACCCGGGGGTCCTGGGCCGACTGCACGACCTGGGTGGCGGTCACGACCACCCCGTCGGGCGTGATGGTGAAGCCGCTGCCTCCGTCGAGGTCCACGTCGTACTTCCGGGCGATCTGCTTGATCACGCCGCGGTCGTCCAGCAGTGTGATGGACACGGTGGAGGACGACTCGACGCGTACGGCACCCGGGGTCACGCGGTCGGTGGAGCCGCTCGGGTGTGGGTGGAGCATGGGCGCCGCGAGCACGGCTAACGCGCCCAGCCCCGCGACAAGAGAGTGCAGGCGGGGCATTCTGCGTCTCCTCGGCCTTCTCGGATCGGTTAAAGCGTCTCAGTGCGGACGGTGCTCGACAAGCTGAGCACCGTGACTGACATCCACTTGATACAGGGCAATGATCAGTCAGTCACTTGACAACCACTTGCAGGGCGATTGCTGGGCAGATTCGACTGATGCGCGTTATGCCGGATAAGAGTTACGCTGCGCGTCATGCGCGTTTCCCCCCTTCGCTCGGTCCCCCGCGTCGATCTGCTGATCGGCCTGGCCATCATGGCGCTGGGCACCCTTGAGGCGTTCACGGTCGCCGGGAGCTACGGCGCGGCCGAGACACCCGAGCTGTGGTGGGTCGGGCAGGCGGTGGTCACCGGCGTGCTGGTCTGGTACCGCCGCAGGTCGCCGGTGACGGTCTTCATCCTGATGATCCTCGCGCAGTACGTGTGGCACCGGCAGGGCTACGAGCAGTGCCCCGTCTGGCAGCTCGCCGCGCTGCTCATCGTCTTCCACACGATCGGCGCCCACCTGCCGGTGCGGCACGGCGGGCCCTGGGGGCTGGCGGGCATCCTGATCTTCGACTCGGGCGCCGTCGACCACCGGTTCCTGCCGTTCGAGGAGGTCATCTTCCTCACCGTGATGTTCGGCTCGGCGTACGCCACGGGCCTGGCCCTGCGCGGCTATCTCCTGCGCGCGCACCGGATGGCCGATCGGGCGGCGCGCCTGGAGATGGAACGGGAGCGGCGGGCCGCCGAGGCCGTCGCCGCCGAACGGAACCGCATCGCCAGGGAACTGCACGACGTGGTGGCCCACAGCGTGAGCATGATGGTCATGCAGGCCGGGGCGCTGCGGCGCAGGATGGGCGTGGCGCGGGAGGACGGCCCCGGCCCAGAGGCGGCCATCCTCTCCGGCATCGAGCAGGCGGGCCGCGACGCGGTGGAGGAGCTGCGGATCATGCTCGGCGCGCTGCGGATGCCGCAGGACGAGGCGCTGCCCCAGCCGGGGCTCGACATGGTGCCCAACCTGATCTCGACGGTCGCGTCCTCCGGCCTGCGCGTCACGCTGGAGACCGAGGGCGACCCCGTACGGCTCGCGCCCGGTCTCGACCTGTCGGCGTACCGCATCGTCCAGGAGGCCCTCACCAACGCGGTCAAGTACGCCGGCGAGGCCGACGCCCGCATCGTCGTCGCCTACCGTCCCGACCGGCTGGAGCTGGAGATCGCCGACAACGGCGGGCGGGCCGCGACGGCGCTGTCCACGGGCAACGGACTCATCGGCATGCGGGAGCGGGCCGAGCTGTTCGGCGGCCGCCTGGAGGCGGGGCCGCGGCCGGAGGGCGGCTTCCGCGTCCGCGCGACGCTGCCGATCGCGCAGGCGGCGCCGATGAGCGAGGCGGCGAGTTGACGATCCGCATCGTCCTCGCGGACGACCAGGCCATGATCCGGGCGGGGCTGCGCATGGTCGTCGAGAGCGAGCCCGGCATGGAGATCGTGGGTGAGGCCGCCGACGGCGCCGAGGCCGTCGCCCTGGCGACCCGGGTGCGGCCGGACATCGTGCTGATGGACATCTCCATGCCGCGCATGGACGGCCTCGCCGCGGCCAGGCGGGTGCTCGACTCGCCCCATCCGCCCAAGGTCATCATGCTGACCACGTTCGACACCGACGAGAACCTGTACGCCGCGCTGCGGGCGGGCACCAGCGGCTTCCTGCTGAAGGTGTCGCCGCCCGAGCAGCTCGTGGAGGCGATCCGGGTGGTCGCCGCGGGGGACGGACTGCTCGACCCCGCGGTCACGACGCGGGTGATCGCGTCGTTCGCCGGCCGGCACGAGCCGGTGCGGCCCCCGCAGCTCGCCGAGCTCACCCCGCGTGAGCTGGAGGTGCTGCGGATGCTCGCCCGCGGCCACACCAACGCCGAGATCGCCAAGGAGCTCTTCGTCGGCGAGGCCACGGTCAAGACCCACGTCGCCCGCGTGCTCATGAAGCTGAACCTGCGCGACCGCGCTCAGGCGGTCGTGTTCGCGTACGAGTCGGGCGTGGTGACGCCGGGGTCGGCGCTCGGGTAGTACGACCGCCACTGGGCGTTCGTCATCTTGAGCACCTTGAGGCCGAGGTAACCCATCGCGATGACGGGGGCGCCCCAGAACGGGATCGTCGCCGGGCTGTAGGGCACCGCCACCGCGCCGAGGTAGCCCACGGCGACCACGGCCGGCACCCACCAGTGGACGAACCCGGTGCGCGAGACGGCCAGCAGGAGCAGCGGCAGCCCGACCATGCCGAAGTAGATCCACGGCAGCGTGAAGCCGAAGACGACGCCGGGGATGTCGAACACCTCGTTGAACATCTTCTCGCCCTGCTCGACCGGGTAGTGCTGCCCGAACCACCACTCCACGGGGTCCATGAGGAGCAGGGCCGAGACGCTCATGTACCCGATGATCGTCATTCCGCCCGCGATGTGCCCGAAGACGACGGACTTCTTGCGCACCAGGTGCAGCAGGCCGAAGGCCGCGATCGGGACGAGCATCCAGCTCCAGTGGTAGAGCGCCGACTCCAGCTGGGCCAGCGCCGGGTTGGCGCCGTAGCTGACCATCTCGCGGTCGTCGCCCCACGTGCCGGGGTCGACCAGGAGCGCGACGAACTGCAGCAGTGGCGCCACGAACAGCAGGACTCCGGTGACGCTTCGCCGGAAGGCCACCGAGTCGGACAGTTTGAACATCGATCTTTCCCCTTCGGGTCCGTCTTCCTACAGCCGGGGACCGTAGGTGACGGAACGCGGCGGACTCGTCCGCCGCCCGGATGATGCGTCCTCATCCGCTGGGGCTACTTATCGCCTTCAGGCGAGGTATGTGTATATTTTCCGGAAGACGGCTCACACTACGGGAGATTTTTCATGAAGGCTTTCCCGTCGGTCCTGTTCGACGAGGCGCACAGCGAGGCCTGGACCATCCGGCGGGAGGTCGCCGAGGCCATCAATCCCGCCCATCCCGACGACAACAGCTACGCGGAGGCCGCCGGGACGCTGCGGCGGCTCGGCCACACGGTCCGTGCGCACACCGAAGGTCCCGTCACCCCGGCCGTACTGGACGGGTGCGACGTCTTCGTGGTGGCGCACCCCTCCGACGCCCGCTGGGAGCGCACGACCGGCTCCGGCAGCCCGGTCTTCGCCGACGCGGAGATCGACGCCGTCGAGGCGTACGTCGCGGGCGGCGGCGGGCTGATCGTGCTGGCCGAGCACGAGCAGGACAAGTACGGCAGCAACCTCGGCGCCCTGCTCGCCCGCTTCGGGGTCACGGCCGAGCACGCGACCGTGCAGGACCCCGGCAACTGCCACAACACCGTGGCCACCTGGGTCCTCGGCGTCCCCTCCGCGCAGGCCGTGACCGAGCCCGGCGGCGTGGCCCAGGATCTGCTGGCGGAGGTCCGGCGGGCCTGCTTCTACCGCGCCGGGACGCTCGGCGTCCCCGCCGGGGCGACCGTGCTGTTCGCCGCCTCCGCGTCGGCCGACCCCGCGGGAGCCCCGCTCGCCGTCGCCGTACGGCACGGCAGGGGCCGGGTGGTCGTGCTGGCCGACTCCGACCTGTTCGGCGACGACTCGATCCGCGACTACGACCACGAGAAGCTGTGGGGCAACCTCGTGACCTGGGCCGCCCGGGTGCCCGAGGCGTCCGGAGCCGCGGCGCGCGACGCGCGGCACGAGGAGGTCGCGGCCGGGTTCGCCGCGCTCGCGGCCGCCGTGGAGCGGCTGCGCCCGCTGCAGGCCAAGGACGGCTCGGTCACCGGCGACCACGACGAGGCCGTGGCGTGCATCAGCGAGATCGTCGACGGCGTCGCGCGGCTCGCGCCGCACTTCCCGCACGACGGCGAGTATCTCGACGCCGTGATGAAGGACTTCCGCGCGTGGGTGGCGGCCGGGCTGGGCGTGCCCGACTTCCTCGACTCGCTGAACGCCTTCCACCCCGACACCCAGCGGACCGACGGCCTGGAGCACCTGGTCGTCTTCCCGATGTACACCCAGAACGGCAACCTCAACCGGAACGTCGAGGCGGTCTGGATCCGGGTCGTGTGGCCGGCGTGGCTGGCCGACCTGGAGCGGAACGGCTACGACAACCCGATGTTCGTGCCGATCGCGTTCGAGGGCTTCACCTCCGGATACGACACCAACTCGGCCGTGCTGTTCCCCGAGACCGTCGCGGTGCGGCAGACGCCGCCGCGCTTCACCTGGGGCGGCATCTTCTGCGACCGCGAGGCGGCCCGGTTCCGCCGGGTCAGCGAGGCGGCCGCCGCCACGCTCAAGCTGGAACTGCCGCCGGACGCCGCCCGGCTGCTCGCCTCGCAGGATCTCGCCCAGGACACGTTCGTGCTCTGGGACCTCGTCCACGACCGCACGCACAGCCACGGCGACCTGCCGTTCGACCCGTTCATGATCAAGCAGCGCATGCCGTACTGGCTCTACAGCCTGGAGGAGCTGCGCTGCGACCTCACGGCGTACGGCGAGGCCGTGAAGCTGGAGGCCGCGGGCGTGCCGCACGCGCGGTACGTGCAGTACGCCATCCTGTTCGACCGGCTGTTCCGGTTCCCGATCACCGGTGAGCGGGTGCGCAACTACGACGGGCTCGGCGGCCAGCTGCTGTTCGCCTACCTGCACCGGCAGGGCGTCGTCCGGTGGACCGACAACCGGCTCTCGGTCGACTGGCCGCGGGTCGCGGACGGCGTCGCCGACCTGCGCGCCGAGGTGGAGAAGCTCTACCGGGACGGCATCGACCGGTCCAAGCGCGCCCACTGGCTGGCCGCGCACCGGCTCGTGTCCGCGTACGTCGAGCCCGACCCGGCCTCGGTGTGGCAGCGGGGCGCGGAGGCGCTGCCCGCCGAGCAGAAGGCCATGGTCGACGCCGTGCTGCCCGACGAGTTCCCTCTGAGCATGTTCTACGAGGCGCTGCGCCGTAAGCTCACCGACGTGGTGGAGTCGACCCGGGGCATCCGGGCGTGAGCGCGGACCTGGAGGAACGTGCGATGAGCAGGGTGATCGTGGTCACCGGGGCGGGCGGCCCGGCCGGGCGCGCCGTCGTCGGGCGGCTCGCCGGCCGGGGCGACACCGTCGTCGCCGTGGACAAGACCGGGGCGGACGGGGCTCTGGCCGTCGACCTGCTCGACCGGGACGCCGTACGCGGCCTGGCCGAGCGGGTGCGCGCCGAGCACGGCCGGGTGGACGGCGTCGTCCACCTGGTCGGCGGCTGGCGCGGGTCGAAGACCTTCGCCGAGACCTCGCTCGACGACTGGGACCTGCTGCACGACCTGCTGATCAGGACCCTGCAGAACGTGTCGCTGGAGTTCGAGCCGCTGCTGCGGGCGAGCGGGGACGGCCGCTTCGTGATCGTGTCGGCCCGGGCGGCGCGCAAGCCCGTGAAGGGCGGCGCGGCCTACGCCGCCGCCAAGGCCGCCGCCGAGGCGTGGACGCTGTCGCTCGCCGACGCGTTCACCGGCACCTCCGCCGCGGCCGTGGTCCTCGTCGTCACCGCGCTGGTGCACGACGAGATGCGGGCCGCGAACCCGGAGAAGCCGTACCGTACCTTCACGGACGTGCAGGACCTCGCGGCGGCCGTCGAGGCCCTGTGGGACCAGGACGCGGCGGAGGTCAACGGTCGGCGGATCGACCTCACGCCCGATCCGGTCGGCTGACCCGGCGCTGTTCCGCTGAGTGTTGTGGGGAGAGATTTCGTGACAACCGATGCCGTACGGCGGCACGACCCGGCGATCCGCACCTTCGCGAGCGACAACTACGCGGGAGTGCATCCGGAGATCCTGGAGGCGATCGCCCTCGCCAACGAGGGGCACCAGGTCTCCTACGGCGACGACGTCTACACCGAGGCGCTGCAGGGCGTCTTCCGCCGCCACTTCGGCGAGCAGGCCGAGGCGTTCCCGGTCTTCAACGGCACGGCGGCCAACGTGGTGTCGCTGCGGTCGATGTGCGCGCACTGGGAGGCGGTGATCTGCCCGGAGACCGCCCACGTCAACAACGACGAGGGCGGCGCCCCGGAGGTCGTCGGCGGGTTCAAGCTGCTGACAGTGCCCACCCCGGACGGGAAGCTGACGCCCGATCTCCTCGACCGGCAGGCGTGGGGCTTCGGCGACGTGCACCGGGCCCAGCCCCGAGCCGTGACGATCTCGAACGCGACCGAGGTGGGCACCGTCTACACGCCCGACGAGATCAGGGCGCTCTGCGACCACGCGCACGAGCTCGGCCTGGGCGTCCACCTCGACGGCTCGCGGCTCACCAACGCCGCCGCCGCCCTGGACGTGCCGCTGCGCGCCCTGACCACGGACGCGGGCGTCGACGTGCTGTCGTTCGGCGGCACCAAGATCGGGCTGATGCTGGGCGAGGCCGTCGTCGTGCTCAACCCGTCGGCGACCAGGGGCCTGCCGTACCTGCGGAAGACCGGCATGCAGCTGGCTTCCAAGATGCGGTTCGTGTCGGTGCAGTTCGAGGCGCTGCTCGCGGGCGATCTGTGGCTGCGCAACGCGCGGCAGGCCAACGCGATGGCCCGGCGGCTCGCCGCGGCCGTACGGGACCTGCCCGGCGTGACCGTGCCGCGGCCGGTCGAGGCCAACGGGGTCTTCGCGATCCTGCCCGCGGACGTGGCCGACCGGCTGCGCAAGCGGTTCCAGTTCTACAACTGGGACGAGCAGATCGGCGGGGGGATGATCGAGGTGCGGTGGATGTGCGCCTTCGACACCACCGAGGCAGACGTGGACGCCTTCGCCGCCGCGCTCGCCGAGGAACTGCGCGCCTAGGGAGTGCCTCTCCCCGGGATCAGGGACCTGGACTGCCGGCCGACGGGAGATCCGGTCTGGCGGGAGCCTCCCGGCTGGGCCAGGCGATGTCGTCGACCGCCAGGAACGGCTCGCCCGCCACGTTCGCCGGGGTCACCCCGATGAACTCCATGACGTCTCGATGCAGATGGGACTGGTCGGCGTAGCCGGCCTCCACCGCGACCCGGGCCGCGCTGCCGCCCGCGACCAGGCGGTGGGCGGCGTGATCGAAGCGGACCAGCTTCGCGGCGCGCTTGGGCGGCAGGCCGATCTGTGCGTGGAATCGGGACCACAGGCGCTTACGGCTCCAGCCGAGCTCGGCGGCCAGCCGGTCGACCCGGACCAGGCCGCGACCTCCGGCGATCCGGCGCCAGGCCCAGGCCACCTCAGGGTCCACCGGCGGCCCCGCCTCGTGCCGGCGGGCGAGCAGCGCGCCGGTCAACGCGAAGCGATCCTCCCAGGAGGAGACGTCGGCCAGCCGCTCACGGATCCGCGACGCCTCCCGGCCCCACAGGTCGTCGAGGGCCACCACGGCGCCGTCGAGGTCGGCGGGGGAGACGCCCAGAATCGCGCGTGCGATGACCGGGGACAGGCGTACCTGCACGCACTCGACGTTCTCCCCCCGTGCCCAGGCCGCGCCTCCGGAGCCGAGCCCGGGCCCCGCGACGAGGCTTCCGCGCTGCTGCCGCCCGGCGGCGTAGTCCACGACGGGCGAACCGGCGCCGAATTCCAGCAGCAGCGTCACGGCCGGGTGCGGGACCATCCGGAGCGCGTCCAGGTCGCCGACGCGGAACCCGGCCATGGCGACACCGGCCATCCGGCCGGGCCCCCGCGGACAGGCGACGTCCCACACCGTCTCACCGTGCACGAAAGCCGACACGACCGCCAGGCTATGCCGAGCGCCGCGCGGACCGACCGGAGGGAACGACCGAGGGGAACATTCGTCCAAGACGCCCGCGCGCACCGGCGGCGACAGTGGGCGCATGACTGTTTCCGAAGGCGATCGGCGTGCGGAAGCCGAGACCACCGAAAGTTCGACGCTGTCCCTGGACGACGGCGACATCCACGTGTGCCAGGACGGCCCCCGCGACGCCCCGGCACTCCTGCTGATCCACGGGTCCGCCTCCTCGGCCCGCTCGTGGGACTCCCTGGTTCCGCTGCTGACCTGCTCGCATCGCGTCATCCGGATCGACCTGCTCGGGCACGGGCGGTCGGCCAAACCGGCCGGCCCGAGCTACGCGACCCCGGACCAGGGACGCCGGGCCGGCGTGGTACTGGACCGGCTCGGCGTCGAGCGCGCGATCGTGGTCGGTCATTCCAGCGGCGGCGCGGTCGCCACCGCTCTCGCCGAGCAACGCCCCGACCTGGTGATCGCGCTCGTGCTCATCAACACCGGACCCGGCATGGCCGCCTTCATCGCATCCGAGTCCGCCGCGATCGCACCGTCGCAGTGGCCGCCGGCCGACGAGCAGATCCGCCGGTTCGCGAGCACCGGTTTCAGCCGCGCGGGCTATCGGATCCCACAGGAGCTTCTGGACGAGGTACGCATGATGACCTACCACACGCTCACCGCGACGATGGTGGGCACCCGCGCCTACCTGGAGGAACAGGCGCTCCCGGAGCGGCTGACGGCCCTCGGCAAGCCGCTTTTGGTGATCTTCGGCGAGGACGACCGCAGGTGGCGATCCTCGTCCGCCGCCGGCTACCGGACGGTTCCGGGCGCGAAGGTCGAGTTGCTGCCCGGTCTCGGGCACTCGCCCATACTCGAGGATCCGGCGAGGACCGCCGGCCCCCTGCTGGCCTTCACGGCGATCCACGCCGGGAGGGGCTGAGGGCCCGGCCGCCGTCACCCCCAGCCGACGGCGGGCCGGCCGGGGAGGGTCACGGCGCGGGGAGGGTCACGGTGCGGGGAGGGGCTGGGCGCCGCGGGCGGCCAGGAACTCCTTCATCGTGCGGATCTCGGCGTTCTGGCTGTCGACGATGTGCTGGGCGAAGGCCCGCACCTCCTCCCGCGACGAGAGCCGGAGCAGGCCCTCGGCCATCTCCACCCCGCCCTGGTGATGGCGGATCATGAGCTGGAGGAAGAGGATCTCGGCGTCCTTGCCGGTGGCCGCCTTCAGCCTGTCCATCTCGGCGGGAGTGGCCATGCCGGGCATGGTCCCGCCGGGCGCCATGGCGGTGGCGGCCCCGCCGCCGTGGCCGTGCCCGGACATCCAGGCCATCGGGGGGCGGCTCGCACTCTGGTCCAGCCCCCACTGCTGCAGCCAGCCCATGAAAATTCCACGTTGCGTGCTCTGCGTCGTGATGATGTCGTACGCCAGGCCGCGCAGCGCCTGGTCGGAGGTCTTGTCGCGGAGGGCGAAGGACATCTCGACCGCCTGGGCGTGGTGGACCCCCATGTCCCGCGCGAACCCCGCCTCGGGGGAGGAGTCCGAGGGCGTTCCCTGCCTGGTGAAGAACACCACGAGCACCGCCGCCGCGAGCAGTACGGCGATCAGCCCGAGGACGGGGAAGGAGCGCCGGGGCGGGGAGGCGGTCTCCACCGAGGCGTCGAGGTCAGTGCTCATCGCCCACAGGGTACCGCCGCGAAACAAGATCTACCCGAAGTGGTAGGTATAGCCACTATTCTCCATACCCAGCGGGGGCGTCAGTGATCAGTGCTTGGAGGAGCGATGACCAAGGAGAAGGCGCAGGCGAGGCGTGAGCACCTCGCCCGCATGCGCGCCGACCAGAAGCGCAAGGAGCGGCGCGCCGCGCTTCTCATGTGGGGCATAGGCGGCCTCGTCATCGTGGTCCTGGTCGCTCTTGTCGCCGTCTGGGTGGTGAAGGACCGTTCGGGCAAGTCGCTCGGCGCGGTCAAGTCCTTCAACTACAAGGGCTCCGACCACTCCTGGGCGAAGGTGGACTACAAGGAGAACCCACCCGTCGGCGGCCAGCACAACTACTACTGGCAGAACTGCGGCATCTACGACAAGCCCATCCACAACGAGCACGGCGTCCACTCGCTGGAGCACGGCGCGGTGTGGATCACGTACCGTCCGGACCTGCCGAAGGCGGAGGTCGACAAGCTGAAGACCATCGCCTCGGCCGACTACATGCTGCTGAGCCCGTACCCGAACCTGCCGGCCAAGGTCGTCGCCTCCTCGTGGGACCACCAGATCACCCTCGACGGTGCTGAGGACCCCCGCCTGCCGGAGTTCGTGAAGAAGTACAAGCAGAACCCGACCTACACCCCCGAGTACGGCGCGTCCTGCACGGGCGGCGTCGGCACCACCTCCGAGCAGCCGCTCCCGCCGCCGCAGGCGGAGACCAGCCAGGAGCCGATGCCCAGCGCGTCCCCCTGACCGGGGTAGTAGCCCCTCCTGGAGGGACTCAGGGAACCAGCAGGCGGTCCACGGGCACGGCTTCGAGCCCGTGGGCCTCGGCCACCGGGCGGCTCGCGAGGTGGCCCTGATGGGTGCTCAGGCCGAGGGCGAGCGCGGGGTCGGCGGTCAGCGCCCCGCGCCAGCCCAGGTCGGCGATCGACAGCGCGTACGGAAGCGTCACGTTGGTCAGCGCGTACGTCGAGGTGTGCGGCACCGCCCCGGGCATGTTGGCCACGCAGTAGAACACCGAACCGTGCACCCGGTAGACCGGGTCGGCGTGCGTGGTCGGCCGGGTGTCCTCGAAACAGCCGCCCTGGTCGACGGAGATGTCGACGAGCACCGACCCCGGCTTCATCCGGGCCACGAGATCGTTGCTCACCAGGGTCGGCGCCTTCGCGCCCGGCACGAGCACCGCGCCGATCACCAGATCGGCGTCCACCACCGCCCGCTCGACCTCGTACGCGTTGGACGCGACGGTCTGGCAGTCGCCCCGGAAGACCAGGTCTGCCTGGCGCAACCGGTCGACGTCTCGGTCGAGCAGCAGCACCTGGGCCCGCATGCCGACGGCGACGGCGGCGGCGTTCATGCCGGACACCCCCGCGCCGATCACCACGACCTTGGCCGGATAGGTGCCGGGGACGCCGCTCATCAGCACCCCCCGCCCGCCGCCCTGCCGCATGAGGTGGTAGGCGCCCACCTGGGGAGCCAGCCGCCCGGCGACCTCCGACATCGGCGCGAGCAGCGGCAGCGTGCGGTCGGGCTGCTGCACGGTCTCGTACGCGATGCCGGTGACGCCCGACTCCAGCATGGCCCGGGTGCACGGCTCCGATGCGGCGAGGTGGAGATAGGTGAACAGCACCTGGCCCGCGCGCATCCGGTGGTACTCGTCCGGTTCGGGCTCCTTGACCTTCAGGATCAGGTCGCTCTCCGCCCACACCTCGTCGGCGGAGTCGAGGATCACCGCCCCCGCGGCGGCGAAGTCCTCGTCGGGGATCGCCGACCCCCGTCCGGCGTCCTGCTCCACGACGACCTGGTGGCCTTTGCGGACGAACTCGTTGGCCCCGGCAGGGGTGAGCGCGACGCGATACTCATGGGTCTTGATCTCTCGGGGCACTCCCACCTTCATGTTCTCACTGTCTGCTCCCCGTGTTTGCCCTGGCAGCGGGCAACGAGCAACAATTTGGCTGGCATTCATGACAAATGGTCAGGATTGGAAGCCACTGAACCGCATATGGTCGCCCGGTTACCTACCGTTGGCATAGGTCGGTAGGCTCTGCGAGCGATGTCAGGGATCGAGGTGGGGATGCAGAACGCGCCCGTGCCGGGAGACGAGGAACCCGGTCCGCGGCCCGGCGGACCGACCCCGGGGACTGAGACGGCACCGTTGCAGAGCGTGGCAGGCCCGGACGACGCCGGCGGTGTGCCCGCCGGGACGTACGGCCGGCCCGGCGGCAGGCACGCCGCACCGTACGGCCCGCCCGGCGGCAGCCACGCCGCGGAGTACGGCGTGCCCGGAGACGGACCGGGTGCGGCCGGCGACCCGTACGGCCCGCAGGAGATCCCGCCGGACGGGTTCGGGCAGACCGAGGTGATCGGCGCCGTTCCCGGCGTGGGCGGCGACCCGTACGGTCCCCGCGTGACCGATGACCCGTACGGGGTCGCGGGCCTCCCCGACGACGGCTTCCGCGACGCGGAGGTACCCGCGGGGCTCGGCGCGCCCGGGCATCCCGGCGCCGCTGGGCCGGACGACCTGCCCCCCGGCGTGTTCGCCGACGTTCCTCCGGGCGTCCCCCTCGACGTTCCTCCCGGCGTTCCCGTCGAAGTGCTCGCCGACCTTCCTCCCGTTCCGTCCGACGTCGTGGTCGAGGTGGTCGAGGAGGCTCCGGCCGATGTGCCCCTCGACGCACCCGCCGGCCCCGCGGCTCCGGAGGGGCCGTCGGAGCCGCGCGCGGCGAGGGGGACGACGATCGCCCTCGTGGCGGCGCTCGTGACGGTGGTCGTGATGTCCGGCGTCCTCGGGGCGGTCGCGGTCCTGATGACCCGCAATCCGGACGCGCCCCCGCTCAAGCAGACGCCTGTCCACACGTTGACCACCCCCGTGCACTTCGCCCCGGTCACCGGGGTGCGGCCAGCGCCCTGCGAGGGGACCGACGCGATCCCGGACGACAAGGGAACCACCTGCTACCTGCTCGACCCGGGCGTCACGGTCAAGACCGTGCAGAAGATCGAGGAGGTGCCCGACAACGACGGCACCTATTCGGTCCGGCTCGTGCTGTCGCCGTCGAGCCGGGAGGAGATCGCCCAGCTCACCCGGGACACCGTCAAGCAGCAACTCGCGGTCGTGGTGGGCGAGAAGGTCGTCGCGGCGCCCCGCGTCGCCCAGGAGATCACGCAGGACAGCCTCGGCATCGCGGGCTTCGACAAGGCGCAGGCCGACGCGATCATCGGGTTGCTGACCGGAGGATCGGCCCCCGCGGGCCAGCAGCAGAACCCCACGCCCGGCGCCGGCCAGCCGGACGGAACCCAGCAGGGCGGAACTCAGCCAGGCGGGACTCAGCCGGGTGGAACCCAACCCGGTGGAACCCAGCCGGGTGGCACGCAACCGGGCGGAACCCAGCCGGGTGGGACCCAGCCGGGTGGGACCCAGCCGGGCCTCGACCAGTCCGGCACCAACCAGAACGCCCCTCAGCCCGGCTCGACCCCGCCCGGCGTCTCCCAGCAGAACGGCGGGCAGGGCACGATCAGCTCCGGCTCCCGCACCGGCGCCGCGCAGCCCGGTGCCACGCAGGCCGCTCTCACCTCGGCGGGCGCGGGCGGAGGGAACGGCGGCCGGTACGCCTCGTGCAAGGAGGCGAAGGCCCACGGCGCCGGGCCGTACACGAAGGGCCGTCACCCCGAGTACGACTGGTACGTCGACGTCGACCACGACGGCGTCGCCTGCGACCCCGACGACATGGTCTGACCCTCGCCCCGTCAGGCATACGGCGCGACGGGAACGCCCGCCGGGGCTGTCCGGCGGGCGTGCAAGCCGCGGGCAATCGGGGTGCAAGCAGAGCCCGGTAGCGTGCGGAGCGTGTCAGCACCATGGTTGCGAGGCGTGGCCGGTCCGGCCGTCGCCGCCGCGTTGCTTCTCCCCGCCGCTCCGGCGCTCGCGCACTCCGCGCACTCCACTGCGCACTCCGCCGCGCACTCCACTGCGCAGGCCCCGGCCCCGTCCGCCGCACAGGCGGCGTCCATGGGGCTCAGGCCCGCGCCCGCGACGGTCGCCAAGAAACTCTTCGGCGCGTGGCTGCGCCGGGACCGCCACGCGGCCTCCCGGGTCGCCACCGCCGGCGCGGTCTCCACGATCTTCGCCTACCCCTTCCGGGCCCCGGACAGGTTCGCGGGCTGCACCGGAGGGCGCGACTGCCGGTTCGTCCACACCAGCGTGAACGTCCCGGGCGGGCTCGACGGCATCCTGATGGTCGTCTCGGGCTCGAAGGTCGTGAAGGTGTACGAGTCCCGGCACCTCGTCAAGCCGTCCGCCGCGGCCACCCACCTCTTCAAGGCGTGGCGCACGGGCGACCGCTACCGGGGTCTGGAGGCCGCCACGAACAGGGCCGTCACCACGCTCTTCCGGAACAGGTTCGACCCCAAGGGCGTGGCCTACATCTTCCAGGGCTGCAACCGCGACTCGAAGGGCTACAGCTGCGCCTACTCCTACGAGGGCGGCGCGATGTTCATGCGGCTGGGCGGCTCGAAGGCCCGCGGCTACGAGGTGACCTCCATCGGCTACATCGCCGACTGAGCCCGCGAGCGGACCGAGCCGGCGAGCCGGCCGGTCCTCAGGGCCGGGAGGCCGGCACGAGGGCGATGTCCTCGGGCCGGATCGGCACCCGGGAGAGATCCAGGCCCGTCGCGGCCCTGACGGCGGCGGCCACGGCCGGGGTCGACGACAGCGTGGGCGGCTCGCCCGCCCCGCGCAGCCCGTACGGCGCGTGCGGGTCGGGGTTCTCCAGGATCGACAGCCGCATCGGCGGCATGTCGAGGATGGTGGGGATCAGGTAGTCGGTGAACGAGGGGTTGAGCACCCTGCCCTCGCTGACCTGGATCTCCTCCATCAGCGCGAGCCCCAGCCCCTGCGCCGAGCCGCCGTGGATCTGCCCTTCGAGGGCGAGCGGGTTGAGGATCTTCCCCACGTCCTGCACGGCGGCCAGTTCGACGACCCTGACCAGGCCGAGATCCACGTCGACGTCGACCACCGCGCGATGCACGCACAGCGCGAGCTGGGTGTGGGAGTTCCCCTGGCCGGTGACCGGGTCCATCGGGAAGGTCGGCCGGTGGCGGAACTCCCGGGTCTCCTCCACCGGCCCGGACCGCTCCAGCACCTCAGAGAGCGACAGCCCGGGATGCGCCGCGCGCAGCGCGCCGAGGCGTTCCCGCACCGCCACGCAGGCGGCCCGGACGGCCCCGCCCGTGACGTACGACTGGCGGGACGCCGA
This sequence comes from Microbispora sp. H10949, assembly GCF_014161435.1. Classification (NCBI taxonomy): domain Bacteria; kingdom Bacillati; phylum Actinomycetota; class Actinomycetes; order Streptosporangiales; family Streptosporangiaceae; genus Microbispora; species Microbispora sp. H10949. The sequence continues at coordinate 461,501 of NZ_JABBWZ010000001.1, read as the reverse complement.
GGACGACCCGGCCGAGCCGACCGCGGTGTCCGCCGGGGCGACGGTGACCCGCTCGATGCCCAGCTCCGTACGGGCGATCTGGGCCTGCACGGTGACGAGGCCCTGCCCCACCTCGGCGGCGGCGGTGTGCACGAGCACGTGCGGCTCGTCACCGGCGAGCTCGACCCGCACCCGCGCCGTCGAGTAGTCGTCGAAGCCCTCGGAGAAGCAGATGTTCTTGATGCCGACGCCGTAGCCCACGCCCCGCCGCACGCCTTCGCCGCGCGTCGCCTGGGCCACACCGCCCGGCAGCAGGCGCAGGTCGGGCCCGGCGCCGTCCGCCCCCGCGCCGTCCGGGCCGGCGGGCGGCGGCTCGGCGGGCAGCGGCATCGCGGCCAGTTCGGCGAGCATCTCCGCGAGCGGCGCGGGGCTGTCGATCAGCTGCCCGGTGGCCAGCCGCGATCCCTGCGACACCGAGTTGCGGACCCGGATCTCCACCGGGGACAGCCCGCAGGCCGCCGCGAGCCGGTCCATCTGCGACTCGTACGCGTAACAGGCCTGCACCGCCCCGAACCCGCGCATCGCGCCGCAGGGCGGGTTGTTCGTGTAGACGCCGTACGCGTCGATCCAGACGTTGTCCACCTCGTACGGCCCGACGCCGAGGGAGGCGGCGTTGCCGACCACGGCGGGCGTGGACGAGCAGTAGGCCCCGCCGTCGAGCAGGATCTCGGCCCGCACGTAGACGAGCCGCCCGTCGGCGGTCGCGCCGTGCTCGTACCTCATCCGGGCGGGATGCCGGTGGACGTGGCCGAAGAACGACTCCTCGCGGCCGTACACCATCTTGACGGGGCGGCCGGTCCGCAGCGCCAGCATCGAGGCGTGGACCTGCATCGACAGGTCCTCTCTCGCGCCGAACGCGCCGCCGACCCCGGCGAGCGTCAGGCGCACCCTATCCGCCGGCAGGCCCAGGCACGGAGCCACCTGACCCTGGTCGACGTGCAGCCACTGTGTGGCGACGAACAGGTCCACACCGCCGTCCTCGGCGGGCACGGCCAGTCCCGACTCCGGACCGAGGAAGGCCTGGTCCTGCATGCCGACCTCGTACTCGCCGGTGACGACCACCTCGGCCTCGAAGGTGCTCCCCACCCTGACCGGCTGGTGCCGTACGACGTTGCCCCCGGGGTGGACGGCCGGGCAGGACGGGTCGAAGGCGGCGCGGCGGGGGTCGACGACGGACGGCCGCACCTCGTAGTCCACGACGATCGCGGCGGCGGCCCGGCGTGCGGTCTCCGGATGGTCGGCGGCCACGATCGCCACAGGCTCGCCCTGGTAGCGGACCTGGTCGATCGCCAGCACCGGCTGGTCCCGGTGCTCCAGCCCGTAGAACCTCTCACCGGGGACGTCCTCGTGGGTCAGCACGGCGAACACGCCGGGCATCGCGAGGGCGGGGCCGACGTCGACCGAGCGGATCCACGCCGACGGGTGCGGGCTGCGCAGGGTGGCGCCCCAGAGCATGCCCTCCAGCCACAGATCCGAGGAGTAGGCGAACTCCCCGCTCACCTTCAGCCTGCCGTCCGGGCGCGGCACGCTCTCGCCGAGCCCCGAACCCGGCCCCGAGGGGCGCTGGGTGTCCGTCGTCATCGGCCGCGTCATGCTCGTAGTACAGCAACCGGACCGGGCCCCGGCCTATCGGCGTGGTCATGGGAAACGGGACGGCGGACGGGGTCGATGCTTGTACATACCTCCAAATAGGCTGTCGGTCGTGCTGCTTCGTGATCTGCTCTCCGCCCCGGAGCTGCGGCTCGTCCTGCTGACGGGCGACGAGACGCCGGACCGTGAGATCGGCGGGGTGCTCATCACCGACCTGCCCGACCCCCGGCGCTACCTGTCGGGAGGCGAGCTGGTGCTGACCGGGCTCATGTGGCGGCGGTCTCCCGGCGACTCCGCGCGGTTCGTGGCCGCCCTCGCGGAGGCGGGGGTGGCCGCTATCGGCGCGGGCGACGCGCGGCTCGGCATGGTGCCCGACGACCTGGTGGCGGCCTGCCGCGAGCACGGCCTGCCGCTGCTGGAGGTGCCCGTCGAGGTGTCGTTCGGCGCCGTCACCGACTTCGTGGGCCGGCGCGTCGCCGCCGTGCAGGCCGGTGACCTGCGCGGCGCTCTCGGGCGGCACCGCAGGATCGTGGCGGCGGTGGCCGAGGGAGCGGGGCTGGGGGAGCTGTTCGCGCTCGTGGAGACCGAGCTCGGCGTCACGGCCGCCGTGGTGTCCGCCTGCGGTTCCGTCGTCGCGGGCGCCCTGCCCGAGGACCAGGCCGTACGGCTGGCCCGCGACTACCTCGCCGCCGTCCGCCTGCCCGTGGTGGTGGACCGCGGCGGGCGGTTCACGCTGTTCGCCGTGGACCGCGCGCACCGGGCCGCCGGCTGGGCCCTCGTGTGCCGGGGCGAGGTCGACGCGGAGATCGGCTTCGAACTGGCGGCCTGCGTCGCGCTGGAGCGCACCCGGGCCGAGGCGGGCCGGCGGGTGGAACGGCGGCTGGCCGAACAGCTGATCGCCCTGGCCTGCTCGGGAGGGGAGCCGACGGAGCTGTCGGCGCGGCTGCGGACCTGCGGCGTCGACCCGGCGGAGCCGTACGCGCTGGTCGCCGCGGCGGCGAGCCGGCGCGGGGCGACCGACGGCCCCGACCCCGCCCTGCTGGGCGGCCAGGTAGTAGAGGAGCTGCTGGACCGGCGGGTGGTGGCGGTGGCCGGGGCGGACGCGTCGGTGACGCTGGTCCCGCTGCGCGGCGACGCGTACGGCGACGACCGCGACGCCCTCGCGGAGCGGCTGCGCGACCGGGCGGCGGTGATCGCGGCCGGGCTGCCGGCGCTCACCGTGTCGGTGGGGGTGAGCGGGGCGCTGACCGGCCCGCAGGCCATCCGAGGCGGGGTGGAGGAGGCGGGCCACGCCCGGCGGCTGGCCGCGGCGCGCGGCGGGGGAGTCGTCACCGGCGACGAGATCTACACGCACGCGCTGCTGCTGGCGACCACGCCGGGCGAGGTGCGGTCGTCCTTCGCCGAGCGGCTGCTCGGGCCGCTGTTCGACTACGACCGGCGGCACGGCGCCGAGCTGGTGCGCACGCTCGGCGCGTTCCTCGACTGCACCGGTTCGTGGAACGCCTGCGCCGAGCGCCTGCACGTTCACGTCAACACGGTGCGTTACCGGATCAGGCGGGTCGAGGAGCTGACCGGCAGGGACCTGTCGTCGATGGCCGACCGCGTCGACCTCTTCCTCGCCCTGCGCGCCGGGTAGCCCCCGCCGCGGTCAGCGGCTCAGCGCCTCCTCCGCGGAGCGCGGCGGCGGGACCTCCACCCCGGGGAACGCCTCCCCGATCTCGCGAAGCTCGTCCTCCGCCTGACGGCGTAGCTGCTCGTCCCCGGATCGCTGCCCGATGGCCAGCGACCTCAGGGCACAGCGCAGTGCCGGTTCGGGCTCACCGAGCAGGCGATGCGCCTTCGCCAGCCTGCCGAGCAGATGGCCTTCACGTCCTCGCTGGCCGCTCTCGTGGGAGAGGCGGAGGCCGCGTTCCAGGTAGTCCCTGGCGGTCGACGGATCGCCCTGGTCCAGACACAGCTCGGCGAGGAAAAGAAGGCTTATGGACTCGTGATGCCGGTCCCCGGCGACTCGAGCGAGTCCGAGTGCCTGTTCGAGCAGGCTCATCGCCGCGGCAGTGTCGCCCAGACCTCGGCGTGCGCTCCCCGCCATGAGCAGGGAGTGCCGCTCTCCCACCGCGGAACCGATCTCCTGGGCGATGGCGTTCTGCACTTCGGCGCTCTCTAAAGCTTCCGCGTACCGCCCGATCTCGATCTGCGCCACGCTCAGGTTACCCAGGGCACGCATCTCGCCGAACCGGTCGCGCAGTGTGCGTCGCAGTTCGAGCTCGGTCTCCTGATGCGGTACAGCCTCATCCAGCTGTCCGAGGTTCCCGAGCGCTCCGGCGATCTGGCCGTGTGCGAGAGCCTGAATGTCCAGATCATCCGCACGTCTCCCGACGAGGAGCGTCTGACGGCTCAGTTCGAGTTGCTCTCTGTAACGCGCCTCACGGATGAGCTGCCAGGAGAGAGCCAACCCTACGTAGGCTCCGAGGCGGGTGATCTCGTCGTCCTCGCTCGCCATCGCCTGAGAGGCGGTGGAGATGACATGTGCCAGCTCCTTGCCCAGCCAGGCTCTGGCCTTGGCGGAGGTATCCAGCGCCAGTGGGCGCTGCGGCACATCGGGCCAGGGAAGGTGCACGCGGTGGGGATCGAGCAGGGTGCTGGCGTGACGTGAGGTCGCGCCGTAGAAGCCGAGCGCCCGCAAGAGCGCGTCCTTGCGCGCCTGTGGCGTGAGGCGGGTGTCCGCGAGTTCGATCGTGAACAGCCTCACGAGGTCGTGCGGCTGGTAGCGACCGGCTTCGCTGCTCTCCAGCAGATGTGCCCGCACGAGACGGTCGAGGGCGCGTTCGGCGGCGTCGGCGGGCTCGCCGACGAGGGCGGCCACCACGTCGGCGGTCACGCTCGCCACGTGCAGGACGCCGAGATGACACAGCGTCCGCGCGGCCAGCCGATCGAGCGCGCCGCCGCGGGCGAGCCCTTCGTAGCTCAGCTCCAGACTGGACCGCACGGCGATCTGGCCCGACTCCAGCTCGTGCAGCGTGCGCCGCCGGTCCTCCAGCCTCCCCCCGAGGTCCCGCACGCTCCAGTCCGGTCGCTCGCCCAACCGGGCGGCGGCCAGGCGCAGGGCGAGCGGCAGCCCGCCGCACAGTTCGACCAGATGGGATGCGGCGGCCGGATCCCCCGAGATCCGCTCCGCCCCGACGAGCTTCGACAGTACGGTGACTCCCTCGGATCGCCGCATCCTACGGAGGACGATCCGCACGCAGTCGTCGGCCACGGCGAAGGACTCCCGGCTCGTGATGAGCACGGTGTTGCCCGACGGCAGGCCCAGCAGGGAGCGGACCTGCTCCGGCCCGGCCGCGTCGTCGAGCACGATGAGGGTCCTGCGGCCGTCCAGCCGGTCGCGCAGCACCGCCGCGGCCTCGTCCTCCTCGGACGGCACGGCCTTGCCCTCCAGCCCGAGGGCACGCAGGAGCCTGCCCAGCACGCCGATCGGCTCCAGACACTCCACGCCTGGCGTCGCTCCCAGGAGGTTCACGTAGAGCTGGCCGTCGGGGAACGCGTGGGCCGCGGTGTGCGCGGCATGCACGGCCAAGGCGGACTTGCCCGTTCCGGGGGCGCCGGTGATCGCGACCACGGCCTGTGGGAACCCGCCATCCCAGGGGGTGAGCAGAGATCGCAGGCGAACCAGCTCCTCGACCCGGCCCACGAAGCCGGTGGCCGCGCGCGGAAGCTGACGCGGAGGACGAGGCTGCACGCCGACAGTGGTCGTCTCGCTCTGCGCCGGGTCCAGGGAGGGGTCGGCCCGCAGGATCAGCTCGTACCGCTCGCGCAGGGCCTCGCCGGGGTCCAGCCCGAGCCGCTCGGCGAGTAACTGCTTGATGTCCAGGTAGGTGTCGAGCGCGTCGGCCTGCCTGCCCGATCGATAGAGCGCCAGCATGAGCAGGTCACGGGACCGCTCCCGCAGGGGAGCCTCCGTGACCAGTTCGGTGAGGGCCCCCACGGCCTCCTGGTGAAGTTCCAGATCGAGCAGCGCGCCGGCCCGGTCCTCCAAAGCCGTCAGGCGCAACTCCTCCAGCCGGATTCGCTCGCCCTCGGCGAAGGGGCCGGGGACGCCGCAGAGGGCGGGCCCCGACCAGCAGTCCGAGGCGGCGTCCAACGTCCGCAGGACGCCACGCGGATCCTCCGTGGCCTGGAGCCGCCGGGCCTCGGCCAGGTGGCGTTCGAAGTCGCCGACGTCCGCCTCCACCGCCCCACGCTCCAGCACATAGCCCCGCGAGCGGGAGATCAGCGTGGTGTAGGGGCCACGCCGGCCCGGCGCCCTCTCCAGTACCCGCCGCAGACCGGCGATGTAGGTGTAGACGCTCTGTTCGGCGGTGTTCGGCGGTCGATCCCCCCAGAGTCCGCCGATGAGCGTGTCCTTCGTGACGATCCGCCCCGCACGGGCGGCGAGGACACACAGGGCCGCACGCTGCAGCGGCGGCCCGAGGTCGACGGTCCGGCCCTCACACCAGGCCGCCACAGGCCCAAGCAGTTGCAGGCGATACGGTGAGCCTTGCGACGTTCCGTGCTCTTTCGCGTTATCCATACGTCGTCGGACTCCAAGCCGTGACGGACCAGACGCGTTCTGTGGAAGCCTGTCAGGAGTAGTTGAAGGCCCCGGGCATGGGAAGTCCATGACCGCACCTCATCGCACCCCCGACGTTCCTCCGCTACTACGAATTACGAAGTCATCCCCGTGTTCGCCCTCGTGACGGACCTTGCTCCCCCAGTTTGGCAGAACTACAAATATGCCAGCACATATCTAGATTCCGTCTAGATATGAAGATGGCGTGGTCCTGGTCCCGGGCGGGACGACATGCGCTCCGTGTCCGCGAGGCGGCGCTTGGCGGAAGCGTATGATGAGCCCGCGCAAGCGACGGTTTGATAGCTTTTGTGTCGCTACGGGGGCTAAGGCCGCTGTAGGGCGCTTCGCTCGGGCCACGACGCGATGGGTCCAGGGCTGCGGAGGCGGCCTGGGAGGCGCATGTCGCGCTTGCCGTCGCCACGACCGAGAGAGAAATCGCTTCTATTCGCATCGACCAGAGAAATGGAAGCTGGGCTCGTGAATATTCCGCTGATTCGATACCGGCACTCGCTGAAATGGTTGCCGAGATTTCTCTCCTCCCCTGTGAATTGATTCTCGCACAGAGGGGATCGATAAGGGGTGCTCCGGGTTGACTTCTCAAGCCGAGTGCGGCGCGAATAATTCCCCGGATGCGATGGAGTGGCTGTGGTCGCGATTTCCATTGCGGGCACCGGGGCGTCAGGGTGGCTGCATGGACGCCGGGCGGTTATTGATCTTCATCTCCGGCGTCCTAGCACGGCTACCAGGCGGCTTCGATCAGCAGCAGTCCAACATGAGTGTATTTTTCGTCAGCATAGGAGACGGGGAGGCACTCGCTGGCGTAACATCGCCACCAACGGCCAGTATGGCGGAAATGATGATGGTAAGAACGGGTAGGGCAAGGCGGCGCACGGTGGATCTCCCATCAGCTCAGACTGCCGGGCCTACAATATTGCAGGAGTTGCCAATGGCGGCGCAAGATCTGGTCGGACAGCGCATCAAGGCGATTCGCCGTCAGCGCGGGCTCTCGCAAGCGCAGTTGGCGCATCCCGAGCTTTCCGATAGTTATGTATCACTGATCGAAAGCGGCAAGCGTACCCCCACCCCCGCGGTCCTGGAACTACTCGCGCAGAAGCTGGACTGCTCGCTGACCTACCTCGTCAACGGCGTCACGGCCGAGCAGATGCAAGACCTGGAAGTCGGCCTCAGCTTCGCCCGCATGACACTGGAGAACGGTGAAGTCGCCGAGGCGCGCCGCCGGTATGCCGAACTGCTCGCTGACGGCAACCTTCTGGGTCTGGCCTCGCTCCGCGTCGAGGCCCGCTACGGCTACGCGTTGGCCTCCGAGGCATGTGGCGAGCTCGCCGAGGCCATCTCCACGCTCGAGGAGCTCGGGAAGTCCGAGGTGGACACGATGGCGCCGGAGCGCAAGATAGCCGTAGCCCTGGCGCTGTGCCGGTGCCATCGCGAGCGGGGCGACTACTCCGCTGCCGTCCAGGTCGGCGAGCGCGCGCTGGAGACGCTGGCCCGATCCGGATGGAGCGACGCTCTGGTCGAACTCGGCGCCACCCTGCTTAGCGTCTACATGGCGCGCGGCGACATGCTGCGGGCAGGGCACTTCGCGGCCGAACTGATCGCGGCTGCGGAGGTCCTGGGCACCCCGCGGGCAGCAGTCGCGTCGTCCTGGAACGCCGCCCATGTGGCCGAGCGGGCGGGACGCGGGGAGGAAGCGCTTGCCCTGATCGAGCGTGCGCTGGCGATCCAGTCCGAGACCGGTGAGCCGCGCAACCTCGCTCGTCTCCGGCAGACGCACGCGAACATGGTCCTCAGGCTGCACCCTGAGGAGTCGGAGAAGGCGCGCGACCTCCTGGTCAGGGCGCAGCGGGAGATGGAGGCCAGCGCGACCAGCGCCTTCGACAGAGCCCAGGGCGCCCTCGATCTCGCCTGGGCGGAGATCGTCCTCCAGCATCCCGAGCAGGCCGTGGAGTACGCACAGGCGGCCGTGGACCTGGTCCGCGGCACCTCGGGGTGGCTGGAGACACGGGCCGCCCTGCTGCTCAGTCAGGCGCGTTTCCTGCTTCATGAGGACGACGAGGCGGCGGCGGAGCTGAACACGGTGAGTCGCTGGCTGGAGAACGCGCTCCCCACGCGGAAGACGACCGAGGACTGGATGACGATCGCGGAGCTTCGTCGGCGGATCGGTGACGACCGGCAGAGCGTGGCCGCCTACCAGCGGGCCCTCGCCTGCGCCGGGCTGTGACAGGCGTCCCCGCACACCGCTCGTCCACGGGGCCTCACATATAGGCACCGTGCAGACCTGACCCACCGGGCCGGAGCGTCGCGCTCCGGCCCGGATCCGTCTGTGCGGCCGGGCCCCTGAGCAGGGGACATGACAGGTCGTCCCCGTCTTCCGGTGCGGGGTGTGGACCGGGCACACGCGTCGGTAGCCTGGGACTGTCATGAAGAGACCCATCCTCGCCGCCTTCGCCGGCCTCGCCGCGTTCCTGGTGTCGCTCCTGCTGTGCGCGGCCCCGGTCCTGCCGGCCCAGGCGCACACCTCGCTCAAGAGCAGCGACCCGCAGAAGAACGCCCAGGTCAAGACCTTGACCAAGGTCACCCTGGAGTTCGCGGACTCCGTGCGCTTCCCGGTCGTGGTCGTCCGCGGTGAGGACGGCAAGCGCTACGAGAAGGGCGCTCCGGCCGTCAACGGCCCCAAGGTCACCGAGGCGGTGGCCGACGCGGTACCGCCGGGCCGGTACACGATCGCCTGGCGGGTGGTCTCTCCCGACGGTCACCCCCTGGAGGGGGAGATCCCCTTCACCGTGGTGGGTGACCAGGCGCTGGGCAGCGCGACCTCGGTGGCCGAGCCCCAGGACACGGTCGCCGCACCCGTCGCGTCGGCCGCTACGACGTCCGAGGCTGCGCAGGCGTCCCAGGCCGGCGACAGCGAGGGCGGCGGCGTGCCCGGCTGGTTCTGGGCCGTGGTCTTCGGCATCGCCGGGATCGGCATCGGCATGTTCCTGAGCCTGCGGAAGAAGCCGTGAGCAGGGTCGTGCGCCTGACCGTCGCGGCGCTGTGCGCGACGGCGGGCGCGCTCGTGGTCGCGATGGTGCTCGGCGGCGCCGCGACCCCCCGGATCATCCCCGGCCTGCCCGACGAGGGCACGCTGACGCGTTGGATGCTTCCGTTGTCGAAGCTCGCGATGGACGTCTCCGGCGTGCTGACCGTGGGACTGCTGGCCGTGGCCGCGGCCTTCCTGCCCAGTGACAAGGGGCTGCTCGGCAGGCCGGCCCAGAGCTATGTGAAGGGCGCCTCGTGGTCCGCCCTGGCCTGGGCGGTCGCCGCGGCGGTGGCGCTGGTCTTCAGCCTGTCGGAGACCCTCGGCGCGCCGGTGGGGGAGATCCTCGCCGGCAACGAGCTCACCAGCTACGCCAGCCAGGTGCCGCAGGGCATCGCGCTGACCCTGGTCGTGCTGTTCGCCGTCGCCATCGCGTTGTTCGCCCGGGGCGCGATCACGGCGGGCGCCGCCGCGGGACTGCTGGTCTTCGCGCTGGTGACGCTCCTGCCGCCCGCGCTGACCGGGCACTCCTCCTCCGCGCCCAACCACGGGCTGGCCACCACCTCCGTCGGCATGCACCTGCTCTTCCTGGCGCTGTGGGTCGGGGGGCTCGCCGCGATCTGCGTCCACGCGCTCCGCGGGCAGGCGCAGATCGACGTCGCCGCCGCGCGCTTCTCGCGGATGGCGCTGTGGTGCTTCATCGGGGTCGGCCTCTCCGGCGTCGCCGCAGGCGCCTCGCGCCTGGCCACGATCGGCGACCTGTTCACCTCCGCCTACGGCCTGCTCCTGATCGCCAAGGTCGCGGCGTTCGCCGCGCTGGGGTACCTGGGATGGAGCCACCGGGGCCGTACGCTGCCGAGGCTGTCGGCGGGAGAGCCGCACGCGTTCCTGCGCCTGGCCCTCGGCGAGGTCATGCTCATGGGCGCGACGATGGGGGTCGGCGTGGCGCTCTCCCGGACCGCCCCGCCGCCCGTCAACACGCCGGTCGACCGCGCGTTCGAGCTCCTCGGCTACCTGCTCCCGCCTCCGCTGTCCCTGGGGAACCTGTTCACGCTGTGGTGGTTCGACCTGTTCTTCGCCGTGCTCGCCGCGGCCCTGGCCGGGCTGTACGGCGCGGGGGTCGTGCGGCTGGCCCGGCGGGGTGACAAGTGGCCGGTGGGCCGCACGGTGAGCTGGGGTCTCGGCGTCGTCATCCTGGTGCTCAGCACCCAGAGCGGCATCGCGCGGTACGCGCCCGTGCTGTTCAGCGTGCACATGACCGAGCACATGATCCTGTCGATGCTGGTCCCGATCTTCTTCGTGCTGGGCGCGCCGGTGACGCTGGCGCTGCGCGCGCTCAGGCCCGCCGTACGGCGCGGCGACCGCGGGCCCCGCGAGTGGATCACGGTGATCCTGCACAGCAGGGTGATGAGGTTCGTCAGCCACCCCGCGATCGCCACGGCGATCTTCGTGGTGTCGACGTTCGCGCTGTACTTCACCCCGCTGTTCGCCGCCGCGATGGAGGAGCACCTCGGGCACATCGCGATGACGACGCACTTCCTGCTGAGCGGCACCCTGTTCTTCTGGGTGATCATCGGCGTGGACCCGGCGCCGCACAAGCTGCCCCACGCCGGCCGGCTGCTGCTCCTCATGGTGACCATGCCGTTCCACGCGTTCTTCGGCATCGCCCTGATGAGCATGGGCACGGTGCTGGCCGGCGCGTACTACGACCAGCTCGGCCGCACCTGGGGCGCCTCGGCGCTGGCCGACCAGCAGACCGGAGGCGGCATCGCCTGGGGTTTCGGCGAGATCCCCACCCTGATCGTGCTGCTCGCGCTGGGCTTCCAGTGGTGGCGCGACGACGAGCGGGTCGCCCGCCGGGCCGACCGCCGGGCCGACGCCGCCGCGGCGAAGCCGGGCGGCGGCACCGGAGACGCCGAGCTGGACGCCTACAACGACTACCTGGCCAAGCTGAACCGGCGCGACCGGTCCCGCTGACCACGCGGGATCCACGCGCCCGCACGCAGGGCGGGCCTCAGGGCAGGGTCAGGATCTCGTGGCCGGTCTCCGTCACCACGATCGTGTGCTCGAACTGCGCGGTGCGCTTGCGGTCCTTGGTGACGGCGGTCCAGCGGTCGGGCCAGATCTCGTAGTCGATCGTGCCCAGCGTGAGCATCGGCTCGATCGTGAACGTCATTCCGGGCACCAGCGTCACCGACAGCGACGTGTCCTCGTAGTGGGGGACGATGAGCCCCGAGTGGAACGACGTCGCGATGCCGTGGCCGGTGAAGTCGCGGACGACCCCGTAGCCGAAGCGCTTGGCGTACGCCTCGATGACCCGGCCGACGATGTTGAGCTGCCGGCCCGGCGCGACCGCCTTGATCGCCCGCATCGTCGCCTCGCGGGTCCGCTCGACCAGCAGGCGCGACTCCTCGTCGACCTCCCCGACGAGGAAGGTGGCGTCGGTGTCGCCGTGCACCCCGCCGATGAAGGCCGTGATGTCCACGTTGACGATGTCGCCGTCGCGCAGGACGGTGTCGTCGGGGATCCCGTGGCAGATCACCTCGTTGATCGACGTGCACAGTGACTTCGGGTAGCCGCGGTAGCCCAGCGTCGACGGGTACGCGTCGTGGTCGCAGAGGAACTCGTGGCCGATGCGGTCGAGCTCGTCGGTCGTCACGCCGGGAGCGACGTGCCTGCCGACCTCCTCCAGGGCCTGCGCGGCGATCCGGCCCGCGATCCGCATCTTCTCGATGGTCTCGGGGGTCTGGACGTCGCTGTCGCCCTTCCTGGGCTCGGCCCTGCCCACGTACTCGGGGCGGGGGATGTGGGCGGGGACCTTGCGGGTGGGCGAGATACGCCCGGGGCGCAGCAGCGTGGACATGCCGCCAAGTCTAGTTGCGCTTCCGCTGGGCACGATTAGTGCCGTGAGCGATCAATGGTGGTTCTGCCTGAAGCACATGACCGTCGAGCCGGAGAAGGGCTGCCCCAACAAGGACCGGCTCGGGCCCTACGACTCCCAGGACGCCGCCTCCCACGCCCTGCAGACGGCGGCCGAGCGCAACAAGAAGTGGAAGGAACAGGACAAGGAGTGGGACGAGTGACCCCCTGACGTACGCGGGTTCAGCCGGCCGGGGTGTCGGCGGCCTGGACGTGGACCGCGCCTGCCTGCACCCCGCCTGCCTGCACCCCGCCTGCCTGGACCTCACCTGTCTGAACCGCGCCGGCCGGGGGCGCGGCGCCCGCGGACCCGGCCGCCCGGCGCCCCGCCGCGCGGCGGGCCACGAGCCGGCTGAGCGTCCACACGCCGATCCCGCTCCACACCAGGTTGAGGATCGCCGAGGGCCAGGCCGAGTGGTAGGCGCTGTTGACCATCAGCGCGGCCGCCCCGCCCAGGTTGAGGAGCTGGTACGGCAGCCCGTCCCCGGACATCCGGCCCGACGACACCATGGCGTACGCGGCCAGCAGGACGACGGCCCCCACCGTGCCGATGATCGTGATGAAGGCGGACATCAGGACTGCCCTCCGTCCGGAGAAGTGCTCATGGCCCAATGATCCGCCGCTCGCGTCAGTCGCTCACGCGCGGGCCGGTGATGCGGTCGGCCAGCAGGGCCAGGCGTTCCCGCAGGCCGGCCCTCCGGCGTACCTCACCGGCCGCGCTGCTCACGAGATGCTGGGCGGCGTCGAAGCTGAGCACGCCCCCCTCGGGTGGCACGGCGATCGCGTCGTGGGCGAGCGACTCCAGCTCCGGGTCTCCGCCGTCGACGGCGAGGATCGTGGCGCCGGTGCGGCGGGCGTCGTCCACGCGCTCCAGCAGCGGCACGGGCGCCCGCTCCTCGGCGACCACGAAGAGCGTCTCGCCCCGCCCCGCGCTTCGCAGCCGGTCCATCCCGACGCGCAGATGAGGGGGAGCGCCGGGCGGCGGCGCCCAGCGGACGAGCGTGGGGGAGAGCTGGGCGAGGCCCGACAGCCGGGCCTCGTCGGCGAGATGGGCGGTGACGTGCCACGGCTCGTCCTCGGGGGTGCCGACGACCAGGAGCCCTCCGGGCGACCTGGTGGCCCGGAGGGCGAGGCCGAGCTCACGAGTGCGTTCCAGCCAGCCGGTGGAGGCGAGCACCTCCCGCAGCAGATTCACCGATGCGGCGTCCATGACCGTCATGGTGCCTGACAGACACGAGTGAAGTCCCGCCGATCCGGTTCTTGACACACCGTTACCGGAGGATGACGATCAGCCCACGGCGCTGAGATCGTCCTGTGCACACCCCACCGGAAGGCGGCTCGATGAACCTGCGCGTGCGCGCCCTCGTGTCGATGATCGGGGTCTTCCTCCTGCTGCCCGCGCTGGGCGGCACCGCTCGCGCGACCTCCGCGGGGGACGTCGTCGAGGCCCGCGCGACCACCGTCTATCTCGCCCCGGGCAGGCTGCTGGAGGTGCCGGTGAAGGCGTGGCACCTCCGGTACCGATCCACCTCCGCGACGGGTGAGCCGAACGTCGTCTCGGGCACTCTCCTCGTGCCGGCCGCCCCCTATCCGCTGGGCCGGCGGCCCGTCGTGGGCTACGCCGTCGGGACGCACGGCCTGGGCGACCAGTGCGCCCCGTCCGCCGCGATGGCGGGCGGCACCGAGGCCGAGCTCGCGATCATGAGCCTGATGCTGCTCAAGGGCTGGGCCGTCGCGGTGACCGACTACGAGGGCCTCGGCACGCCGGGCGACCACACGTTCATGGCGGGCCTCTCCCAGGGGCACGCCGTGCTCGACGCGATCAGGGCCGCGGTCCGGGTGCCGGACGCCAACCTGTCCGCCACCGCGCCGGTCGTGGTGATGGGCTACTCGCAGGGCGGCTCGTCGGCGGCGTGGGCGGCCCAGCTCCAGCCGTCGTACGCGCCCGAACTGCGGCTCAGGGGAGTCGCCGCGGGCGGGGTCCCGGCCGACCTGCGGGCGGTGGCCGATCACCTGGACGGCACGGGAGACTTCGGGCTGGCCGCCGCGGCGGGCCTCGGGCTGGACGCCGCCTATCCGGAGCTGCGCCTGGAGAGTCGACTCACCCCCGAGGGCGCCGCGCTGTTCGGCGACGCGCGGGACGACTGCGTGGGCGACCTGCGGGCGAAGCTCGGCGGACGGCGCCTGTCGGAGCTGACCACGACCGACGTGCTGGACCTGCCCGAGTGGCGGGCCCGCCTCGCCGAGAACCGCCTCGGCGCGTCCGCGCCGAAGGCGCCGCTGTTCCTGTACCACGCGAAGGGCGACGAGATCATCCCGTACGAGCTGGGCCGGACGCTGCGGCGGGAGTACTGCGCGCGTGGGGCGAACGTCCTGTGGACCGGCCTGCCGGCCGGCAGCCACGTGCTCGGCGCGGTGGAGGGCGCCCCGCTGGCGGTGGCCTGGCTGGCGACCCGGGTGGCCGGGCTGCCCGCCATCGGCGACTGCTGAGCCCGTCCACGTCCCCGGACGCGCTCCGCCCGGGCGGTTCCCGGCCCCGGCATGCTGGCATGATCTGACTCATGGCAGAGCAGACCACAGATGTTCCCGACGTGTCCGGGCTGACCATCGGCATCCTGGGCGGCACCGGAGACCAGGGCAAGGGGCTGGCCCGCCGGTTCTCCCTCGCCGGTCACACCGTGCTGATCGGCTCGCGCAGCGCCGAGCGCGCGGGGGAGGCGGCCCGGGAGATCGGCGTGCGGGGGGCCGCGAACGCCGACGTGGCGGCCGAGGCCGACGTCGTGATCGTCGCCGTGCCCTGGGAGGGGCACCGGGCCCTGCTGGAGTCGCTGCGCGAGCCGCTCACCGGAAAGATCGTGGTCGACTGCGTAAACCCGCTCGGCTTCGACAAGCAGGGGGCGTACGCGCTGCCCGTGGAGGAGGGGAGCGCGGCCCAGCAGGCGGCGGCGGTGCTGACCGGCAGCCGCGTGGTCGCGGCGTTCCACCACGTGTCGGCGGTGCTGCTGCTCGACCCCTCGGTGGAGGAGATCGACCTCGACGTCCTCGTGCTCGGCGACGACCGGGAGGCCACCGACGTCGTGCGGGCGCTCGCCGCCCGCATCCCCGGCGCACGCGGGGTCTACGCGGGACGGCTGCGGAACGCCCACCAGATCGAGGCGCTGACCGCGAACCTCATCTCGGTCAACCGCAGGTACAAGGCCCACGCCGGCATCCGGGTCACCGACGTATAGCCATCCGGGCGTCATCTGATCTTCACGGCGGAGACGTCGTCGTTCGCTACCTTCGGGCGCTGTCACCGCTGTCTGAAAGGTCTCCAGTGCCACGTCACCTCTTCGCCGGTCTGGCCGTCGCCGCCGCGCTCACCCTCACCGCCACCGGTACGGTCGCCGCCACCCCGGCCAGGGGCCCCGTGGTCGTCACCGACGTCACGCTGCCCGCTCCCGCGCTGAAGCGGGTGCAGCCGTCCATCGCGGACGACCACGGCGTGCGGTTCGGCGGGGCCGGCAGCGGCCTGTTCCCGGCCGGCCGGGCGGGTGAGTTCTGGCTCGTCACGGACCGCGGGCCGAACGGCCAGCCGACCGTGGACGGAGAGAAGCGCCGCACCTTCCCGGTGCCCGAGTTCACGCCGGCGATCGTCCGGGTCGCCCTCGCGCGCGGCACGGCCACGATCAAGCAGTACATCCCGATCGTCGGCTCCTCGGGCAGGCCCGTGACCGGCCTGTCGAACCAGGCGGGACACGACGAGACGCCGTACACCTGGGACGGCCGCACGGCCCTGCCGTACAACCCGAGCGGCCTGGACGTCGAGGACCTGGTGCGAACCCGGGACGGCGACTTCTGGCTGGTCGACGAGTACGGCCCGTCGCTGGTGCGGGTGTCGCGCGACGGCCGGGTGCTGGAGCGCCACGTTCCGGCGGGGCTCGGACTGACCGGCGCGGACTATCCGGTGCAGGAGACGCTGCCCGCGATCCTGGCGAGCCGGCAGCAGAACCGCGGTTTCGAGGGCCTCGCGATCTCGTCGGACGAGCGCACGCTCTACCTGGCCGTGCAGAGCCCGCTGGCCAACCCCGACAAGAAGGCCGCCAAGAAGTCGCGGATCGGGCGCATCCTCGCCTTCGACCTGCGCCGGCGGAAGGTGACCGCGGAGTATCCGTACCGGTTCGAGGACGTCACGACCTTCGACCCGAAGGTGAACGGCGACCAGAGCGAGATGAAGATCTCCGGCCTGGCGTACGCCGGCCGGGGCCGCCTGCTCGTCGACGAGCGCACCGACAACGTGGCGCGGGTGTACTCGATCGACCTGACCAGGGCCGCGAACCTGCTCGGCGGGCCCTACGACGATCCGAAGACCAGCCCGTCGCTGGAGGAGGGGGCGGGCGCGTCCGATCTCAGGCTGCCCGCCAAGTCGCTCGTGCTGGAGCCGAACGCGCTGGTGCCGTCGCTGCCCGGCAAGATCGAGGGGCTGGCGGTGCTCGACCCCCGCACGATCGCCCTGGCCAACGACAACGACTTCGGCCTCGGCGACTTCGGCCCTGACGGCAGGCTGGTGGACAGCGGCGTGCCGAACCGCCTCGTCGTCATCCGGCTCCCTCGCCCGCTCGGCGCCCGCTGAGGGCGTACGCACGTCACGCGGCGGTGGCGACGAGCCAGTCGGCCACCGCCTCGGGGGCGACGAGCTGGTGCAGATGCTCGCCGGGGATGCGCTCGACCGGCCAGCCGCGCTCGCCGGCCTCCCCGGCCAGGGCGGCGTATGCGTCCCCGAACCACAGGTAACCGCTCCTGACGTGGTCCCAGCGGGCGGGCACGGGGATCTCCTCCTGGTAGTACGCGAGCGGCAGGCGCGGCTGCTCGGCCACGACCACCTGGCGCGTCACGGGGTCGGGCAGGAGGGCGGCGACGTCCTCCTCGGGCCACCAGTCGGTCCACCGCGGCAGGACGCCCGCGTCGTCGGCGAGGGAGCGCAGGAAGCCGAGGTGCTCCGGCTCCGCCGCACGGCACGTGCCGTCGCGCGGCGGCAGGGCGGCGTCCACGAACAGGCACGCGGCGACCTGCCCGGCGAGCGCCTGGGCGATCAGCGGCACGAACAGCCCGGCGTTGCTGTGCGCCACGACCGCCAGCGGCCCGCGTGGCGCGCTCGCCGTCACCTGCCGCACCAGGCCCGGCCAGTACGGCGGCGGGCCGGCCGTCACGTCCGTCAGCGGCGGCACGACCGCGAGGTGGCCCCGCGCCCGGAGGGCCTCGGCGACCGGTGCCCAGGTCGAGGGACCGACGGAGGGGCTGTGCACCAGGAGGAAGCTGATGTCCATTCCCTCATCCTCGCCGTGGGCGGCGGCGACGGGACCGGACTCCGCTCGCCGCTTAACCGTCGTCGGCGGGCCAAACTGACAAGAGTGGCTTTGTGGGTCATTCTGGACGACATGAGCTCCCTGCATCCGGAAACGCGTGTCGTCCACCTGCCCCGGCCCGTGCCCGAGGGCAGCACTCCGATCTCCATGCCGATCTACCAGACCTCGGGGTTCGTCTTCGACGACCCGGCCGTCTTCGCCGACGGCATGGGGCGGCCCGACGGAGCGTACGTCTACGGCAGGCTCTCCAACCCCACCGTGCGCGCCCTGGAGGAGGCGGTGGCCGGTCTGGAGGGCGGCGTGGCCGCCGTGGCCACCGGCTCCGGCATGGGCGCCATCAACGCCGTGCTGCTCGGCCTGCTGAAGTCGGGCGACCACGTGATCGCCCAGTCGGCGCTCTACGGGGCCACCGCCCAGGTGCTGGCCGACCTCGCGCGGCGCTTCGGCGTGGAGGTGACCCACGTGCCGCAGGACGACCCCGCCGCCGTGCGCGCCGCCGTACGGCCGACGACGCGGCTGCTGTACCTGGAGACCATCGCCAACCCGATGACGCAGGTGGCGGACCTGCCGGGCATGTGCGCGGCGGCGCGCGAGGCCGGGATCCTGACCGTCGTAGACAACACCTTCGCCTCGCCGATCCTGTGCCGGCCCATCGAGCACGGCGCGGACGTCGTCGTGCACTCCGTCACGAAGTACCTGTCCGGGCACACCGACGTCCTCGGCGGGATCGCCGTCTTCGCCGACCACGACCTGCACCGCGGGGTGTGGTCGTACGCGGTGGAACTCGGCGCGACGACCGACCCGTTCGCCGCGTGGCTGACCCTCCGGGGGATCCAGACGCTGCCGCTGCGCATGGAGCGGCACTGCGCCAACGCCCGCGTGCTCGCGACGCGGCTCGCCGGCCACCCGGCCGTGGCCGCGGTCCACTGGCCGGGCCTGCCGTCGCATCCGTCGTACGACCTCGCGGCCAAGCTCCTGCCCGACTTCGGCGGGGTGTTCTCCTTCGACCTCGCCGGAGGACGCGCCGCCGGCGAGGCGTTCATGCGGAACGTACGGCTCGCGCTGCTCGCGCCGTCGCTCGGCGGCGTCGAGACGTTGATCCTCCACCCGGCCACCACCTCGCACCGCACCGTGGACGCCGCGGGACTGGCCGCGGCCGGCATCGGCGAGGGCACGGTGCGGGTGGCCGTCGGCATCGAGCACCCGGAGGACCTGTGGGCCGACTTCGCCCAGGCGCTCGACGCCGTCTGACCGGCTCGTGAGACGGCTCGCGAGGCGTCCCGTGAGGCGGCTCGCGGGGGATTACCGGTAGCTGTGCTCCGGCGTGGGGAACACGCCGGAGACGACCTCGTCGGCGTAGGCGCGCACGGCGCGGTCCATCTCGCCCGCGAGGTCGAAGTACTTCTTCACGAACTTGGCCGGCTGAGGGGTGAGGCCCATCAGGTCCTGCCAGACGAGCACCTGCGCGTCCGTGCAGGGCCCGGCGCCGATGCCGACCGTGGGAATGCTCAACGAGGTGGTGACCCGCGCGGCGAGGTCGCTCGGCACGCACTCCAGCACGACGGCGAAGGCGCCCGCGTGCTCCAGCGCCTTCGCGTCGGCCATCAGCTCGTCACCCGCCTGGCCGCGGCCCTGCACGCGATAGCCGCCGAAGGCGTTGACCGACTGCGGGGTCAGGCCGAGGTGGGCCATGACCGGGATGCCGGCCGACACGAGCATCTCCACCTGCGGGAGCACGCGGTGGCCGCCCTCCAGCTTGACGGCGTGCGCGCCGGCCTCCTTCATGAAGCGGGCGGCGGTCTCCAGCGCCTGCTGCGGCGAGGCCTGGTAGGAGCCGAACGGAAGGTCGGCCACGACCATCGCGCGTGAGGAGCCGCGCACCACGGCGGCCGTGAGGGGGATCAGGTCGTCGACGGTGACCGGCAGCGTCGAGTCGTAGCCGTACACGACCATCGCGGCGGAGTCGCCGACGAGCAGCACCGGGATCCCGGCCTCGTCGAACACCCTCGCCGTCATGGCGTCGTACGCCGTGACCATCGGCCACTTCTCGTGCCGCTCCTTGGCGGCCGCGATGTCGCGGACGGTGACCCTGCGACCCGCGGCGCCGCCGTACAAGGCGGAAGTGGACACAGCGGAAACAGAGGACATGGCTACCTCCTGGCCTCGTGGCGCCCCTGTGGCGTCCCCGGACAGTCCGATCATTGCATGCCGACATGGCATGGAACACCCCGGATCGGCGGCGTAATCCAGGGGTGCGACCAGTGGGGCGCGTGGGGCCCCGGCGGCGAACTTGTCGGACCCACCAGGCACAATGCCTGCGGAGGTAAGCAACCACAATGGCTTTTGATCGTTACCGGCGGGTGCTCGCCCTGCCGGGCGTGCGGGCACTGCTGCTGGTCGGCATGATCGCGAGAATCCCCCTGACCGGCACCGGGATGACCCTCACCCTGCACGTGGTGAACCACCAGAAGCTGGGTTTCCTCCAGGCCGGCCTCATCGGCGCGGCGTCCATGGCGGGCGCCGCGATCGGCTCGCCGCTCGTCGGAAGGTTCGTCGACCGGCGCGGGCTGCGCCCGGTGATGGCGGTCACGACGGTGGTGCAGCTGTGCCTGTGGTGCGCCGCGCCGGCGATGCCGTACGCCGTGCTGCTGCCGGGCGCGCTCGTCGGCGGGCTGTTCAGCCAGCCCGTCTTCGGGGCGGTGCGGCAGTGCATCGCCGCGATGGTGCCCAAGGAGAACCACCAGACCGGCTTCGCCCTCGACTCTATGGGCGTGGAGCTGTCGTACATGGTCGGGCCCGCTCTCGCGGTCACGTGCGTGACCGCGTTCGGCAGCACCGCGACGATGTACGGCGTGGCGGCCGGGCTCGTCGGCGCGGGGGTGGCGTTCTACCTGCTCGACCCGCCCACACGCTCCGCGGAGGAGGCCGCGGGGCACGAGGAGGCCGTCCCCCGGCGGCAGTGGCTGCGGCCCGCGTTGTTCGCCCTGTTCGGGATGGTGACGGGGCTCACCTTCGTGCTCACGACGACCGAGCTGGCCGTCGTCGCGATGCTGAAGGCCGGTGACGCGACCGCCTGGACCGGGCTGGTCGTCGCGCTGTGGTGCGCCTACTCGCTGGTCGGCGGCTTCGTGTACGGCGGGCTGCCGCGGGGGCTCTCGCCCGTGCTGCTCGCGGGCGGCCTGTGCGCGCTGACCGTGCCCGTCGGCCTGGTCGGCGGCGGCTGGTGGTGGCTGTGCCTGGCGCTGCTGCCGTCCGGGCTGCTGTGCGCCCCGGCGCTGTCGTCCACGGTGGACGCGGTCAACCGGCGCGTCCCTGCGGCGGCCAGGGGAGAGGCGATGGGCCTGCACGGCACCTCGCTGACGATCGGCGGCGCCCTGGCCGGGCCGATCGCCGGCGGGATCCTCGACGCCTACGGCCCCGCCTGGGCGTTCGCCGCGTCCGGAGTGGCCGGTCTCGTGCCGGCCGTGATCGCCGTGCTGGTCTGGCGCAGGGCGCCGGTCTCCGTCCCCGGCGCGACGGCTCCGGGCGCGATGTTTCCGGGCGCGGCCCTTCCGGAGGCGGCGGTTCCGGAGGCGGGAGCCGCCCTGGAGGTCCCCGGCGCCGGCGGCGCCGTCGCTGGGGCGGAGGCCGCCACCTCACTGCGCGCGTCCGACGGGGAATAGAACCCGCCCCCGGGCGCTTGGTACGGAGGCATCGGGCGATTATGAAACGGTGCCGTTGCGTATCGGAACCGCCTAGCGCTACGCTAGCGTTGCGAAACTCAAGCGTATCGAAATCATGCGTACCGCAGTCATGGGGGATTCCTTGGAAGCGCATACCGGTCACCCACGCCGATGGCAGATCCTCGGCGTGATGGTGTTCAGCCTGCTGGCCGTCGTCCTCGACAACACCATCCTCAACGTGGCGATCAAGACGATCGCCGATCCCGTCCACGGCCTGGGCGCGACCCAGAGCGAGCTCGAATGGGCGATGAACTCCTACACGCTGGTGTTCGCCGGCCTGTTGTTCACCTTCGGGGTCCTGGGCGACCGCTACGGGCGTAAGCGCATGCTTTTCGTCGGCATGGCCCTGTTCGGCCTGGCCTCCCTGGCCAGCGCGTACGCCCAGGACCCGATGCAGCTCATCGCGGCGAGGGCGCTGATGGGCCTCGGGGGCGCGGCCATCATGCCGGCCACGCTGGCGGTCATCTCGAACGTCTTCCCGATCCACGAGCGGGGCAAGGCGATCGGGATCTGGGCGGGCGGCGTCGGCATCGCCGTCGCGATCGGCCCGATCACCGGGGGCGTGCTGCTGGAGCACTTCTGGTGGGGCTCGGTCTTCCTCGTCAACGTGCCGATCGTCATCATCGGCCTGGTGCTCATCGCCGCGCTCGTCCCCGACTCCAGGGACCCGAGCAAGAACAGCCTCGACCCGGTCGGCGTGCTGCTGTCCATCGCCGGTCTGATCAGCCTCGTCTACGGCATCGTCCGGATCAGCGACCTCGGCACCGTCGCGGACGTCTCGGTCATCGCGCCGTCGCTGCTGGGGCTCGCGATCCTCGCCGCGTTCGTGTGGTACGAGAGCCGCATCGAGCACCCGGCGTTCGACGTGCGGAACTTCCGCAACGCGGGGTTCTCCACCGCGATCGTGAGCGTCGGCCTCGTGTTCTTCTCGGCCATGGGCGTCATGTTCTTCCTGGCCTTCTACTGGCAGATCGTGCGCGGATACTCGCCGCTGCAGTCCGGGGCGCTCGTGCTCCCGTTCGCCGCGGCCCAGCTGATCTTCGCGCCGCAGAGCGCGCGCATGGTCCAGAAGTACGGTGCGCGGGCCGTCGGCACGGTCGCGATGCTGGTCATCACGCTCGCCCTCGCCTCCTACGCCTTCGTGCAGGTGGACACCCCGATCTGGCTGCTGCTCGTCCTCACGTTCGTCCAGGGCGTGGCGATGGCCAACATCATGCCCCCGGCGACCACGGCCATCATGAACGCGCTGCCGCGGGAGAAGGCCGGTGTGGGCTCCTCGATGAGCAACGTCGTCCGGCAGGTCGGCGGCACGCTCGGCATCGCCATCCTGGGCGCGGTCCTGTCCGCGAGCTACCGCAACGACATGCAGGACAAGGTCACCGCGCTGCCGGAGGAGCTCCGGCACGTCGTCACCGAGTCCATCTCGGGCGCGGCGGGGGTCGCCGGACACCTGGGCGCGCGGGGCGCGGGCCTGCTCGACACGGCCAACGCCGCGTTCGTCACCGGCATCCACTGGGCGGCTCTCGGCTCGGCCCTCGTCGCCCTCCTCGGCACCCTCGTGGTGGCCCGCTGGATGCCGGGTAAGACCCGGGTCGACGTCGCGGCCGACAAGGCCGGGACCGAAAAGGAAGCGGCGGTAGTCTGAACAGGCCATGAATACGCAGCAGACGGCTGAGGGGGCGGCCCGCCCGGCGGGCCGCCCGCGCAGCGAGAAGGCGGATCGGTCGATCATCGAGGCCACTCTTGACCTGCTCGGCGAGGGCATCGGCGTGTCGGAGCTGTCCATCGAGTCGATCGCGAGCCGCGCCGGTGTCGGGAAGACCACGATCTACCGCAGGTGGTCCAACAAGGAAGACCTCGTGGTGGACGCCCTGGCGACGCTCAAGCCGCCGATCCCGCTGCCTCAGGGCGGGACCGTCCGGGACGACCTGGTGACCTACCTCCGGGTGATCCAGGAGGAGACCCGCCACCTCCGCACCCGCTGCATCATGAACATCGCCATGAGCGACTCCGAGCGGCATCCCCGGCTGGCGGAGCGGTTCCGCGAGCTGGCCGTGGAGCCGCGCAGAGCGGTGGTGGCGGCCGTCCTGCGCCGTGGCATGGACACCGGTGAGCTGCGGGCCGACCTCGACGTCGACATGGCGCTGGCGCTCCTCAGCGGCGCCATGGTGTGGCTCACGAAGTGGTCCGACGGGCACTCCCCGGCCGACCTGCCCGAGCGGATCGTCGACGAGGCGCTGAAGGGCTTCCGCCCCCGCCCCGCCGAGTGACCCGCCGGACGGCCCGTTGAGTGAACCCCCGCGCGGCCGGCCACGCCCGGCCGCGCGGAACGGCGGCCGGGCACCATTTGGCCGCCTCCGTCCGACATCGGCGGCGACGACACCCTGTCCGGCATCGCCGGGAGGACCATCGCCCCCGGAGGCCGCCGCGGACCCGCGGGGCGCGCGGCGGGCGACTAGAGGCGCTCGCGCCAGCGGTTGGTGATGGGCAGGCGGCGGTCGCGGCCGAAGTTCTTGGGCGTGATCTTCGGCCCCGGCGGGTACTGGCGGCGCTTGTACTCGGCCAGGTCCACCATGCGGATCACCTTGGTCACCAGCTCGGGATCGTGCCCGGCCGCGATCAGTTCGTCCCGCCCCATGTCCCGCTCCACGTAGTCGCGCAGCAGGCTGTCGAGCACCTCGTACTGCGGCAGCGAGTCGGTGTCGCGCTGGTCGGGCCGCAGCTCCGCGCTCGGCTCCTTGGTGATGGAGTTCTCCGGGATCGGCGGCACCCCCGGCTGGGCGTTGCGCCACTCCGCGAGCTTCCAGACGACGCTCTTCAGCACGTCCTTGATCGGCGCGTAGCCGCCCGCCGAGTCGCCGTACAGGGTGGAGTAGCCGGTGGCGAGCTCGCTCTTGTTGCCGGTGGTCAGCACGAGGTGGCCGTGCTCGTTCGACAGGCTCATCAGCAGCATGCCGCGCACCCGGGCCTGCAGGTTCTCCGCGGCCAGGCCGGTCAGAGCGATCTCCTTCTCGAACGCCGAGACGATGTCGGCGATCGGCACGACCTGCGCGTTCACCCCCTGGCGGCGCACCAGCTCCTCGGCGTCGGTGATCGAGTGGTCCGAGGAGTACCGCGACGGCATCAGCACCGTGTGGACCCGCTCGGGCCCGATGGCGTCGGCCGCGATCGTGGCGGTCAGGGCCGAGTCGATGCCGCCGGAGAGGCCGAGGATGACGGACTTGAAGCCGTTCTTCCGCACGTAGTCGCGCACTCCGGTCACCAGCGCGTGGTAGATCTCCGCGAGGTCGTCCAGCCGCTCGGCGACGACCGGGGGCTCCGGCTCGTACGGCTCGACCGGGTCGGCCGACAGCAGCACCCGCTCGACCGTGATGACCGTCCCGTCGTGGGCGTCGTAGGAGTCATGGCTCGGCTCGCCGAGCTCGACCGCGGCCTCCGGGAGCTCCAGGTCCGTGACGAACAGCTCCTCGCGGAACTGGGACGCGCGGGCGACGAGCGCGCCGGAGGCGTCCACGACGAGGGAGTCGCCGTCGAAGACCAGCTCGTCCTGGCCGCCGACCATGTTCACGTACGCGAGGGCGCAGCCCGCCTCGCGGGCCCGCCGCGCGCACAGCTCCAGCCGCACGTCGTCCTTGTTGGTCTCGTACGGCGAGCCGTTGGGCACGACGAGCAGCCCGGCGCCCGCCTCGGCGACCACCGAGACCGGCCCGCCCTCCTGCCACAGGTCCTCGCAAAGGGCCACGGCGACGTCGACGCCGTGCAGCCGGAAGATCGGCAGCCGGTCGCCGCGGACGAAGTAGCGGTACTCGTCGAACACCCCGTAGTTGGGCAGGTGGTGCTTGGCCGACTTCGCCACGACCCGGCCGCGGTGCAGCACGGCGGCGGCGTCGAGCGGGGCGCCCTTCGGCTGCCCGACGCGAGGGGCGAGGTCGGCGCGGTCGAGGTATCCCACCACGACGGGGAGGTCTCCGAGCCCCTCGTCGGCGAGCCGCGCCGCCACCTCGGACAGCGTCGCGATCGACGCCTCGGCGAACGACGAGCGGAGCACCAGGTCCTCGGCCGGGTAGCCGGTCAGGAACATCTCGGGGAAGACGACGAGGTGCGCGCCGCGCCCGGCGGCCCGGCGGGTCCACTCGACGAGGGTCTCCGCGTTGCCGGCGATGTCTCCGACGACGGGATTGGTCTGGGCGAGAGCGATACGCAGTTGAGCCACGCCCCCACCCTAAGGTGTCCGGTTTTTTGTCGTCAAACTGACGATAAGTAGTTCAGGCGCCGGGTGTTCCCGGGCTGACCAGACCCCTCTCGTACGCGAGGACCACCAACTGGGCGCGGTCGACCAGCCCCAGCGCGCGCAGCAGCGCCGTCACGTCGCCGGCGACCTCGCCTTCCGGCACGTCGAGTGTCATCGCGATCTGCCGGTTGGTGAAGCCCCGGGCGACGAGTTTGATGAGGTCGACGTCGGCGTCGGACAGGCCCTCCGGCGCCGACGGGTCGCGCCGCCCGGCGAAGGCGGAGATGAGATGGGTCGTGACCGCCGGGTCCAGCAGAGCGTCCCCCGCGACGGCCGCCCGGACCGCCGCGATGAGCTGCTCGGGCGCCGAGGTCTTCAGCACGAAACCGCTCACCCCGGCCCGCAGCGCCGCGTACAGGTTCTCGTCGGTGCCGAAGGTGGTCATCATGATCACCTTCGGCGGGGCCTCCGCCGCGAGGATCCGCCGGGCCGCCGCCAGGCCGTCCAGGCGCGGCATCTGGATGTCCATGAGCACCACGTCGGGCCGCGCGTCGCGGACGAGCGCGATAGCCTGCTCGCCGTTCTCCGCCTCCCCCACGAGGTCGAGCCCCGGCTCGCTGTCGAGGATCACCTTGAGGCCGGTGCGCACCAGCGCCTGGTCGTCGGCGATCAGCACGCGCAGGGCACGCGCGCCGGCCCGCGCCGGCTCGGTTCCGCGCGGCGTGTCGGGCGCGGGAGGAGTGACCCGCGCTCCGGGCGACACGCCGGAGGCCGGGCCCGCCTCGGGGGCGTCGAGGTGCCCCGCCTGCGCGAGGATGTCCTGCTCCAGACGCTGCAGGGTGGGGCCGAGGTCGAGGCCGAGCTCGTCGCGCAGCGCCTCCCTGGCCCGCCGCAGCGCGCCGAGCGCGTCGCCCTGCCGCCCGGCGCGGTAGAGCGCGAGCGCGAGCAGCCGCCAGGCCTCCTCCCGCAGCGGGTGCGCGGAGGCGTGCGCCTCCAGGTCCGGGATCAGGGCGCCGGTGCGGCCGAGCCGCAGGGCGGCGTCCGCGCGGCGCTCCACGGCGAGAAGACGCAGCTCGTCCAGCCGCATCGCCTCGGCCTGCGCCCACATCAGCTCCTGGAACCCGGCGAGCGCGGGCCCCCGCCAGAGGCCGAGGGCCGTCTCCATCCGCTCCAGCGTCGCGGCCGGTCCGTCGTGGTCGCTCTTGACCAGGTGCTCGAAGTGCCAGGAGTCCACGTCCTGGACACCGGCGCGCAGCGCGTAACCCGGGGGAGCCGAGACCAGGATGCCCGCCTCCTCGCGCGGCGCGCGGCCGGGTTCGAGCGCCCGCCGCAGCCGCGAGACGTACCCCTGGATGGTGGACAGCGCCTGGGCGGGCGGCTCGCCGGGCCACAGCTCGTCGATGAGCGCGCTCACCGGCACCGCGCGCCCTACGGCCACGAGTAGCCGGGCGAGCACGGCCTGCTGCCGTTGCCCGCCCAGATCGAGCGTCTCGCCATCGGAAATAGCCTCGAACGGCCCCAGAGCACGAAAAATCACCATCGCACGGGTAAGCGTAAGGGCAGCGACCCCCGAAGACGCGCCGCGCGCCTTTCGGTTGTGTCACGAGGTCATGACATGCCTGCTCACACCCCCCGGAACGCCGGATGCAGGCACTGGAGGCGGAGGGCACCCGGGGGGCTCCCGTCGCCGGGCATGAGGTTCAGGCGGTGCGGCGGGAGCGGACGTGCACGAGAGCCCGGCAGCGCGCGGGGCAGGCAATGCGGGCAACGCAGGGAATGAGGCGGTTCGGGGCGTCAGGAGGTGAGCGGGAAGCGGGCCTCGACAACCGTGCCGCCGATGTCGGGTGCGGTGACCGTGCAACTGCCGCCGAGTTCCGCCGCGCGTTCGCGCATCGAGGACATGCCCACTCCCGCGCGCAGGTGGGCGGGCAGGCCGATGCCGTCGTCGGTGATCCGCACCCGCAGCTCGCCGCCGCCGTCCTCCGCCCCCGCTTCTGCCTCCGCTCCAGGCCCTGCCCCCGCTTCTGCCTCCACCTCTGCCGCCGCGGCTCCAGGTCCCGCCCCCGTCCCCGTCCCCGCTCCTGCCTTCGCCTCTGCTCCAGGTCCCGTCTCCGCCACCGCTCCGGTCCGGGTGATCTCGACCTGGACCCGGGTGGCGCGCGCGTGGCGGCGTACGTTGTTCAGCGCCTCCTGCACGATGCGGTAGACCGCGACCTCCACGGCGGCCGGCAGCCCGGCGATGTCGCCCTCGGCCCGTACGGTGACGTCCACCGGCGCCGGAGCGTCCTCCTCGTGCCCGGAGCCGCCGGCGGGCAGCGTCTCCGCCGCGAGGGCGCGCACGGCTCCCGCCAGCCCGAGGTCGTCGAGGGCGGGCGGACGCAGGCCGTACACGAGCTCGCGGATGTCGCCGGCCACGGCGTCCATGCCCACCCGCAGGTCCCGCAGCAGGCCGTCGGCGGCGGAGGGCGACCGGGTGAGGCTCATCCGCGCGATGTTGATCGTCATCGCCATGGCCCCGAGGGTCTGGCCGAGCCCGTCGTGCAGGTCGCGGCGCAGCCGCCGGCGCTCCTCCTCGCGGGCGGCCAGGATGCGCTCCCGCGACCGCTGCAGGTCGGCGGCCATGCGTACGGCGTGGGCCACGTCGGCCACGTAGGGGAGCAGGGTGGCGAGCACCCGCTCGTCGTGCGCGGCGGCGAACCTCCGGGCGCCCGGCGGGCCGACCAGCAGCCGGCCCACCGGTTCGCCGTGCCAGACCAGCGGGACCTCGCGGGGCTCGGGCCCCACGTGGCCGCTCTCGACGTACCGCGGACTGCCGTCGGCGATCTCGACGGCGACCCCTTCCACGGCGAGGCCGTCCCGCACGACCGTCACCACCGAGGCGAGCGCGTCGGCGGGGTCGGCCCGCCGCACCTCCTGAGTCAGCCGCTCGGCGAGCAGCGCCGGGTCGCCCACCGGCCCGTACAGCGCGCGGTCCACGACGCCTTGCAGGGCGCGGCGCAGCGGCTGGAAGAACGCGCCCGCGAACAGCGCCGCCGCGAGCCCGGCCACCTGGTGGTATCCGGAGACGAACAGGCTGGAGGCGGCTCCGACGCCGAAGTACACCGCGCCGACCACGACGAGCAGCCCGACGCTGACGAACGTCCGGCTGATGAGGGTGTCGATGCCGTACAGCCGGTAGCGCAGGACCGCGAAGAGGATCGACGGCGGGATCAGCGCCGTCCACAGGGTGGCCGCGACCGACGCCGACGCTCCCAGCAGGTACAACAGGACGTACACGGCGAAGAACAGGAGCGGCCAGGCGATCTGCCGCCGCGTCGCCGGGTCGGCCCGCCGCAAGCGCAGCGCGAGCGAGGCGAGCGCCGCGACCACGCAGACCTGGACGAGCACCTGCGGCGCCAACCAGAGCGACTGGTAGTAGGGGGCGAGAGCCCTGATCTCCAGCGGATTGTGGATCACCTCGGGCCAGGGGTAGTCCGCGGGATCCGGATCGGGCCGCACCAGGCCCATGACGATCAGGAAGACGGTGGTGAGGACGCCCACCACGACGACGGCCCGCCACCCGCGTGAGGGGAGCCGGCCGTCGGGGGAGTAGAGCGGAAGCAGGACCGCGAGCATCAGGCCCGCCACCGCCCAGCCCACGAGGTACACCGCGCGTGCGGCGATGGCCGCGCCCATCTCACCTTGCGAGGCCCAGTAGAACGAGAACGCGGTGAAGGCGACGTTCACCGACCCCAGCAGCCCGCCGGCGCACATCAGCCAGGCCATGATGAGCCGGGGCCGCCGGGACACCAGGAACGCCCCCGTGGCCGGGAACGTGAGGGCGATGCCGGCGTCGGGCGGGATCGCCGGGTGCGGCTGCCATTCGGCGGGGAGCCGGAGCTGGACCACGACCCCCAGGAGAGTCAGTCCGAGCGCGACGGCCGCCATCGCGTACGCCATCGTGCGCGCGGGGAAGGCAGGGGGGTTCT
Organism: Microbispora sp. H10949; assembly: GCF_014161435.1. Classification (NCBI taxonomy): domain Bacteria; kingdom Bacillati; phylum Actinomycetota; class Actinomycetes; order Streptosporangiales; family Streptosporangiaceae; genus Microbispora; species Microbispora sp. H10949. The sequence continues at coordinate 432,044 of NZ_JABBWZ010000001.1, read as the reverse complement.
CTTCCATTCTGGACCGAATTATGTCCTGTCCCGTTCCGCCCTGGAACAGAAAACCGGGACGCCGCCGGCCGGGACGCGGCCCTTTCGTCAGGCGGCGGAGCGGCGGCGGACCGCGCGGCCGAGGAGAAGCTGGGCTCCCGCCGCGAGCAGGCCGAGGCCGCCCAGCACCGGCCAGACCAGGCCCGGCGCGTCCGCCAGCAGCCGGGTGCCGACGAGGGGCGCGAGCAGCGCGCCGGCCGACCACGACAGTCCGTACAGGCCGGAGTAACGTCCCCGCAGATGGGCGGGGGCGAGCGTCGCGACGATGGCTCCCGGGATCCCGGCGGTCAGCGCCTCGCCGAGCGTCCAGACGGCCACGGTCGCCGCGTGCCCGGCCCCCGACGACACCAGGGAGGTCAGCGCGAACCCGAGCCCGACGAGCGCGAACCCGGCCGCCAGCACCCTGGACGGGTCGAACCGGGCCAGCCAGGTGGTCGTGACCGGCTGCACGACCACGATCAGCAGGCCGTTCACGGCCATCGCCATGCCGTACGCGCTGGTCGGCAGGCCCTGCCCGGTCATCGCGAGCGGCAGTGTGCTGTAGGCCTGCAGGTAGACCAGCGCGTACGCCAGGTTGGCCAGCACGAAGGCGAGCATGACCCGGTCGCGCAGCACGTCGGCGAACCGGCCGGGCGGCGTGTCTTCACGGGCCGGGCGGGTCTCGGGGATCGCTCTCCACACGAGGACGCCGAAGATCAGGCAGGTGACGGCGTCCACCCAGAACAACACCGTGAAGCCCGAGCGGGCGAGCCAGCCGCCGGCCACCATCGCCACCGCGAACCCGAGGTTGACGGCCCAGAACAGCAGCCCGAAGGCCCGGGGCCGGTCCTCCGGCGGCACCAGGTCGGCGACGATCGCCTGCGACGCCGGGCGGTAGGCGTCGACCACTATCCCCAGCACGAGCATCCCCGCGACGAGCCCCGGCACGCTCGTGGTGTAGCCGAGCGCGAGCATGGTGACGGCCGTCGCGACCATCCCGCCCGTCAGGGTGACCCGGCGCCCGAAGCGGTCGCTCAGCCATCCGGCGACCGGCTGCGCCAGCAGCGACCCCACGCCGAACATGGTCATCACCAGTCCGGCGGTGGCCAGCGGCACGCCGCGCGCCTGCGTGAGGTAGACGCCGATGAACGGCTCCACCATCGTGCCGAGACGGTTCACGAACGAGCCGCCGAACAGCACCCAGAACGGCCGGGGCAGGCCGCCGGCCCTCGACCGGAGGAACCCCGTCCCGCCTGTCCTGTCCGCCCTGCCGGAAACGGTTGTCACGCCGATCACTGTTGGACATCCGGAGTCCGCCGTGCGAATGTTTTAGGCCTGGCTGAAACATGGGGGCGCGGTGCCGGTGGAGTGGCGGTTCACGCCGGACGACGTGGCGCGGCTGCGGTTCGCCTTCTCCCCGATGTGGGAGCTCGTGGCGAGCCTCCGGGTGTTGCGGGCCCCCGCCCGCCACTCGCCGCACCTGCCGTGGCTGCGGGCCGTACAGCCGCGCCTGCGGGGGCTCGACCTCACCGACCTGTTCGCGCTGGTGCCGTTGAGCGGCTATCTGCCCGATTTCCTCACGCCGCCGCCGGACACGCCGCTGCCCGACTTCCTCGGCGAGCTGGAGCGGGTCCGCGCCACGCCTCCCGGCACGGCGTACGAGGAGGCGGCGTGGGTGCAGACGCCCGACCCCGCGGCCCTCTCGCGGTTCACGGCCGACCCCGCCGCGGGCGTACGGCGGGTGGCGGACCTGCTCGGGCGGTACTGGACGGTCGCCCTGGAGGAGTTCTGGCCGGCGGTCCGCGCGCTGCTGGAGGCGGACGTGATGTGGCGCGCCCGCAGGCTCGCAGCCGGGGGAGTGCGTGAGCTGTTCGCGGACCTGCACCCCGACGTCGCCTGGCACGGCGACCGTCTGGTGACGGCCAGGAGATGCGCCTACGACGGCGACCTCGGCGGCGACGGCCTCGTCCTGGTGCCGAGCGCCTTCTCCTCGCCGGGCGTCGCCGTCATGTACGAGCCGTACCGGCCCATGCTGTGCTACCCGGCGCGCGGGGTGGGCACGCTGTGGTCGGCCGGCGTGCCCTGCGCCCCGGAGCTGGCCGCGCTCATCGGCCGCACCCGGGCCCAGGTGCTGACCGCGCTGGCCGAGCCCGGCACGACCACCGGGCTCGCCCGGCGGCTCGGCCTCACGCCCGGCGCGGTCAGCCAGCACCTCACCGTGCTGTCCGGCGGCGGGCTCGTGACGCGGCAGCGGCTCGGCCGCGAGGTGCTCTACCGGCGGACGCCGGTCGGGGACGCGCTGACCGCCGCCCGCTGATCCGGCTCCGCCGGTCTGTGCCCGCCGGTCTGTGCCCGCCGGTCTGTGCCCGCCGGTCTGTGCCCGCCGGTCTGTGCCCGCCGGTCTGTGCCCGCCGGTCTGTGCCCGCCGTTCAGGGGCAGGCCGCCGGTTCGGCGTGGCCGTCAGGACCACGCGCCGCCGAGGGACTGCCCGGGTACGGCCGGCAGGCGGGCCGTGACGGTCGTGCCATGGCCGGGCTCGGAGGCGACGGCACAGGTGCCGCCCAGCTCGGCCGCCCGCTCCGCCATCGAGCACAGGCCGACGCCCGCCCTGCGGTTCGCCGGGAGCCCCACGCCGTCGTCGGCCACCGTCACCCGCAGCTCACCGTTCCGATGCAGGACCACCCGCACGCGCCGCGCCCGCGCGTGCTTGCGCACGTTGGTCAGCGCCTCCTGCACGATCCGGTAGGCCGCTACCTCCACGGCGGCGGGCAGCCCGGCCAGGTCGCCGGTCACCTCGACCTCGGCGGCCGACTCCGCCCCGGCCGCCAGGCCCGGCCGGGCCTCCTCGACCAGGGCCCGTACGGCTCCCGCCAGCCCGAGGTCGTCGAGCGCGGGGGGACGCAGGCCGTACACGAGCTGGCGGACGTCGGCGGTGACGGTGTCCATGCCCTCGCGCAGGTCGCGGAGCAGCGTGTCGGCGGCGTCGGGGGAGCGTTCCAGGCTGACCCGCGCCGCGTTGAGCGTCATCGCCATCGACGCCAGCGTCTGCCCGAGCCCGTCGTGCAGGTCGCGGCGCAGCCGCCGCCGCTCCTCCTCCCCGGCGGTCAGGATGCGCTCGCGGGAGCGCTGCAGCGCGGTGGTCAGGAGTACCGTGTGCGCCGCGTCCGCGACGTACGGCGCCAGCACCGCGATCACCCGCTCGTCGTGGGCGGCGGGGAACCGGCGGCGGCCCGGCGGCCCGATCAGCATGTGGCCGACCGGCTCTCCGTGCCACACCAGCGGCATCTCGCGGGCCACCGGGCCCACCCGGCCGCTGGTCGTGGTCTTCCCGTCGATCTCCACCGCGATGCCGGTGACCGACAGGCCGTCGCGGAGCACCTCCAGGGCGGCGAGCAGGGCGTGCGCGGGGTCGGCGTGCGGCAGCCGCCGCCGCAGCCCGGCGGCCAGCGCGTGCGGGTCGCCGCCCCTGCCGTACAACGCGTGGTCGGCCAGGCGCTGCAGCCCGCGGCGGATCGGATGGAAGAACGCCCCGGCGAACAGGGCCGCGGCCAGCCCGGCGAACCGGTCGACGCCGGACAGGACCAGGCTGGAGCCCGCGCCCACGAGCACGTAGACGGCGGCGACCACGCCGACCAGGCCGGCGCCGACGAGGGCGCGGCTGATCAGCGTGTCGATGCCGTAGAGGCGGTAGCGCAGCACGGCGACCGCGATCGCGGCCGGCACCAGGGGCAGCGTCAGCGTGGCCGTCCACCAGACCGGATATCCGATCACCCACGGGACGACCAGGCCGGCCATGGCGACCAGCGGCCAGAGGATCTGCCGGCGCTCTATCCCGTCGGCCCGGTGGAACCGCACGACGAGCGAGGAGAACGCCAGCGCCATGCCCACCGCGACGACCATGTGCAGGCCCTGGCGGGTCTGCGCGTAGTACGGCGCGAAGGCCGCCACCTCCAGCGCGTTGCCGCCGGTACGCACGCTCGACGGGGCGATCCACGAGCACAGCCAGTCGAGGCCGAGGGCCGTCGCGGTGATCGCCCCGGGCACGCACCAGCGCTTGGACAGGATCCGCCCGGTCGGATACAGCAACGGCAGCAGCACGCCCAGCGCGTACGTCGTGAGGTTCCACACCCCGTCGGCGAACACCCACAGCGGGTGGACCAGCGGATGCCCCCCGTTCAGGACGAGCAGGGCCGCCGTGTTGGCCGCCAGGATGTTGGCGGCTGAGCCCAGGCCGCCGAGGCACAGCAGCCAGCCGAGCAGCAGCCGGGGCCGGGAGATCACCAGCAGCGCCCCGAAGATCGGGAACGTGGTGCCGGCCACGTCCTCCGGAGCGAACGGCAGCGGGTTGTAGGGGGACGGCGGCAGTTGCGCGGTCACCCAGATGTCGCCGATCTCCAGGGCGACCGCCGCGCACGCGATGGCCACCGCGACGGCCGGGCCGTACGCCCGCACCCGGCCGGACCAGTCGAGGGCGCGCGTGTCGAGCGGCGGTCGTGCCACGGGCGGGAACTCCTTCTGGTCGTGCACCGGCATGCGGGGACCGTAGAACGCGCGGGTCGATGCTCACTGGACGACGGATCAACGCCGGATCAATGAGCAACGACTACGCGCGGGGGCGGTTGGTTCGCTCTCACACCCCCTCGTAACCCCTGTGAAACACGAACGAGGCAAACTGGTAGACACGCCGTTCTGTAACTCCGAGAGGTACGCCTTGGACCGCCAGCAGGAATTCGTCCTCCGCACGCTCGAAGAGCGAGACATCCGGTTCATCCGGCTGTGGTTCACCGACGTGCTCGGTTTCCTGAAGTCGGTGGCGATCGCGCCGGCCGAGCTGGAGGGTGCCTTCGCCGAGGGCATCGGGTTCGACGGCTCGGCGATCGAGGGCTTCTCGCGGGTCTACGAGTCGGACATGCTGGCCAAGCCCGACCCCTCGACGTTCCAGATCCTGCCGTGGCGCAGCGAGACGCCGGGCGCCGCCCGCATGTTCTGCGACATCCTGATGCCGGACGGCTCGCCGTCGCACGCCGACCCGCGTTTCGTGCTGAAGCGGACGCTGGCCAAGGCGGCCGACATGGGGTTCACCTTCTACACCCACCCCGAGGTCGAGTTCTTCCTGCTGCGCAACCGGCCGGAGAAGGGCAGCAGGCCCGAGCCGATAGACGAGGGCGGCTACTTCGACCACACCCCGCACAGCGCGGGCCACGACTTCCGCCGCAACGCGATCATGATGCTGGAGTCGATGGGCATCTCGGTGGAGTACAGCCACCACGAGGGCGCGCCGGGCCAGCAGGAGATCGACCTGCGGTACGCCGACGCGCTCACCACCGCCGACAACATCATGACGTTCCGGTTGGTGATGAAGGAGGTGGCGCTGGAGCAGGGCGTGTGGGCCTCGTTCATGCCCAAGCCGTTCACCGACTTCCCCGGCTCCGGCATGCACACGCACATGTCGCTGTTCGAGGGCGACCGCAACGCCTTCTACGAGCCCGGATCCGACTACCAGCTCTCGAAGATCGGCCGGTCGTTCATCGGCGGCCTGCTCCGGCACGCCGCGGAGATCACCGCCGTGTGCAACCAGTGGGTGAACTCCTACAAGCGGCTGTGGGGCGGCGCCGAGGCGATCGCCGGAGCCGGCGGCGAGGCCCCCGCGTACATCTGCTGGGGGCACAACAACCGCTCGGCGCTCGTGCGGGTGCCGATGTACAAGCCGCACAAGGGCGGCTCCACCCGCATCGAGTTCCGGTCGCTCGACTCCTCCTGCAACCCCTACCTCGCCTTCGCCGTCATCCTGGCGGCCGGGCTCAAGGGCATCGAGGAGGGGTACGAGATGCCGCCGGGGGCCGAGGACGACGTGTGGGCGCTCACCAGCTCGGAGCGGCGCGCGCTCGGCATCCAGCCGCTGCCCCAGTCGCTCGACGAGGCGATCGCGGCGATGGAGCACAGCGAGCTCGTCGCCGAGACCCTCGGTGAGCACGTCTTCGACTACTTCCTGCGCAACAAGCGCTCCGAGTGGCAGGAGTACCGCCGCCAGGTGACCGAGTACGAGCTCGGCCGCTACCTGCCGGTGCTGTAGCCGCCGCGCCGTCCCGGCGTCACGGCGACGTTACAGGTTGCAAATCTTCCTGACACTCCCGTCCGTTTAACTGTTTCGTATGCCGGAACAGTAAAATCGGCGCACTTGTTGCGACCCTTACGGGTGAGCCGTATCGACGTGACTCAGGGAGGACGTGGCCATATGACGGCGGCTGCGGGACTGCAGACCGTTCTGACCGTACCGAAGCGCTTCCGGGGGCCCGAGGGCACCGCCAACGGCGGATGGATCGCGGGCACCCTCGCCGGCACGCTGACGGGGGCCGGTCATGAATCTCCGGTGGAGGTCACCCTCCGCAGACCGGTCCCGCTCGAAACCGGGCTGACGCTCGAACAGGTCGGCAACGCCGTCGTCCTGAGCGTCGGCGAGAGCCATCTCGCCGAGGCCATCCCCGTCGCGGAGCCGCTGACGCCGCCGCCGTTCGTGTCGTTCACCGACGCGGCGCGGGCGGAGTCGGGCTTCCCCGGACTGCACGGCCACGCCATCGCCGGCTGCTTCGCCTGCGGCCTGCGCGAGCCGGGCGACGGCCTGCGGATCTTCCCCGGTCCGGTGGACGGCACCGACCTGGTGGCCGCCGGATGGCGGGTGCCGTTCAACGTCACCGACGAGCAGGGTGTGGTCCCCGGCTCGATCGTCTGGGCGGCGCTCGACTGCGCCACCGGGTGGGCGCACCACCGCGCGTTCACCGGCGCCGAGCCCGCCCGGCCTCCGCTCCTCGGGCGGCTCACCGGGCAGGTGTTCCGCCGGGTCTATCCGATGGGCAGGTACTCCGTCGTCGCCCGCGCGACCGGCCGCGAGGGCCGAAAGATCTTCGGCACCAGCGCGGTCTACGAGGTGGACGGCACGCTGGTGGCCGCCGCCCGGGCGACCTGGATCATCCCCAAGTGATCAGCCGGCGGTGAGGCGGGCGGCCACGAGCGCGGCGCAGCGGGGATCGAACAGGATCGTGTAGTGGTTGCAGTCGGGGACGACCTCGTCGCGCAGCCCCGGCAGCTCCGCCTTCCACCGCGCGGTGAGATCGTCGGGCTGCAGCCCGACGTCCTGGTTCAGCAGCCCTCTGGGCGCGCGGAGCAGGAGCGGCGCGGGCTCGATCGCCTTCAGCGCCGCGCCGAGCTCCGCGTGTCTCGTCAGGGGCCAGCGGCCGTCCTGCCGTACGGCCTCCTCGCGGACGCGCGACCGCACGGCGCCGTCCGGTCCGGTGGCGTCGTAGCGGACGTACTCCTCGACGACCGGGGACCAGCCGTCGGCCAGCGCGGGGTGGGCGCGGAACAGGTCGAGATACGCCTCCACGTCCGGGAAGGTCCGGGAGAGCCGGGCGATGGCGGGGCCGAGCGTCGCCGCCATCACCTCGTCGGGGTCCGCGCCCGGCGGCAGCGGCAGCGGCAGGCCGCCGTCCACCAGCACGACCCGGGCATAACGCCACCCTCCATCCCGCGCGGCCCCGGTTCGAGCGGCGGCGGTTCGAGCGGCGGCGTGCAGGGCGGCGACGTAGGCGCCCATCGAATGCCCGGTGAGCACGCTGGTGCCGTCCGCGCCGACGTGCCGGGCCACCAGTTCCAGGTCCTCCGCGTGCCGGTCCAGGCCGTACGGGCCGGGCAGGCCGGCGCTGTGGCCGCGGCCGCGCAGGTCGGCGGCGACCAGCGACCAGCCGGGCGGCAGCGCGTCGCCCACCGCCCGCCAGGCCATGAGGGAGGCGCTGATGCCGTGCGCCGCGATGATCAGGCGCGGGCCGTCGCCGAACCGGGCGATCCGCAGCCGCCCGCCGGGGACGGCGACTTCGTCGAACTTCATGGAACGGACTGTACGGAACCGCGCATGCCGCGCCTGACCCGGGCGCCGGCGGCCGGGGTGTGCGGCGGCCGGGGCGTGTCCCGGCAGGTTCGCCTCCTCGCTCGGTGGCGGACCCAGCCGGGCACAGAGCCGGTAGGGGCACCGGTCAGAGGTAGTCCCGGTACAGGTTGACCGAGGGCCACGACGTCACGGCGTTGGCCGCCTGGCGCAGGGCGGTGTCGATGGACGCGTCGAATTCGAGCTCGGTGTCGTCGTCACGCCTCCGGTTGAACAGGACGGCCCAGTTGAGGCCGTCGTGGCGGCGTACGAGCAGGGTGGTCGTGCCGGGCAGGCTGCCGTTGTGGGCGGCGTCGATGCCGCCTCCGGCGTTGCGGACGACCCAGCCGCACCCGTACCACCACCCGCCCGGCTGGACCCCGATCTCCGGCTGGGCGAACGCCTGGTCGATCGAGTCGCCTTCCAGCGTCGGGAAGGTGATTTTGTCCAGGACGGGGTCGTACCTGATCCCGCGCTGGTCGAACAGGTCGCCGAACCGAACGACGTCGACCGCGCTGCCCAGCCAGCCGCCGTGGGCGTCCATGTTCTCCAGGTTGAAGCCGCCGTCGGGGGACGGCACCAGACTGCCGGAGGAGTCGAAGACGTAGACCGCCTCCTGCTTCGATTCGTAGGAGACCTCTCCGGGGGCGGCGTATTCGGGCAGGGAGCGGCCCTGGCGCATCCTGGTGATGCCCCGGGGATTGAGGATTTTCTCCTGGACGTAGGTGGCGTACGGCATCCCCCCGGCCTTCTCGATGATCCGGCCGAGCAGCATGTAGCCGTAGTTGCTGTAGGCATACCTGGCCCCGGGGTCGAAGTCCAGCCGTACGCCGGTCGTGCGCCGCATGATGTTGGACCGGCTGATCGGGAGCGGCACGCCGAGCTCGCTCGAGATGACGGAATCGAGGAACATGGGGTCCGGCGTGAGGGCTCTGTCCCAGCCGCCCAGGTGCTGGAGGAGCCTGCGCACGGTCACGTTCGCCAGCCGGGCGTCGGCGGTCTTGCCTGGCGGCGGTGTCAGCGTGAGCCGGTCGGTCAGCTTGTCGTCGAGGCTGAGCTTTCCGGCCTGCACCAGCTTGAGCACGGCCGCCGCGGTGATCGGCTTGCTGACGCTGGCGAGCCGGAACAGCGCGGTCGGTTCGACCGTGAAATGCAGGTTGCGCGAGAAGCTGTATCCGCGGGCCAGCACCAGCTTGCCGTTGCGGCTGACGGCCAGGGAACCGGCGGAGATGTTCCGGTCCTGCATGAACCTGCTCATGGCCTGGTTGAAGGCGTCCAGCCCGGGATCGGTCGAGCCGGTCACCTTGAAGACGGGCCTGGGGAACTCGGGCTCGAAGGTGTCGGCGTGCGCCGTCCCCCGAGTCCCGGGCAGGAGGACGCCTCCGGCCACTCCGAGCCCGGCCAGCCCCGCCACCCGGCCGAAGTCGCGCCGGGTCAGTCTCTTCCGCCTCATCGGATCTCCGTCACCGGAGGGTCCGATCGCTCCTCCGCGGCCGATCACGCCTCGATCGCGATCTCGTTGTGGTTCACGCCGATGGGCACGACCGGCGGGAAGGGCGCCTGGTTCTGTCCCGGCTGAGGGACCTTGACATCGTCGTTCTCGGACACTTCTGCCTCATCTCGGACGGCTCGGGGTCTGCACGCATCAGCGTCGGGGCCCTCCGGCACGTACGGATAGAGCAGTCACTACTCATCTTGGGACCGGCCGTTACTCCCGCGCCCGCGGTCGTGCGGCCGGGCGACGACCCCGCCGTGGTCGTCCGGGTGCGGCGGCTGTGCGCGTGCGACCCAGGTATCGCCTGTCCTGTCATGCGTCTTTAAGCTGCGCGCTATGGATGAACGTCTGCTCGTCATCGAGCACGAGGCCGAGGCCGGTCTGGGCTACTTCGCCGGCTGGCTGGAGGCCGCCGGCGTCGGCGTCGAGGTCGTCCGGCCGTACAAGGGAGAGGCGGTGCCCGCGACCGCGGGCGGCGGGCTGCTCGTCCTCGGCGGCGCCGCCGCCGCGTGGGACGACGAGGGGTATCCGTGGCTGCCCGCCACCAGGGACCTGCTCGCGCGCGCGGTGGACGGCGGCGTCCCGGTTCTCGGCATCTGCCTCGGCGCCCAGCTCATGACCCTGGCCTGCGGCGGGACCGTCGAGCGCGGCGACGCGGGCCCGGAGATCGGCCTCTGCGAGATCGAACCGCTGCCCGAGGCGGCGGACGACCCGCTCCTGTCCGCGCCGACCGGCGGGACGGTACCCCTGCGATCTGAGCCCCTGCGATCTGAGCACCTGCGGTCGGCGCCTCTGCGGACGGTGCAGTACCACTACGACGCGATGACCACCCTGCCGCCCGGCGCGGTGCGCCTCGCGACCGGCGTGCGGTACGCCAACCAGGCCTACCGGCTCGGCGACCATGCCTGGGCGGTGCAGTTCCACCCCGAGGCCACGCCCGAGATCTTCGCCTCCTGGGCCGGGAGCGGCGAGCTCGCGCCCGAGGCGGCGGCGGAGCTGACCATGCAGGTCACGGCGGCCGGGCGGGAGCTCGAACAGACCTGGAGGCCGCTGGCCGAGGCGTTCGCGGCCCAGGTGACACGGCTCTGACCTGCCGTCCCGCCGCGCGGGAGGCATGGGAAAGGGACGCGGGCAAACCGCGTGATGCGCCGATTACGCAGAGAAACCGCTAAGGACGCCGCACAACCCACCGGGTTACCGTGTGCGCGAGCCCGGCACGCGCCGAGCTGCGACATCAGTGGACGCCGGGAGGCGTCCGTTCGGGAATCGGGTCCCGAGGGGGGACCGATCTCTGCGAGGAGGCGTCCATCCCTGTGTACGGTTACTGGGAAGGCATGTCTCGGGGGACCGACGTGATCGACGTCGGGGTGGAGGAAGGAACGGTGAACGCGGCGCCGCGGATACAGACGACGGCTGGGCGCCTGGCCGCACTGGGATTCGCCGACGGCGCGCGGGCCGAACGGTTGCTGGACGACCTCGGCCCCGAGGCGGTCGGCGACTTCGCGCTGCTCGACGACCTGGTCAGGGCGGCCGACCCCGATCTCGCGCTCACCACGTTGAGCCGCCTGGTCGAGCGGGATCCGAGCGTGCTCGGCACGTTCCGCGCCGATCCCGCGCTGCGCCGCAGGCTGCTCGGTGTGTTCGGGATCAGCGCGGCGCTCGGCGAGCACGTCGTACGGCACCCGGACTGCCTGACGGTGGCCGGGTCGCCGCAGTGGCCCGGCGCCCGTGAGCTGTGCGAGGAGTTGCTGCTGGCGGTCGGGGCGGACCCGGACGCCGCCGAGCCGGTGGCCGGCGGGGCCACGGCGGGCGCGGCCGAACCGGGCGTGGCCGCCCAGGCGATGGACGCGCTGCGCGTCGCCCACCGGACCAGGCTGCTCGACCTGGCCGCGCGGGACGTGACCGGCGAGTGCACGCTCGCGGAGACCGCCGCCGCGCTGGCCGACCTGGCCGCCGCAGCGCTCGACGCGGCCCTCGCCATCGCCAGGGCGGAGGTGGCGGACGCCGGCGACGTGCGGCTCGCCGTCATCGGCATGGGCAAGTGCGGGGCGCGCGAGCTGAACTACATCTCCGACGTCGACGTCGTCTTCGTGGCCGAGCCGAAGGAGGGCGTCGACGAGACCAAGGCGCTGCAGATCGCGACGCGGCTCGCGCAGGGCATGATGCGGGCCTGCTCGGCGAGCACCCGCGAGGGCGCGCTGTGGGAGGTGGACGCCAACCTGCGTCCCGAGGGCAAGATGGGCCCGCTCGTCCGCAGCATGGAAAGCCACCTGGCCTACTATCGCCGCTGGGCCAAGACCTGGGAGTTCCAGGCGCTGCTGAAGGCCCGGCCGGTCGCCGGCGACCTGGACCTCGGCCAGGAGTACGTCGCCGCGGTCAACGACCTGGTGTGGCAGGCCGCGGCGCGGCCCAACTTCGTCGAGGACGTGCAGTCCATGCGCCGCCGGGTCGAGGCGCACGTGCCGGTGAGCGAGGCCGACCGGCAGATCAAACTGGGGCCCGGCGGGCTGCGGGACATCGAGTTCGCCGTCCAGCTCCTGCAACTCGTGCACGGCCGCTCCGACCCGCTGCTGCGCCGCAGGGCGACGCTGTCGGCCCTCGCCGCCCTGTCGCGGGGCGGCTACGTCGGGCGGGACGACGCCAAGGCCCTCGCCGAGGCGTACACCTTCCTGCGGCAGGTCGAGCACATGCTCCAGCTGCACCGGCTGCGCCGCACGCACGTGGTGCCGTCGGACACCGCCGACCTGCGGCGGATCGGCCGCGGGCTCGGCATGATCACCGACCCGGTGGGAGAGTTCACCACCACCTGGAAGCGGCACGCGCTGGAGGTGCGGAGGCTGCACGAGAAGCTGTTCTACCGGCCGCTGCTGCAGGCCGTCGCCCGCCTGCCGGAGACCGAGACCCGCCTGTCCGCGGCCGCCGCCACCGCGCGGCTCCAGGCGCTCGGGTACGCCGACCCCGAGGGCGCTTTACGGCACATCGCCGCTCTCACCAGCGGCGTCTCCCGCCGCGCGGCCATCCAGCGCACGCTGCTGCCGGTCATGCTCGGCTGGTTCGCCAACGCCCCCGACCCGGACGCCGGCCTGCTCGGGTTCCGCCAGGTGAGCGACAAGCTCGGCAGCACGCCGTGGTATCTGCGCCTGCTGCGGGACGAGACCGCCGTGGCCGAGCGCCTCGCCCACCTGCTCGGCACCAGCAAGTACGTGACCGGCCTGCTGCTGCACGCCCCGGACGCGGTCGGCATGCTGGGCTCGCCCGCCGAGCTCGCCGTCCGGCCGGCCGCGACGCTGGCCGGCGAGGCGGCCGCGGCGGTGGGCCGCTACGCGGAGGACGCCGAGACCGCCGTCGCCGCCGCCCGCGCGCTGCGCCGCCGGGAACTGCTCCGTACGGCCTGCGCCGACCTGTCCGGCCTGATCGACATCGAGGAGGTCGGCCAGGCGCTCTCGTCGCTCAACGACGTGACGATCCAGGCGGCGCTGACCGCGGCGATCAACAAGGTCACGCTGGAGCGGCGCGAGCCGTTCCCGACCCGCGTCGCCGTGATCGCCATGGGCCGCCTCGGCGGCCTGGAGAGCTCCTACGCCAGCGACGCCGACGTGATGTTCGTGCACGCGCCGCTGCCCGGCGTGGCCGAGCGGGACGCCACCGACGCGGCCCACGCGGTGGCCGAGGAGACGCGCAGGCTGCTCGCGCGGCCCGCCCCCGACCCGCCGCTGCAGATCGATGCCGGGCTGCGGCCGGAGGGACGGCAGGGGCCGCTCGTCCGCACGATCGCCTCCTACAAGGCCTACTACGACCGCTGGGCCTCGCACTGGGAGGCGCAGGCGCTGCTGCGCGCCCGGTTCTGCGCGGGTGACGCCGACCTCGGCCGGGAGTTCACGGCCCTCGTCGATCCGATGCGCTACCCGGAGGGCGGCATATCGGTCGACGCCGTACGGGAGATCCGCAAGCTCAAGGCCAGGATGGAGGCCGAACGCCTGCCGCGCGGCGCCGATCCGGCCCTGCACACCAAGCTCGGCAGGGGCGGGCTGACCGACGTGGAGTGGGTGGCCCAGCTCATCCAGTTGCGGCACGCGGGCGCCGTACCGGCGCTGCGCACCACCCGCACGCTGGACGCGCTGCGCGCCGCGGCGGCGGAGGGCCTGCTGGACCCGGCCGACGAGGCGGTGCTCGCGGAGGCGTGGCTGTTCGCCTCGCGCATCCGCGACGCGCTGATGCTGGTGCGCGGCCGGGCCGCCGACAGCATCCCTACCCTGGTCAAGGAGCGGCTGCTGCTCGCGCGGGCCCTCGGCTACCCGCCGGAGGGCACCGAGGACTTCGTGGAGGACTACCGGCGCGCCACCCGGCGGGCCAGGACCGTCGTGGAGCGAGTCTTCTACGAGGGCTGACCCCTCGCTGCTGACTGACCCCCGCCGCCCGGCTGGTCCCCCGTCTCCCGGGACCCGCCGGGCGCGGTCGCGGTCGCCCTTGTCCAGATCCCTGGCGACTCTCCGGGTCCTTCTCGGCCCGCTCTCCCGCCGGGCCGGCGTGCGCGGCCCGGCTTCGGCGGTCCGGCATGCCGTGGCACCGCACGACCGCGGCTTCGTTTCAGGTTTCTTTCATACCGGAGTCCCCGGCTGGGAGCCTCGATGAGTACGACTCATCGCCTGCCAGTGGTGGACCGAGAGGGACGAACGCTGAGGTGGATCGCGATATTGGTGGAGGTAGAGCGCGTCCGGACGGCGCGCCTCGGCGCGCGGTGCCGAAAATAGGCATGCACAAGCGCCTTGACTGACTTCGCTGATCACACGGTAATTAGTACTCAAGCCACTGGGCCCCCGGTGGCCCGGCCAGGACGGCGACCGCGGGCGGAGGCTTCGCGCGCACTCGCCTGGCTGGCCTGTCCGGCGTCCTCGGCCCATCACGAGACGCGTCGAGCACTCCCTGGAGAACACGTGAACCATCGTGACAAGCCGCGCCGACACGGCTTCTCCCCTCGGGCAGCGGTGCTGAGACCGCTCGTGACGGGGATCGCCGCGGCGGCTGCGGCGACCGCCGTCGCCGCAGCCGCCCCGGCGATCCCGGCTCTCGCCGCCACGACGACCCTGTACGTGTCGCCCTCCGGAACCGGCAGCGCCTGCTCCTCCGCCGAGCCGTGCTCCCTGGACGCGGCGCAGACGGCGGTCCGGTCGCAGAACGGCTCCATGTCCGGCGACATCGTCGTGCAGCTCGCCGACGGCGTGTACCGGCGCACCTCGCCGCTCAGGTTCACCGCCGCCGACTCCGGAAGCAACGGCTACCGGGTCGTCTGGCAGGCGGAGCCGGGGGCGCGCCCGGTCATCAGCGGCGCCAGGCAGGTCACCGGATGGACCGTCGCCGACTCCGGGAAGAACATCTGGAAGGCGAGCGTCGGCACCGGGATCGACACCCGGCAGCTGTACGTCGACGGCCGCATGGCCACCCGGGCCCGTACCACGGTGAACCGGGCCGACTTCACCGCCACCGGCACCGGCCTGCGGTTCAGCAACAGCGCGCTGAGCTACCTGAACAACCTGGCCGGCCAGAGCCGGATCGAGCTCCAGGGCATCGGCTCGTTCACCGACCGGTACGTGCCCGTGCAGAGCATCTCCGGCAACTTCATCACGATGAAGCAGCCGGCCTGGAACAACAACACCTTCGGGTACGACACCATCGTCAACCCCTACCGCAAGGGACCGATGTACCTGGAGAACGCGTACGAGTTCCTGGACTCGCCCGGCGAGTGGTACCTGAACACCGGCACGGGGGTGCTGTACTACATCCCGCCGTCCGGGAAGAACATGAGCACCGCGGACGTGGAGCTTCCCCTCCTGCAGTCGCTGGTGCAGCTCGGCGGCACCTACGCCGCGCCCGCGCACCACATCACCTTCTCCGGCATCACGTTCGCCGGGACGAGCTGGCTGGGGCCCAGCAGCAACCAGGGGTACGCCGACCAGCAGACGGGGGCGTACATCTCGGGCGACTGGAACTGGCCGAGCAACGCGCTGTCGTCCTGCCAGTATGGGTGCACCCAGTTCGAGTCGGTGCGTCCGCACTGGAACCAGATGCCCGCGGCCGTCCAGGTGTCGGCGGCCAACACGATCAGCTTCGTCCGCGACCGGTTCCTGAACCTGGGCCAGACGGCGCTGGGCATCGGCAACGACGCCAACGCCCACGCGTCCGGCGTGGGCCTGGGGGCAAGCTCGATCACGGTGACGGGCAACGTGTTCGCGTACAGCGCGGCGGGTGCGGTGGTCGCGGGCGGCGTGCAGGCCGACGCGCACCATCCGAGCGACTCCCGGATGGTCAACCGCGACCTCAGCTTCACCAACAACCTGGTGCACGACATCGGCGTGGACTACCGGGGCATCACCTCGTTCCTGCCCACCTATGTGACCAACGCCACGATCTCGCACAACGAGATCTACAACATGCCGTACCTGGGGGTCGCCTTCGGGTATGGATGGGGCTCCAACGATGCGGGCGGCAGCTCCGACTACACCAACCGGGGCCTGTACAACTACCAGCCGCGGTACTCGACGGCGACCACCGCGTCGAACAACAAGATCACGCAGAACTACGTGCACGACGTCATGCAGCAGATGAACGACGGGGCGTGCGTCTACACGCTGTCGGCCAACCCCGGCGGTCAGATCAGCGGCAACTACTGCCTGAGGGCGGGCACGGGCCAGTTCGGCCTGTACTTCGACGAGGGATCCCGCTCCATCACGGCGACGAACAACGTCTTCGACGGCAGCTGGTGGATGTTCGCCCACGGCAACTACCAGGGCGGCAACAACACCGGAGCCCTGACGGTCACCAACAACTGGGCGTCCAGCAGCTCCACCGACGTGACGAACGGCGACCGCGGCAACACCGTCTACGGCAACACCACGGTCACCAACGGCAACTGGCCGACCGGCGCGCGGTCCGTCATGTCCGCCGCCGGGCTTGAGGCGGCCTACCAGGACATCAAGAACGAGACCGTTCCGTCGCCGTCGCCGTCGCCGTCGCCGTCGCCGTCACCGTCGCCGTCGGCCTCTCCCTCGTCCTCGCCGAGTCAGTCTCCGAGTCCGTCTCCGAGTCAGTCTCCGAGTGAGTCGCCGAGCCAGTCTCCCAGCCAATCTCCGAGCCAGTCGCCTGGCGGCAGGGGGTGCGCCGCCGCCTACCGGGTCGTCAACGAGTGGCCCGGCGGATTCCAGGGCGAGGTAACGGTGCGGAACACCGGCGCCGCCGCCACCACCTCGTGGTCGGTGAGCTGGACGTTCCCCAGCGGCCAGACCATCACCCAGGTCTGGAACGGCACCCTGTCCCAGAGCGGGTCCGCGGTCTCGGTGAGCAACGTCTCCTACAACGGCGCCCTCGGAGCCGGAGCCTCGACCACGTTCGGCTTCACCGGCTCCTCCAGCGGGAGCAACGGCGCTCCGGCATCCCTGACCTGCACCGCCTCCTGATCTCACAGTCCGCGCCGGCGCCTGGGCAATCCGCTCCTCGGCGCCGGCGCGGCCGTCTCCGGGGGCGCGTATCTGGGCGTACGGCCGCAGGCGTGCGACCTGACGGACGGATCACGGCGGGCGTGTGCGGTCCGCGGGGATCACAGGGGGCGGGGGTACCGCCACGGCTACGGGCACCTCGACGGCTACGAGCCCGCGGTAGGGGATTACCGCCCTCAGGCGATGCTTGCGGCGATATGACCCATATGTGTGCGCATCGGAGCGTTGCCATCGCAGCCCGTGACGGTGTATCAACGGGGACGGGTGATCTCTTTGATCTCGTATTACGCCGATCTCGCCATCGGGCTGATCCTGGCCTTCCTGCTGCTGTCGCTTCTCGTCAGCGGCATCAACGAGGGCATCGTCAGGCTGCTCGGCATTCGCAGCAAGTTCCTGTGGGCCTACCTCCGCGACACGCTCGACGGCGCGGAGACGGCCGACGGGACCTCCCGGCTCGACCGGATCGTGGACCTCCTGAAGAGGCTCGTGCGCCGGATCAGCACGCCGCTCACGGCGGCGCCGTCGCCAGGGGAGGGGCGCTCGCGCCTGCCGGCGACCGTGCTGGGGGTGTTCGCGCGGCTGCCGTTCGGCCGGGACCCGCGGCCCGCCTTCAGCCAGGAGCCGCCGCCCGCGCAGAGCCCGCCGCTCGCCCCCGCGACCGGGACGGTCGCCGCCGAGCAGATGATGGCCGCGGAGCAGGCGGCCGCCGACCAGACGGTCGTACAGCAGGCCACCACCGGGCCGTCGGACGGCGGCCCGGCGGCGGGCGGCACTGCTGGTGGCGCTGCGGGCTCTGCGGGTGCGACGGTGGACCCCGCGCACTCCGCCGAGCAGGCCGATCCCCTGGAGCGGGCCGTACTCACCCTGGACGCGAGTGAGGCGGCCGCGGGCGTGGCGGACGGGGCCGCCGTCGGCGGGATGGTCGATGCGGCGGCGGACGGCGCGGCGGGGGTCGGGGTCGCGTTGCCCGGCGAGGGCAAGTCGATGGCCGAACTGCTCCACGAGCGCCTGCAGGAGATCGATCACGCCAAGCGCGGCCGGACGAGCATCGCCGACATCCCTCCGGCGCGCTTCGCCGTCGCCGTCCTGGAGATCGCCACCGAGCACGGCGGCGTCGAGGCCCTCATGCGCGACCTCGACGCGCTCAACAGCCCGCTCTCCCGGCCGCTCAAGGCGGTGTGGAACAGAGCCAGCCACGATCTGGAGGCGTTCCGGCGCGGGGTGGAGGACTGGTTCGACGGGGAGATGGAGCGGCTCACCTTGCTCTACCGCCGCTACGTGCGCTGGGTCATCGCCGCGCTCGGCCTCCTCGTCACGCTGCTGTTCGGCCTGGACTCCCTGGAGTACGGCAAGACGCTGCTGCAGGACAACGCCTACCGCAGCGAGGTGACCGCCTTCGCCCAGTCGGGCCCGGAGGCACTGGAGCCGCTGCGTGAGAGGTGCGCGCCCGCCCAGGACACCTACGCGTGCGTGACCGACGTGCTGAGCACCCCGGCGTTCGTCAAGATCTTCACGCACGCCCCGGTCAGCGTCAGCATGGACGCCGGCGGCCCGGCCTGGGAGTGGCACGGCGAGGACTGGTGGCGGCGTCTCACGACCCCGGGCCACTGGCCGGGCCTGCTGCTCACCCTCGTCGCCGTGCTGTTCGGCGCGCCGTTCTGGTGGGACATCCTGCGCCGCGTCAGCGGCATGCGCAGCCGATCCCAGGGCTCGTCCGGCTGATCCTCACCGACCGCCGGCCAGGGGACGGCGAGCACCCGGCTCATCTGGCTGGTCCGCGTGGAGGACGGCCTGCTCGCCGAGATGTGGACCTACCGCGACACGAGCGTCGTTTCGTGAGGAGTTGACCTGGAGCGGGCTCCAGGTGATGGAATGCCGGATCGGGCGCGAACACGCTCGCGACGCATCGATCACCATGGGGGCACGGATGACGGACTCTCCTGTCGCTTTGATCACCGGGGGCGGTAGCGGCATCGGGGCGGCGACCGCCCGGCGCCTGCTCGACCGGGGGCACCGAGTGAGCGTCACCGGCCGCGACGAGGGCCGTCTGAGGCGTTTCGCCGAGTCGATCGGCGACCCCGGCCGCCTGCTGACGATCCCGGCCGACGCGTCCGACCACGACGCGGTCCTGTCCGCCGTCGAGACGACGGTGAAGGAGTTCGGGCGCCTGGACACCGCCATCGCCAACGCGGGCTTCGCCACCCACGACACCCTGGCCGACGGAGACCCGGCCGGGTGGCGGGAGATGGTGCTGACCAACGTGCTCGGGCCCGCCCTGCTGATCAGGGCCGCGCTGCCCGAACTGAAGCGGTCGAAGGGCCGGATCGTCCTCGTCGGCAGCGTCGCGGGGTTCGTCAACACCCCGGGCAACATCTACGGCGCGACCAAGTGGGCGGTGACAGGCCTGGCCGAGAACACCCGGCGCATGGTGACCGCCGACGGTGTGGGCGTCACCCTGATCGCTCCGGGCCGCGTGGAGACCCCGTTCTGGGATGGGCTGGGCGCTCTGCCCGAGGGGAGTCTCCTCACCGCCGACCAGATCGCCGACGCCATCGTGTGGGCCGTCGCGCAGCCGGGCGGCGTCGACGTCAACACGGTCGTCGTGCGGCCCATCGGCCAGCCCACCTGACCGGCACGGCGGCGCCGGTTCAGTCGTAGTCGATGCACACGGCATACCACCTGTCGGTCAGGCGGTCGACAGTGGAGAAGTCGAGAAGTCCGGCGGCTCCCTGCGGGACATAGGCGAATCCGCACTCCTCCAGGAAGCCGCCGGAATCGGCCGTCACCAGCTCGGTCACGCCGTCCTGCCGCAGGAATCGGCTCACGGTGAACAGCCCGACGTGATCGCGCGTGCTCTCCCAGCGCTTCTCGCCGGGCACGGACTCGACGTATCTCGTGAGGGCGGGTTCGGAGACCAGGAAGGCCGCCTTCATCGGTACGTCGAGGGCCACCAGCGCGAAGGTGACAAGGGCGGCGAGGGGCGGCGCCAGGACCCAGGGGGTCCGCCGGTAGCCCCGGAACAGGAGAGCCCCGAGCCATAGCAGCCCGGACAGCAGCCAGGCGGGTATCGCGGCCAGGACCAGCGGAAAGCTGCCGCCGGGGGGCGTCGCGGCCATCAGGGTCACGATCGCGGTGGTGATCACCGGAATGGTGAGCGCCGCGAGCAGCCATCGGCTCCAGCGCGTACGGTCGCCGCCCGTTTCCGTGTCCTGCCGCACCGTCGCCCGCACGTCGTCCTTTCTCAGCGGCCCGGAAAATCAGTGGACGGTACGAATATCCCAGGGCGATGGTGGAGCGCATGCGTCAAGAGCAGATCTGGGATGCCGAGGCCGCCGGACGCTACGACACGCCGGGCCGGGGGATGTTCGCGCCCGAGGTCCTGGGGCCGGCGGTGGACCGACTCACCGAACTCGCGGGGGACGGACGGGCCCTCGAGTTCGCGATCGGGACCGGGCGCGTGGCCGTCCCGCTCGCCGGGCGGGGAGTGCCTGTCACCGGCATCGAACTGTCTCCTCCGATGATCGAGCAACTGCGGACGAAGGCGGACGAGGCGGCCATCCCGGTGATCGTCGGCGACATGGCGACGGCCGTCGCGCCGGGGGAGTACACGCTCGTCTACCTCGTCTACAACACCATCTCGAACCTGCTCACCCAGGCCGAGCAGGTCGCGTGCTTCCGCAACGCCGCCCGTCACCTCGTGCCCGGCGGCCGGTTCGTGATCGAGCTCTGGGTGCCCGAGCTGCGCGCGCTCCCGTCGGGGCGGCAGGCCGTGGTGTGGCACTCGGAGCCCGGCTACATCGGTCTGGACACCTACGACGTGCTGCGCCAGCACCTCGTGTCGCACCACTTCACGTTCGACGAGAGCAGGCAGGCCACCCTGTTCCGCAGCCCGCACCGCTACATCTGGCCGGCCGAGCTCGACCTCATGGCCCAGCTGGCCGGCTTCGAGCTGGAGTCCAGGCACGCGGACTGGGCCGGCGCCGAGTTCACCGCCGAGTCACCCTCCCACGTGTCCGTCTACCGCCTCCCGGACCAGGCGGCCTGACCGCGCTCTCGCCCGCCGTTCGCTTAGGCATCCACCATCGGCGGGTGGCGAGGGCCGCGAGCACGGCCCCGGCCGTGTTCAGGATGACGTCGTCCACGGAGCTCACCCGCCCGAGCCGCAGGGCGTGCTGGAGGATTTCGACGGTGAGCGAGGCGGTGGCCGCGACGGCGGCGACCGCGGCGAGCGAGGCGAAGCGCGCCGAGCGGACGGGAAGCATCGCACCGAGTGCCGCGAACACCAGGAGATTGCCCACGACCTGTACGAACGCCGCCCCCGGCGCCATCCGCGTGATCTGATCCGCCAGATCGACGAGGGGGATCAATTGCACGCCCTGGCCTGCCCCGGGCGTGAGGATCATCCAGATCCACGGAGCGGTTCCCGCGACGATGGCGACATCCGCGACGGCCGTGCGGCGGGGGAAGGGATGCCCCCTCCGGTCCCGGAGGCGTGCGAGCACGAACGCGAGGAGAGCCGCGGCAGGCAGGGCCACGACAGCCGCCACGACGACGGGCCCCCACGCGTTCCACGCCTGATGCACCCGATCATGATGGCACCGGCGGGCATGAGAACGGCCGATGCGCCCTGACTTTCCTTCACTCGTGGGCGATCGCCTGGGAAATCATCACTGACGGAACGCTTCGCCGTCGGCTTGCCGGACCGAGGTCACGTCCGTCGAGAACCTCGATGGCCGTGATCGTCGTCCCGGTGGGGGCCAAGCTCAGCCAGATGACGTCCTCACCGTCGCGTTCCAATCGCACAATCCAGGCGCCCGAGGAACCCGGCGGAGCCGTCAATAAATTTGTGCACGTGAAGCTACAGGTACACACGCCGTAGAACGGCAGATCCTCAACCACGTCCACAAGAGAGTCGTTCTCGTTCTGCTCCCGCAGCAGAGCGATGATTTCAGCGGTGAGCCCGGAAAACACATCCGCCAGGCGGGGATACTGCCCGGCAGTCATGGACGGCACCTCACACAAGGTTCACTAGGGCCACCTGGTCGGCGCAGGCGGCTCGGACGACCGCCCGCGAGACAGTACCGCGCGATATCGGTACAGACAATCGAGACCGCGTCGGGCCTGGACAGCATCGCAGTTCCCGTGCTCTTGCGCATGAGAACGGCCATCGGCCGGCGCCGTGGTGGGGCGCCGGCCGATGGCCGTTCCTGCGGACGCGAGTGCGCCGGTCGTGACCCTGGCAGAGGCCGTACGGCCCTTCCCGCCGGGGTCGGCGGCTCAGCGGATCACACGTCGTAGTAGAGCTCGAACTCGTGCGGGTGCGGGCGGAGGCGGATCGGGTCGACCTCGTTCTCGCGCTTGTAGGAGATCCAGGTCTCGATGAGGTCCGGCGTGAAGACGCCGCCCTCCAGCAGGTAGTCGTGGTCGGCCTCGAGCGCGTCGAGCACCTTCTCCAGCGAGCCCGGCACCTGCGGGATGTTGCGGGCCTCCTCGGGCGGAAGCTCGTACAGGTCCTTGTCGACCGGCTCCGGCGGCTCGATCTTGTTGCGGATGCCGTCGATGCCGGCCATCAGCATGGCGGCGAAGGCGAAGTACGGGTTGCAGGACGGGTCCGGCACCCGGAACTCGATGCGCTTGGCCTTGGGGTTCGACCCGGTGATCGGGATGCGGACGCAGGCCGAGCGGTTGCGCTGGGAGTAGACCAGGTTGACCGGGGCCTCGTAGCCGGGCACCAGGCGGTGGTAGGAGTTCACCGTCGGGTTGGTGAAGGCCAGCAGCGACGGGGCGTGCTTGAGCAGGCCGCCGATGTAGTAGCGCGCGGTGTCCGACAGACCGGCGTAGCCGACCTCGTCGTAGAACAGCGGCTCGCCGTCCTTCCACAGCGACTGGTGGCAGTGCATGCCGGAGCCGTTGTCACCGAAGATCGGCTTGGGCATGAACGTGACCGTGCGGCCCGCCTGGATGGCCGTGCTCTTGATGATGTACTTGTACAGCATCAGCTTGTCGGCCGTCTCGAGCAGCGTGCCGAACCGGAAGTCGATCTCGGCCTGGCCGGCGGTGCCCACCTCGTGGTGCTGCATCTCGGTCTCGATGCCGGCCTCGATGAGGTTGCGGACCATCTCGGAGCGCAGGTCGGTGAAGTGGTCCATCGGCGGGACCGGGAAGTAGCCGCCCTTGTAACGGGGCTTGTAACCCAGGTTGCCGCCCTCGGAGGCCTTGCCGGTGTTCCAGGCGCCTTCGATGGAGTCGATGTAGTAGTAACCGGCGTTCTGCCGCGTCTCGAAGCGGACGTCGTCGAAGATGTAGAACTCGGCCTCGGGGCCGAAGTAGACGGTGTCCGCGATGCCCGTGCCCTTGAGGTACTCCTCGGCCTTGCGGGCGACGTTGCGCGGGTCGCGGCTGTAGGCCTCGCCGGTCAGCGGGTCGTGCACGAAGAAGTTGATGTTCAGCGTCTTGTGCTGACGGAACGGGTCGATCACGGCCGTCGTGGGGTCGGGCAGCAGCAGCATGTCCGACTCGTGGATGGCCTGGAAACCACGGATCGACGATCCGTCGAACATCAGGCCGTCGGTGAAGACATTCGAACCGAAGTTCTCAGACGGGAAGGTGAAGTGGTGCGTCGTGCCCGGCAGGTCCGTGAACCTGACGTCAACGAACTGCACACCCTCGTCCCGGATGAAATTGAGGACGTCATCGGCGGAGTTGAACACTCTCGAACCTCCCAGGGGCACGGGCTAGCGCAACCCGAAAATAGGCCGATGCCGTTTCCGCCCCATGTCTCGATTGTTTCGCGCGTGTTAAGGGAAAGCGCTACCCGGGCGGCCGCCGCGTTAACACCGGCCTCGCTCGTCCCCGGCCTCCATCGTACGGCCTTCTCGCAGGTCAGGTGGCATACGCGGCCGGACATGCCGGTCGCCGTGAGACCGCGGAGGCGCGGTCGTACGGGTTGACGGGCTCGCCGGAGGGCCGCGCCTCGCGCGGGTCGCCGGGGAAGTACGGATGGACGAACCCGTCGCCCGTGTCGCAGCTCGCGCCGAACAGCGCCGACCGGTCGCCGTCCAGCCAGACGACCAGCTTCCCGCCCTCCCGGTAGGCGGCGAACTCGCTCCTGTGGTGCTCGACGACCCTCGTCACGGTCAGGGGGTCGCCGGGCCGGGTGACGGGATGGACGAACAGGTAGTCGGCCTCGATCGTGACGCCTCCGCCGGTCCGCGCGCCGACCGTCGTCGCCCCGGAGACCTTCACGACGTTCCCGGCCGGCTGGGCGGCGCCGGGCGCGAGGCTGAACACCCACGAGCGGGTGCCGGACGGGCCGCTCTCGTCCAGACCGCCCAGGAACGACTCACGTTGCCGGGGGTGCAGCAGCGCGGCGAACCGCTCCGGCCGGCCGCCGCGGACCGTCGCGGGGTCGAGGTGCGCGGCCGACAGCAGCAGCTTCACCCGCAGCAGCGCACGGCCGACCTCGTCCTCGGTGAGCCCGCCCAGCTTCCGCGCGGGCGGCATGACCAGCCCCTCCTCGCCGTCGGCGAATCCGGCGGCCGGGGTGCCCGTGAACGGACCGGCGGGCGCCGGGTCGAGGTCGGCGAGGCCCTCCTCGCCGTCGGGGATCGGCGTCAGCACGGGACCGGGCCGGGCGACCACCGCGCCGGTGACGAACCGGTCCTCGTCGCCGGACGCCTGGCCGCCGACGCCCAGCCGCTCTAGGGCGTCGGGCCGTACGGTGACGACGAGCCCCGCGACCAGGACGGCGGCGGCGATCGCCACCAGCACGGCCGGCAGGCGGCGCCGCGTCCTCCGGCGGGTGAGGGGGTCCCGCTCCGCCGCCGTGATCATGCTGCGGATCTCGTCCTCGTCGAACTGCGCGACCAGCGCCTCGAAACGCGCGTCGATGTCATCGGGGTCCGCCGGCCGCACGGTTCCCTCCAAACGCCTAAGTCGTAAATGGCCCACCATACAGGGCATTTGATGGGTTCGACCTGCCCCATCATGGACGGCTTCGCGGCCGCACGCCAGACCGGTGACCCTCCCCGATACGCTGGTCAACCATGAGTGACCGGCAGCCGCGTTGGACGCAGACCTGGCTCGGCGGCACCCGTGCCGCCGGGATCGACCTCGGCTACCCCGGCGAGCGGCTCGGCCTGCCCGAGCACGGCCCGGGCGCGGTCGCGGGCTGGGGGCGCAGGCTCGGCGCGGTCATCGTGGACTGGCTCCTGTGCACCTGGGCCATCGCCGGTGGCCTGCTCCGCGTCCGCGGCGCCGACGTCAGCGCGGTCGGCCTCGGCGTGTTCGCCGCGGAGTACGTCCTGCTGCTCGGCACGATCGGCATGACCCTGGGAATGCGGCTGTTCGGCATCCGGGTGGCCGCGCTGGACGGCGGCCGGCCGCGCTTCCTCGGCGTGCTGGTCCGCACGCTCCTGCTGTGCCTCGCCGTACCCGCCCTGATCTGGGACCGCGACCGGCGCGGCCTGCACGACCGCGCGTCCGGCACGGTGGTCGTCACCCTCTGACGGTCCGTACGAGGGACCCGGCGCGGCCCGTGATCACGGTTCGACGAGGCCGGCCCGGATGGCGTAACGGGTCAGGTCGAGCCGGTCGCGCATGCCGAGCTTCTGCAGGATGTTCGCGCGGTGCCGGTCGACGGTCTTCGCGCTGATGTAGAGCGTCTCCGCGATCTCCTTCGCGGAGTTTCCCTCGGCGATGAGCTTGACGATCTCCTCCTCGCGGGGCGTCAGGATGCTGTCCGGCACCCGCTCGCCCTGCCGGGCGCGCTGGAGGTAGTCGCGGATCAGGGCGGTGACCGCGCCGGGGTAGAGGAAGGGCTCTCCGCGCATCGCCGCCCGGCAGGCCTCCAGCAGGTCCTGGTCGGCGACCGACTTCAGCACGTAACCCGACGCCCCGGCCTTGAGCGCCTCGAAGAAGTACTGCTCGTTGTCGTACATCGACAGGATCAGGATGCGGATGCCGGGAGCGCGCCGTGAGATCTCACGTGCGGCCTGGATCCCGGTCATGCGGGGCATCGCGATGTCCAGGATGGCGAGATCGATCGTCTCGGAGCGGGCGGCCTCGACCGCTTCGGCGCCGTCGGAGGCCTCCGCGACCACCATGAGGTCGGGCTCGGCGTCGAGGATCAGCCGCAGTCCGCGGCGGACCAGCGCGTGGTCGTCCGCCAGCAGGATGCGGGTCTTGGCGCTCTCCACGGCTCAGCTCTCCTTCACCGCGTGTGGGGAGGACGACGTGTGGGGGGACGGCGAGACACAGGGGGGACCTGTGGGGGGACGACGAGACGCACGTCCGTGCCGCCGCCGGGCGGGGAGTCGACGGTCAGCCGGGCGCCGATGAGCAGGGCGCGCTCGCGCATCCCGCGGATGCCAGCGCCCTCGGTCCGGGCGCCCCCGCGCCCGTCGTCGGCGATGCGCAGGGTGAGCCGCCCGTCCTCCTCGGTGAGCGACAGCTCCGCCCGGCGGGCGCGGGAGTGCCTGGCCACGTTCGTCAGTCCTTCCTGCGCGATCCGGTAGAGGACGAGCTCGACCTCTTCGCTGAGCGCGGGCAGCCGGGGGTCGATCTCGCGGGTGATCCGGATCCCGCTCGCCTGGGAGAAGTCGCTGCCGAGCGCGCTCAGCGCGCTGTGCAGGCCGAGGTCGTCCAGGACGCCCGGCCGCAGCCGCCTGGCGACCTGCCGCACCTCGTCCAGGCTGGCCCGCACCGTCTCCTGCACGGAGCGCAGCTCCTCCCGGAGATCCTCGGGCGCGCGGTCCGCGACGCGCTTGAGCTCCAGCAGCGCCACCGTGAGGCTCTGGCCGATCTCGTCGTGCAGTTCCCGCGCGATCCGCCGCCGTTCCCCCTCCTGCGCGGCCAGCGCGTGCGCGCTGCTCGCGCTGCGCTCGGCTTCGAGCCGTTCGAGCATCTCGTTGAACGTGCCGATGACCTGGGCGAGGTCGCCGTTGCCGCTGTCGGTGAGCCGGTCGCCCGCCCGCAGCAGGTCGACCCGCCGCATGAGCGTGGTGAGCGCGTCGAGCGGGGCCAGGCTCCTGCGGATCAGCAGCGCGTTGGCCGTGATGATCAGGGCCAGCCCCACGGTCAGGACCGGTACCTCGGTGAGCAGGACCGGTGAGGACACCGTGGCGGGGGAGAGCGCGAGCACCAGTGTCCCGGCGGTGAAGACCAGTCCGTTGATCGCGAACAGCCGCCAGAACAGGGCCCGGGCCGGGCGCCGCGACCGCGGCGCCGCCGCCGGCCGGCCGGTCCGCCGGTCGTCGCCCCGGTCGTCGCCCCGGTCGTCGCGCCGGTCGGTGCGCCGGTCAGTGGGCTCGTTCACGTCTCACAGCCTGCTCGTTCTCGTACGCGGGTGTCCATGCGGGGTGCTCCCCATCTCGCGGGGGCCGCTACATGTCATACCTCTCCCGATATGGGTGCCGGACCCGATGGTCCCCGGCCGGGGTGTTCCGAAGACTGGAACAGCAGGCAACGACGGACGGGAGGTATCCGAGATGGACGTGACCAGCGCCACCCTGCCCGGCGTCGCGACCGTGCACCAGTGCGTCACCCGTGACGGCCGGTGCTTCGGGGTGCTCGTCGAGAAGTCCGGCCGCCGGCGGCTCCTCTTCTACGACCCCGCCGAGCCCGACACCGTGCTGCAGGCGATCAGCCTGGAGCAGTGCGAGGCCGACCAGCTCGCCGACATCCTGCACAGCAGGCCCGTCCTCGATCGGCTCGCCGATCTCGAACGCCGTTTCACCGAGTTCACCGAGGTGGCGTTCGCCCAGGCGGCGTTCACCGAGGCGGCCCGATGACCATCGCAAGGAACCTCCGTCTCCCCGATCGATGTGATGACCTGATGCAAGCGCGCGAAGTCGTCGTGAACCTGCCGACGGTGACCGTCCACGACCCCGTCGCCCGGGCCGTACGGATCATGGTGCTGAACCGGATGCCGGGACTGATCGTCGTGGACGACAGGAGACGGCCGGGCTGGGTGCTGCCCGGCACGCAGGTGCTGCGTCTCACGGTCCCAGGGGCCTACCAGGAGGACGCGGCGCTCGCCCGGGCGATCGACGAGGCCCACGCCGACCGCTTCTGGCAGGAGCTGGCCGGCATCACGGTGGGCGACTGCCTGCCGCCCCAGCCGCCCAGGCCGGTGACGGTGCCGCTCGACGCGACCCTGCTCGAAGTGGCCGCCCTCATGACCCGGCTGCGCAGCCCCATCGTCGCGGTCGTCGACCGGGACGGCGCCCTGGCCGGGGCGATCACGCTGGAGCGGCTGCTCACCAGCCTGGCACTCGTCCCGCCGGGCGACTGACCGCCACGAGCGGGCCGCCGCGCCCGGCGAAGCGCCGGGTTCGGCGGCGCCCCTGGGCCCCCGCGGCCGGAGCCCCCGGGCCGCGGGGGCCGCCTCCGGCTTCCCCGGCTGTCACGTCGCCTGCCGCGTCGCCGTCCCGCCTTCCGCGCGCTTTCCTGTCACCTTGATTCCTGCCGTCATGTCGCTTCCCGCTGTCGCGTCGCGCCGTGCGGCGTGTCCCTGCTCCGGAGGTTCCGTCATCCACCGCTTCGCCATGCCGTCGCCGTCCTCGTCGCGCCCGCCCGCCGGGACACCGTGCCGGGCCTCCGCCGATCACGCCCGCACCGGCCTCGCGAGCGTCGCCGGACCCCCGGGGCGCCGTACGTGAGCGCCGTCGCCTCTTTCTCGATCTTCCTGGCGGCCTTCGCCCTCATCGCGTCCGAGAAGGTGCACAAGGTCAAGGTGGTCCTCGTCGCCGCGGGCGCGATGGCCGTCCTGGGGCTGATCCCCGGCGACGAGGTGTTCTTCTCCGAGACCGCCGGCATCGACTGGAACGTCGTCTTCCTGCTGCTCGGCATGATGATCATCGTCGGCGTCGTCAAGCAGACGGGCGTCTTCGACTACCTCGCCATCTGGGCGGCGAAGAGATCCAGGGGCAGGCCCTACCGGCTGATGGTCATGCTGATGGTCATCACCGCCGTCGCCTCGCCGTTCCTGGACAACGTCACCACGATCATGCTCGTCGCGCCGGTCACCGTGGTCGTCTGCGACCGGCTCCGCATCCCGGCCCAGCCGTACCTGATCGCCGAGGTCCTGGCGTCCAACATCGGCGGCGCGGCGACGCTCATCGGCGATCCCCCAAACATCATCATCGGCAGCCGTGCCGGGCTGACGTTCAACGACTTCCTGGCGCACATGGCGCCGATCGTGGTCGTCGTCTTCGTGGTGTTCGTGCTGCTCACCCGCGTGCTCTTCCGCAGGTCGTTCCGCTACGACCCGGAGCGCGTGGCCGCCGTGATGGCGCTGCAGGAACGGCGGGCCATCACCGACCCCCGCCTGCTCCTGCGGTGCCTGATCGTGCTGGCCGGGGTCGTCGCCGGGTTCTGCCTGCACGCCGTGGTGCACGTGGAGCCGTCGATCGTCGCCCTGGTGGGCGCCGGGGTGATGCTGCTGGTGTCCCGCGCCGACATGCCGGAGGTCCTGCGCGAGGTCGAGTGGAGCACGCTGGTCTTCTTCATGGGCCTGTTCGTCATGGTCGCCGGGCTGGTGCACACCGGCGTCATCGCGACGATCGGCGGCTGGGCGGTCGGCGCGCTCGGCGACGACTACTTCCTCGCGGCCACGGCGCTGCTGTTCGGCTCCGGGGTGCTGGGCGCGTTCTTCGACAACATCCCCTACGTCGCCACGATGGTGCCGGTCGTGGAGGAGATGGTCGCCCAGGCGCCGGACGGGCAGACCGGGCAGGCGCTGTGGTGGTCCTTCGCCCTGGGGGCCGACTTCAGCGGCAACGGCACCGCGGTGGCGGCGAGCGCCAACGTCGTGGCCGTCGGCATCGCCGCCCGGACCGGCCACCGCATCGGCTTCTGGCAGTTCACCAGGTACGGCATCCTGGTCACCGTGCTGAGCATCACGATGGCCTGGGTCTACGTCTGGCTGCGGTACTTCCTCTGACCCGCCGCGCTCACGACGCGGCGCGTTGGAAGGACACGGTGCTCTGTAAGGACACGGTGCTCAGAAGGACACGGTGCTCAGAAGGACGCGGTGCACTGGAAGATCGCCGTGCCGGGCAGCAGGCGCCCGCGCAGCGGGCTCCACCCGCCCCAGGCGCGGTCGTGGCCGGGCGGCCACTCGGGTTCGGTCAGGCCGGTCAGCGTCAGGCCGGCGCCGGTGATCAGGCCGACCCAGTCGCCCATCGTCCGGTGGTGCTCCACGTACGACGGCTCGCCCTCGTCGGAGTACTCGACGTACGGCGACCGGTCGAAGTAGGGGCGGTCGGCGGTCAGGCCGCGCGGCCCGGGATCGTCGGGAAACGCCCACCGGACGGGGTGGCTGACGGAGAACACGAACCGGCCGCCGGGGCACAGCACCCGGCGCACCTCGGCCAGCACCGCCGCGGCGTCCGCGACGAACGGCAGCGCGCCGTAGGCGGAGCACGCGAGGTCGAACGAGCCGTCCGCGAACGGCAGCGTCTCGGCGTCGGCCTGCACGACGGGCAGCCGCACCCCGGCCGCCATGTCGATGCGCCGGGAGTGCTGCAACTGCCGGTGGGACAGGTCGGCGCCGACGACCGTCGCGCCCTGCCCGAGCAGCCACCGGCCGCACTGCCCGGCGCCGCACCCGATCTCCAGGATCCGGCGGCCGGCGACCTCGCCCAGCAGGCGCGCACCCGCCTCGTCCAGCCCTTCCGGGCACCAGACGAAGCCGTCGTCGCGCAGGAATCCGCCGTGCTCGGCCTGGTAGTCGTCGGCCGCGCCGTCCCACCAGCCCCGGTTGGCCCGGGAGGTCTGCGACCGGGAGACCGGCCGCCGTCCGACGTCCATGTGTCGCCGTCTTCCGAACGAGTCTTCCGGCCGGGTCAGCGCATCTTCGGGCCGCGCGGCATGCGCATGCCCTTGGGGATCGGCCCCTTGGGCATCGGCACGGCGGGGGTGAGCGCGCGCATCCGGTTGTTGACCTCGGACACCGCGCCCTTCTTGAGGTTGCGGGGCAGCTTCATCATGTGCCGCTGGAGCTTGGCCAGGGGGACCTGCCCCTCGGCGTCACCGCACTGGATGTCGTAGACCGGAACGTCGATCGCGACCCGCTGCACGCGCTTCTTCTCCGCGACGAGCATCCGCTGGACCCGGTTCGGCGGGCCCTCGGAGACCAGGATGACCCCCGGGAAGCCGACCACCCGGAAGACCATGTCCTGGTCGCGGTTGACCGCGACCGGCTTCTCCTCGACATACCACGTGCCGCGCAGGCTCTGCAGGATCGCGTACGACGCGCCCGGCTGGCCGTGCAGCATGGAGTACTGCGACTTCTGCGCGAACCGGCTGAAGACGAGCATGCCCACGAGGACGGCGGCGAAGACGCCGAAGACGATCCACGTCCAGCCGAAGATCACGCCGATGACGACGAACAGGGCGAGTGTCCCCGCAGCCGACGCGTAGACGATCGGCATGCCCTTCGGATTCGCCTGTTGAATGATCTGTGCGACCATCCGGATCTGCTTGAGGCGTCCCGGAGCCGCTGCGTCTTTGGCCATGTCCTGAAGGATACAAACGCCGAGCTGACTTAATGAAAACGAGACTCACGCACGGGCGGCGATCGCCTGCTGGTAGAGCCGTCCGGCCCGGTAGGACGAGCGGACCAGCGGGCCGGACATGACGCCGGCGAAGCCGATCTCCTCGGCCGCACGCTGGAGCTCGACGAACTCCTCGGGCTTGACCCAGCGGTCCACGGGGTGGTGGCGCGGGGTGGGGCGCAGGTACTGCGTGATCGTCACCAGGTCGCAGCCGGCCTCGTGGAGGTCGCGCAGCGCCTGAAGGATCTCCTCGCGCTCCTCGCCCATGCCGAGGATGAGGTTCGACTTGGTGACCAGTCCCGCCTCACGGGCCATGGTGATCACCGCGAGCGACCGCTCGTAGCGGAACGCCGGGCGGATCCGCTTGAAGATCCGGGGCACGGTCTCGATGTTGTGCGCGAAGACCTCGGGCCGGGCGGAGAAGACCTCCTCCAGCTGGCCGCGGTCGCCGTTGAAGTCGGGCGCCAGCAGTTCGACGCCGCAGCCGGGGACCATCTCGTGGATCTGCCGGGCGGTCTCGGCGTACAGCCAGGAGCCGCCGTCGGGCAGGTCGTCGCGGGCGACGCCGGTCACCGTGGCGTAGCGCAGCCCCATCTGGAGGACCGACTCGGCGACGCGGCGCGGCTCGTCCCTGTCGTACTCCGCGGGCTTGCCGGTGTCGATCTGGCAGAAGTCGCAGCGCCGGGTGCACTGGTCACCCCCGATGAGGAAGGTGGCCTCGCGGTCCTCCCAGCACTCGGAGATGTTGGGGCAGCCCGCCTCCTGGCACACGGTGTGCAGCCCCGCGCCCTTCACCAGCGACTTGATCTCGGTGAAGTTCGGGCCGTTGCGCAGCCGCGTCTTGATCCACGGCGGCTTCTTCTCGATGGGGACCTGGCTGTTGCGCACCTCCAGGCGGAGGAGCTTTCGACCTTCCGGAGCGACCGTCACCATTCCAGCTTATTACCCGCCCCGACCTCGCCCGGCGCGTGCCCGCCCGCCTCGCCCAGGTCCTCCTCGTACAGGTCGTACGGCTCCTCGCCGAGAGCCTCGGCGAGGCGCTTTCCGGCGAAGGGGATGACCTCGTCGACCGTGATGCGCCTGCCGGTCTCCGCCGACAGCGAGGTGACACCCGCGTCGTCCCCGGTGGGGTCTCCGGTGATGCGGTTGTACCAGCTCAGGTCGTTCACGCAGTTGAGCGCGAAACCGTGCATGGTCACCCCGCCGGTGACCCGGATCCCGATCGTGCCGAGCCTGCGGTCGGGCAGCCCGTGGGACGGGTCGCCGGGGACCCAGAGCCCGCCGCGCCCCTCGACCCGGCGCGCGGTCAGCCCGAAGTCGGCGCAGACCTGGATCAGGACCTCCTCCAGCAGCCGGAGGTAGGAGACGACGTCGGCGATCCGGATGATCGGGTAGCAGACCAGCTGGCCCGGGCCATGCCAGGTGATCTTCCCGCCCCGGTCGACGTCGATGACCGGGGTGCCGTCGGCCGGCCGCTCCTGCGGCAGCGTCCGCTTGCCCGCGGTGTAGACCGGGGCGTGCTCCAGCATCAGGCACAGGTCGGAGATCTCGCCTGCCGCGCGGCGGGCGTGCAGCCGCCGCTGCAGGGCCCAGGCCTGCTCGTACGGAACGTCCACTCCCAGGCGGACGATGGCCAAGCCCTTCACGCTGACAGGGTAGTGGAGGTCAGCAGCCGGGGCTCGACCCGCAGCTCCTTGACGGCGGGCCCGTCGCGCTCGATCCGGTACGCGAACCCCCGGGGGTCGGTGGTCACGGCCTGGATGAACTCCGTGCCGACGTAGTGCAGCGCCACGCCCTCGTCGGCGGCGTACCCCTCCGGCAGCTCGCCCGAGGCGACCGACTCGTGCAGCAGCGAGCGCCGCTGCGGGTCGGAGTTGTAGTGGACGCCGCACGAGTACGGCAGCAGGGCCAGGCCCTCGGACCAGGGCCGCAGCCTCGGCCCGAACGAGTCGGTGTTGCCCCCGACGTGCCAGCACAGCGCCCCCGCGCTCTGCCCGGACAGCACCACGCCCGCCCGCCAGGCCTCGGCGAACGCCTCGTCGAGGCCGTGCAGCCGCCACAGCGCGGCGAGGTTGGCGACGCTGCCGCCGCTCACGTAGATCGCGTCCTGCTCCAGGATCCACTCACGGGGGTCGGCGACGTTCGGCATCGGGAACACCGTCAGGTGGCTGACC
Source organism: Microbispora sp. H10949 (assembly GCF_014161435.1). Lineage (NCBI taxonomy): Bacteria > Bacillati > Actinomycetota > Actinomycetes > Streptosporangiales > Streptosporangiaceae > Microbispora > Microbispora sp. H10949. The sequence continues at coordinate 398,391 of NZ_JABBWZ010000001.1, read as the reverse complement.
TCGACGTCCCACCGGGCGAACGCGCCGTACATCTTCAGCAGCCAGTCGGCGTCGTCGCCCGTGGCGGTGGCGAGCAGCCCGAGCTTGGGCCGGTCCTGCCCGGTCAGGTCGAGGACGTAGCGCAGCAGCGCGGTCGGCTCGATGAACCCGTACCGCTCCGACTGCCGGAACGAGCCGCCCCCGATGGCGACGATGTGCGACTGCCCGATGCGGCTCATGCCCCACCACTTCCGTGTCCGGATCGACTGACTCTTCAGAGTACGGCGGCCAGGGCGTCGCCGATGGCGGGATGGGCGAACCGGTGACCTGCGTCGAGGAGCCGCCGGGGGAGCACCCGCTGGCCCGCGAGCAGGGCCTCGTCGGCGAACTCGCCGAGCGCCAGGCGCAGCGCGAGGCGCGGGGCCGGGACCGGCATCACCGGCCGCTTCAGCGCCTTCGCGAGCGCGGCGGTGTAGTCCGCGTTCGTCACCGGCCCGGGCGCCGTGAGGTTGACCGGCCCGGACAGGTCCTCGCGGGAGAGCAGGAAGCGGACCGCGTCCACCCAGTCGGGCAGCGAGATCCACGACACGTACTGCCTGCCGCTGCCGAGGACGGCCCCCGCGCCCATCCTGAAGATCGGCAGCATCCGGGCGAGCGCGCCGCCCCGGCCGCTGAGCACCACCCCGGTGCGCAGCCGCGCCACCCGGAGGCCCGCCTCCGCGGCGGGCGCCGTGGCGTCCTCCCAGGCGCGCACCAGGTCGGCCAGGAAGCCCTCTCCCGGCGGGGCGGACTCGTCCACCGCCCGGTCGCCCGTGTCGCCGTAGAAGCCGATCGCCGAGGAGGACAGCAGGACACGGGGCCCGCCGTCCGTGCGGGCCAGCGCCTCGGCGAGCGTCCGCGTGCCGGAGACCCGGCTCTCCACCAGCTCCCGCTTGTACGCGTCGGACCACCGGCGGTCGCCGATCCCCGCCCCGGCGAGATGGACGACGGCGTCGGCGCCCTCCAGGGCGGCCGGGTCGAGAACCCCGCCCGCCGGGTCCCAGAAGCGCTCGTCGGGCGCCGCCGGCTCGCGCCGCACCAGGCGGCGCACCTCGTGCCCGTCGTCCCGCAGCGCGCCCACCAGGGCCGAGCCGAGCAGACCGGACGCACCGGTCACCACAGTCGTCATCGTCTCCACAGCCCCTTATACGCCGGAAGCCGCCCCGCGGGATGCGGGACGGCTTCGCGGTGTCGCCGGATACTAGGCCAGGCCGAGCTGGGCCTCGAAGCGGCCCTCCTCAAGACGACGCTTGATCGTCGTGAGGAAGCGGGCGGCGTCGGCGCCGTCCACCAGGCGGTGGTCGTAGCTCAGCGCGAGGTACACCATCGAGCGGACCGCGATGACCTCGCCCTCCGGGGTGTCCACGACGACCGGGCGCTTGACGACCGCGCCGGTGCCCAGCATGCCGACCTGCGGCTGGTTGAGGATCGGCGTGTCGAACAGCGCGCCCCGGCTGCCGGTGTTGGTCAGCGTGAACGTGCCGCCGGTGATCTCGTCCGGGCTCACCTTGTTGGTGCGGGTGCGCTCGGCGAGGTCGGCGATCTTACGGGCGAGCCCGGCGATGTTGAGGTCGCCCGCGTTCTTGATCACCGGGACGAGCAGGCCGCGCTCGGTGTCGGTCGCGAAGCCGAGGTGCTCGACGTCGAAGTAGGTGACCTCGTTGGTCTCGCTGTTGATCGTGGCGTTCAGCTTCGGGTGCTGCTTGAGCGCCTCGATCGCGGCGATCGCGAAGAACGGCATGAACGACAGCTTGACGCCCTCGCGCCGCAGGAACTCGCCCTTGGCCTGGTCGCGCAGGCGGGCGATGCGGGTGACGTCGACCTCGACCACGGTGGTGAGCTGGGCTGAGACCTGCAGCGACTCCACCATGCGCTTGGCGATGGTCTGCCGCAGGCGCGACATCTTCTCGGTGCGGCCGCGCAGGGTGGTGTCCACCCGCACCTCCGCCGCGGCGGGCGCGGCGGCGGCCGGGGCCGCGGGCGCCTGGGCGGGCGCCGCCTGCGGCGCGGCCGGGGCGGCGGCGGCCTGCTCGCGCTGGACGCGGGCGGCCTCGATCACGTCCTGCTTGCGGATCCGGCCGCCGACGCCGGTGCCGGTCAGCGCCTCGAGGTCGACGCCGTGCTCGGCCGCGAGCTTGCGGACCAGCGGCGTGACGTACGGGCTCTCGCCGGACGACGGCAGCGGAGTCGGCTCGGCCGCCGGAGCGGGCTGCGCCGGCTGGGCCTGCGGCTGCGGAGCCGGAGCGGGCTGAGCCTGCGGCTGCGGGGCGGGCTGGGCCTGCGGGGCCGGCTGCGGCGTGACCACGGCGGGCGCGGGCTGCGGGATCGAGGAGATCGGCGCGGGCGCGGGCTCGGGCGCGGCGGCCTGCGGCGCGGGCTGCGGCTCGGGTTCGGGCTGCGGGGCCGGCTCGGGCGCGGCCGGCGCCGGCTCGGCGGCGGCCGGAGCGGCGCCCGCCTCGGAGTCGATCAGCGCGAGCTCGGCGCCGACCTCGACCGTCTCGTCCTCAGCCACAATGATCTTGGTCAGGTAGCCGGCGGACGGCGAAGGGATCTCGGTGTCGACCTTGTCAGTCGACACCTCGAGCAGCGGCTCGTCGGCCTCGACGCGCTCGCCTTCCTTCTTCAGCCAGCGGGTGACGGTGCCCTCGGTAACGCTCTCGCCGAGCTGGGGCATGGTTACGGAGACCGGCATGGTTTCTTCTCTCGCGTTCGCTAGGAGGGCTTCAGTTGTGGACGTGCAGCGGCTTGCCGGCCAGGGCCAGCATCGCCTCGCCGAGGGCCTCGGACTGGGTCGGGTGCGGGTGGATCAGCTGGGCGACGTCGGTGGCCGTGGCCTCCCAGTTGAAGATCAGCTGGGCTTCCGCGATCAGCTCGCCCACCCGGCTGCCGACCATGTGGACGCCGAGCACCCGGCCGTCGCGCTCGGCGACGACCTTGACCTCGCCCTGAGTCTGCAGGATCTTGCTCCGGCCGTTCCCCGCGAGGTTGTAGCTCAGCTCGACGACGTCGTGGCCGCGCTCGCGGGCGACCGACGTGGCGACGCCGACCGACGCGACCTCGGGCTCGGAGTAGGTGATACGCGGGACGCCGTCGTAGTCGATCGGGACCGGGTTGAGCCCGGCGATGTGCTCGGCCACCAGGATGCCCTCGGCGAAGCCGACGTGGGCGAGCTGCAGCGTGGGGATCAGGTCGCCCACGGCGTACACGCCCGGCACGCTGGTCTGGCAGAACTCGTTGACGAGCACGTAGCCGCGCTCCGTCGAGACGCCGTTCTCCTCGTAGCCGAGACCGGCCGAGACCGGGCCGCGGCCGACCGCGACGAGCATGATCTCGGCGTCGAGGGTCTTGCCGTTCTCCAGCGAGACGACGACCCCGGTGCCGGTGGTCTTGACGCTCTCGAACCGGGCGCCCAGCTCGTACTTGATGCCCCGGCGGCGGAAGGCGCGCTCCAGCAGCTTGGAGCTCGACTCGTCCTCCAGCGGCAGCAGGTGCGGCAGCGCCTCGACGATCGTGACCTCGGCCCCGAACGAACGCCACACGCTGGCGAACTCGACGCCGATGACGCCGCCGCCCAGGATGACCACCGAGGACGGCACCCGGTCCAGGACCAGCGCGTGGTCGCTGCTGATCACCTTCTCGCCGTCGATGTCGAGGCCGGGCAGCGACTTCGGCACCGAGCCGGTCGCCAGCACGACGTTGCGGCCCTCGTACACCTGGTCGCCGACCGCCACGCGGTTGGGTCCGGCCAGGCGGCCCTCGCCCTCGACCACGGTGATCTTCTTGCTCTTGATGAGCCCGGCGAGGCCCTTGTAGAGGCCCCCGATCACCTTGTCCTTGTACGCGTGGACGCCGGGGACGTCGATGCCCTCCAGCCGGGTGCGCACACCGAACGACTCGCCCTCACGGGCCTGGTCGGCCAGCTCGGCCGCGTGCAGCAGCGCCTTCGTGGGAATGCAGCCGCGGTGCAGGCAGGTGCCCCCGACCTTGTCCTTCTCGATGAGGACGACGTTCATGCCGAGCTCGGCCGCCCGCAGGGCACAGGCGTAACCACCGCTACCGCCACCTAGGACGACGATGTCGTAGGGGCCGCTGCCATCAGCCACTGGAATGCTCCTTGGTCGTATTCACTCCGCCGGATGAGTCCGGCGGCATCTTCTCACTAGTCCCAGGCGATCATGGCCCCGGCCCGCGGGCACGCCGCCACACGCCGTCTTCTGTCGGTCCGGCCTGGTGTCAGGCCGTCTTCCTGTTAAACAGCCCGGTCGGACGTGCCGTTCCCGGCGTACCGCTCCGCGATCGCGACGAGCGTGCGGGTCAGCGCGCCGGTGCCGCCCTTGGGGGTGTAGCCGTGCGGCTCGCCCTTGTTGAACGCGGGCCCGGCCATGTCCACGTGCGCCCACGGGACGCTCTGCGGCACGAACTCCCGCAGGAAGATGCCCGCGGCGAGCATGCTGCCCCAGCGCTCGGGCTGGAGGTTGGCGATGTCGGCGACCGCGGAGTCGAGCCCCTTGCGCAGCTCGGCGGGCAACGGCATGCCCCAGGCGCCCTCGCCCTGCTCGCCGGCGATGCGGACGACCTCCTCGCGCAGCGCGTCGTCGTTGGCCATCACCCCGGCCGTACGCCAGCCCAGCGCGACGATCTGGGCGCCGGTGAGGGTGGCGACGTCGATGACCACGTCGGGGGCGTCCTCGAGGGCGCGGGCGATGCCGTCGATCAGCACCAGGCGGCCCTCGGCGTCGGTGTCGAGCACCTCGACGGTCTTGCCGCTGTAGGTGTGCAGGACGTCGGAGGGGCGCTGGGCGCTGCCGGAGGGCATGTTCTCGGCCAGGCAGAGGTAGCCGACCGCGTTGACGGGCAGGCCCAGCCGGGCGATCGCGAGAAGCGCGCCGAACACGGCGCCCGCGCCGCCCATGTCGGACTTCATCCAGTCCATCGAGGCGCTGGGCTTGAGGGACAGGCCGCCGGAGTCGAACGTGATGCCCTTGCCGACGAAGGCCACCTTCCGGGAGGCCTCGGGGTGGCTGTAGGCGAGACGGACCAGGCGGGGCGGGTTGACCGAGCCCTGGCCGACGCCGACGATGCCGCCGAACCCCTCCTCCTTGAGCCGGACCTCGTCCCAGACCTCCACGGAGAGGCCGGCCTCGCCGCCCTTCTCCTGCGCGATCTCGGCGAAGCGCGCGGGCCACAGGTCGGACGGCGGCGTGTTCACCAGGTCGCGGACGAGGGTGACCGACTCGGCGACCGTCGCCGAGCGCTCGGCGGCCTCCTCGGCCCCGGCCGCGCCGGACAGGACGACGATCTCGCCGACGGGCGGCTTGCGGTCGCCGCCGGTGCGGTATCGCGTGAAGTCGTAGGCGCCCAGCAGGCCGCCCAGCGCCACGGCCGCCGCCTCCGCGGCCGTGCGGGCGGGCAGGGCGAGCGCCGCGGACGGCGTGCCGGCGAGCGACCGTACGGCCGCTCCGGCCGCCCGGCGCAGGGTTTCCTGGTCGTAGTCGCCTTCGGGCGCCTCGCCGAGGCCGACGGCGACGGCGACGGGCGCGGGCAGCGCGCCGAAGGTCGGAATCTTCACGACCTCCTCGGCCTTGCCCGTGAACCCCATCGTCGTGAGGATCTCGGTCAGCCGTCCGTCCAGGGCCTGGTCGAGGCCTTCGCCGCCCGGGGCCGTGCGTGGGCCGTCGGGGGTCGTATGGATGCCGACTATGAGGGCGCCGGTCTCGGTCGAGACCGCGTCAGACGCGTTGATACGCACTGTGGTCACGTGAGCCGATGCTAGCTGGGCTTACTCGGCTACGCATAAACGAGGGTTCATCCCATCTATGGGTGCGCTCGATGGTGCTGATGGAAACAGCACCAAACGGCAGATAATGCTAATGTGGTTAGCACCATGTTGCTCATGCTCGATCTCAACGACCCGCGTCCCCTGCACGAGCAGGTGAGCGCGGCCATCAAGCGCGCCATCACCACCGGGGACGTCGCGCCGGGCGACCGGCTGCCACCGGCCCGGGACCTGGCCGCCGCGCTGGGAGTCAACGCCAACACGGTCCTGCGGTCGCTGCGCGAACTGCGGGACGAGGGCCTGCTGGAGTTCCGCCGGGGGCGCGGCGTGTCCGTGCTCCGGCGGCCCGACGGGCGTGCGGCGCTCCGCGAACGCGTGCGTGACCTGCTCGACGAGGCCGCCCAATACGGGGTCGGTCCCGAAGACGTCCTCGGCATCGTCAAGGAACTCATGAAGGAATCGCCATGACCCACCCGCACCGGACCTCCGACACGGGCGTGCGCGCCCGCTTCCTCCTGGCCGCCGCGGCCTGGACCGTCCTGGTCGCCGCCGTGCTCGTGGCGGTGCCGCTGGCGTTCGCCGGCCGGCTCCCCGATCCCGTCGCGAGTCACTGGGGGCCGTCCGGGCAGCCGGACCGGTCCATGCCGCCGGCCGCGCTGACGCTCTTCGCCCTGGTGTGGGCCGTCGTCGCGGGGACGAGTCTCGTCGGGCTGGCGCGGACGCGGGGGGAGATCCGCAGGGCGACGCGCGTCTGGTTCGCCGCCGGGCTGGGCTGGACCGCCGCCTTCCTGATCGGCGTCCAGGCCGTGACGGTCGCCGCGAACCTCGGCCGGGACGACTGGACCCGGGCGGCCTCGCCGAGCTGGGAGATCGTGGTGGTCGTCGGCGTCGCGTTCGCGCTCGGGGCGCTGGGCCGGCTCGCCGGGCGGCTCGGCTCGGACGACGCGCCGCCGGAGCGGGAGCGGCCGGGTCCGCTGATCGACCTCGACACCCGGAAGCGGCCGGTGTGGGTGTCCACCGCGACGGCGCCCTGGGCGGTGGGGCTGGGGGTCGTGGCGTTCGCCGCGGCGCTGTCGTTCGCCGCGGCAGCTCTGTTGGGCCTCGCCCCCGCGGGCTGGTCCACCGCCCTGCCGCTCGCCCTGGCGGCCGTGATCGGGCTGGCGGTGTCGTCGGTCTCGGTACGGATCGCACCTGAGGGGCTGACCATGGCGTTCGGCCCGCTGCGGTGGCCCTCGCGCACCGTGCGGCTGGACCGGATCGAGCGGGCCTGGGTGGAGTGGAGGTCGCCTGTGCAGGTGGGCGGATGGGGCGTCCGCGGCCTGCCCGGCAGGGCCACCGTCATGATCCGCGGAGGTGACTGCCTGGTCGTGCGCTACACCTCCGGCGGGCAACTCGCCGTCAGCGTGGACGACGCCGAGACCGGCGCCGCCCTGCTCAACGCCCTCGCCGCCCGCAGGACCGCCTGACCGTCGTCCCACCGCCTGATCGCCGCCGCGTTCCCCGAGGCACCGCTTGACCGTCGTCCTACCGCCCGCGACACCGCCTCGCCGTGCCTGCCGCGCGGCGGGACCGGCGTCCGCCTACCGCCCGTCCTCGTTCGAAAGGTGATGACCGTGGTCCGCCGTAACGCCGATGTCTGCCTCTTCCTCCTCGTCGCGTTCGGGGCCTCGTGGCTGATCGCGCTGCCCGTCTGGCTGGGGGCCGTACGGCTCGCCACGCCGGCCTTCGCGCTGGTCGGAGGACTGATGATGCTGACGCCCTCCCTCGGCGTACTGGCCGTGTGGGTCCTGCGGCGGCGCGGCACGCGGCTGAAGGAGTGGGCGCGGGCGACGGGGCTCACGCTCGGACCGGACCGGGGGAGAACCGCCGCACTCCTGGCGACGGCCCTGCTCGGCGTGCCGCTTCTCGTGGCCCTTGCACTCCTGATCAGCGCCGCCGCCGGCGTGGTGAGCCTCGACTTCGCCGGGCTCAGCCTCTTCCGCGCGCAACTTGGAGCGGTCCTGGGGCAGGTCCCGATGGACCCCCGGATCTTGTATGTCGTACAGGCCGTGCAGGCCGTGCTGATCGCCCCGTTCCTGAACGCGATTCCCGCGCTCGGAGAGGAGTGGGGCTGGCGGGGCTGGCTGCTGCCGCGCCTGCTCGGCGACCCCGCCGTCACGCCCGCGCATGCCGCCGGGCACGAGAACGCCGAGGTCACGCCCGCCGGGAACACTGACGCGGAGGTCGCGCACGCCGGGAACGTCAACGCGGAGGTCGCCGGTGCCGAGGTCGCGAACGCCGAGGTCGCGAACGCCGGGGGCGTGAACACCGGGGTCGCGGGTGCCGGGGGCGAGGCTGCGGGGGACAGGGCCGCGGGGGAGCGGCGCGGGCGTCGGGTATGGCTCGCGCTGGCGCTGTCCGGGGTGATCTGGGGCCTCTGGCACGCACCGCTGACGCTGAAGGGGTACAACTACCCGGCACTCGGCGCCTGGGCGGCGGTGCTGTTCGTCGGCTTCTGCGTCGCCTTCGGGGCGCTGCTCGGCTGGATGCGGCTGCGCTCGCGCAGCGTGTGGCCCGCGGTCATCGCACACGGCTCGCTCAACGCGGTGACGGGCCTGGCGCTGCTCCTCGGCGACGCGGGCGCCCCGCCGAACCCGGCGCTCGCCGGTGTCACCGGCGTCGTCGGCTGGGCGCTGCTCGCGGTCGTCGTGTTCGTCGCCTTCCGGCTGCGTCCCGTGTCCGCGCCGCGCTGACCCGCCCGGTCGCCGAGGCCGCCGGCGGTCCGGCGGCCGAGCCCGTGGCGGGCTGCCGGGCCCTCTGCCGGTGAGCCCCTGTTCGACCGGCAGGCGCCGGACGGACGTCAGACAAGGACGGCGGCGGCCAGCAGCGTCGCCGTCGTGGCCGTCTCCACCAGGGCGCCGAGCACGTCGCCCGTGATGCCGCCCAGTCGCCGTACGGCCCGGCGGCGCAGCAGGGCGGTGGACACCAGCCCGGCGGCCATCGCCAGGAGCAGACCGGCGGTGACGCTCAGACGCGAATCGCCCGAGAGGCGGTACAGCAGCCCGGCGGGCCGGACTCCCACGTCGGCGACCGCCACCGCGACGTTCTCGGCAGCGATGGACGGGCCGGAGTGGTCGCTGGGAGAACCCTGCGCGAATCCGATCAGAGCCGAGACCGCGTCCAGGTGCGGCGGGCTGATCGCGGCAAGGGCGAGGAGACCCACGACGGCCGCGGTGACGACGGTCGCCGCGACGGCCGCGCCCCGCCCTACGGTGCCCGCGACCAGAGCGCCGAGGCCGCCTGGACGGGCGGCGGGCACCCCCGCGCGGCAGGCCCACGTGACGGCCAGCCTGCCGGTGGCGGCGGCCGTCACCAGCATCGGCCAGGCGAACGGGCCGGCCCGCTGGAGCGTCGCGACCTGGAGGAACAGGGTGATCAGGATGGTGACGACTCCGAACGGCCCGATGTCGGAGCGCTTCATCACGTCGAGGGCCCCCTGGGCCGGCTTTCCGCTGCCGAGCCCGTCGGCGAGGTCCGCGAGGCCGTCGAGATGCAGGGCCCGGGTCAGCCACGCGAGCGTCCCGACCGCGAGGACGGCGGCGATCAGCGACGAGCCGGACGCCGCCCAGGCGGCCACGAACACGGCGGAGCCCGCCACGCCGAGGGCCATCCCGACGAACGGCGCCAGGGACATGGCGCGGCCCACCACGGAGCGGTCGGCCTCTACGGGCGGCACCGGGAAGATCGTGAGGGTTCCCACGGCGAACCACCAGGCCGCACCGGGACTTACGCGGGGGTCAGAGGGCACGGGGGACGATCGTAGTGGCCCTCCGGTTCGTGGCTCCTGGCCTGCTGCGGGTGAGGGCGGTGGCGCTGTGGCGATCAGATCGGCAGGGGGACGACCCGGCCGGCGACCACGAGGGCGACCTCCTCGGACTCCCGGGCGAGGGCCTGGTTGAGGCGGCCGAGCGCGTCGCGGAAGAGCCTGCCGGCGGCGGTGGCCGGAATCACCCCCAGGCCGGTCTCGTCGCTCACCGCCACCGCCCGGGCGCGGGTGCCTCGCCAGGCGTCCACCAGCGCCGCACACCGCGCTTCCACCCGGTCGAGGCGGCGGAGGTCTTCCGGGCGGGCGTCGTCCGGCCAGGCGCCGCACTCGTCGAACACGGCGGCGAGCCAGGTGCCGATCCCGTCGACCAGGAACGTCCCCCGGCCGCCGGACAGCACCGCCGCGAGATCGGTGGTCTCCACGGTTCGCCAGTGCGCGGGGCGTCGTTCCCGATGAGCCCGTACGCGGGCCAGCCAGTCCGGGTCGTCGCCCCCGGAGGGCCCGGTGGCGACATAGGTCACCTCCGGCTCGGCGGCCAGACGGAGTTCGGCCTCCTCGGACTTGCCCGACCGGGAACCGCCGAGCAGCAGCGTGCGGCGGGGCCGCCCGCTCCGTTGTGCGGCGCGGACGCCGTTCGTCACCGTGACGTCCGGGGCCGGAGAGACGGCCGCGGGGTCACCCGCGCAGGTCTGGTCGCCGGCGGCGACGGCGGATCCGGCCGGGGTGGGAGAAGGTCCGTCCACGGTGTGCCCGACTCCGGTGATGTGGGCAGGACCGCCGGTGATCGGTGTGCCCGCCGTGCCGACGACGGTTCCGTCCGGGACGGTCTCCGCTCCCCAGAAGCCGAGCCTGCGGGCGAGTTCGCCCTCCGAGGGGATGCGGTGGCAGAGGTGCACCGCGACGATCCGGGTGTTCGGCGTCACCCGCCCCCGCCGGCGCAGGTCACCCAGCCGTTCCGGCCGGTCCGGCAGATCGATGAGCACCACGTCGAAGGGCGCGTCGGGAGGCGAGTCCGGCTCGCCGCGGCCGGACGGCGGGCCCACGGCGTACAGCAGCCTGCCGCCGTCGGGCGTCGTGACCTCGCGGCCGTCCGAGGTGCGGAGTTCCCGGTATCCCTCGGGCAGGCGCCCCTCGGCCCCCGCGTGCGGCCCCGCCGGAGCGTCCGGTGCGATCGGGGTGTCCGGTGCGGTCGCGGTGACAGCCTCCGGCGCCTGACCCGGCGCGGCCGGAGCGAGCCGTACGCGGTCGTCGACCAGGACGGACGCGGGCCGCCGGTGGCCGGGATCGAGGCGTCCGCAGGACGCGCAGGCGCAACCTGGGACAGGCCAGCCCTGGAGCCCGCCGGTGCCCTCCACCCGGACCTTCATGTCGCCCCCCTTCCGCGCTCCGCCGAGATCGGGTAGCCAGGATAGGGTCCGGCTGCACGGCCGTCGCGTCGCGGCGGCCCGGCGTGCGTCCCGGGCGCGGGGACGGCGAGGAAGCGAAGGAGCGGGTGCGGATGATTTGGCGGTGGCGTTACGAGGACGCGAACGGCGGCGAGGTCACGGACCGCCCGCTGCCCCGGGAGATCTTCTCCAGCCAGTCGGACGCGGAGTCGTGGCTGGGGGAGAGCTGGCGCGAACTCCTGGAGGCCGGCGTCGAGCAGGTGTCGCTGCTGGAGGACGAGCGGGTCGAATACTCGGGGATGTCCCTGCGCGCCGAGTGAGGCGCGCGGCGCTCGCCGCCCGGACCCCGTGAACGCGGGAGCCGGGCGGCGCGCCGACGTGATCGGGCTGAGCCTCAGGGACGGCTGGACGGGCTGACGGTCTTGGCCGGGTCACGCTCGACGACGGGCTCCAGCACGTCGTCGATCTTCTTGAGCACCTCGGCGTCGAGCTTCACACCGGTGGCCTTGACGTTGTCGCGCACCTGCTCCGGCTTGGTCGCCCCGACGATGGCCGACGACACGTTGGGGTTCTGCAGCACCCACGCCACGGCGAGCTGGGCCATCGACAGGCCGAGGTCGGCCGCGATCGGCTTGAGGTCCTGCACCCGCCGCAGCACGTCGTCCCGCATCAGCCGGTTGATGAAACCCGAGCCGGTGGAGTCGGTGGCGCGCGACCCGGCCGGCGGCGGCTGGCCGGGCAGGTACTTGCCGGTCAGCACGCCCTGCGCGATGGGCGACCAGACGATCTGGCCGAGGCCCTCCTTCTCGCACAGCGGCACGACCTCGGACTCGATGACCCGCCACAGCATCGAGTACTGCGGCTGGTTCGACACCAGCCGGTCGAACCCCATCTCGTCGGCGATCTTCAGTGCCCGCGCGATCTGGTCGGCCGACCACTCGCTGACGCCGACGTAGAGGACCTTGCCCTGCCGCACGAGGTCGTCGAACGCGCGCAGGGTCTCCTCCAGCGGCGTCTCGACGTCGAAGCGGTGCGCCTGGTAGAGGTCCACGTAGTCGGTCTGCAGGCGGCGGAGCGAGCCGTTGATCGACTCCGTGATGTGCTTGCGGGACAGGCCCCGGTCGTTCTTGCCCTCACCCGTCGGCCAGTAGACCTTCGTGAAGATCTCCAGCGACTCGCGGCGCACACCTTTCAGCGCGCGGCCGAGCACCTCCTCCGCCCGGGTCCCGGCGTAGACGTCGGCGGTGTCGAAGGTCGTGATCCCCTCGTCGAGGGCCGCGCGGACGCACTCGACGGCGGCGTCCTCCTCCACCTGGGAACCGTGGGTGATCCAGTTTCCGTAGCTGATCTCACTGACCATGAGGCCGCTGCGGCCAAGATGACGGTATTCCATGCCTCTGACATTAGGTCATGAGTCTCGGCACCCCGATGATCGGATCGCGGTAAGGTGCCCGGCGTGCGCCGGTTGATCTCTTCTCGTCCCGTACGGCTGGCACTGCTGGCCGCGCTGGTCGCGGGGGCCGCCGCCGGGCTGGTCCTGGCCGCGCGGCGACGCCGGGCCACCACGCCTGTAGGGCCGTCCCGGGCCACCACCTCGCCGTCCCAGGGGGAGAGCGGGGACGCGGAGGCCCGGCGCGGCCCGGAGCCGGTGCTGGGGTGGGCTACCGAGGAGGACCTGGAGCGCTACCGGCGGCCGGAGGGCGGCGCTCCCGTCTCCCGCCTTCTAGGGGGACTCCCGCCGATCAAGGGGATCGTGCCGCCGCGCGGGACGAGGGCGCGCCGCTGGACGGCGGCGGCGGTCGTGTCGATCACCCTGCTGGCCCTCGGAGCGCAGGTGCTGGAGAGCGCCGTGTTCGCTCCGGACGCCTGGACGTCCTACGAACCGTGCCCGGCGGACGTCTGCGAGCCGGGGCAGGGCCCCGGCATCCTCTACTCGGTGGCCGACTGCACGGCGGACGAGTGCGGAGGCGAGGTTCCCGCATACCCGGAGGATAGGGAGCCCGTGACCGCGGAGCCGGAGACGTCTCCCGGCCCCCAGTGCGTGCTCCATCCGGCGCCCCCGGGAACGCCGGCCGTACGGCCGGTCTCCCGCCGCGTGACCGCCGGGGTCAACCGGCAGTGGCGGCGGATCGAGCGCTGGCTCAGGGCGCACGCGCCGCGGACGTACGCCTCCCTGAACGGCCCGGCGGCCCCGCGACTGGTGGCCAGGGCGGAGGAACGGCTCGGGACCCGGCTGCCCGACTCCCTGCGGGCGTCGCTGCTGCGCCACGACGGCTCCCGTGGCGGTGCGAGCTTCCGGTTCCCGACGTCCGACCTGATGATGAGCACGCGGGAGATGGTCTCCGCCTGGCCGGAGGCGTGCGGGATGGGCGGCGTCCCCGTCGCCCGCGCCGTGGACTTCGGCGGCTACCTGGTGACCGACGCCGCCACCGGCGGAGTCGGCGCGGCGTCGCCGGAGTTGCCGTACTACCAGGCCGGGTGGTCGTCCTACTACGCGCTGCTGCGGGCCACGGCCGACGCGCTCACCCGTGACGCCGCGTCCGGCGGTTTCCGGCCGGTGGTGCGTCGCGGCGTGCTGGACTGGACGTCCGCCTGATCCACGCGCGGGTGGCACCAAGCGGGCGTCGCCGTCCGGGACTCACCGTGCCGGGATCAGCGTGCGGGCGTCACTTCTTCAGCTCGACCGGGATGCCGCCGGGCAGGACGGTGGGCTTGGGGAAGCGCAGGCGCCGCATCTGCGACGACCGCATCGCCGCGTAGAAGCCGATGCCCTTGAGGCTCTCGCCCGGGAACTTCTCCGCCGCCTCCTTCTTCACGCGTCCGGCGACGTAGAACGAGCCGGCCAGCACCAGCACCATCACGACCGGCAGGGACAGCGTGTAGACCAGGAGGACCGCCGAGCGGACCTGGATCGGGAACGGCACCATCGACAGCAGCATGATGACGAAGACGACGGGCAGGAAGTACTGCCCAGGCAGGCGCCGCGAGTCGACCCAGTCACGGGCGAACTTGCGCACCGGGCCGCGGTCGCGAACGGGGAGCGCCCGCTCGTCTCCGCGCAGCATGGCCTCACGCTGCCGCGCCCGCAGCGCCTTGTCGCGCTCGCGGGCCAGACGGTAGGCCTCTTTGCGGTTGGAGGGCGCGGTCACCGGGGAGCGGCGGCGGCCCTGCGCCTCGCTCCGTTTGGGAGTGGGACGGCCCTTGCCCGGGGTGCCGTGGGGCTTAGGATCCTCTACAGGGACGGGGGAGTCCTCCGCAGAGGTCTGGGTGCGACGTCGGAACACGTCGCCCAGCCTACCGGGAGTGCAACTTAGTGACGCCCTCGCGCGTTATGCGTAGGGTGAACCCAGGCGGTTCCGCCGCCTGGGCAAGGGGCTTTAGACGGCTGGGGTCACCCACGCAGGACCTTGGAGAAGGGGACGGCCGACGCGCATGAGCGTGATGAAGAGACTTTCCATGATCTTCAAGTCCAAGGCCAACAAGGCCTTGGACAAGATGGAGGATCCGCGGGAGACGCTGGACTATTCCTATCAGCGGCAGCTTGAACTGCTGCAGAAGGTCCGCCGTGGCGTGGCCGACGTGGCCACCAGCCGCAAGCGGGTGGAACTGCAGATCAACCAGCTCGAGAGCCAGACCTCGAAGCTGGAGAACCAGAGCAGGCAGGCGCTGTCGGCCGGGCGCGAGGACCTCGCTCGCGAGGCGCTGACCCGCCGCAACGGTCTGAACGCCCAGATCGCCGACCTGCGGCTCCAGTACAGCAACCTCCAGGGCGAGGAGGAGAAGCTCACTCTCGCCAGCCAGCGGCTCCAGGCCAAGGTCGACTCCTTCCGTACGAAGAAGGAGACCATCAAGGCCACGTACACGGCGGCCGAGGCCCAGACGCGGATCAACGAGGCGTTCTCCGGCATCTCGGAGGAGATGGGCGACGTCGGCCTGGCCATCCAGCGGGCCGAGGACAAGACCGCGCAGATGCAGGCCCGTGCCGGCGCGATCGACGAGCTGCTGGCCAGCGGCGCGCTGGACGACTTCACCGGGCAGCGCGACGACATCCAGGCGGAGCTCGACCGGATGGGCGGCGGCCAGGACGTGGAGCTCGAACTGGCCAGGATGAAGGCCGAGCTCGGTCAGGGCCCGGCGCCGCAGAGCGCCATCGAGGCGGGGCAGCAGGGCCAGGCGGCCCCGGCCGCCCAGCAGCACACGCAGCAGCTCCGTAAGCCGGGGGAGGGGTTGTGATAGTCCGGATCATGGGCGAGGGGCAGGTCGAGATCGCCCCCGCCGACATCGACGTGCTGAACGAGCTCGACGGCGAGCTTGAGGCCGCCATCGAGACGGACGACGAGACGCAGTTCCGTGCCAAGCTGCACGCGCTGCTCGACAAGGTCCGCGACGTGGGCAGGCCGCTGGCGGACGACTCCCTGGAGCCGTCCGAGCTGATCCTGCCGCCGGCCGACGCCTCGATCGAGGAGGTGCGGGAGATGCTCGGGGACACCGGGCTCATCCCCGGCTGATGACTTCCACGCGGTTCGCCCCTGATCGCGGCCTCAGCGTGCGGATGACCGTGACGATGTTCCTGCTCGGGCTGCTCTACGTGGCGTTCATGGCCGTCCTGGTCGCGGTGGGCGTCCGGGCGGTCATGGTCCTCGTGATCGCCGCGGGCCTCCTGCTGGTGCAGTACTTCCTGTCCGACAAGATCGCGCTGTTCGCGATGAACGGACGGGAGGTCTCCCCGCAGGAGGCTCCTGAGCTGCACGGGATCGTCGACCGGCTGAGCGCGCTGGCGGGGATGCCCAAGCCGCGGGTGGCGATCGCGGACTCGGACATGCCGAACGCGTTCGCCACGGGGCGCGACCAGAAGCACGCGGTGGTCTGCGTGACCACCGGCATCCTGCGCCGGCTCGACGCGCAGGAGCTGGAAGGGGTGCTGGCGCACGAGCTGTCGCACGTCGCCCACCGGGACGTCGCGGTGATGACGATCGCCTCCTTCCTCGGGATCGTGGCCGGGCTGATGACCCGCTTCTCGCTGTACGCCGGGCTGGGCAACCGCAGGGACAACAACGGCCCGCCGATCGGGCTGATCATCTTCGCGGTCTCCGGCCTGGTCTACGCCGTCAGCTTCCTGCTGACGCGGGCGCTGTCCCGGTACCGGGAGCTGGCCGCCGACCGCGCGGGAGCGCTGCTCACGCAGCGGCCGAGCGCCCTGGCCAGCGCCCTCACCAAGATCAGCGGGGATATCGCGCGGATCCCGACCCGGGACCTGCGCGAGGCCCAGCCGTTCAACGCCTTCTACTTCGCGCCCGCCCTGTCGGGCCAGAGCGTCGCCTCGCTGCTGTCGACCCATCCGCCGCTGGAGCGCCGGCTGGAGCAGCTCGCCAAGATCTCCGCGGCCCTGGGCCGCTGATGACGGGCCGGCTGATGGTTGGGACGGCTGACGGTTGGGGCCTGCTGATGGGCCGGGAGCGCTGATGGGCTGGTTCGACGCCCTGCTCGGCCGGTCGAAGGCCGCGAGACCGAACCTGGACGCGTTGTTCGCCCTGCCGTCCGCCGCCGTAACGCTGCGCGCCGCCACCGGGTTCGCCCCGGCGGGCACCGGCTCGGTCTGCTTCCGGGCGGCCGAGGGAGGCGCGTTCGCCCGGCTCCAGCAGGAGATCGAGGCCCTGATGGGCGAGACGCAGGTGTCGCAGGACTCGTACGGCTACACCTGGGTGTCCGTGCGCAACCCCGACGTGGCCGGGCTCGTGACCGACCTGCACGCCGCGAACTCGTCGCTGGAGTCGGCCGGGTTCGGGCCCTCGCTGCTGTGCACGCTGGTGACGTTCGCCGATTCCTCGCAGCGGAAGCTGGCGATCGTCTATCTCTACAAGCGCGGCACGTTCTACCCGTTCGCTCCCGCCGGGGAGCCGCGCCGCGACAACGCGCTGGAACTGCAGGTCCGGGGCGTCCTCGGCCAGGAGCTCAAGATCGAGCCCGATCTCGCGAGCTGGTTCCCCGTGTGGGGCGCGCCGGGCCTGTGAGCGTCGTCGGCCACCGGAGGCAGCATGAGTGACTGGACCCACCTGAGACACACCGAGGCGGCGGCCCGGGAGATCGGCCTGATGGCCGACGCCGTACGAGGACGGGACGGCGGCACGCCGGTCCCGACCTGCCCCGGATGGGACCTCCGGGCGCTGGCCGAGCACACCGGGGCCGTCCACCGGTGGGCGGCCGCGATGGTCCGCGACGCCGCGGCGCACCGCTATCCCCGCGAGGAGATGGACCACGGGTATCCCGCCGACTTCGCCGGCTTCGCCGACTGGCTGCGGGCCGGAGCCGTGCTGCTGACCGAGGCCATGAAGAGCCGCGACCCGGAGACGGAGGTGTGGGGCTGGGCGGGGGAGCGGAGCGCGGCGTTCTGGTCCCGGCGGCAGTTGCACGAGACCGTCGTCCACCGCGCCGACGCGGAGATCGCCCTCGGCATCGCGCCCGAAGTCGACGAGGACGTCGCGGCGGACGGGGTGGCGGAGTTCTTCGACGTGCTTCCGTACGCCCGGTGGCGGCCCCTGCTCGCCGAGCTGAAGGGCGACGGGGAGTCGATCTCCTGGCGGGCCGGTACGGGCAGGTCCTGGCTGGTCCGGCTCACGCCCGCCGGTTTCGCGTACGAGAGGTCGGACGCGGCCGGCGACGTGACCGTGCGCACGGAGACGACCGGGGATCTGATGCTGACCCTGTGGGGGCGGCGCGAACCCGCCGCGGTCGAGGGCGACGCCGCACTGCTGCACTGGTGGCGCGAACGCGCCCAGATCTAACGCGCCCGGATCTGAGCGAAGGCGCCCCCGAAGTGGCTTCGGGGGCGCCTCTCGCGTCTCGTTACGGCAGGGCGAGCATGCGGTCGAGGGCGACCTTGGCCCAGTGGGTGGTGTCCGCGTCGACCGTGATCTGGTTGACGACCTCGCCCGCGGCCAGCGACTCCAGCGCCCAGACCAGGTGCGGCAGGTCGATGCGGTTCATCGTGGAGCAGTAGCACACGGTCCGGTCGAGGAACGTGATGGTCTTGTCGGAGAACCGGTCCGCCAGGCGGCGCACCAGGTTCAGCTCCGTGCCGACGGCCCAGGAGGACCCGGCGGGAGCCTCTTCCAGCTTCTTGATGATGTACTCGGTCGAGCCGACGAAGTCCGCCTTGTTGACGACCTCGTGGCGGCACTCGGGGTGGACGAGCACGTTGACCCCCGGGATGCGGGTCCGCACCTCGTCCACGCACTCCGCGGAGAAACGGCCGTGGACCGAGCAGTGGCCCTTCCACAGGATCATCTTCGCGTTCTCGAGCTGTTCCCGGGTGAGGCCGCCGTTCGGGCGGTGCGGGTTGTAGACCACGCAGTCGTCGAGCGACAGGCCCATCTCCAGCACGGCCGTGTTGCGCCCGAGGTGCTGGTCGGGCAGGAACAGGACCTTCTCGCCCTGCTCGAAGGCCCAGTCGAGGGCGCGCCGGGCGTTGGAGGAGGTGCAGACGGCGCCGCCGTTGCGCCCGCAGAACGCCTTGATGTCCGCGCTGGAGTTCATGTACGTGATCGGCACGACGCGGTCGGCGATCCCGGCGTCCTCCAGGGCGTCCCAGCAGTCCTCCACCTGGGAGAAGGTGGCCATGTCGGCCATCGAGCAGCCGGCGGCCAGGTCGGGGAGGACGACCTTCTGCGTGTCGCCGGTCAGGATGTCGGCCGACTCGGCCATGAAGTGGACGCCGCAGAAGACGACGTACTCGGCCTCCGGCCGGGCCGCGGCCTCCCGGGCGAGCTTGAACGAGTCGCCCGTCACGTCGGCGAACTGGATGACCTCGTCACGCTGGTAGTGGTGACCGAGCACGAACAGCCGGTCGCCCAGCCTCTCCTTGGCCGCGCGGGCGCGCTCCACCAGCCCCGGGTCGGACGCGGGAGGCAGCTCGCCCGGGCAGTCGACGCCGCGCTCGCTGTGCGCGTCGGTGCCCTTGCCGAGGATGAAGAGCGGAAGGCCGGTCTCGGTGATCGTCACGACCACACCCCCTAGGGGACTTATCGTCTAACTGACGACTAATCATTACACATCGTTTCGCCCTGTTCGTCCGTGGGGTTGCGGGTACCCCCATGGAATGTGTAGGGACCGGCGGGTGTTGGTAGCGTCTAGGTAGGACGTCAGAACCATTCGACCGCTCCGGGTGGGCGGTTGGCGCAGACGCGGGAGTCAGCACATGACGGTTGAGAGCAGCGAGACCACGCAGCAGGGCCTGATCCTGACTGACGCGGCCGCCGGGAAGGTCAAGAGCCTGCTCGAGCAGCAGGGCGAGGAGGGGCTGCAGCTCCGGGTGGCCGTCCAGCCGGGTGGCTGCTCCGGTCTGCGCTACCAGCTCTTCTTCGACGACCGTTCCATGGACGGCGACGTGGTCTCCACCTTCGGCGGCGTGAACGTCGTCACCGACCGGATGAGCGCGCCGTACCTCGTCGGCGCCACGGTCGACTTCGTCGACACGATCGAGAAGCAGGGGTTCACGATCGACAACCCCAACGCGACGGGCTCGTGCGCCTGCGGCGACTCGTTCAACTGACGGCGCCGCCGCGCCCGGCGGCCGGGATCCGAGCGCCCCGCACGGACATCGTCTGTGCGGGGCGTCGTCATGCCTGAGACGGTACGCTCGACAGGTTCGGCGGGAGCACCGTCCCCGCCCCCTGTCTTCCTGACTGTCTCCCTGATGCTGACAACGAGGAGAATGGCCCCGTGCGCATCGCCGTCACCGGCTCCATCGCCACCGACAACCTGATGACGTTCCCCGGCCGCTTCGGCGACCAGCTGATCGCCGAGCAGCTCGACCGGGTGTCCCTGTCGTTCCTCGTGGACGACCTGCAGATCCGCCGCGGCGGCTGCGCGGGCAACATCGCCTTCGGGATGGGCTGCCTGGGGCTCACCCCCGTCCTCGTCGGCGCGGTCGGCACCGACTTCGCCGACTACCGCTCCTGGCTGGAGCGGCACGGCGTCGACTGCGCCTCCCTCCACGTCTCCGAGCTGCGCCACACCGCGCGCTTCCTGTGCACCACGGACGAGGACCACAACCAGATCGCGTCGTTCTACACCGGCGCCATGGCGGAGGCCCGGGAGATCGAGCTGGGGCCGATCGCCGAGCGTGTGGGCGGGCTCGACCTGGTCCTGATCAGCCCCAACGACCCGGAGGCGATGCTGCGGCACACCGACGAGGCGCGCACCCGCGGCATCCCGTTCGCGGCGGACGTGTCGCAGCAGCTCGCCCGGATGCCCGGCGAGGAGATCCGCAGGCTCGTCGACGGCGCGGCCTACCTGTTCAGCAACGACTACGAGCTCGGGCTCATCGCCCAGAAGACCGGCTGGTCGGACGAGGAGATCCTCGACCGGGTCGGCGTACGGGTGACCACCCTCGGCCCCAAGGGCGCCAGGATCGACCGCAAGGGCGAGCCCTCGATCCACGTCCCGCCGGCTCCCGAGCTCGGCAAGGCCGACCCCACCGGGGTGGGCGACGCCTTCCGCGCCGGGTTCCTCGCGGGCCTCGCCTGGGGGCTGTCGCTCGAACGCTGCGGCCAGATCGGCAACCTCATCGCCACCCACGTGCTGGAGCGGGTCGGCGGCCAGGAGTACGAGCTGCGCCAGGGCGTCTTCGTCGAGCGCTTCGCCTCGGCGTACGGCCAGGAGGCCGCGGACGAGGTGGCCGCCCACGCCCGCTGCCACTACGCCTGACGCTCCGCCTCTCCACACCGTCGTGACCCGTGGTTCGCCCCGGCAGTGCCCGCGGCGAACCACGAGGTCGCTAGGGAGTGTCAGACACTCCCTAGTAGTTGCGGCGGACGTGGATGGACCAGCCGCCCTGGGGGAGTTCGTGGCTGGCCACGTGCTCGTGTGACTTCAGCCGGCACCAGGCCGGCACGTCGGTGAAGGCGGCGGGGTCGTCGGCCAGCACGGCCACCACGGCGCCCATGGGCACCTGGTTGATCCGCTCGGCGAGCATGATGATCGGGATCGGGCACTTGCGGCCCAGCGCGTCGACCGTCAGCGCGGGGACCTCCACGGGCCGGGGCGGAGCCTCCGGCTCCTCTGCCCGGGTGTCCCGGCCGTCCGGCCGTCTGCGCCACATCACCGCACCCCCAAGCTCGACCGGATCCGCCGCACTATCCCCGGCAGCACCGCGAGGAACCGATCGACGTCGTCCTCGGACACGCCACGGGGCAGCGATACCCGGACATTCCCATGTGTAAGCACGCCCATCGCTTCGAGGACGTGCGATGGACGAAGCGTACTCGCCGTGCAGGAACTTCCTGACGAGACGGCGAAACCGGCCTTGTCGAGCTCGGTCAGCAGCGCCTCGCCCTCGACGTACAGGCAGGAGAAGGTCACGATGTGCGGCAGGCGCAGGTCCGGGTCGCCGACGACCTCGACGTCGGGCACCAGCCGGGGCACCTCGGCACGGATCCGGCCGGTCAGGGCCGCCAGCCGCCGCCCCTCGGCCTCCGCCTCCGCCGACCTCGCGCGCAGCGCCGCCGCGGCGGCCACGATCGCGGGCACGTTCTCGAACCCCGGCACGCGCCGCCGTTCCCGTTCGTCCTCGGGCAGCGGCGAACGCCAGCGGACGCCCTTGCGGACCGCCAGCACGCCCACCCCCGCCGGGCCGCCCCACTTGTGGGCGCTCGCGGTCAGCACCGACCAGCCTCCGGGGACCGGCAGGCGGCCCGCCGACTGGGCGGCGTCGACCAGCAGCGGCACACCGGCCTCCCGGCACGCTTCCGCCGCGTCCTCGACCGGCTGGAGGGTCCCGACCTCGTGGTTGGCCGTCTGCAGGCACGCGAGGGCGCTTCCGGGGCGCGCGACGGCCTCGGCGAACGCCTCCGCGTCCACCCGGCCGGTACGGCCGACGCCCACGATCTCCACCTCGCCGCCGTCGCGCTCGTGGACCTCACCGGCGTGCAGGACGCTGGAGTGCTCGACCGCGCTCGCCACCAGGCGGCGCCCGGCCCGGCGGCGGCCGGCCAGCGTGCCGAGGACCCCGAGGTGGACGGCCTGCGTCCCGGAGGAGGTGAACGACACCTCGTCGGCGCGGGCGCCGATCAGTTCGGCTACCTCTGCCCGCGCGCGCTCCAGTAACATCTGGGCGCGGCGCGCCGTGCCGTACAGGCGGGCGGGATCGGCCCATCCGGCGTCGATCGCCGCCAGCAGGGCGTCACGTGCCGCGGGATGGAGAGGTTCGGTCGACGCCGCGTCGAGGTAGGCCACAGTTAGGACATTAACGGGGGCTGCTCAGAGGGGCGGCGCCGGTCCGCGCTAATGTGTCCCCCAGCGTGAACTCAACCAAGTAAAGGGCAGACCGGCGGAAACACCACAGCCGGTCGCACCTTTGGGTCAAATTGGAAAACCCGCCCAAGGGAGGAACTCTTGGGCTTCATCTGTGGGGTAGGCGATCCGTGAGTCCGACCCGCCGTACGACACGGCGACCGTGGGCACGCCGCCGGTTGCCCGGAGCCGCCGCCCTGGCGCTGCTGGTGGCGTCCGGGACGGCGTGTAGCAGCCAGGCGATCGATCAGTGGTCTCGTGGGGGCATGCCGGAAGGCGTCACCAAGCAGGCCGGCATCGTCCAGACGCTCTGGAACGGGAGCTGGATCGCGGCTCTCGCCACCGGCGTGGTCGTCTGGGGCCTGATCCTGTGGGCGTGTGTGTTCCACCGCAAGAAGAAGAACAGCCCCGACGAGCTGCCTCCGCAGGTGCGTTACAACCTGCCGATCGAGATCCTCTACACGGTGGTCCCGGTCATCATGGTGGCGGTCTTCTTCTACTTCACGGCCCGTGACGAGACCGAGATCACGCGGATCACCAAGGCCGCCCCGGTCAAGGTGGCCGTCGAGGGCTACCAGTGGAGCTGGCGCTTCACGACCGACTACCAGGGCCAGAAGGCCGTGGTCGCGGGCGTGCCGGTGGACCTGAGCAAGCAGAGCGTCGAGAACCCCCAGGGTCCGCAGCTCGTGCTGCCGGTCAACACCCAGGTGCAGTTCGACCTGCACTCGCCCGACGTCATCCACTCGTTCTGGGTGCCGGCGTTCCTGTTCAAGCAGGACGTCTTCCCCGGCAACGTGGAGAACCACTTCCAGATCACGACGCTCGACAAGCCGGGCGTCTTCGTCGGCCGATGCGCCGAGCTCTGCGGCACCGACCACAGCAAGATGCTGTTCTCCGTGAAGCTCGTCCCCCAGGCCGAGTTCGACCAGTACATCAAGAGCCAGGCGGGGAGTGCGCAGTGACCGCCATCCAGGAACCGGCCGGCGTCGCCGCGCGGCCGAACACCAAGGGCACGGTCATCGCCAAGTGGCTGTCCTCGACCGACCACAAGGTGATCGGGCACCTCTACCTGATCACGTCGTTCGTGTTCTTCCTCATCGGCGGCGTCATGGCGCTGGTGATGCGGGCCGAGCTCGCCCAGCCCGGGCTGCAGTTCGTGTCGTCGGAGCAGTTCAACCAGCTCTTCACGATGCACGGCACGATCATGCTGCTGATGTTCGCGACGCCGCTGTTCGCGGGCTTCGCCAACGAGCTGATGCCGCTGCAGATCGGCGCCCCCGACGTGGCGTTCCCGCGGCTCAACATGGTGAGCTACTGGCTCTACCTCTTCGGCAGCACCATCGCCGTCCTCGGCTTCTTCACCCCGGGCGGGTCCGCCTCCTTCGGCTGGACGGCGTACGCGCCGCTGTCGAACGCGGTGACCTCGCCGGGCCTCGGCAGCGACCTGTGGGTGATGGGCCTGGCGATGTCCGGCCTCGGCACGATCCTCGGCGCGGTGAACTTCATCACCACGATCCTCACCATGCGGGCCCCCGGCATGACGATGTTCCGGATGCCGATCTTCACCTGGAACATCCTGCTGACCAGCATCCTGGTGCTGCTGGCCTTCCCGGTGCTGGCGGCGGCGCTGCTCGCCCTGGAGGCCGACCGCAAGCTAGGCGCGCACATCTTCGACTCGCCCACCGGCGGGGCGATGCTGTGGCAGCACCTGTTCTGGTTCTTCGGCCACCCCGAGGTCTACATCATCGCGCTGCCGTTCTTCGGCATCATCACGGAGATCCTTCCGGTCTTCAGCCGTAAGCCGATCTTCGGGTACATCGGCCTGGTCGGCGCGACCATCGCCATCGCGGGCCTGTCGGTCACGGTGTGGGCGCACCACATGTTCGTCACCGGCCAGGTGCTGCTGCCGTTCTTCTCGTTCATGACGTTCCTCATCGCCGTGCCGACCGGGGTGAAGTTCTTCAACTGGATCGGCACGATGTGGCGGGGACACCTGTCGTTCGAGTCGCCGATGCTGTTCGCCGTCGGCTTCCTGGTGACCTTCCTGTTCGGTGGCCTGACCGGCGTCATCCTGGCCTCGCCGCCGCTCGACTTCCACATCAGCGACACCTACTTCGTCGTCGCCCACTTCCACTACGTGGTCTTCGGCACCGTGGTGTTCGCGATGTTCGCGGGCTTCTACTTCTGGTGGCCCAAGTTCACCGGCAAGATGCTCAACGACAAGCTCGGCAAGGTCCACTTCTGGATGCTGTTCTTCGGCTTCCACCTGACCTTCCTGGTGCAGCACTGGCTGGGCGTCATCGGCTTCCCGCGGCGGTACGCCGACTACTCGCCGGTCGACGGCTTCACCGACCTGAACATGATCTCCTCGGCCGGCGCGCTCCTGCTGGGCGCGTCCACGCTGCCGTTCTTCTACAACGTGTGGCGGACCTGGCGCTTCGCGCCCAAGGTCGCCGTGGACGACCCCTGGGGCTTCGGCGGCTCGCTCGAATGGGCGACCTCCTGCCCGCCGCCGCGGCACAACTTCCTGTCGCTGCCGCGGATCAGGTCCGAGCGCCCGGCGTTCGACCTCAAGTACCCGCACATCACGGCCAAGCCCGAGCTCGTGGAGGAGGCCCGATGAAGATCCAGGGCTGGATGTTCCTGCTCTGCGGCGTCTTCTTCGCCGCGGCCGACGTGGTCTACTGGTTCTGGTCCAAGGAGCCGACCGGTACGACCGCCATGGCGATCTCCGTCGGCCTGGCCCTGATGATCGGCTACTACCTGCTGTTCACGGCGCGGCGCATCGGCGACCAGCCCGAGGACAACAAGGAGGCCGAGATCAGCGACGGCGCGGGCGAGATCGGCTTCTACAGCCCGCACAGCTGGTGGCCGCTGTTCGTCTGCCTGTCGGCCGCGCTCACGTTCTTCGGCTTCGCCGTCGGGATGTGGCTGTTCTTCCTCGGCGTGTTCTGCACGCTCATGAGCATGATCGGGTTCGTCTTCCAGTACTACCGGGGCAACTTCTCGCACTGAGCCCCTGACCCGGCGGCGGCCGGTCGGCGATCTCGCCGGCCGGCCGTTCGCGTTCCTCCCCGGCAACGGTTTTCGCCGGCCTTCGGTGCCGTCGTTCTTTGCCGACCTTCGGTACGGTGTCTGCCCGCTCGGGACGCGGCCCGGGAATAACTCCCGGAAAGCGACCTGAGGGAGACGGACGTGCGTGCTCGTGCGGGGGCGCTGGCCCTTCTCGTGGTGGTGGCCGGGTGTTCCCTCTCCGAGAGAGGGGGCGAGGAGCGCCGGTCAGGAACGCCGATCAGCGTCACCCCGCTGGACGGCTCCGGCGAGCTGCCGCCGGAACTGCCCATCCTCGTCGGGGCGGCCGGCGGCACCCTCACCCACGTGGCCGTACAGGCCGCTGGGCGGCCCGTGGAGGGCGTGTTCAGCGCCGACAGGTCCCAGTGGCGCAGCGCCCGTCCCATGACCCCTGGCACGTCCTACAGCGTCGAGGCGACGGCCACCGGACCGGACGGCCCGGGGAGCAGGACCGTCCGCTTCTCCACCAAGCCGGCGGCCAAGACGTTCGCCGTCACCACCCTGGTGCCGAACAAGGAGGACACCGGCCTCACGGTCGGCGTCGGAATGCCGATCATCCTGACCTTCGACAAGCCCGTCACCGACCGCGTGTCGGTGGAGCGCAACCTCTTCGTGCAGGCGTCCAAGCCCGTCGACGGCGCGTGGCACTGGCTGGACGCCAAGAACGTCGTCTTCCGCCCCCGGCACTACTGGCCGCCGTACACGAAGGTCCGGGTGACCGCCCGCCTCGCCGGGATCAGGGGCGGCGACGGCATGTACGGCAAGCAGGACTACACCCGCGACTTCAAGATCGGCCGGTCGCAGATCAGCGTGGCCGACACGCAGACACACCATATGAAGATCGAGCTGGACGGCAGGCAGATCAAGGACATGCCGATCAGCGCGGGCAGCGGCGACGTCTTCCGCCACCACACCACCAGCGGCATCCACGTGGCGATGTCCAGGGAGGACGTCACGGTCATGACCTCCCCGGACGCGGGTCCCGGCCAGGCCGGCTACTACGAGACGACCGTGTACAACAGCGTCCGGATCTCCAACACCGGCGAGTACGTCCACGGCGCTCCCTGGTCCGTCGGCGACCAGGGCAACTCCAACGTCAGCCACGGCTGCGTGAACGTCAGCCCGGAGAACGCCAAGTGGTTCAAGAACAACACCCTGGTCGGCGACCCCATCGTCGTGACCGGGACTCCGCGCAGGCTGGACGCGGACAACGGGTGGAGCTACTGGCAGGACGACTGGCCGGCGTGGCTCAAGCGCAGCCGCCTTCGCGCCGCCCTCTCCGACCCGCTCTGAGCGAAGCGGGAAACCCCGAGCGAGCCGCAGGGGCGCGCCGCCGGTCTGGACTGAGGAGTGCGCGGGAGCGAAGCGACCAAGCGCGACGAGGGAAGAGCCCGTTGCGCGCCTCCGGCGCGACCCCGGCGGATGTGAGCGCCCCGATGAGCGAAGCGGGGAACACAGCGGCCCGGCGGGGGAGTGGTTCCCCCTGCCGGGCCGCTGTGTGCCGGTCAGTTTGCACCGGTCGGGTTGTGCGTCAGTGGAGTTCCTTGCGCTCGCCGGCGCCGACGGCGGCGGGCTCCTCCTCGTGGTGGCCGTTGTGGTGGCCGTCGGTCAGCGGGACGTGGTCGGTGCCGTACGCCTCGCTCATCCTGGTCCGGAGCCGGCCGATCGCGCTGCGGGCGCCCTTGGGCGGGATGCCGTCGCCGTCCGCCGAGCCCGTCAGGACCGGGATCTCCTTCTTGCCGCGGATGTGCTCGGCGATGTCCTCCGCCGGCGGCGTGTGGACCTCGATGTACTGGCCGTTCGGCATCCGCTTGATGACCCCGGACTCGACGCCGTGCGACAGCACCTCGGCGTCCTTGCGCTGGAGGCCGATGCAGGTCCGGTAGGTGATCCAGTACGCGATCGCCGGGCCGATGAAGACGGCGAACCGTCCGAACCAGGTGGTCGTGTAGAGGTCGATGTGGAAGTTCGCCGAGATCTCGTCGTTGGCGCCGAGCAGCCACAGGATTCCGTAGAACGTGATGGCCGAGATGCCGATCGAGGTGCGGTGCGGGTTGTTGCGCGGCCGGTCGCACACGTGGTGCTCGCGCCGGTCGCCCGTGACCCACTGTTCCAGGAACGGATACAGCGCCAGGCCCGTCATGATGATGCCCATCGGCACCAGAGCCGGGATCAGCACGCTGAACGTCACGGTGTGGTCGAGGAAGTTGATCTCCCACGCCGGCATGAGACGGAGCGCGCCCTCCAGGAAGCCCATGTACCAGTCGGGCTGGGAGCCGGCCGAGATGTTCGCCGGGTTGTACGGCCCGAACAGCCAGATCGGGTTGATCTGGGCGAACGTGCCGAGGAGGGCGATGACCCCGAACGTGAACAGGAAGAACGCGCCCGACTTGGCCATGAAGGCCGGGTAGAACGGCGCGCCCACCACGTTCTTCTCGGTCCGCGCCTTGCCCGGCATCTGCGTGTGCTTCTGCACCCACATCAGGATCATGTGGGCCGAGATCAGCGCGAGCAGGATGCCCGGGATCAGCAGGATGTGGATCGTGTAGAACCGCGGGATGACGTCGTGGCCCGGGTACTCCCCGCCGAACAGGAAGAACGAGATGTAGGTGCCGACGATCGGGATCGACTGCGCGACGCCCTGGGTGATCCGCAGACCCGCGCCGGAGAGCAGGTCGTCGGGGAGGGAGTAGCCGGTGAGGCCCTCCAGCAGCGCCAGCGTGAGCAGGCCGACGCCGATGAGCCAGTTGAGCTCACGCGGCTTGCGGTAGGCGCCGGTGAAGAAGATGCGCAGCGCGTGCGCCGTCATGCCGGCGACGAACAGCAGCGCCGCCCAGTGGTGCATCTGCCGGACCAGCAGGCCGCCGCGGATGTCGAAGCTGATGTGCAGGGACGAGGCGTACGCCTCCGACATGCGGACGTCGTACAGCGGGGCGTAGTTCCCCAGGTAGTTGACCTCGCCCATGCTCGGCTTGAACCAGAACGTCAGGAACGTGCCGGTCAGCAGCAGGATGACGAACGAGTAGAGCGCGATCTCCCCCAGAAGGAACGACCAGTGGTCGGGGAAGACCTTGCGCAGGTTGCGCTTGAGGAAGTTCCCCGCGCCCAGCCGGTCGTCGAGGAACGTCGACGGGCCCGTGATGGCCTTCGGAGGAGCGTTCATCACGCCTTCTCTCTTACTTCAGCTTCGGCGTCGCCGCGCTCCCAGAAGCTGGGGCCGACGGGGACCTTGAAGTCGGACTTCGCGACGAGGTACCCCTCCTCGTCGATGCCGAGGGGCAGCTGCGGCAGCGGCCGGGCCGCGGGACCGAAGATGACCTTCGCACCGTCGGCCGCGTCGAAGGTCGACTGGTGGCACGGGCAGAGGATGTGGTGCGTCGTCTGCTCGTACAGCGCGGCGGGGCAGCCCACGTGGGTGCAGATCTTGGAGTAGGCGACGATGCCGTCGACGGTCCAGTTCTTGTTCGTGCCGGACTTGATCTCCTCCGGGCGGAACTTGAGCAGGATCAGCGTCGCCTTGGCCAGCGCGTTCAGGTCCTCCTCGTAGCCCTCGGGGACCACGGAGAGGATGCCGCCCGGCGAGTTGAAGTCGGCGGCGCGGATCGGCTGGCCGGTGCCCTCGACGACGAGCCGGCGCGGCTTGCCGTTCTTCATGGCCTCTCCCCAGACGGTGTGCCGCAGCGAGGTCCCCGGCAGCGGGCCGAGGTCCTTCAGCAGCACCAGCGGGGCGAGGCCGAGCGGGGCCGCGGCCAGCAGCAGCGTGCGGCGCAGCAGCCTGTGCTTGACGAAGCCGCTCTCGTCCGCGCCCTGGAGGAAGGTCTCCTTGACGTACTCGCGCGTGTCCGAGTCGGAGGCCATCAGGTGGCGCTCCTGGACCAGGTTGTACTTCGGCATGATCTGCCGCACCCACACCGTGACGCCCGCGCCCAGCGAGAGCAGGGCCAGCGCCAGGGTGCCGCCGAGCGCGTAGTTCGACGTGGCCGTCTTGTCGATCGTGCCGACCTGGAAGATCACGTACGCGGCGATGAAGGCCGCGCCGGCCAGGAAGGTGATCAGGAAGAGGAACGCGACCATGCGCTCCGCCTTGCGGACCTTGACCGGGTCCTGCGGGATCACGCCTTCGACGCCCGCGGGCTCGTGGATCGGGTCGTGCTCCTCGATGGGCGCGTCGGCGGGCGGCGTGCCGATGACGCGCGTCGGCACCCGGCCGCTCTCGGGATACTCGTTCTGCTCTGTCATGCCTGCGCCCGTCGCTTCTTCGCGGTGATCCAGATGGAGGCCAGGATCAGGAGGCTGAGACCCACGACCCACGCCACGAGGCCCTCGGTGACGGGGCCGATGCGGCCCAGGCCCGACCCGCCCGGGTCGACCTGCGACCTGACGTGGGTGATGTAGGCGATCATGTCACGCTTCTGCTCCGGCGTGATCGTGGAGTCGTTGAACACCGGCATCGCCTGCGGGCCGGTGACCATCGCCTCGTAGATCTGCGTCGGCGTCGCCGGGTTCAGCGGCGGCGCGTACTTGCCGTAGGTGAGCGCGCCGCCCGCGCCGACGAAGTTGTGGCACTGGATGCAGTTGGCCCGGAACAGCTCACCGCCCTTGGCGGGGTCGCCCAGCGCGGGGTTCACCTGCTCCTCGGTCGGCCGCGTCGGGCCGCCGCCCAGGGACTGGACGTACGCCGAGAGCTGGTCGATCGCCTGGTCGGTGGCCCAGTCGGGCCTGGGCTTGCGCGGGGCCTGGGGGCCCGCGTCGGCGGCCGGCATGCGGCCGCTGCTCACCTGGAAGTCCACGGCGGCCGCGCCGACGCCGATGAGCGTCGGGGCCTTGTTGGTGCCCTCGGCGTTCAGGCCGTGACAGCTCGCGCAGTGCGCGACGAAGAGGCTCTTGCCCTCCGCCGCGTCGTCGGCCTTGCCGGACGCGATCGCGGCGTCGGCGGTGCTGCCGTTCGGCGCGGCGAGCGCGTACCCGCCGCCGAGCAGGCCCAGCGCGAGTGCCACGACGGCGACTCGCGCGAGGGGATGGCGCCGTCGGGCGGTGATGGAGTTCACCGAAATCCCCGTTCCGATCATTTGATGATGTAGATGGTCGCGAAAAGGCCGATCCAGACCACGTCGACGAAGTGCCAGTAGTAGGACACGACGATCGCGCTGGTCTGCTGCTCATACGTCAAGCGCTTCGCGGCGTACGTGCGTCCCAGGATGAACAGGAACGCGATCAGACCACCCGTCACGTGCAGACCGTGGAAGCCCGTGGTCAGGAAGAACACCGAGTCGTACGGGGAGTGCGAGAGGACGTGACCCTCGCGCGCCAGGTTCCCGTACTCGTAAAGCTGACCGCCCACGAAGAAGGCGCCCATCAAGAAGCTTACGACATACCAGAAACGCAGCTTCTTGACCTGGCCTCTTTCCACAGCCCACACGCCCAGCTGGCACGTGACACTCGACAGGACCAGAACGGTCGTGTTGAAGGTCGCGAACGGGACTTCGAGGTGCGCCTCGGGCCAGTGCGTGCCCTGTCCGAGGCTGACCGACCGGATGGTGAAGTACATCGCGAACAGCGCCGCGAAGAACATGAGCTCAGAGGACAACCACACGATGGTGCCAACCTGGACCAGGTTCGGCCGGTTGGACCCGTGCGGTCTCGTCGTCGTAGTAATTGCGGATGCTGTCGCCACGCCCAGCATTATTGCGGCTCCCCAGGTCGGGTCGCCCCACGACCCCCCGCTAGGGTCCGTCCGCGCCATCGGAACGGGCATGTCATGGCAGGAGCCCCGGGGCTGCGAGCCTGGCAGCCGCGCCGGTAGCATCACGATGACCATACCCCGCGATTCGACAGTGAGCGTGTAATGAGGGTTCTCGTCTACAGCGACGACGCAGGCACCCGGGAGAAGGTGCGGCTGGCCATCGGGCGGCGCCCGGCCGCTGACGTGCCCCTCGTCGAGATCGTCGAGTGCGCGACCCAGCCGGCCGTGCTCAGGCACCTCGACTCCGGCGAGATCGACGTGGCCGTGCTCGACGGCGAGGCGGTGCCGGCCGGCGGCATGGGAGTCAGCCGCCAGGCCAAGGACGAGGTGCACGACTGCCCGCCGATCCTGCTGCTCATCGCCCGCAGGGACGACCGCTGGCTGGCCAACTGGTCCCGCGCCGACGCGGTGGTCGCGCACCCGCTCGACCCCGTCGTGCTCGCGGAGGCCGTCGCCGACCTCATGCGGCGCCGCCTGAGCGTCACCCGGGCGCACTGAGTCCTGCCCGGAGTTCCACCCCGCACCTTCTCCGACCTGACACCGACATATCGCGGAGCCCACGATGGACACGCGCACCACTTGGCCCTCGACGCTGCACGCCCTGCTCGCAGGTGAGAACCTGACGGCCGACGAGACGGCCTGGGTCATGGGGGAGATCATGTCGGGGGCGGCGACCCCGGCGCAGATCGCCGCCTTCGCCGTCGCGCTCCGGGCGAAGGGCGAGACGGTCGCCGAGGTGACCGGCCTCGTCCGCACCATGTTCGAGCTGGCCACCCCGCTCACGGTCGAGGGCCCGGTGCTCGACATCGTCGGCACCGGCGGCGATCGGGCGCACACGGTGAACGTCTCGACGATGGCGGCGATCGTCGCGGCCGCCGCCGGGGCGAGGGTCGTCAAGCACGGCAACCGCGCCGCCTCCTCGCTGTGCGGGGCGGCCGACGTGCTGGAACGCCTGGGCGTCGCGCTCGACCTCGCGCCGGAGACCACCGCCAGGGTGGCGGTGGAGGCAGGCATCGCCTTCTGCTTCGCGCCCCTCTACCACTCCGCGCTGCGCTTCACCGGCCCGCCGCGCAAGGAGATCGGCGTGCCGACGGTCTTCAACTTCGTCGGGCCGCTGGCGAACCCGGCGCGCCCCGCCGCCCAGGCGATCGGCGTCTTCGACGCCCGGATGCTGCCGGTCATGGCCGGGGTGTTCGCCGAGCGTGGTGTGTCGGCGCTCGTGTTCCGGGGCGACGACGGTCTCGACGAACTGTCGACGGCCGCGCCGTCGACGGTCTTCGTCGTCCGGGAGGGCACCGCGACCCAGACCGTCTTCGACCCGGCCGACCTCGGCATCCCCCGCTCCGAGCCGGGCGACCTGCGCGGCGGCGACGTGGATTTCAACGCGGCGGCGGTGCACGACCTGCTGCGCGGCAAGACCGGGCCCGTACGGGACGCCGTGCTGCTCAACGCGGCGGCCGGCCTGGTCGCCTACGACGGCCCCGGCGACGACCTCGTCGCCGATCTGCGCGCGGCGTACGCCCGGGCGGGGGAGGCGGTCGACTCGGGCAGGGCGGCGCAGACCCTGGAGCGGTGGGTGGAGCTGAGCAGCGCGCTCCGCTCCTCCGGCGCCTGACCCGGCCGACCCGGCTTCCGGGCCGCCGGCCGCCCGACCTGCCGCCCGGTTCCGGCCGCCGTCCCGGGTGATCGACTGATCGCTTCCGTGCCGGGGGCTGACCGGTTCCTGTCGTCTCCGCCGCTGGAGGGACCACGCGTCCGCCTGTATGGGGACGTGCCGGGTTCCGCCTGAGCCGTACCGTTCGGGCATGATGCGCCTGTTCGTTGCCCGAGCCCTCCGCCGCTGGGCCACCCTCACCCACGGCAGAATGGCCTCTCTCGTGCCCGTACGCTCCGCCGGTCTCCGGCCCGGCGGCGCAGGTCACGTCCCCGGGACGGCCGGGAGACGGGGGCGGGAGACGAGCGCGGAGAGCGCGGCCCCCGCCACGGGGGAGGACCACCCCCGCCCGGATGACGCCGCGGCCTGGGAGCGGCTGCGCATCGCCTCGGAACTGCATGACCTGGTGGCGCACGACCTGAGCGTGATGACCCTCGGGGTGGGCGCCGGCCGGGTGATCATGGACAAGGACCCGGAACGGGCGCGGCAGACGTTCCGCGACGCCGAGGAGTCCGGCCGCCGGGTCCTCTCCGATCTGCGGCGGATGATCGGCCTGCTCCGCATGGACGGGCTGTCACGAGGGCCCCAGCCGGGGCTGGGCGAGCTGCCGGGCCTGCTGGACGACTTCCGGGCGAGCGGGCTCGCCGTCTCCCTCACGGAGAACGGCACGCGAGGCGGCGGGCCGACGCTGGAGCTGTCGGCGTACCGCATCGTGGAGGAGGCGCTGGGCAACGCCCTGTGGTACGGCACGGCCCGCACGGCGACGGTCACGCTGCGGTGGCTGCCCGCCATCCTGGAGGTCGTCGTCCACGACGACGGGCTGCCCCGCGACAGCCTCGTCGGCACCTGGGAGCGGGCCGCGCTGTTCGGCGGCTCGGTGGCCGAGCACCCGCTGCCTGGCGGCTTCGAGGTCCGCGTCCGCCTCCTGCGCCCCGCCTGAGGCGCGTGGGCGGCCCGGGCGGGTCGGCCGGCCGGATCAGTCGGCGTCGCTGAGGCCGATCGAGAAGGCGGCCTCCAGGTCGTGGCGGGAGTAGGTCCGGAAGGCGATGTGGGTCTCGGTGTGCCGCACGCCGGTCACCTTGTTGATGCGGCCCGGCACGACCTCGGCCACCTCGTCGTACCTGGCGACCCTGACCATCGCCAGCAGGTCGAACTCGCCGGTGATCGAATACACCTCGCTGACGCCCTCGACCTCGGCGATGGCCTCGGCGACCTCGGGAATCCGGTCGACATCCGCCTTGATGTGGACGATCGCGGTGACCATTCGGGCCTCTCCTGCTGTGTCGGGGCTTCGCTGTCGCACCCGACACTAGTGCCCTCGTCGGCGCCCTCTATTTCCGGCCGGTGCTCCGATGTCGCCCTGGCCGCGGCGTGCGCCGGACGCGGCATCATGAAGAGCGTGGACTCCTCTCTCGACACCCTGCCGAAGATCGGTGCGCCGGCGACGCGGGCCCTGGGCAACGCCGGTTACACGGCCCTGCGTGACCTTGCAGGGGTGCCGCGTGCCGAGCTGGCCAAGCTGCACGGCGTGGGGCCGAAAGCGCTCGACATCGTCCAGAGTGCGCTCGAGCAGCACGACCTGAGCCTGGGCTAGTCGTCGCTGGAGCAGCAGCACCCCGTCCCCGGCGTCAGGCCGGAGCCTCCCGCGGCCACAACCGGCCCAGGAACCGCTCCCGCGGATCCGCCTCGTCGTCCGCCCATGTGTCCACCCGTACGTTCCAGGACCTCCCCGGCCCGCCGAGGCGCAGGAAACCGTCCTGGACATCCGTGTACAGCTCCATCGCGCAGATCTCTCCTGTTGGGACCCGCAAGACGCAGGAGGTGGCCGTCCACACCTCGCGCAGGCACTCCGGTTCTTCGTCCCACACCTCAAGCGAGAGGCTCACGAGGTCGTCCTCCGCCGAGAGCGTGAGCCAACCGCTTTCGGGCGACTCACACGGGCCGGGGGAGAGCGACACATCCACGACGAAGAACGTGCCGTCGTAGACGCTCACCTCGCAGTCACTACGGGCGACCAGGGGCACAGGGATCACCTTTCGTCGTGATCGATCTGAGGTGTGGGTCAGGCCGGTGCGAATCCGAAGATGATGTGGCCCTCCTCGTCGGGTAACCGGCCGAGCAGGGTCGTGCGGCCCGCCACTGTGCCCGGCTCCGGGCTGGCGATGTCCAGGGTGGCCGCCGCCCACCATTTCGTCTTCGCGTCCCAGGCGGTCATGAGCAAGGATTTCTCGTCGTACCAGCCGACATTGCCGTACGGCCGATCAGCGTAGAGGCGGTTCGCGGGATACGCCCCGAGGAGTTCTCCCTGCCGCGAGCCCCAGACACACACCTGGTCGTCATCGCGCCCTCGGGGACAGTGGGTCACCATTCGTTCTTCCGATGGCGAGAATGCTCCCATTCCGTACTGCCCGAGCAGTCCGACCCGTTCGAACGCCCGTTCCTTCCGGCCCTTGACGCTGAAGAACCGGACGTCGAGCGGTTCTTCCTGCCCGAAGTTACCGGCTACGCTGCCGTCTGGTCCCCACTGGTAGGGAGCGGTGGAGCCCAGAGCGAGAACCGTGGGCTTCATGGCGGGCAGGCTGACCATCACGGCGTCCGCCCCGCGCGGATAGTTGTACTTACCTCTCGCGTCGACCGGAGCCTCCGTGAAGAGCAATGTCGTGCTCGTCCTGTTCCATTGCAGGTTTGTGGCGAATACGGTGCCCGGTACGTCGATGACCTTTCTCTTCGCGCCTGCTCGATCCATGACGACCACGTCGGCGCCGGGCACCGTGCGCATGTCGACGCCCGCGATCCACCTGCCGTCGGGGGAGACCGCGACGTCCAGGTAGTCGCTCCCGAAGCCCACGGGAGTCGCGAAGCACCGGCGATCGGGCTGCCACAGATATGTCCTCGGATTCGGGTGGTCCCCTTTCGGAGGTTCGAACCCGATCACCGTCGTCGGCCCCGTGAGGTCGTGGAGCAGACTGATGCGGGAGTCGGGGAACCGGGTGGCTCTGCCCGGCCGTCCGGTCCGCGAGACCTCGGATCCTCCCCGTTCATCGGCCGGACACGCGCCGGTGGTCGAGAGGCGAGCCGTCATCGCCGGGAGGAAGGTGACGGCCAAGACGACGACGAGAGCGGCGGTGACGACGGCCGCACGTCGCGTGAAGCGCGGGCGGGATCGACGGAATCCCGGTTCCGCCCTCGACGGCGGGACCTCGGCACCCTTCGGCGGCGTCTCCACGGAACCCCGGTACGCGCGGTTCCGCCCCAGAACGAGTGCGCCGCCGTCGTCCCGGGTGCTGAGGTGCGGCTGCGGCAGGCCGCGGCTGCGCATCTCTCGCCGGACGGTCGCGAAGACCGAACGCACGTCGAGGTACGGCCCCGCTCCGGGAATCCCGTTCTCCAGAGCCGAGATCAGGGCTCCGCTGAACGCCGTGTGGCGGTCCCCGGGATTCGCCCGGGCCCTGGCGTAGTCGGAGGTCGCCGTGAGCACGCAGGCGCCTTCGATGGGAGCCTGATGCGCGAGTTCCCGGTCCTCCTCCGAACCGTCGAGATAGGCGTTCGAGTGCGCGCGGCCGGAGTAGCAGCAGTCCAGGATGACGATCTTGCGCCGCGAGCCGGCGCTGCGCACCGCACGGCGGACCTCCTCGTACGGGAGCGCAGTGAAGTGTTCCCGTCTTTTCGTTCCCGGTAGGGCGAGCAGCAGACTGTCGTTGTCGTCCTCGTCCAGAAAGCCGTGTCCGACGTAGTAGACGACCAGGGTGTCGGTGGCCTGGCCCGCCACCTCGTGGATCTGGCTGAGTACGGCGTTGCGGCTCAATCCGCGCTTTCCATCCAGGACCGCGACATTGCGGTCTGGGATTCCCCAAATCATCTCATCGCAGAAAATGGTCCTCAGTCGCCGTAAATTGGTGGGTGCGGCGGGAATCCGCGCGAAGTCCACGAATGAGGAGAATCCAATGAGAATCAGACGGGACTGGGCGGGATCAGGTATCGCCACCTCGGGGCCCCTCGAGCGCGCGTACGACCCGTTCCAGCTCTTCCCTCGAACTGCCCTGCAGCTCGATGCGCACTCCCTCTCTCTCGACGGAGACCGTCCACTTCGTCGACCGGCCGTCCCTCCAGGCGGCGATCGAGACGAGTAACGCGCCGAGCGCACCGGCGCCGTCGACGACCGCCAGGATCGCGTCGAGACCGGGTCCGAGCTCGTCAGCCGCCGGAGGATCGCCTTCGCAGGCCGACAGCTTCGCCAGCCGGCTCAGGTCGGGGTCATGCCTGAGGGCCCGGTACAGGGCCCTGGTCTCCGCGCCGGTGTCGGCTTCGACCCGAATGAGGAAATTCGCCATAGCCGGGGACCCCCCTTTTCATCTCACACCCCGCTCACACGGCCTCTCCATGCGTGGCTGTCGCCCGACGAGTAAAACAGAAGAAATGACCCCGCGTCTGCTCTCCGGAAATCCCCGTCGTCGAGATTGATGCATCACCAGATATCGCGGTGAACCAGGAATTGATCGCTTTTCGAACCGATTGGTGAGCGCTCGGCCGCATCGCGTGCCGGTCGGCGCCGACGGCGGGACCGGTGTACGCGGGCGGGGCGGGGGTCACCGGAGCGGGCGGCCTTCGCGGCGGTCGCCGCGCAGGTGCAGGTAGGCGCGCTCGATGCGGCCGACCAGCCGCCCCGCGCCGTACGCCGGGAGGCTCCAGACGCCGTCGACCTGGACCAGGCGCACCCCGGGGGAGTCGAGCCACCTCAGCACGCACTCGGTCTCCTCGGCGCTGGCGGCGGGGGTCGGGCCGGGGCCCGGTGTCACCGTCTCGGCCGTGGCGACCAGCGCGTCCACGTACGGCGTGGGGTGGGCGCCCCGCGGCATGACGCCGGCCGCGGCGAGCCTGCCGTACCGGATGACGTGGATGTCCCAACCTCCGCCGAAGGCGGGGCTGGCCGCGACCATCTGGGAGATGCCGGTCAGTGAGCGCAGGCGCTGCATGCGCGCCGCGGCCCGGACGTAGGCCGCGAGCCGGTCGCGGTCGACGGCCGCCTCCTCGTACCGCTGCTCGGCCGCCAGGCGCCGCATGCGCGCCTCCATCGCGGAGAAGACGACCTCGGCGTCCTGCTCCATGGCGTGCCTGGCGCGGCCGGCGTGCCGGGAGTAGGTCTCCTCGCTCTCCCGTCCCTCGCAGGGCGCGCCGCAGCGGCCGATCTCCGCGAGCGCGCAGGCCGGCCGCCGCACCCGGGCCGACAGCCGTTCGGTGCACTGGCGCAGCGGCAGCGCCTCGTGCATGGCCGTGCGCGCGTCGTCGGCCGTGCGGCTGCTGCCGAACGGCCCGAGGTAGGCCGCCCCGTCGTCGCGCACCTCCCGGACGACGCTGAGCCGCGGGAACGGCTCGTTCGTCAGCTTCAGCCAGACCACCCGCTCCGGGAAGCGGGACCTCCTGTTGTAGCGGGGCTTGGTCGCCCCGATCATCCGCAACTCCCGGATCTCCGCCTCCAGGGCGGTCGCGCAGACGATGGTCCTGACCCGCTCGGCGATGCCGACCATCTCGCGGATGCGCGACCGCGTCTCGCTCGCGGTGAAGTAGCTGCGCACCCGGTTGCGCAGGTTGGAGCTCTTGCCGATGTACAGCGCCTCGCCCCTGGCGTCCTCGAAGACGTACACGCCCGGCGCACCGGGCACGCCGTCGGCGAGGTGCCGCTTGCGCTGCTGCTCCTGCGTGGGGGCGCGCACGAAGCCGCGCAGCTCCTCCAGTGTGTGCACGCCGAGCGAGCCGACCCGGGCGATGAGGCCGTGCAGCACGTCGACCGTGGCCTTGGCGTCGGCCAGCGCCCGGTGGCAGGGCTCGGTGGAGCTGCGGAAGACGCGCGCGAGGGTGGCGAGCTTGCAGTTGGGGGTCTCGTCGCGGGTGAGCACCCGGCGCGCGAGGTCGGCCGTGTCCACGACGGGGTTGACCGGGGGCGGGTAGCCGCCCGCCTGGCAGGCCGCCTTAAGGAACGACATGTCGAACGGCGCGTTGTGCGCCACCAGCGCCGCCCCCGCGATGAACTCCAGGAAGCTCGGCAGCACCTCGGGAAACTTCGGCGCGGCCATGACCATCGCGTCGGTGATGCCGGTGAGCACGGAGATGAACGGCGGGATCGGGCCGCCGGGGTCGACCAGCGTGGCGAACTCGCCGATCACCTCGCCGCCGCGGACCTTCACCGCCCCGATCTCCGTGATGGCGTGCTCCGCGGCCGATCCGCCGGTGGTCTCCAGGTCGAAGACGACGAACGTCACCTCCCGCAGGGGAGTGCCGAGCTCGTCCAGCGTGCCCTGTACCGCGTCCACGCAAAGACCATAAAGATTCCGACCGACATTTGCCCTCCCGGGCGGTGCGGGAGCGGGCCTCGGGGCGGTCCGGCCGTCCGGTCCACCTGGCCGGACCGCCCGGGAGGGAACTGGCCGGACCGCCCCGGGAGGGGGCTAGCCGAAGGTCACGACGAGGCGGCCGTCGGAGGCGAAGGACCAGCGCGGGGCGCCCCGGTAGGAGGAGCAGCGGGACCCGTTCGAGCCGGACCAGAACTGGTTCGAGCTGTCGGAGTTGCCGACGATCTTGTCGTTCGATCCGCTGCCGCTGCGGCACGAGGTGTTGTTGCGGAACACCGAGGTGCCCGCGTCGAAGGAGTAGTTGCGTTCGGCGTTGTCGACGCCGACGTTGTCCGAGATCGTCATCGTGCCGGGGTTGCGGTTGTAGGTGAACCCGTGGTGGCCGTTGTGATAGGCGATGTTGCGGCGGATGACGTGGTTGACCCCGATGTCCTCGCCGCCGAGCTTGTAGCCGTTGCGGTCGCCGTTGCCGGCCTGGCTGCCGTCGGTGAGGGTGCCGTTGTTGTAGGCCAGCGAGTCCTCGATGGTGACCGGCCCGATGGCTCCGGTGTCCGTCTTGGTGTAGAGGTCCCAGCCGTCGTCGATGTTGTTGTGGGAGACGTCGTAGCGGAAGACGTTGCCGTTGCCGACGGTGAGCTTCGCGGCGAAGCCGTCGGCGTCCTCGCCGTCGGAGTCGGCGTTGTCGTGCGACTCCGAGCTCACGACGAGGTTGTTGGACGGCCACTGGGCGCGGGGGGTGTCGGAGGCGATCCGGCCGAGTTGCAGCCCGGTGTCCCGGTTGAACCGCGTCACCGTGCGCTCGATGATGTTGTTGCTGCCGCCGACGTAGATCCCGTTGTCACCGGCGCGCTGGACGACGATCCCGTAGACGTGCCAGTACGACCCGTTCAGGGCGAGTCCCCGGTTCGACGAGGACTGGCTCTGCGCCGAGAAGTTCAGCACCGGGGTCTCGCCGGGGTAGGCGGACAGCTTCTTGCGGGCGCTCGACGTGCCGTTGTTCCCCGCCGCGATGGTGACCGTCTGCGAGAGGTTGTACGTCCCGCCGCGCAGGTAGATCGTCCCGCCGGCGGCGACGCGGGTGATCGCCGAAGCGAGCGTCGTCGGGTCCGAGATCGTCCCGGACGCGCCGGCGGAGCCGCTCGGCGACACGTACAGCGCGGAGCCGGACGGCCCCGTGGGCGTGGACGTGGGCGTGGACGTCGGAGTCGACGTGGGGGTCGAGGTGGGTGTCGACGTCGGGGTCGACGACGGCGTCCATGTAGGGGTGGCCTGGGGGGTGCGCGTGGGGGTCGCGCTCGGGCTGACCTTGATGGTGGTGCAGGTGACGCCGTTCAGGGTGAACGAGGTCGGGTTGGGGTTGGCGCCGGACCAGGTGCCGTTGAAGCCGATCAGCACCGAGT
The DNA here is from genome assembly GCF_014161435.1 of Microbispora sp. H10949. NCBI lineage: Bacteria > Bacillati > Actinomycetota > Actinomycetes > Streptosporangiales > Streptosporangiaceae > Microbispora > Microbispora sp. H10949. Next base: position 357,902 of record NZ_JABBWZ010000001.1, on the reverse strand, counting down.
CACCGGTGGCGATGGCGGCGTTGTAGTCCACGTTCGTGGCGGTGACGTTCTGCCCGCTCTGGCTGTAGGTGGCCGACCAGCCGACGTCGACCTTCTGGCCGGGGTCGAGGAAGGCGAACCCGAGGGTCCAGCCGTTGATCGCGCTGCCCGAGTTCTGGATCGTGATGCTCGCGCTGAACCCGTGCCACCACTCGCCGGCGGTGTAGGTCACGGCGCAACCGGTCGCGGCCTGGGCGGGCGCCGTGGCGACCAGCGCCGCCGCGGCGAAGGTGACCGCCGCCGCCCCGGCGGCCAGGCGAGCCACACGGGCCCGGGGGATGGTGGGGCGCATCGAATCTCCTCAGTGACGTGTGACGCCGTGCCGAGGCCCGGGAGGTGCCCGCCCCGACCGGCGACGGCCGGTCGGCCCCCCGCCGCCGCGGAGCCGCGTTCGAAGTGCCCGTACCGTAAGTTTCACCAGGGGGTTAGTCAACGCGTCAAACTTATTCCGCGCAGTGTGCTGTGGGAACGCCTGAAACGAGCGGCCCGTTCTTTCATTTCCCGCCCGCCAGGGGCCGAAGGCGGGCGGGCGCGCGTCAGGCTCCGGGCCCGGGGGAGGCGGCGGGGGACGCCCGCCACTCGCGCGCCAGCATCCCGTAGATCAGTTCGTCGCTCCACGCGCCGGCGAAGAACTCGTTCTCAACCAGACGGGCCTCCAGGCGCATGCCGAGCCGTTCCATCAACCGGGCGGACGAGGTGTTGCGCGCGTCGCAGTTGCCGTGGATCCGGTGCAGCCCGAGGCCCTCGAACCCGATGCGGAGAATCTCCCGGGCCGCCTCCGTCGCGAGGCCCCGGCCCTGGCAGGCCGGGTTGAAGACGAAGCCGATCTCGCCCTGGCGGTGCTCCCGGCTGCGCAGGAACAACGTGAGGTCCCCGATCACCGGCCCTCCGCCGCTCAGCGCGACGGCCACGCTGAGCGCGTCGCCGTCCGCGCCGAGACTCCCGCAGGCGATCTTCCGGTCGAGCGCCGCCTTCGTCTCCTCCCGCGTACGGGCGTCCCAGTAGAGGTAACGCGTGACCTCGGGAAGCGAGTGGAAGGCGTGCAGGTCGTCGAGGTCCGCCTCCGTGAAGGGACGCAGGACCAGCCGGGGGGTGATGATCGGGTAAGGCGGGGTGAACACGCCGACGAGCGTACGGACCGGACCGCGGCACGCGCCAGCGGACCGCCGCCCGGCCCGGTGACAGATCATGAACAGGACATGGACACGGTGCGACGGCCGTACCCTTGAAGAAGGACAAGAACAGAGGACTGTCTCGCAGATCTTGCCGCGTGAGGGGCGCCGGACCGGCGCGCCGCGAGGCCTCGCCTCGTGGAGCCCGGTCCCGGATTCTCACACCGGGGGCGACAGCACCGCGAGGCGCCGCCGGGCGATCCCGGCCGGCGACAGGTCTGCAGGACACGGCCGAGGAGCGACGAGATGAGTTCAGCCGGAGAAGGCCTGTCTCGTCCGTTGCCGGAGCAGGTCCGCTTACACGTGGTGGAGGTCGCGGCGCAGGTGCTGGGCACGATGCCCGCCGCGTCCGTGCCGCCGCCGCTGCGCGGCATCGCCAGGTTCGACCCGCGCAAGCGCGCCCGCCTGGGCAGCGCGCCGATCGCGGCCCAGCTGGAGAACGACAAGGAGTTCCGCGAGCAGGTCGCCGAGGCGCTGGAGGCGGCCTGGCCCGAGCTGGTGGCGAGTCTCGCCGAGGGGACGGTGCCGCCGGCGGCCGAGCCGGTGCTGGTCGCGGCGGCGGCCTATCTGACCCGGCCGCCCGGCTGGCCGGACCTGGTCGAGCAGGCGCGGGCCGACCTGGAGCAGTCGGCCGCGGCGGGCACGCAGCGGGAGCAGGCGGAGACGCGGCTGCGCGAGCAGCTCGCGGCGCAGCGCGCGTCCGCCAAGGAGGAGATCGACCGGGTTCGCGAGCAGCTCAAGGCGGCCCGCGCGGAGAACTCCGACCTGAGACGCAAGCTGCACGACGCGCGTGAGCGGGTCAAGGCGGCCGAGGCCAGGGCGGCCGAGCTGGAGGCCGAGACGGCCGAGGCGCGAGCCAGGTCGGCGAGCGCCAACGGCGCGGCGGAGACCGAGCTGCGCAGGCTCAGGGAGCGCCTGGCGGACACCGAGCGCCAGCTTGAGGCCAACCGCCGCGCCGCCCGCGAGGGCCGCAGCATGGAGGACGCCCGCGTACGGGTGCTGCTGGACGCCCTGCAGGACGCTGCCGCGGGGCTGCGCAAGGAGCTCGGCCTGCCGACCACCATCAACAGACCGGCCGACTACGTGAGCGCGATCGTGCCGGGCGAGCCCGGCGTGACGGCGGTGCCCGCGCGGGCGCTGGCGAACGACGACCCCCAGCTCCTCGACCAGCTCCTCGCCCTCCCCAACCTGCACCTGATCGTCGACGGCTACAACGTGACCAAGACCGGCTATCCGTCGCTGACCCTCGCCGACCAGCGCGCCCGCCTGCTCACCGGGCTGGGCGGCCTCGCCGTGCAGGCGCGCGTGGAAGTGACGTGCGTCTTCGACGGCGCCGAGCTGAACGGGCCCGTGCAGGTCTCCGCGCCGCGCGGGGTGCGGGTGATGTTCAGCGCGCCCGGCGAGATCGCCGACGACCTGATCCGCACGCTCGTGCGCGCCGAGCCGCCGGGGCGCGGCATCGCCGTCGTCTCCTCCGACCGCGAGGTGGCCGAGTCCGTGCGCCGCATGGGCGCCCGGCCGGTGCCCTCGCTCCTGCTGCTGCGGCGTCTCGGCCGCGGCTGATCCCGGCCGGCACGCTCCGTACGAGAGCCGATCCGGTGAGTGATGACTGCCGCGAATAGCTGCGAATAGGTTGAAGCGTCAAGATCGCCTAGATAGAGTCGCGCCGCAGGTTTCGTTGATCCCGAGGGGGCCCGAGTGCAAGGGCGTGTGCCGGTGGCCGCCGTTTTGGCCGCCGTGGTCCTGCTGACGCCGCTGACGGGCGCGCAGGCCGATCCAAAGCCCACCCTTGCCCAGGCCAAGGCGAAGCTGAACCGGCTGAACGCGCAGGCGGACAAACTCGTGGACCGCTACAACGCGGCCAGTGAGAAGTGGAAGTCGGCCAGGAAGAAGTACCTGGCGCTGAACGACGACTACAAGAAGCAGAACGCGCGGGTCGAGGCGCTGCGCTCGGGGCTGGTGACGATGGCGGTCAGCAGCTACCAGGTGGGCGGCATCGGGACGTGGGGCGTCTTCTACAACCCCGATCCCGACACCATGCTCAGCGGTCTCGCCACGTACAACCACATCTCCGCCGAGCGCATCGGGCGGCTCCAGCAGTACGAGGGCGCGATCCAGGGCCTGAAGGACCGGCGGAACGAGACGAAGACCGTCTACGCCGAGGCCACCAAGGTCAGGGACGAGCTCGCCGACGAGAAGAAGAAGGTCGACAAGCTCGTCAACGAGCAGATGAAGCTGCTCCGCTCGCTCGGCACCTACAACCCCGGCAACCCCAACAGCGCGGGCGTCGCCTACAAGGGCCCGGCGTCGGGTAACGCCCTGTCGGCGCTCCAGTTCGCCTACAAGCAGGTCGGCAAGCCGTACCGCTACGGGGGGAGCGGGCCGGACTCCTGGGACTGCTCCGGCCTCGTCCAGGCCTCCTGGGCGGCGGGAGGGGTCAGCCTGCCGCGTACGAGCTACGAGCAGTGGGCGTGGGGCGCGAGCCGCCGCGTGTCGCTCGACGCGCTCCAGGCGGGCGATCTGCTCTTCCACGCGGGCTTCGGCCACGTGGGCCTGTACGCGGGGGACGGCAAGGTCGTCCACGCTCCGCAGACCGGCGACGTTGTGAAGATTGTCACACTGGCGGACTACCACGCGATCGGCGCCGTCCGCCCCTGAGCCCGCGATGTGATCTTTGTTCCGGCTGTGAGCTAAGTGCCTTATTTGGACATTGCGATGGCTGATGTGAGCAGAGTCACACTTGGTCTTCTGTGACGTGGGTAAGCTGCGGTTTCTCGCGCGCGGCCGTCGTTATCCGATCTTTATGCGCCGGGATGGCTTTGCCGGGAGCCGCCTGATCTGGGTAGCTTCTGGGCCGCGGTGAGCACGCCTCGCCGCGGCGAGCCCGGTCCGGCCGGCCGGGCCCGCGTCATCCACCGTCGCCGGCGCCGTCCGTCTACTTGCTCCCCCAGGGGATTTCGGGCGCCGACGACCTGCCGAGTCCGTGCAGTCAGGAGGCACGGAGCCGGGGAACCATCGACCTTCCTCGCGAAGGTCCGGGGTGAATCGGCGCGTCCACGCGCCGTAGGGCGACTTCCCCGCCCGAACCCGTCAGCTAACCCGGTAGGCGTACGCGGAAGATCCAAGGAGAGATCCTGTCTACCACCCCCGCTAGCCTGTCCCGCCTTGCCCGAATTGCCCTTGGGGGTGCCGCTTTGACGGCATCCGTGGGAGTCGCCGGTGCGCAGCCGGCGTCGGCAGACCCGGTGACGGTCACGGTCATCAAGGTGACCACGGAGACGAACACGAGGGCCGCCACCACCGCGGCGGCCAAGAAGGCCACGAAGAAGGCGGCCGTCAAGCGGAAGAAGCTCAGCCGGGCCGCGCTCCAGCTGGCCAAGGCGCAGCGAGCGGTCAGGACCGCGAGGAAGCACATCGGCGACCCCTACCGCTACGGGGCCAGCGGTCCCGGCTCGTTCGACTGCTCGGGCCTGGTCACCTACGCCTGGCGCAAGGCCGGCGTACGGCTGCCGCGCACGACGTGGTCCATCCGCAGCGCCGTACGGAAGAAGGTGTCCTGGGGCCACTTCAAGCCCGGCGACCTCATCTTCACCAGCGGCGGCGGCCACGTCGGCATGTACGTCGGGCACGGCAGGATGATCCACGCCCCGCACAGCGGCACGCGGGTCAGGATCGACAGGCTCGACTCCTACCGCAGGGCGACCTTCGTGGGCGCCGTACGCCCCGGCGCCTGATCCGTCCCCCCGGTGCCGAGCCCGTCGTCGCCGGCACCGCTCCACGGCTCCGTTCCCCTTCACAGGTGGGCGGAGCCGTGGCGTTCCCTCGTTACGATGCTCCCCATGGCCTCGGTCCCGCCGGCGCCGCGCCCGCCCATCCCGTACGGCAGGCCCTCGCGAGCGCCGAGGGCCTGGTGAGGACGCGCGGCGGACGGTCGGCGTCCGTGGCCGTCGTGCTGGCCGCGCTGCTGGCCGGTACGGCCGCCGCCGCACCGCCCGACCCCCTGTCGCCCCTGCTGTCCCAGGCCCGCGTCGCCGTGCGCGAGCAGCCCGGCATGTGGACGGGGGCCTCCGTCGCCCGCGGCGAGCGCGCCGTCGTCGTCGGCGCGCCGCGAAGGCTGGTCGCCGAGGTCGCCCGGCTGGCCGGCCGGGCCGACCGCACGGTCACGAGGGTCTGGGGAGAGCACGGCGGCGCGGTGATCCTCGTGCCCCGCACGGAGGAGCAGGCGGCCGTCCTGGCCGCCCCCGCGGTGGTCGGCGGTCTGGCGGCCGTCGCGACCGGCGACCGGGTGATCGTGCAGCCCGCCGCGTTCGCCCGCCTGTCCGCGATCGGCCGCCAGGTCGTCGTGACCCACGAGCTCACGCACGTCGCGGCCTCCGGGCCCCGCACGGTGCCGATGTGGCTCCTGGAGGGCTTCGCCGACTACGTGGGCTACCTCGACAGCGGCCTGCCCGTTCATGTGGTCGCGGCCGAACTCGCCGCGGAGCTGGCCGCGGACCCGCGGGCCGGCGGCGGAGCCGGAGCGGAAGGCGCCCCACAGGCCGGCACCGAGGCCGGTACTGCGCCCGGCGCCGAGGCCGGTACCGGGGCCGGCGCGGCGGCCGGGACGCCCCTGGCCCGCCTGCCGGAACCCGCGGACTTCGCCGCCAGGCCCGCCCAGGCGTACGAGGAGGCCTGGCTGGCCTGCCGTTACATCGCCGCCCGCTTCGGCGAGCGGAGGCTGGTCGCCCTCTACCGTGCCGCGCTGCGCGAGGACGCCGACGCCGCGCTGCGGAACGTCCTCGGGCTGACCACCGCCGAGCTGACCCGCCTCTGGCGGTCCTCCGTACGGGCCGAGCTGGCCCGGTCCTGATCACGGCCCTGATTCCGGTCCTGGTTCCGGGGCGGGCGAGCGGCGGGAGGGGCCTGCGAGAATGCGATCTCGGGCGGGCCGCGTGGCCGTGGACCGCCCGCCGCGCCGATACCGGGGGTGAGGATGGCGAACAGGACGTTGATCGTCACGAACGACTTCCCGCCCAGACCGGGAGGCATCCAGGCGTTCGTGCACGGCCTCGCCTCCCGCAGGCCGCCCGGCTCGGTCGTCGTGTACGCGCCGCGGTGGAAGGGGTGCGAGGAGTTCGACGCCCGCCAGCCGTACGAGGTGGTCCGTCATCCCTCGACCCTCATGCTGCCGACGCGCGCGGTGGCGGGCAGGGCGGCGGCGCTGGTCGAGGACGGCGCCACCGTCGTCTTCGGCGCCGCCGCGCCGCTCGGCCTGCTCGCTCCCGCCCTGCGTGCCGCCGGCGCGGCGCGGATCGTCATGCTGACGCACGGGCACGAGGCGTCCTGGGCGCGGCTGCCCGGCGCCCGCGGCGTGCTGCGCCGGATCGGGACGGGCGCCGACGTCGTGACCTACCTCGGCGAGTACACGCGCGGCCTGCTCGCCCCGGTGATCCCGGCGCCCCGGCTCGTACGGCTCGCTCCGGGCGTGGACACCGGCGCCTTCCGTCCCGGCGCGGGCGGAGAGCGCGTCCGGGCGGCGCTCGGCCTGGGAGACCGGCCGGTGGTCGTCTGCGTCTCCCGGCTGGTGCCCCGCAAGGGGCAGGACGTCCTGCTGCGAGCCTGGCCGCACGTCCTGCGGCGGGTGCCCGGAGCGGTGCTGCTGCTGGTCGGCGGGGGGCCCTCGCGGCGGTCGCTGGAGCGGGCGGTCGCCGGCGCCGGGCCGCGCGGGTCGGTGGTGATCACCGGGTCGGTCCCGTGGGCCGATCTCCCGGCCCACTACGACGCGGGAGACGTGTTCGCCATGCCGTGCCGCAGCAGGTTCGGAGGGCTCGACGCCGAAGGGCTCGGCATCGTCTACCTGGAGGCGTCGGCCACCGGGCTGCCGGTGGTCGCCGGTTCCTCGGGAGGCGCACCCGACGCCGTACTGCACGGCGAGACCGGCCTGGTGGTCGACGGAAGGTCGCACACGGCGGTGGCCGGCGCGCTGTGCGACCTGCTGGCCGACCCGGCCCGCGCCCGCGCGATGGGCGAGCGGGGCCGGGCCTGGATCGAGGAGGAGTGGGGCTGGGAACGCGTCGCGGCCCGGTTCGCCGCGCTGCTGTGACAGGCCCCTTGAGAGCCGGTGTGAGAGCCGCCGCGACGGCCGCCCGCGGCCGGTGAGGGTGGGCGGGTCCGTGCTCGTGTCCGTGGTTCGTGTCGGTGGTTCGTGTCGGTGGTTCGTGTTCGCGGCCGGTGAGCGCGGCCTGCGACCGGGGCTGCCCAGCGGAGAGCCCTCAGCCGGTGAAGACCTCCACCAGCAGGAGCCCGTTCAGCGCGCTGATCACGGCGGCGACGGCGACACCGGCGGCGGTGGTCGCCCGGCGGTTGACCAGATCGCCCATGAGGGCGCGGCGGGCGGTGAACACGACGAGCGGGACCAGGGCGAACGGGATGCCGAACGACAGCGCGACCTGACTCAGGACGAGCGCACGGGTGGGGTCCATCCCCGCGGCCAGGATCGCCATGGCCGGAAGGACCGTGACCAGTCGGCGCGCCAGAAGCGGCACGCGGCGGCGCAGGAAGCCCGCCATGATCACCTGTCCGGCGTACGTGCCGACGCTGGAGGAGGCCAGGCCGGAGGCGAGCAGGGCGAGCGCGAAAGCGACGGCCGCCCCGGGGCCGAGGGTCTCGCCGAGCCCGGCGTGGACGGCCTCCAGCCCCGCGAGATCGCTCCCGTCGAAGGTCGCGGCGGCGACGGTGAGCATCGCCATGTTCACCAGCCCCGCCGTGCCGAGCGCGACGGCGATGTCGACGCGGCTGGCCTGGAGGGCCGCCCGGCGCGGGTCCCAGGCACCGCGGTTCCGGGCGAGGGCTCGGGGCCGCTCGGTGAGAGCCTCATGGTGCTGAGTGACGGCCGCGTGGTGTCGTGTGACGGCCCCGTGGTGCTGTGTGAGAGCTCTTCCCTGGTGCTGGGTCAGCGCGGAGTGCAGGTAGACGACGTGCGGCATGACGGTCGCTCCGACGATCCCGGTCGCCAGCAGCAGGCTGTCCGGCCCGGCGAGGCGGGGCACGAAGCCGCCCGCCACGCCCGCGAGGGACCCCGACAGCATCACCTGGTAGGCGAAACCGGCCAGCACCACGGCGAGCATCACCGCCACGGTCACCTCGAACCGGCGGCGTCCGCGCGGCGCCATCAGGAGCAGCAGCGAGGAGACCAGCGCGGTGATCGCGGCGGCGGGCAGCAGCGGCACGCCGAACAGCAGGTTCAGCGCGACCGCCCCGCCGATGAACTCGGCCAGGTCGGTGGCGACCGCGACCATCTCGGCCTGCGCCCACAGCAGCAGGCTCACCGGCCGCGGCAGGTGGTCGCGGCACAGTTCGGGAAGGTTGCGGCCGGTGGCGATGCCGAGCTTGGCCGACAGCGCCTGCACGAACATGGCCAGCACGTTCGCGACGGCGATCACCCAGAGCAGCATGGTCCCGTAGCGCGCCCCGCCGGACATGTTGGTCGCGAAGTTGCCGGGGTCGACGTACGCCACGGCGACGACGAACGCGGGACCGCACAGACCGGCCAGCCGCGCCAGGCGTCCCGGCGACGGCGGCTGTTCCGCCGCCGTGCCAGCGGAGACGGTCTGTACGGACCCTGACCCGGACCCGGGCATCGACGCGGGAGCGGGAGCGGGCATGGGCGTGCTACGGCGGTGGTCGGGCAAGGGAAGCCTCGCTGAGGAGAGGTCTGGACGGTGGCGACGCCTCACCTGTCCCGGCGTCGCGCCGGGACCGGCGGAGGCGGTTCGGGCGAGGAGGCGGAGGCCGGTGCCGCCCGGCTTTGGCAGTCCCGCGCGACGCGGACGATGTCCGCGCTGCCGCCCGCCACCGATCGCGGGTGCGGGCGGGTCCGCCGGGAGGCCGGGCGGGAGCGGCCCGGGGCTTCAGGTGAGCTTGTCCTTGAGCTTGCCCATGGGGCCGACCTCGGTGCCGAGGGCGGGACCCTGGGGTTCGCCCATGCTGCCGTCGTAGGTGTCGTACAGCTTCGGGTCGGGCGGCGGGGCCTGGGCGAGCCCGCCGAGCGGTTCGGGGTTGAGGAGATAGGAGAACTGGTGGCGGCCGTCGGGCTGCGGCCCGCTCGCCCAGCCGCCCGCCTGCGCCTCGATGCCGTCGGAGAGGTCCCAGATCGTCTCCGCGTGCTCGGCGTGCTCCTCGTCGAACAGGTCGTCGGGCACGACGACGTCCTCCAGGCCGTCCGACTGGAGTTCCTCGATGGCCTTCAGCCACAGGTTCTGGTGCAGGGTGTCGCGGGCGAGGTTGAACTTCAGCATGTCCTTGACGCCGGGGTCGTCGGTCATGTGGTAGAGCCGGGCGGTCTGCAGCCGGCCGTGCGCCTCGGCCGCGACGTTGGCCCGGAAGTCGGCCAGCAGGTTGCCGCTCGCCACGATGTAGCGGCCGTTCCAGGGATACCCGTTGGCGTCGGCGGGCAGCGGCCCGCCGCCGGCCACGATGGCCTGCTGGGGGTCCATCCCGCCCAGTACCGCGCCGACCACCGGGTCGGCGGTCGCCATCTTCGTGACCGCCGTCGCGGGCGCGCCTTCCAGCAGGCGCGCGACCATCGTGGCGAGCATCTCGACGTGCCCGATCTCCTCGGTCGCGATGTCCATGATCAGGTCCTTGTACTTGCCGGGCATCCGGCAGTTCCAGCCCTGGAACAGGTACTGCATCGTGACCGTCATCTCGCCGAACGCGCCCCCGATCAGTTCCTGGAGCTTGCGCGCGTACACCGGGTCGGGCTTTTCGGGCTTGGCCTCGAACTGGAGGTGCCGGGTGTGCCGGAACATATGACTCCTCGCGTCGGAATTTGCAGGGAGCCGCAGGCCTTACATGGGTTGAGGGCGCGCGACCCCGCTGGTGCGGTGGGTTGTTGGTGCGATGGGCCGGGGGGTCACGCATAAATCCCAACACGGGCCGCAACGGGACAGCAGGAGCGACACCTAACGAAGGACCAATGGTTGGGCAGGTGCCACCTATTGCCTACTCACACCGGCTCACACCGGCTTTCAGCGGCTTCACGGGCACGCCGGCTTCGGGGGACCGCAGGCGTGCGGCGCCGCCCCAGGGCACACGGAGGCGGACCCGGCGGCTCAGGGCGCGGACACGCCCCGGCGGGCCGAGGAGGAGGCATCCGCCGGGGCAAGGTGGTGCGGGCGCCCCTGTCAGTGGCGCCTGTCGGTGGCGCCTGTCACTGGCGCCTGTCAGTGGGCGTAGAGTTCGTCGATCTGCTTGGCGAAGTCGCGCATGACGAGGTTGCGCTTGACCTTCAGCGAGGGGGTCAGGTGGCCGCTCTCCTCGGTGAGGTCGGTGTCGAGGATCACGAACTTCTTGATCTGCTCGGCCTTGGAAACCATCCGGTTGGCGCCGTCCACGGCCTGCTGCACCTCGGCGAGGATCTCCGGGTCGGTCGTCGGGACCTCGCTCTTCCCGTTGGCCTGCTTCCACTGCTCCAGGGCCTCGGGGTCGAGCGTCACCAGCGCCCCGACGAACGGCTTGTCGTCGCCGACCACCATGACCTGGCTGACCAGGCGGTGCGCCCGGATGGCGTCCTCCAGCGGCGCCGGCGCCACGTTCTTGCCGCCCGCCGTGACCAGGATCTCCTTCTTGCGCCCGGTGATGCGCAGGTAGCCGTCGTCGTCGAGGCTGCCGATGTCCCCGGTGTGGAACCAGCCCTCGGGGTCGATGGTCTCCTTGGTGGCGCGCTCGTTGTTCCAGTAGCCGTCGAAGACGTGGCGGCCCTTCACCAGGACCTCGCCGTCGTCGGCGATGCGGATGCTCACCCCGGGGAACGGCTTGCCGACCGTGCCGATCTTGTTGGCGCCCGGGATGTTGACCGTCGACGGCGCGCTGGTCTCGGTGAGCCCCCAGCCCTCGAAGACCTCGATGCCCACGCCGCGGAAGAAGTGGCCGAGCCGCTCGCCGAGGGCCGAACCCCCGGAGACCGCCGCCGTCAGCGCGCCGCCCGTCGCCGCCCGCAGCTTGCCGTACACGAGCCGGTCGAAGACCGCGTGCTTCAGCCGCACGCCGAGACCGGCCCCGCCGGAGCTTTCCGCCTTGCTCCACTCCACGGCGGCCCGTACGGCGGCGTGGAAGATCTTGCCCTTGCCCTCGTTCGTGGCCTTCTGCTCGGCGGCGTTGTAGACCTTCTCGAACACCCGGGGCACGCCGAGCAGGAACGTCGGCTTGAACTCCCGCAGGTCGGGGGCGACGTTCTTCATGTTCGGGCTGTGCGCGAGCACGGTGCCGGTCTCGATCAGGACGATCTCGATCAGCCGGGCGAAGCTGTGCGCCAGCGGCAGGAACAGCAGGGCCGCCCGTCCCCGCACGTCGAACAGCGCCTCCAGCGGCCCCCGCGAGACGTTGCGGGCGGTGAAGAGCAGGTTGTCGTGGGTGAGGCGGCAGCCCTTGGGCATGCCGGTCGTGCCGGAGGTGTAGATGATCGTGGCGAGGTCGCGGCCGCCCCGGCTCGCCCTGCGCTCGGCCAGCGCGTCGTCGCCCACCTCGGCCCCGAGGCGCTCCAGTTCGGCGAACGCGCCGCCGTCGATCCGCCACAGCGACGGCAGCGCGGGCACGGCCTCGCGTACGGTCTCCTCGTGCGCGGCCGTCTCCACGATCGCGGCCTTGGCCCCGCTGTCGGTCAGGATCCACTTCACCTGGTCGGCGGAGGAGGTCTCGTAGACGGGCACCCCGACCGCGCCGGCCGCCCAGATCGCGTAGTCGGCGACCGTCCACTCGTAGCGGGTGCGCGACATCAGCGCGACGCGGTCGCCGGGCTCGATCCCGGAGGCGATCAGGCCCTTCGCGACGGCCGCGACCTGGTTCCTGAACTGCGCGGCGGTCACCGGCGTCCACGGCGCGTCCGCCGCCGCCCCGTCGTCCTTGCGGCGGATCACGACGGCGTCCGGCTCGTCCACGCCGCGCTGGAAAACCACGTCGGTGCAGTTCGCGGACGGAGGCACGTCCACCAGCACGGGAACGCTGAACTCGCGCACGGTCACTCCTTCGCGCACGGCCCCGCGGCCTCCGCCGGACAGCGCCGGGACCGCGTGCGGACCATCACTCTTTGGGTCTCAGTGGACGCTACCGTCCGAAGTTACGCAGGGGTAGATCCGTCACCCAGGCGTTATCCGGGGCGTCGTCCGGGTGCCGTCCGGTGTGATGCGGAACGACATCCGGATCGAAAACGACGCTATCAGGGTCTCTGGCAGTGTCCCCGGCGCGGCGGGCCGGACACCTTTCCGTGACCCCGGCGGCGCCCGGTAAAGCCGCCGTTATCATCTCGTCATGCGAATCCACGTCGTCAGCGACGTCCACGGCCGGGCCGACGCGCTCGCCCGCGCGGGCGACGGGGCCGACGCGCTCGTCTGCCTCGGCGACCTGCTCCTCTTCGTCGACTACGCCGACCACTCCCAGGGCATCTTCCCCGAACTGTTCGGCGCGGAGAAGGCGACCGAGTACGTCGGGCTGCGCACGGCGGGGCGCTTCGACGAGGCGCGGGCGATGTCGGCGGGGCTGTGGGCGGCCCTCGGCGGCGACCCCCGGGAGCACATCGAGACGGCGGCCCGCCGCCAGTACGAGCAGATCTTCTCGGCCATGCCGACACCGGCCTACCTCACGTACGGCAACGTGGACCTGCCGCGCCTGGGGGCCGACCACCTGCGCCCTGGGCAGCGGGTCCTGGACGGGGAGGTCGTGGAGATCGGCGGGCTGCGGTTCGGGTTCGTCGGCGGCGGCCTGCGCACGCGGTACCGCACGCCGAACGAGATCGACGACGAGGAGTTCGCGCGCAAGGTGGAGGCCGTCGGCGAGGTGGACGTGCTGTGCTGCCACATCCCGCCGGCCATCCCCGAACTGCTCTACGACGTGGTCGCCCGGCGGTTCGAACGGGGGAGCGAGGCCACGCTGGAGGCGATCAGGAGGACGCAGCCGCGGTTCGCGCTGTTCGGTCACGTGCACCAGCCGCTCGCCGGGCGGGCCCGGGTCGGCCGTACGGAGTGCGTCAACGTCGGCCATTTCCGCGGCCGTGGCACGCCTTTCGCCTTGGAATGGTGAAGTACGGTTGGCCACATGGCTGATCGCACTTCGTCGAGCATCACGATCGGCGCCGGCCGGTCGACAATCATGGCCGTCATCGCCGACTTCCCCGCGTACCCGCAGTGGGCGGGTCAGGTGAAGGCGGCGGAGGTGCTGGAGACGGGCGAGGACGGCCGCGCCACCCGGGTCCGCTTCGTCCTCGACGCGGGCGTGATCAGCGACGAGTACGTCCTCGGCTACGACTGGACCGGCGACGCGGGCGTGAGCTGGCGGATCGTGGACGCCGGCCGGATGGTCTCGGGCCTGACCGGCAGCTACCGCCTGACCGAGAACGGCGGCGGCACCGAGGTCACCTACGACCTCGCCGTGGACCTGAAGGTCCCCATGATCGGCATGATCAAGCGCAAGGCCGAGAAGGTCATCGTCGACACCGCGCTGAAGGGGCTCAAGCGGCGCGTCGAGGGCCGATGAGGGTCCTCCTCTTCACGGGGAAGGGCGGGGTCGGCAAGACCACCGTGGCCGCCGCGACCGCCACGCTCGCCGCCGGCCGCGGGCTCAAGACGCTCGTGGTCTCCACCGACACCGCGCACTCGCTCGCCGACGCGCTGGGCGTGCCGCCCTCGGACGCCCCGGTCGAGGCGGCGCCCGGCCTGCACCTGCAGCAGGTGGACACCCAGAGGTCGCTGGAGCGGCACTGGGGCGAGTTACGCGACTACGCCCGCGACGTCCTGGCGGAACTCGGCCTCGACGAGGTCACCTCCGAGGAGATCACGGTCCTGCCGGGCGCCGAGGAGGTCATCGCGCTGCTCGAACTGCGCGAGCAGGCCCGTTCCGGCCGGTGGGACGTGATCGTCGTCGACTGCGCGCCGACGGCCGAGACGCTGCGCCTGCTGGCCCTGCCCGAGGCGCTCGACTGGCACGTCAACCGGCTGCTTCCGGCGGGCCGGCGGCTGCTCGGGGCACTGTCGCCGGTCATCCGGCACGTCGCGAAGGTGAGCGTGCCCCAGGCCGAGGTCATCTCGGCGGGCGAGCGGCTGCACCGGGGCCTGCTGGAGGTGCGGGCGCTGCTCGCCGGCGACGACGCGTCCGTGCGGCTCGTCCTCACCCCCGAGGCCGTGGTCGTCGCGGAGGCCCGCCGCACGCTCACCTCGCTCAGCCTGTACGGCTACCGCGTCGACGCGGTGATCGCCAACCGGGTCTTCCCGGCCGAGGGCGCCGACGAGTGGCGGCGGAGCTGGGTGGAGGCCCAGGCCAGGCAGCTCGCCGGCGTGCACGAGTCGTTCGCGCCGCTGCCCGTCCTGACCGTTCCCTATCTTCCGGGCGAGCCCGTCGGGACCGACGCGCTCGCGCGGGTCGGCGAGGAGCTGTACCGGGACCGCGACCCGTTCGCCCGCCCCGGCGTGGAACCCCCGCTGCGGATCTCCGCCGACGAGCTGTCGCTCAGCCTGCCGCTCGCCGACCGCGACGACCTCGACCTCGCCCGCAAGGGCGACGAGCTCATCGTCACCGCCGGTTCCCACCGGCGCGTCATCGCCCTTCCCGCGGCCCTGGCCAGACGGGAGATCTCCTCGGCCGCGCTCCGGGACGGCCGGCTCCGGGTACGGTTCGAGACAGGAGGGGCGAGATGACGGATTCGAACGAGAGCACCGCCCGCCGTCAGGACCCGGTCGGGTCCGCGGCGGAAGAGGCGATGAAGCTGCTCGACGCCGTGCAGCGGCGGATGGGCCGCGAGTTCGGCAAGGGCCTGGTGAAGGGCGGGGTGAGCGGCATCGGGTCCGCCTTCGCCGGCGCGAGCGGTATCGGGGCCGCCTTCGGCGGCGCGAGCGGCGGCGCGGGCCGGTCCGGCGACGTGTGGAGCGAGGCCGTGTCGGAGGACCACGACGAGTACGTCTGCCGTGCCTGCCCGGTGTGCCGGGTGATCGCGGCGCGCCGGGAGGCCGGCGGGGACGTCACCGGTCATCTGATGGCGGCCGGCGGTGAACTTTTCGCGGCGTTCCGGGAGGCGGTCGACGCCCTGCAGCGGCCCCAGTCGTCACCCCAGTCGCCGCCCCGGTCGCGGCCTGACGGGGAGCGGCGGTCCGGTGAAGCTGCGGTGGAGCACATCGATCTCGCATGACGGGGCTGTAAACGGCACGCGTCTGCGGAATTGCCACAACCCTGCGCGATCGGCTTCAATCAGCGCGGCGTAGCGGATCGGGCGGAAGGACGACAGCATGGCGCTGACCATCGGCGTGGACGTCGGCGGCACCAAAATCGCGTTCGGGGTCGTGGACGAGAACGGCGGCATCCTGGAACGCGGCCTGCGGCACAGCCCCGCGGGCGACCCCGAGAAGATGGCGCTCACGATCGCCGATGTGGTGAACGAGCTCGCGGCGCGGCACGAGGTCGAGGCGGTGGGCATCGGCGCGGCGGGGTTCGTCGACGAGACCCGGTCGGTCATCCGGTTCGCCCCCAACCTGGCCTGGCGGGAGGAGCCGCTGCGCAAGAAGGTCGGCGAGCTGGTCGGCCTGCCGGTCGTCGTGGAGAACGACGCGAACGCCATGGCCTGGGGCGAGTACCGCTTCGGCGCGGGCCGGGGTGAGAGCCACGTCGTGTGCGTGACCGTGGGCACGGGCATCGGCGGGGGCATCGTGCTCGGCGGCGACCTCTACCGCGGCCGGTGGGGGATGGGCGCCGAGCTCGGCCACATGCAGACGGTGCCCGGCGGACGCCCCTGCGGCTGCGGCAACAACGGGTGCTGGGAGCGGTACGCCAGCGGAAGCTCGCTGCTGGCGGAGGCCAAGGCGAACGCCGAGGCCGACCCCGCCGCCGCCACCCACCTGCTGCGGCTCGGCGGCTCGGTCGAGGGCGTCCGGGGCGAGCACGTGACCGAGGCGGCGCGCCTGGGCGACCGCGCGGCGCTGGACGCGTTCGAGTCGCTCGCCGACTGGCTCGCGCAGGGCCTCGCGGACCTGGCCGCGATCCTCGACCCCGGGTGCTTCATCCTCGGCGGCGGCGTCTCCGGAGCCGCGGACCTGTTCGCCGACCGGGTACGCGACGAGTTCGCCGCGCGGCTGACCGGCCGGGGCCACCGTCCGCTCGCCGACATCCGGGTGGCCGAGATGGGACCGTCCGCCGGTCTGGTGGGGGCCGGTGACCTCGCCAGGCTCCGCTGAGGACGTGCCGGAGGCCGGCGACGGCACCGCCCGGGAGGGCGGGAGCGTGTTGCGGGTCGCGACCTACAACGTCCGCGGGCTGAAGGACGACCGGAGGGCGCTGGCCCGGGTGATCAGAGCCCTCCGGCCGGACGTGCTGTGCCTGCAGGAGGTGCCGCGCCTGCCGGCGCGGCGGCACGGGCGGCCCGTGTTCAGCCGCGCCGTCCCGGTCTCCCTGGCCGCCCTCGCCCGCGCCGCCGGGCTGTCCGTGGCCGCCGGAGGCCGGCTGAACGGCACCGCCGTCCTCACCTCCCCGGCCGTACGGCTGCTGCGGGGCGAGGGGCGGCGCCTGCGGTGGTTCACCGGCCTCGAACGGCGCGCGGTCGCCGTGGCGGTCGTGGAGAAGGGTCGGGACAGGTACGCCGTGTGCTCGGTCCACCTCGACCTGCTGGCCGGGGCGCGGCTGAGCCACGCCGCCGAGATCGTGCCGATCCTGGAGGGCGCCGCCCGGGAGTTCGGGGCCGCGCCCGTGCTGGCGGGCGACCTCAACGAGCCTCCCGGCGCCCCGGTCTGGCGCTTCCTCGCGGCCCGGTACGCCGACTGCTTCGCCGCCGCGGCCGGGGGTTCCCGTACGGCCACCGGAGCGGCGCCGGGCGGCGGGACCTTTCCGGCCCGCGACCCCCGGGTGCGCATCGACGCGGTCTTCGCGGGGCCGGGCCTGACCGTCCTCTCCTGCGGAGGGGCGGACGTGCCCTCCGGCGATCTGGCCGCCGCGAGCGACCACCGGCCGGTGGTCGCCGAGATCGCGTCCGGGTGTCACGCCGGGCGTCGCGTCGGGCCCGGAATCGCGACCTCTGCGACGGAGAGGGCGCCGTTCCCCTTACGATCTGTTCCATGACCCGACGCCGCATCCGGCGTGCGGTGCCGTTGTGTGTGCTGTCCGCCGGTCTGCTGGCCGGACTCCTCCCGTGCGCAACATCGGTCGCGTACGCGCAGACAGGGACCGCCCGCCCCCGGGCGGAGCGAGACCCGTCGGGAGACGAGGTCGCGCAGGGCCCGGGGCTCCCCACCGGGCGCCTCAGGGCCGACGCCTCGCTGTCCGACGTCGCCGGCCTCTCAGCCGGGGACGTCTGGGCGGTGGGCCAGCAGGAGGCCTGGGACTTCTGGCGCAACCGGGGAGTCATCACCCACTGGGACGGCTCCTCCTGGAGCGAGGTGCCGATCAGGGGCGACGCCACCGGCGCCGGGCACCTGCGGTCGGTCGCCGCCGCGTCCCCCAGGGAGGTCTGGGTGGTGGGCGACGGGCACGACGGCCTGCCGTACCTCGCGAAGGGGTCGGCCGACGGGTTCGACCGGGTCGGCGTGCCGCGCCTGCGCACGGGCGACTGGCTCGGCGGGATCGCCGCGTCCTCCGGCCGGGTGGCCGCCGTCGGCAGCCGCGACGGCCAGGCGTTCCTGCTGAGCAGCGGCGGCGCCGGCAAGGGGGCCGCCTGGAAGACCGGCCAGGGGCCCGGGGGAGCCCTCTACGGCGTGGCCCTGGCGGGCAAGTCGGACGGCTGGGCGGTGGGCGACTCGGGTGACGGCCCCCTGGCCATGCGGCTGACCGGCGGCGGGTGGAAGCGGGCCGACCTGCCGCGGATCAGGGGCGGCTTCCTGCGCGACGTCTACGCGGAGAGCCGCAAGCGGGCGGTCGCGATCGGCGGCGTCTACCGGGACGGGAAGATCTCCCCGCTGGTCCTCGACTGGGACGGCAGGCGCTGGAAGCGGGCGACGCCGCCGGAGCGGCACGCCGAACTGTACGGCGTGACCGGCGACGGCGAGGGCGTGTTCTGGATCGCCGGCTACGACCCCGCCCACGCGGCGGACGGTTTCCTGCTCCGCTACGACGGGTCGCGCTGGACCAGGCTGCGCGGCCAGAAGTCCGGCGCGGACCGCAAGGTGCGGTTGCAGGCGGTCACCCACACCGGTGAGCTGACCATGGCCATCGGCCACGTGCTGGACGGCAAGGAGCGCTACACCGACCTCGTCGAGCGGTTCGGCCCGCCGCACGCCCTCGCCGCCCAGTAAGGCGCGGCAGGCGTGACGGGAGGCGGGCGCCGGGTCAGACGACCGCGCCGTCGTCCCAGCCGGAGTCGGTGGGCGGACCGTCGCCCATCCGTACGACGAGGACCACGAACCCCGCGATGAAGGCCGACACGGCGGCGAACACGATCCAGCCGTCCCTGGGCCAGTCGAGCAGGGCGGCCAGCAGCAGATAGGCCGGGCCGCCGAACAGCGCCAGCCACGACGCCCGGGTGACCGCGTCCGCCTGGGGGAGCGGCGGCGGGGGCGGCGGGACGTAGTGGTCGTCGTCCTCGCTCACCGCGACGGGGGCCGTCTGGCCGTCCGGCTCGTCCGTGCCCTCGCCGGCGGCGTCGTCACGCTCGCCGCCGGTGTCCCGGGCGCCGTCGTCGGCGCCGTCACGGTCGGTGGCGGTGGAGCCGTTGGCCGCGCCGGGGCGGGGCTCCTCGGTCACGTTCTCGCGATCAGGCCATGGCTGATCGGCCGAGGCGTCCTCGGCTTTTTCGTTGAACGAGGCGACGATCTGGCGCCAGACCTCGTCCTCGTCACTTTGCGGTGTCACGTCGATCCCTGGTCACAGGTCCTTCGTCAAGGGTACCGAGGCGTGGGAGCGGATGAACTCCAGACTCCCCTCGAAGATCGCGGGCGCGTCGTTGTCGAGGGTGGCGACGTGATAGCTGTCCGTCAGCTCCCTGACCTCCAGATTGTCCCCCAGCCTCGCCTGGAGGAACGCCACGCTCGCCGGCTTCACGACGTGGTCGTCCCTGCTGTGGAACACCAGCAGCGGCTGCTTCACCTCGCCGATGTCCCGCTGGACCAGCTTCCACAGCTGGGGCAGCGTGGCCGCGGCACGCACGGGGGTGCGCGCGTAGCCGAGCTCCGTCATGCCCTCCTTCTTGATGTCGCCCGCCACGCCGGGGACCGAGGGCATCACGTACTTCAGCGCCGGGGCGAGCCGCAGCAGCGGCGCGTCGCTGACCACCGAGGGGTTGACCACCACGACCCCGCGTACGGAGTCGCCGTGGACCTCGGCCAGGCGCAGCGCCATGCAGCCGCCGAGGGACAGCCCCGCCACGAACACGTCCGAGCACCGGCCGCGCAGGTCGGCGAACGCCTTGCCCAGCTCGGCGTACCAGTCCTCCCAGCGCGTGCGGCTCATCTCCTGCCAGCTCGTGCCGTGGCCGGGCAGGCGCGGCAGGGAGACGGTCAGCCCGGCCCGGGCCAGGTGCTCGCCCCACGGCCGCAGGGACTGCGGCGAGCCGGTGAACCCGTGGCAGAGGAGGACGCCGATCTCGCCGCCGTCGTGGTGGTACGGCTCCGCACCGGGCAGCACTGGCATGGGAGACCTCCGTCCGACGGCGGCGTGTTCCGCCCGATACTCGCACGTTGGTCAGCGTTAGTGCGAGAGGGCTGGGCGTGCGAAGATGACTTCACATCTGAGCCGAGGGAGTCCGCGTGTTGTACTGGGTGGTGAAGGCCATCCTCTGGCCGCTCCTCCACTTCGTGTTCCGCCCCTGGGCGGAGGGCGTGGAGAACGTCCCGAAGGAGGGCCCGGTCATCCTGGCCGGAAACCACCTGTCGTTCGCCGACCACTTCTTCGGGGCCGGGTTCCTGCCCCGCAAGGTCATCTCGCTCGGTAAGGCGGAGTACTTCACCGGCAGCGGCATCAAGGGCCTCTTCAGCCGGGCCTTCTTCTCGGCCGTCGGCACCGTGCCGATCGACCGCTCGGGCGGCAAGGCGAGCGAGGCGGCGCTGCGCACCGGGCTGCGCATCCTCAACGAGGGCAAGGTCCTCGGCATCTACCCCGAGGGCACCCGGTCGCCCGACGGCCGCCTCTACAAGGGCAAGACGGGCGTGGCGCGGCTGGCGCTGGAGTCCCGGTCGCCGGTGATCCCATGGGCGATGGTCAACACGTTCGAGATGATGCCCCCCGGGCGGCCCGTGCCGAGGTTCGGCATCCGTCCCGGCGTGCGGTACGGCAAGCCGCTCGACTTCTCCCGCTACTACGGCATGGAGAACGACCGCCTGGTGCTCCGCGCCGTCACCGACGAGATCATGTACGCGCTGATGGAGCTGTCGGGCCAGGAGTACGTCGACAAGTACGCGGCGGCGGCGAAGACCGAGATGACACGGGCGGCTCGCGAGAATTCCTAATACTTCCGGACTGGACGGGTAACGTGGCGATGTCCGCCGCGCGTGATCCAGACGTTCAGATCGGAAGGCGCATGCCCAAGCCAGCACACAGGTGCCGCACGTCGACGTCACCCACCGCGTGGGGGTCCGGCCCGCGGGGGCGCGCGGCATGAGCGTCCGCGAGGAGCAGCAGGCCGCACCGGGATACCTGCCCCACCGTCAGATCCTGATCGTCCTGTGCGGAGTCGCCGCCGGGATGCTGCTGGCCGCGCTCGACCAGAGCATCGTCGGCACCGCGCTGCCGCGCATCGTCAGCGAGCTCGGCGGCCTCGACAAGCTCTCCTGGGTGGTCACCGCCTACCTGCTCACCTCGACCGCGGCGACCCCGCTGTGGGGCAAGATCTCCGACCTGTACGGCCGGCGGGTGATCTTCCAGACCGCGATCGGCATCTTCCTGCTCGGCTCGGTCCTGGCCGGGCTGAGCCAGAACATCGGCCAGCTCATCGCGTTCCGCGCGCTGCAGGGCCTGGGCGGCGGCGGCCTGATGTCGCTGGCGTTCAGCATCATCGGCGACGTGATCCCGCCGCGTGAGCGCGGGCGCTACCAGGGATACTTCGGCGCCGTCTGGGGCACCTCCAGCGTGGCCGGGCCGCTGCTCGGCGGCTTCTTCACCGACGGCCCGGGCTGGCGGTGGATCTTCTGGATCAACCTGCCGATCGGGGTGGTCTCGCTCGTCGTGACCTCGGTGGCGCTGAAGATGCCCACCGTGCGCCGCAGCCACCGCGTCGACTACCTCGGCGCGACGCTGATCGTGGCCGCCGTGTCGTGCTTCCTGCTCTACCTCGACTGGGCGGGCAACGAACTCGGCTGGACGGCCCCCGGCGCGCTGGCCCTGCTCGCCGCCTTCGTGGCGTTCGCGGCGCTGTTCGTGCTGGTGGAGCTGCGGGCGCCCGAGCCGATCCTGCCGATGCGCCTGTTCCGCAACGCGGTCTTCAGCGTGGGCAACGGCTACAACTTCCTCGCGGGACTCGCGATGTTCGGCGGCATGATCTTCCTGCCGGTCTACCTGCAGGCGGTGCAGGGCATGTCGCCGACCGTGTCGGGACTGGCACTGCTGCCCGCCGTGGTCGGCATCTTCTCCACGTCGATCACCTCCGGCCAGCTGATGAGCCGCACCGGGCGCTACAAGGTCTACCCGATCCTCGGCGCGGCGGTCCTCCTGGTGGCACTGTGGCTGCTGTCCACGATCCGGGCGGACTCGCCGTACTGGCAGGTGGCGATCTACGCCTACCTCTTCGGCGCCGGGCTCGGGTTCACCATGCAGACGGTCGTCACCGCGATCCAGAACGCGGTGGAGCGGGCCGACATGGGCGTGGCGACAAGCTCGGCGACGTTCTTCCGGATGATGGGCGCCGCCATCGGTACGGCGGTCATGGGCGCGGTCCTCACCAGCCGGCTCAATCACTACCTGGCCGCGGAGTTCGGCGGCAGGATGCCTCCGGGACAGGTGAAGGCCGACAACGTGCAGGCGATCCAGCGGCTGCCGCAGCCGGTCAAGGACCACGTGCTGGTCGCGTTCACGAACGCGATCGACGACGTGTTCCTCACCTGTCTGCCCTTCGTCGCCGCCGCGCTGGTCGTGGCCCTGTTCCTCAAGGAGATCCCGCTGGCGTCCCGGGGCGGCGAGGGCCGGGCCCAGGCCGAGATGGGCTGACAGCGCCCGCTCGGGCCGCCCGGGCGTGGGCCTCGCGGTCCAGGAGATCTGCCCCGGGTCAGGGCCGGTCAGGCGAGGTGGGAGCGGATCTCGCGGATGTGGGCGGGAGTGGTGCGGCAGCAGCCGCCCACATGACGGGCGCCGAGCGAGACCCATCCGGCGGCCGCCCTGCCGAACTCCACGGGGTCGGCGAGGCCGAGCCAGCGGCGGTTCACGGCGTCCCACCGCTCGCCGGAGTTCGGATAGACGACGGTGGCACCACGCTTGACCAGGTCGGGCACGAACCGTGGCGCGGTGCAGTTCACGCCGACGGCGACCACCTGGGGAAGCCCGTCGAAGATCGCGAGGCACTCCTCGAAGGGCGTCCCGTCGCTGACGTGCTCGCCGTCCCGGCAGGAGAAGGCGACCCAGGCGCGCACGGACGGCGTCTCACGCAGGAGCCGCGCCAGCGCCCGGGCCTCGGCCCCCGAGGGAATCGTCTCGCACGCCAGCAGGTCGGCTCCGGCGCCGGCGAGGATGCCGAAGCGTTCGCGATGCCACTCGACCAGGCCGTCCTCGTCCAGGTCGTAGTCGCCCGTGTACTCGGCGCCGTTGGCGAGGTAGGCGCCGTAGGGCCCCACGCTCGCCGCGACCAGTCCGTGCCCGGCCTCGTCCCTCGCCTGCACGGCCAGCGTCACCGACAGCCGGATGAGGTCGCGGGCCTCCCGCGGCGACATGCCGTGCCGTACGAACCCGGGGACGCTGGCCTGATAGCTCGCCGTGGTGGCGACGTCGGCGCCGGCGCGGAAGTAGTCGAGATGCGCGCGGCGGATGACGCCGGGATCGTCGGCCAGCAGCCGGGCCGACCACAGGTCGTCGCTCAGATCGCAGCCGAGGGACTCCAGATGGGTCGCGAGACCGCCGTCGAGGACCACGGGATGCATACCGGCACCCTACGTGCTTCAGGTCCGTGAGCTGGCCGGAGGGGATGGTTCGCCCGGAGCGGACGCCGGTTCTCTGTCGGAACCGCTCGTGGATCTACTACGTTCGCCAGGTATGGGGCTTAAAGAGCTCGTCAATCGGTTGCTGCGCCGCCGGTCTCGCGTCCCCGCAGGTGGACGCGACGATCGGCCCGACGCGGGAGGGGTGCGGGAGCCTCGGCGTCCCGTGCCCACCCCGCCGTCCGATGTCATCCGCCTACCTGAACCCTCGTAGGGCTTCGCTCACTGCGGCAGCGGACCCTCTGTGGCCGGGCCCGGCGTTTCCGCCGGTGTCCCGGCCACAGCCGTCCGTCCCGAGACGCTCACGGCGACGCGCCCCGGGAGGCGGGAAGGGTCAGGACCGCTTCCAGAAGGGGCGCCGGCGCTCCTTCTCCGTCGCGGAGCCGTGTTTGCCCTCGCCGTCACCGGCGCCGTGCTCGCCTTCGCCGTGACCGGCGCCGTGCTCGCCCCGCCCGGAGCCGCCGACCAGGGCGGTCAGCAGATCGACGGCCCGCCGCCAGAGGTCGTCGAGCGAGCTTTCGGCCCACTCGGCCTTGTCGAGGTCGGCTGCCAGCGCGAGAAGGCCGGGGTGACTCCCCACCATCTGGGCGACGACTCGCAGGCGGCTGGCGAGATCCGCCAGGTAGCGCCGGCGCTCCCGCTCCGGCAGCGACTCCGCCTGGCCCAGTCTCGTGAGCTCCTCGGTCAGCAGGGGCCGTACGCCGTCGAGGTCCGTCAGCGCCGCGGGCTCGGAGCCACGACGCGACAGGAAGCCTCCGGTGGAGAATCCTCGGGACGGACGCGCCCTGCCGCCAGGTGCGCCCGGGGCCGGAGGCGGAGCCGGAGACAGAGGTGGGGGCGGTGCGGCGGCGAAGGGCGCGCTCGGCGCGACAGCCCCGGAGACCGCTCCGATGGGCGCGTCCGCCGCCGTGCCGGGTGCGGCCTCCGCGCTGCTGGTGACGGAGGCCATCCTGGCCATCATCGGCGCTCCGGCCACCATCATGGGCATCGCGGCGGGTATCTCCCACCCGCTCGGCGGTTCGACCGGCTGGAGGACGCGATGCTCCGGAGCGCCTTCACCGGTCACATGGGTGTCGACGGCCACGAACGCGGTGAACCGGCACAGCACACCGAAGCGGAGCGAGATGTCGATGATCTGCTGCTCCAGCGAGCGGTCGCCCACCGCGTATCGGTCTTCCAGGGCGCGCAGATGCGCCCGCGCCCACACGGCCCGCGCCGCGCCGTCCCGGGCGGGACGGCCCTCGACGCGATCCTCCCAGGTACGCCCGTCGGTCGTGCGGCCGTGCACGGTGAGAGCGCCCGCCGCCCCGCCCCGGTAACGCCCGGTCACGACCAGCGGGACCCCCGGGTAGAGCGAACCCGCGTGCGTGACGGTGCCCGGCACCAGGTCGACGCCCTCGGCGCGCACGGAGACGTCGGTCACCAGCGGTGAGCCGATCCGCCGGTGGATGTGCTCCATCGCCTCGTCGAGACGGTCCTCCGACTCGACCAGTTCGCAGCGGCCGGAGCCGAGCAGGGCCAGCCGGCCGAGGAACCCCGCGTTCACCGCCCTGTCGATGCCCACGGTGTGGACGCGGGTGCCGCCCAGCCGGGGGCCGACGCGTTCGAGGATCTCGTCCTCGTTGCCCACCTGGCCGTCGGTGACCAGCACGAGCACCCGATCGCGTGCGGGCTCGCCCGGGAGGTCGTCGTCCCGCTCGCCCAGCAGGCGCAGGGCCTCCTCAAGGGGGGCGAGCATTTCGGTGCCGCCCCGGGCGCCGAGCCGGGCGAGATGTTCGACGGCGCGGTACCGGTTGCGGTCGGTGCCCTCCACCAGGCCACCCGGGAACGCGCGCTCGACCACGGAGTCGAACGAGAGCACGGCGAACCGGTCGTGCCGGGTGAGCGTGTCGACGATGCGGGCCGCGGCGCGGCGAGCCGCCACCATCTTCCATCCGGTCATGCTGCCCGAGCGGTCGAGCAGCAGGACGACGTCCCGGGGCGCGGACCGTGCCGTGTCCTCCGGCGGAGGCAGCAGGGTGAGCACGAAGGTCCCCTCCGGGGTTTCCGAGGCATCGCCCGCCTCCCGTCCGGCCGCCTCCCGTCCGGCCGCCTCCCGTCCGGCCGCCTCCCGTCCGGCCGCCTCCCGTCCGGCCGCCTCCCGTCCGGCCGCCTCCCGTCCGGCCGCCTCCCGTCCGGCCGCCTCCCGTCCGGCCGTCGTCTCGCCTGCCCGCGGCTCGCGGCCCGCGGGTCGGGCGGGAACGCCCTCTGGCACGCCGCCCGGCGCGTCCGGCACACCGCCGGACAGGGTGTCCGGGACGAGGGCGAGGGACGAGGAGGCGTCGAACGCCAGGCGCAGGATGAAGTCGCGGTCGAGCCGTTCGCCGGGCCGCAGGGTGATCCTGTCGCCCTCTCGCTCGACCTCGTGCAGGCTGGAGCGGACCTCCCGCAGGCCGAGCCCGGCGGAGTCGACGGTCGTCGTGAGCGACAGCCGTACCGGGGACGGGAACCCGGGCAGCAGGACCGGCGGTGAGATGCGGGAGGCGTCGGGCACGGCGTCCGTGTCGGGCGCGACGCCGTCGCCCGCGGCGGGCTCGGACAGGGGAGCCCCCGGTATGTAGCGGGGCGCCACGACCAGCGGGAAGCGGAACTCGGCCGCGCCGTCCTCGTAGGGGAGCGGCTGGCTCATCGTGAGCCGGACGACCACGCGCTCCCGGGGGACGATGTTGCCGACCCGGATCGTGAAGACGTCGGGCCGGTCCTCCTCGGCGATCGCCGCGCGCCTGCCCTCGGCGAGCGCGCGGTCGTAGTCGGCCCGCGCCTGGCCGCGCTCCTTGAGCACGCCGTCGATCACCCGGTCGTCCGCCTCCATGCGAAAGGCGGTGACCGCCGCTCGCGGCGGCAGCGGAAAGACGTACGTCGCCTCAAGCGACACGCCGAACGGGTTGCGGAAGGTCTGGACGACCTCGACGCCGGCCACCAGCCCGGTGAGACGCGCGGTGACGTCGACGCTCTCCAGAGGGAGGTTGCCCTTCGCGGTTTCGAGCGCGCCGAGCCCGGCATGCGGCTCGGGCAGGCACTCCTCCGGCCGCAGAGGTGTGATGGGAACGGTCATGAGGTCATCCCCTTGCGTGTCTCGGAATCCGATGAGTCCCAGGGCGTCGTGGTCTCGGCGTCCTCGAAGGGCCCGGCCAGGCCGAGCGCGCCGAGTGCCGCGAGGAGCGGAGCGGCGGCCCGGCGCAGCGCGGCCGCCTCGTCGCCGTCCGGCGTACGGTGGGCCGATTCGAGCAGGACCGTCACCCCGGGCGCGAGACGGACGCCGAACAGGACGTCCCCCCGAAGGTCCCCCGCCGGTCCGCCGGTAGAAGCCGTTGTGACGGTGCGCAGGTCTGGTGTGCCGAAGGAATCGGGTGCCGCGCCGGGACGCGGCACCGGGACGGGATCGCCGGGGCCGGCCCCCGCAGGGCCGGAGCCTGCCGGATCGAAGTGGGTGGAGCCGGCCGGCCGGGCCCAGAACCGCTTCCGGTCCGTCGGCCACGCCACGTCGGGGATCGTGGCGGCCGAGGGCCGTTCCGGCTCTGTCACTCCCGGCTGGGACGGCTCGGCAAGGGCGCGACCGGGGCCGCCCTGCGGGTGGGGCACCTCGGGAAGGCCGGCGATCCGCTGGAGCATGGCGTCGGTCGCGCCCGCGAGCTCGGCCTGGATGGCGGCGATGGACAGCCCCTCCGCCTGGCGGCGCTTGACGGCCACGAGCTGAAGCAGGTGGCGGCGGCCGTAGAGAGCGAGCCTGCCGCGCCGGGCGGCGGGCGGGTCGAGCAGGCCGATCGTCGTGTACCAGCGGATGAGCCGTTCGTTGGGCACCTCCCGGACCCTTCCGTTGACGCGCGGCTCGGATCCGAGCAGGTCCGCCGCCCGCTCTGCCAGCTCACCGATCGTCCAGGTCCCGCTCATGCCTCTACGATGACACTGTAACAATGACACTGTCAACATCTCGCCGATGAAGGTTCCCGTCAGGGGTGAAGGGCCTCGTCCCGGCGTGCGGCGCCAGGGTTCGCGGAGCGTTCGCCTCGATGAGAGATGTCCCTTTCCTCGGCGTTCACGTGTTCCCGATCCACTGGGCGTCCACGTGTGCGACCCGCCGTCCTGGAGAGAAAGACCCGGTCAGATGCGTTCCGGACGGGGTAGGGGGAGCGGGCGGCGCCAGGCGGCACGGGCGAGCGGCCTCGGGCGAGAGGGCGGTCCGGGCGGCCGTGTGAGAGGGCGTCCAGGTGAGAAGGCGGCCGTCCCGGGCGGCCCGCAGGCGAAGCGGCACCGTCCGTACGGGGCGGACCGGAGCGACAACAGGCGTGACCAGAGGCATGACCAGGGGAAGGTCAGGGAAGGCGGGTCAGCGGTGCGGGGTACTTCCTTGTCGGCGGCCGTGTCGGCGTCGCCGGGATCGCTCTGGCGCACGGCGCTCCCTCGCGGAGCCGACCCACACGGGCCGGGAGGCGTCGGCCACGGCGAGCGGGACGAGCCGCCGGGGGAGCGGAACCCGCACGGGCACACGGGCCGCCCCCGACAGGCCGAGCCGCGCCGGAAGAGGGCTCTCGCCGGGCGCGCGGACCGGTCTGACGGGAACGAGTCTCCCGAGCGGAGCGACGCGGACGACCTGGTGGCCCGGCACCTGCCGCGTACCCTCCCGCCGGGCTTCACCTGCCGGATCGTGGCCTGGTCGGGGGAGCGTACCGGCGGCGTGGTGTGGCACGCCGCGCCCGGCGGCGGCGGGTGCTTCCCGGACGGTGACGGCTGGATCTATGTCTCCAACTGCGCGCTGCCGCTGCTCGGTGGCGTGACCGCGCTGCGGTTCGCGCCGGACGGGAGCCTGCGCGGCGGATATCGCGTGCTGTCCGGCGCCGACCGCGTCGACTCCGGCGCCGTGACCCCGTGGGACACCTGGCTGTCGGGCGAGCGGACGCCCCAGGGCACGGTCTTCGAATGCGACCCGTACGGCCTGCGCGCTCCGATGCCCCGGCTGGCGATGGGCCTGTTCACCCATGGGGGCATGGTCTGCGATGCCGACCGGGGGTTCGTCTACCTCACCGAGGGGGAGCCGGACGGGTGCCTGTACCGGTTCCGCCCCGGCGACTGGGGCGATCTCACCACCGGCGTCCTCGACGTGATGACCGGAGCTCCCGGCGACGAGGCCGTCCGGTGGGAGCCGGTGCCGTCCCCGGCCGCGTCCCGCGTGCCCGTACGCGACCAGGTGAAGGGTGCCCGGCGGTTCGCGGGCGGCGGCGACTGTCATTACCTCGACGGCGTGTTGCGGTTCGTCAGCGAGGGCGACGGCCGCGTGTGGGCCTACGACGTCAGGTCCGAACGTCTCGGTGTTCTCCACGACCCCGGCACCCCCGGCAGCACCGGCATCGCCCACGCCCCCGGCACTCCTGCCGACCTCAGCGCCCCCACCCGGTCGAGCGGCCCGGGCTCCGCGACGGCTGAGGAACCGGAGGCACGGCCCGGCGGCAGGGACGACGGCGAGGAGATCGTCCTCGTCGCGGGGGACCGGGTGGTGCCGTTCCTCCGGATGCCGGACGGCTGGACGGTCACGGGTCCGTCCATGTCCCCGGCGGGCGACAGGCTCTATCTCTCCTGCCGCCCACCCGCCGCCGCCCGGTCCGGTGTGGTGCCCGTCACCGTCGAGATCACCGGCCCGTTCGAGGACCTCGTACGCGCCTGAGCCACGCGCGGCAGGACGCGCCCGTCCTACCGAGCCCGGTGACATCAGGCCGGGCAGGCGACGTCAGCAGGGGCCGTGGGACACCGCACGAGTGGCGTTCCGGCCCGGGCGCCGAACCGCCGTCCGTCGCCGAAGGCCACTTCGAGATCCTTGTCCACGCCCGCGACGGCATGCGGTTGAGCGGCCCGCCATACCGCTCCGCGCATGGCGATCATGCTAGGGCGGGGGAGTCAGAGGTCGCGCGTCCACACCTCTTCGACGATGGGGACGCCCGACTCCTCGCCCGGATAGCGATCGGCCAGGGTGAACCCGGCGGCCTGGTAGATCCGGCGGGCGCCGAGCAGCACGTCCCGGGTCAGGAGCGTGATCCTGCGGTACCCGGCCGCGGTGGCGAAGCGCAGGCACTCCTCGACCAGTCGCCCGCCGATCCCCATTCCCCGCGCGGACGGCTCGACCAGCAGCAGTCGCAGCCGCGCCGTGGTCTCGTCCTCGTGCGCGCAGAAGACGCACCCGACGGGCTCGCCCGCGACCTCGGCGATCCAGCCCGCCTCCCGCCGGGGGTCGTGGTCGTCGAGGTAGGCGGCGAGAATCCTGATGACGTACGCCTCGAACGACGCGCCCCAGCCGTACTCCTCGCTGTAGAGGGCCCCGTGCCGTTGCACCACCCAGCCGAGGTCGCCCGGCCGCGGCGGCCGGATCACGTACGGTTCGCGCCGTTGCGCGGGTGGCTCCAGCAGGCGCTTCACCGTGTCCATCGCGGAGACGAGCCGGCGGCGTTCGGGGTCGGCGAGCTTCTCGACCAGGGCGTCGATCTCGGCGGCGGAGCGCCGGTCGATCATCGCGAACGTCTCCCGGCCCTTCGGGGTGAGCCGCACGACCTGGCGGCGGGCGTCCTCCGGGGACTTCTCGCGGGAGACGAGCCCGTCGGTCTCGAACCTGGACAGGATCCGGCTCAGGTAGCCGGCGTCGAGACCGAGCATGCCCCTGATGTCCGCCGCGTCGGCCGCCTGCTCCCGGGTGCCAAGTTCGAACAGCACCCGCGCCTCCGTCAGCGAGTAGGGGGTGTCGTGCATTCCCGCACCGAGCACCCCGATGACGGAGGTGTAGAAGCGGTTGAACGCACGCACTTGCGGCACTATGTCCATTTTGGTTGCCCACCTCAAGGAAACGTTTGACTGAGTCAAACATAGAGCCGCCGCGTACGGTTGGGAAGACGGGTCTCCCGGCGGCTGCGGTCTCGCCGTGCGAGACTGTTTTGGTCGTGGTCGGCCGGGTGGCGTAGCCTCTCTTGTTGGTCTAGACCATTGTCGCGAGGCTTGGGCAGAATGCGGTGCGGTGAGCACCGGGGTCTGCGTTGGGCCCGGCCGCGCCATTCCGCGTATCCAAGATGGAGGAATACCCGTCATGCGTATTGGAGTCCTGACCGGAGGCGGCGACTGCCCCGGTCTGAACGCGGTGATCCGCGCCGTCGTCCGCAAGGGGATCGGCGTGTACGGGCACGAGTTCGTCGGATTCCGCGACGGCTGGCGTGGGCCCCTGGAGGGCGACACCATGCCGCTCGACATCCAGGCCGTCCGCGGGATCCTGCCGCGCGGCGGCACGATCCTCGGGTCCTCCCGCACCAACCCGATCAAGATCGAGGGCGGTGTCGAGCGGATCAAGGAGAACCTGGCCGCGCAGGGCGTCGACGCGCTCATCGCGATCGGCGGCGAGGACACCCTCGGCGTCGCCAAGCAGCTGTTCGACCGCGACGTCAAGGTCGTCGGCGTGCCCAAGACGATCGACAACGACCTGAACGCGACCGACTACACCTTCGGCTTCGACACCGCGGTGAACATCGCGATGGAGGCCATCGACCGGCTCCACACCACCGCCGAGTCCCACCACCGCGCGCTGATCTGCGAGGTCATGGGCCGCCACGCGGGCTGGATCGCGCTGCACGCGGGCATGGCCGCCGGCGCCAACGTGATCCTCATCCCGGAGAAGCCGTTCGACATCGACAAGGTCTGCTCCTACGTCGAGTCGCGGTTCAAGACCCGCTACTCGCCGATCATCGTCGTCGCCGAGGGTGCCCACCCGATGGAGGGCCAGATGGCGCTCCAGGCCGGTGAGCTCGACGCGTTCGGCCACGTGCGTCTCGGCGGCATCGGCGAGCTCCTGGCCAAGGAGATCGAGAAGCGCACCGGCAAGGAGGCCCGCACCACGGTCCTCGGCCACATCCAGCGCGGCGGCACTCCGACCGCCTACGACCGGGTGCTCGCGACCCGCTTCGGCCTCGGCGCGATCGACGCCGTGCACGACGGCGACTTCGGCAAGATGGTCGCGCTGCGCGGCACCGACATCGTCCGCGCCGGCCTCGACGAGGCGACCTCCGAGCTCAAGACCGTCCCCGCCTCCCGCTACTCGGAGGCCGAGGTCTTCTTCGGCTGATCCGCCGGCCACACCGATTGGCCGGGCCACGCTGACCCGCCGATCCGTGATGACGGCCCGCTCGCTGCGGGCGGGCCGTCCACCGTCCGTCCGTACGGCTCCCGCGTCGCCTCGCGGGAGCCGTACGCGTGTGAGAGGCCGGAACCCGCCGGATCGCCACCCGGAATCGCCCAGTATGTGAGCGGAGGGATCGGCCCTCCCGGCTCAGTCACGAGGGGGCGCCGCGCGATGGGCATCGAGGGACCGTTCTGGCGGGCGATCGCGGTCTACCGCGTCGCGTCGCTCGCGTACGCGGCGCTGTTCGTGCTCGGAGCGGGCGGATACGCCCGTCCGGTCGTGTCCTGGACGGTCATCGGCGTGATGGCCGCCTGGACGGCCGTCACGCTCGTCCGGTATCCCGCCACCCGGCGTGTGCCGCTGCTGGCCGCCGACCTCCTCGTCACGGTCGCCTGTCTGCTGGCCACGCCGTACGCGCAGGGCCCCGCCGCCGCGGCGGCCGGCGTGATGCCGCTGACGGCGACGTGGGTGGCCGGGCCGGTCCTCGCGTACGGCGTGGCCGGAGGACGCCGCGCGGGCGCCGCAGCCGCCGCGGTCATGTCGGCGGCGGACCTGTGGCTGCGCGGCGGGAGAGGGGTCGAACTCGCCTCGCTGCAGGTGAACGGCGCGGTGCTCATGTTCCTGGCCGGAGTGGTCGTCGGGCACGTCGCCCGGCTCGCGCGGGAGGCGGAGGAGCGCATGCGGCGCGCCGTGCTGATGGAGGCCGCGGGCCGGGAGCGGGAGCGCCTGGCGCGCGGCATCCACGACTCGGTGCTCCAGGTGCTCGCCCTCGTGCAGCGCAGGGGCGCGGAGATCGGCGGCGAGGCGGCCGAGCTCGGCAGGCTCGCGGGCGAGCAGGAGGCGGCGCTGCGGGCGCTGGTGCAGGCCCCGCCCATCACCCAGGCGCCGGATCTCGCCCCCACCGGCCTGCGCGACCGCCTGCGACCGGCGTTCGCGGCGCGCGGCACCCGCGCCGGGAGCGGCCCGGGCTCCGCCGGCCGCCTCCGTCGCCCCGCCCGCCCCGGCGCGGAGCCCGCGCCCGAATTCGCGCCCGAGCCCGGGGCAGAGCCGTACGCCGACCTGCGTGACCTCCTGCGGCCGTTCGGCACGGCCCGGGTGACCGTGTCGGCGCCCGCGACGCCGCTGCCGCTGCCCGCCGCGACGGCACGGGAGGTGGCGGCGGCCGTCGGCGCGGCCCTCGACAACGTCGTACGGCACTGCCCGGAGGGCACCCGGGCGTGGATACTCGCGGAGGAGGACGACGACGCGGTGGTCGTCACCGTCCGCGACGAGGGACCGGGCATCCCCGACGGACGGCTGGAGCAGGCGGCCCGCGAGGGACGCATGGGCGTCGCCCGATCGATCCGCGGACGCGTGACCGACCTCGGCGGCACGGCGGCCATCACCTCCTCGCCGTCCGGGACGGAGATCGAGCTGTCGGTTCCGGCGGGGGAGCGGGCGTGACCTCGGCCCTCCCGCGGAGGGAGCGTGCGGGCGGGACGGCCCTTGGACCTAATAAGGGCGGAGCGGGCGGCTCGGCGTGAACGGTCGCCGGACGCGGGGAGGGCGCAGCTCGCGGGCGGGTGTGAAGGTGGTGAACAAGCCCTGGACGTGGTGAGGGCGGAGGAGGGCGTGAACATGGCCGGAGGCGAGGGGACCGAGCGGTCCCCGGTGCGGGTCATGGTGGTGGACGATCACCCGATGTGGCGGGAGGCGGTCGCCCGCGACCTGACCGAGGCAGGATACGAGGTGGTCGCGGCGACGGGCGAGGGCCGGCAGGCGCTTCGGGTGGCGGCGGCGGTCCGGCCGGAGGTGGTGGTGCTCGACCTGCGCCTGCCCGACCTGCCGGGGGTGGAGGTGGCCCGCGGGCTGGGCGCGTCCGCGCTCCCTCCGCGCGTGCTCGTCCTGTCGGCCAGCGCGGAGGAGGCCGACGTGCTGGAGGCGGTCAAGGCGGGCGCCTCCGGATATCTCGTGAAGTCGGCCGGGCGGGAGGAGTTCCTCGACGCGGTCCGGCGGACCGCCGAGGGCGACGCGGTGTTCACGCCCGGCCTGGCCGGGCTCGTCCTG
Organism: Microbispora sp. H10949; assembly: GCF_014161435.1. Lineage (NCBI taxonomy): Bacteria > Bacillati > Actinomycetota > Actinomycetes > Streptosporangiales > Streptosporangiaceae > Microbispora > Microbispora sp. H10949. Next base: position 324,402 of record NZ_JABBWZ010000001.1, on the reverse strand, counting down.
GGCGAGTACCGCAGGCTCGCCCACCGGCGGCCCGGCGTCCAGGAGGAGCAGCGGGACGGTCCCCGGCTGACCGAGCGGGAGACCGAGGTGCTGCGCATGGTCGCCAAGGGCCTGTCGTACCGGCAGATCGCCGAGCGTCTGGTGCTGTCGCACCGCACGGTGCAGAACCACGTGCAGAACACGCTGAGCAAGCTCCAGTTGCACAACCGGGTCGAGCTGGTCCGCTACGCCATCGAGAAGGGCCTGGCCGACCTCGATTGAGGGAGTGCGCCGCTCGGCGGCGGCGTTACAGTGGGAAGCCCGCACGTGGGCGACGCGTTGTCCTCTCAGCGAACCAGCGAACCCTTTCCCGGCCGCGCCTCACCCCGGCGCCGTGGCCGTCCCTGTCCGTCCGGAGGTTTCCACCCATGACCATGACCGCCCTGGGAGAGCCCTGTGTGCTGCTCAAGTTAGGCGAGGTGGTCCTGAAAGGCCGGAACCGCGAGATCTTCGAGATGCGCCTGCGGGCCAACATCAAGCACGCGCTCAAGGACCACCGCGTCGACATCCGCCAGCGGCACGGCGTGATCGCCCTGTTCCTGCCCGCCGGCACCGACGTCGAGGTGGCCGAGACGGTGGCGGCCCGCGTGTCCGACGTGCCCGGCATCGTGCTGGTCCACCTCGCGTGGCGGATCCCGAAGGACCCGGACACGATCACCAAGGCCGCCATCGAGCTGATCAGGGACAGCGACGAGGTGGCGCGCTCGGCCCGCTTCGCGGTGCGCTCGCGCCGCCGCGACAAGCGGTTCCCGTTGCGCTCCAACGAGCTCGACCACCTGGTCGGCGGGGCGATCAACGACACCTTCGGCCTGCCGGTGGACCTGAGCCGCCCGGAGCTCACCGTGCACATCGAGGTGGACAAGGACGAGGCGTTCCTGTTCACCGACGGCCGTCCGGGCCAGGGCGGCCTGCCGGTCGGCTCCAGCGGGCGGGGGCTCGTGCTGCTGTCCGGCGGCATCGACTCGCCCGTCGCGGCCTACCGGATGATGCGGCGCGGTCTGCGGGTCGACTTCCTGCACTTCTCCGGCATCCCGTTCACCACCTCCGAGTCGATCTACAAGGCGTACGCGCTGGTGCGCAACCTGGACAGGTTCCAGGGCAAGTCGCGGCTGTGGGTGGTGCCGTTCGGCAAGGCCCAGCAGTCGATCAGGAACTCCGGGCAGGACCGGCTCGCGGTGATCGCCCAGCGGCGGCTGATGCTCAAGACGGCCGAGGAGGTCGCCCACCGCATCCACGCCGAGGCGCTGGTCACCGGCGACAGCCTCGGGCAGGTCTCCTCGCAGACCCTCACCAACATCACCGCGCAGGACCACGCCGTGGACATGCCGATCATGCGTCCGCTGATCGGCCTGGACAAGACCGAGATCATGGCCGAGGCGCGCAGGATCGGCACGCTGCAGATCTCCGAGCTGCCCGACGAGGACTGCTGCACGCTCCTCGCGTCCCGGCAGGCCGAGACCCGCGCGAAGATCGAGGACCTCAAGCTGATCGAGCGGCGGCTGGACGCCGAGGATCTCGCCGCCCAGCTCGCCGACTCCATCCAGCCGTACAAGCTGGAGGTCTGAGCCCGGGTACGGCCCGCGGTCGCGGGCCGTACCGGACCCGGCGTGGTCAGGCGAGAGCGGAAGCGACGGCCGCGGCTCCTCCGGCGGTGGCTCCCTCTGCGGTGGTCCCCACGGTGGCGGTGCGGCCGACCAGCGGGGGGAAGTCGCGCATGATCGCGGCGAGCCGGTCCAGGTCGCCGTCGACGAGGGCCTGCGGGCCGTCGCAGAGCGCCTGCTCCGGATGCGGGTGCACGTCGATGATCACGCCGTCGGCGCCCACCGCGACGGCCGCGCGGGTCAGCGGCAGGACGAGGTCGCGCCGGCCGCCGGAGTGCGACGGGTCGACGATCACCGGCAGGTGCGACAGCCGCTGGACGACCGGGACCGCCGAGATGTCCAGGGTGTTGCGGGTGGCGGGCTCGTAGGTCCGGATGCCGCGCTCGCACAGCACGATGTCGAGGTTGCCGCGCTGGGCGACGTACTCGGCCGCCATCAGCCACTCCTCGATGGTCGCGGTCATGCCGCGCTTGAGCATGACCGGCTTCCCGGCGGCGCCCACGGCCTGCAGCAGCGCGAAGTTCTGCGCGTTGCGGGTGCCGACCTGGAGCATGTCGGCGTACGACGCGACGAGCGCCACGTCGTGGGCGTCCACGACCTCGGTGACGATCGGCAGCCCGGTCTGCTCGCGTACGTCGGCGAGGATGCGCAGGCCCTTCTCGCCCAGCCCCTGGAAGGCGTACGGCGAGGTGCGCGGCTTGAAGGCCCCGCCGCGCAGCAGCGTCGCGCCCGCCGCCTTGGCCATCAGCGCGGCCTCCAGCGTCTGCTGCGGGGTCTCCACCGCGCACGGGCCCGCGATCAGCGTCACGGTGTCGGGCCCGATGGGGACGCCGCGCACGGTCACCGTGGAGCGATCGGGATGGTTCTCGCGGCTCACCAGCTTGTACGGCGTGGAGACCCGCACCACGTCCGCGACGCCCGGCATGGCGCGCAGGTTGAGCGTGGCGAACTGCTCGACGTCGCCGATGAGGCCGATGATCGTGCGGTTCACGCCGCGGCTCGCGAACGCCTCCCCTCCGGCCGCGGCGACGAGGTCGGTGATCGCCTCGACGTCGTCCTGGGTGGCCTCGGGGGTCATGACGATGACCATGGTGTCTCCTCGTGCTCTCGATGGTGCGGACGGACGGTGTGGCCGGGTGTCTCCGGTCCGGAAAACGACGAAGGCCCCGGGTCCGTGGGACCCGGGGCCTTCGTTCTCCTTGGCTGTCAGCGCAGCGCTTGGAGGCGATCGGTCCTCACGGGTCCGTCGCCATACCAAAACGACCAAGCGGTACGCATGTGACGCAATATAGCGCACATCTCGACGCTCGCGTCGACCTCTCGCGTCCGTGGCGTGTTCCGTACGGCTCCGCGCGGGCGTGCCCGGAGCGCGGCCGGAGCGCGACCGGAGCCGGGCCGCGCGCCCGGGATCCGGTGCGGGCCGTCTTTCCGGCGGGTGGCAGGATGGCCTGCGTGCCGGAGATACCTGACGAGGAGACGCGACTGCCCCCGGGCCAGTACGTCCCGCGCGGACGGCCCGTCGTCCACTACGGCAGGGTGCCGGCGTTCCGCCCCGAGACGTGGCGTTTCCAGGTGTTCGGCGAGACGGCCACCGGCCGGATCCACGAGTTCTCGTGGGAGGAGTTCTCCTCGCTGCCGACGACGACCATGGTGTCCGACTTCCACTGCGTCACCAAGTTCTCGATCATGGGGAACGAGTGGAGCGGCTTTCCCGCCTCGGCCCTGCTCGCCCGCGTCCCGCCGGGGCCGGGCGTACGGCACGTGATGATCTGGGCGGAGTACGGCTACAGCGCGAACCTGCGCCTGAGCGACTTCGACCGCCCGACGACGCTGCTCGCCACGCACCTCGACGAGAAGCCGCTCTCCGCCGAGCGCGGCTTCCCCGTCCGGCTCGTCGTGCCGCATCTCTACGCGTGGAAGAGCGTGAAGTGGGTGCGCGCCATCGAGTACCTGACCGAGGACCGGCGTGGTTTCTGGGAGGAGCGCGGCTACCACAACGTGGCCGACCCCTGGAAGGAGCAGCGCTACTCATACCAGGAGGAGCCGGGCGAGGGCCCACCGTGAGGCCGCCGAAGGGCTACGGTGTCCGGCGTGTCGACAGCCGTGTGGGTCACGCTGTGCGCGCTCTGCGGAGTCTGCGGCGGCGTGCTCGGCCGCGCCCTGCCCCACAGGGAGCCGCCGCCCGGGGGACGTCCGGGGAGGTCGTGTGCCGGGCTGCCGCCGTACGGGACGGCGGGCGCGGCGGGGCGTGACGCGCCGGATGACGCGTGGCGCGACGCGCCTGGTCGTGCGGGGCGCGACGCGCCTGGTCGCGTGCGGGGCGAAGGGCCGGGTGAGGCGGCGTTCCGCGCCCTGCGCGCCGCCGGTCTGGCCGCGCGTTCGCTGCGCGCCGCCGGGCTCACCCGGGCCTCAGCCCGCGGCGCCGTACGGCACCTGCGGACGTTGCTGGGCACCGCCGGGCTGGTCGTCGCGACGCCCGACCGGGTGCTGGCCAGGGGCGGCGCGGACGTGCCGGGGGACGAGGCCGTCCTCGCCGAGGTGCGGGCGGCGGCGGCCGGGGGCAGGCCACGCGTCGTCCCGGCGTCACGGGGCGGCGGCCGGCGCGGGGTGGTCGTCCCCCTGGCCGTGGAGGGCCGGGTGGTCGGGGCCCTGGCGGCGTACGACGCGCGGGTGGGCACCGCGCTCGTGCGCACCGCGACCGAGGTGGGCCGCTGGCTGTCGGGCCAGCTCGAACTCGCCGAACTCGACGCCTCGCGCAGGCGGACGCTGGAGGCCGAGGCACGGGCCCTGAGGGCCCAGATATCCCCTCATTTCATCTACAACTCGCTGACCACGATCGCCTCGTTCGTCCGGACCGATCCGGAGCGCGCCCGCGAACTGCTGCTCGACTTCGCCGACTTCATCCGGTACGCGCTGCGCCGGGCCGCCGACTTCACCACCCTCGCCGACGAGCTGACCTGCGTGGACCGCTACCTGCTGCTGGAGCAGGCGAGGTTCGGCGACCGGCTGCGGTTCACCGTCCAGGTCGCCCCCGAGGTGCTGCGGGTGGACGTGCCGTTCCTGTGCCTGCAGCCCCTGGTCGAGAACGCGATCAAGCACGGCATGCCGGGGGAGGTGCGGGTCGTGATCAGGGACGCCGGGTCGGAGGCGCACATCTGGGTCGAGGACGACGGCGTCGGGATGAATCCGGAGCAGCTCCACGCCGCGCTGCGGGAGCAGCGGACCGGCATCGGGCTGAGCAACGTCGACGTGCGCATGCGGCACATCTACGGCCCCGGTCACGGGCTGGTCGTCGAGACCGCGCCGGGCAAGGGGACCCGCATCGGGCTGCGGATCCCCAAGACCCGTCCCCGTACGAGCCCGGCCCGTCCCTGACCGGCCGCCGCCGTCGTCACACGGCCGTGCTGCCCGAGGCCGCCTCCTGGCCGGGGGAGACGTCGGTGAGGAGCGGCAACCTCAGGACGAACCGCGCGCCGCGCGGGGACTCCTCGATGCGGAGGCTGCCCTCGTGGGCGACCGCGATCGCCCGGCACAGGGCCAGGCCGAGCCCGCTGCCACCGGGGTCGAGGCGCCGCCCCGCGTCGAGGCGGACGAAGGGCTCGAACACCCGCTCCCGGTCCTCCTCGGCGACGCCGGCGCCGTCGTCCAGCACCGTGACCAGCGCCTGGGCGCCGACGGGCGCCGCGGTCACGTCCACCTTGGAGGTCGCGTGCCGCTGCGCGTTCACCAGCAGATTCGTGACGATGCTGGCCAGCTGGACGCGGCTGCCGAGGACCCACAGCCCGGGCTCCGTCCTGGCGTGCACCGGAACCTCTCCGCCGCGCGCCGCCACCTCGGCGCGTACGAGAGCTCCGAGGTCGACCGGTTCGGACACGCAGGGGGTGTTGCGGAGCCGGGCGAAGGCCAGCAGTTCGTCGATGATCTGCTGCAGGCGGTCGGTGACCGGCAGGGCCCCGGCGATCGCCTCGCGCGCGTCGACCTCCGGGTAGAGCAGCGCCTCCTCCAGGCCGGCGCGGAGCCCGGCGAGCGGGGACTTCAGCTCGTGCGAGACCACGGCGGCGAAGTGCCGCTGCTGCGTGACCGCTGATTCGAGCCGGTCGAGCGTCTGGTTCGCCGTGCGGGCGAGCCGGGCGATCTCGTCCCGGCCGGGCGGCTGCGGCACCCGCAGGGACAGGTCGTGGGCGGTGATCTCCGACATCCGCTGCCCGATCGCCGTGATCGGCCGCAGGATGCGGCCCGCCGCCCGCCAGGTCGTCCACGTCCACAGCGCGGCCAGCACCGCCCCGCTGGCGCCGACGAGGAGCTCCAGCCGGTGCCCGCGCAGGGCGGGCGGCTGGTCCGTGCCGGCGTACACGTAGTGGGGCTCGCCCTGCCAGATCTCCGCCGCCTGCAGCGACGGGACCCGCGCGGCGGTGAGCACGACGCACCGGTCGCCGGAGCACTCGGTCAGATCCTGGAAGCGGTCGTCGCTGGTGGGCCGGGCCGTGCTCATCGGGCCCCCGTCGGCCATGGGGCCGGCCAGCACCACCCGGCCCCGGGAGTCGGCGAGCTGGATGAGGGGGACGCGCGCCGTCGGAGCCGGTGGCGGTATGCGGTCGGGCCGCATGGAACCGATCCATTCGCTCGCGACACGGCGCGTCTCATTGAAGATCTCGGTCTCGACCCGGTGACGGATCAGCAGGCAGAGACCGGCCGCGATCACGCCGGCGAGGAGGACGGACAGCCCGGCCACCGTCAGCGTCACCCGTGCCCGGATGGAGCCGGAACGGGGAAGAGGCAGGGCGCCCCGCCTGATGCCCATCGACGATCCTTGTTCGGCCTGTTCTCCCCCGCCATGGTAGGCAGCCGGGGGACGGAAAGGCGGATAATAGAATAAATGTGGATATATGCCCCCAAAAGCTTCCCTCGGCTTGACCTGGTGTTCGTCGAGCCGGCGATTTGCCGGTGCGGGCGAGGTGCGGAAAGGACGCCCGAGGCCGGTCCCGCCGGCGGGTGAACCGTCGCCGGAACCGGTGGGCTCCGCGCACGGACACCGGCGACGCCCCAGCGTGACGGGTCCGTCACCTACCGTCCGGTCACCCCTTGCGCGGAGAGGCGGGCACACGGCACGGTGGACGCCATGCTGCGTGTGCTCGCGGTGGACGACGAGGTCCCCGCCCTGTCCGAGCTCGCCTTCCTGTTGCGTCAGGACACCCGGGTGGAGCACGTGAGCACGGCCACCGACAGCGGGGCCGCGCTCCGCGACATGGTCCAGATGATCGCCGACGGCGAGCGTCTCGACGGGGTGTTCCTGGACGTGCGCATGCCGGGACTCGACGGCCTCGACCTGGCCCGCCTCATCGGCGGGTTCCCCACGCCGCCGAAGCTGGTCTTCGTCAGCGCCCACGACTGCGCCGTGCAGGCGTTCGAGCTGGAGGCGGTCGACTACCTGCTCAAGCCCGTGCGCCCCGAACGCCTGGCGGAGGCCGTACGCCGGCTGCTGACCGCCGTGGCGCCCCCCGGCGCGGACGAGGACCTGGAGACGATCCCGGTCGAGCTGGCGGGCCGCACGAAGTTCGTCGCCCGGCAGGACGTGTGCTACGCCGAGGCGCACGGCGACTACGTCCGCCTGCACACCGCCGGGGCCGTCTACCTCGTACGGATGTCCCTCGCGGCGCTGGAGCGGCGCTGGGCGGGGTCGGGGTTCGTCAGGGTCCACCGCAGCACGCTCGTCAACGTCAGGCACGTCAGCGAGTTGCGCTTCGACGCCGGGCGGGTGGTCCTTCAGGTGGGCGGGGAGACGCTGCCGGTGAGCCGGAGGCTGACCCGGCAGGTGCGGGAGCAGCTCGTCCGGCAGTTCCGCCCCTGATCTGCCCTGATCGCCCCTGAGCTGCCCTGCCCGGCCCTGATCTGCCCTGATCACCCTTGATCTGCTCTGCCTGGCCCTGAGCTGCCCTGCCCGGCCCTGATCGGTCCATGACCCGCGCTCGCCCCCGGCGCCCCGGGAGCGGGCCAGGGAACGGCTCGTCCCATGGAGGCATGAGGGACCGTCCGAGGGCCGGGCCGCCGCGACGGGTCCGGGGCCGACCGTTTGTCGCTCACCGGGCTCCGCTCGTCGTGTGAGGACGGGCCGCATAGCGCTGGCTAGGGACCGCTCGTCCGAAGGGCCATCCGGCGGCCCGACTACACCTCGTAGTCTTTCGCTCGTCGCAAGACACGCGGGGTAATCACAAAGTGAGTCGATTCTCACCAGGTGGTTATCAAGCGGGGCCCTACTCGGGGGGGAAGGGCCCCGCCCGCGCGTTACCGGGGGACGCGGCGATCCGGCCATACGGGGGCGCCGGATCGCCGCGAACGCCTCCGACCGGCCACGACGCGCGACGCCGGCAGCCGCGATCCTCGCGAGTCAGGCGCTCCGGAGCTTCTTCAGCAGGTCGATGTCCTCGTGGTGCTTGTCCGCCTTGCCGGGCGTCTCGATGCAGAGCGGGACACCGGCGGCCGCCGGATGCCGCATGAGATCGCCGAAGGCCTGCGCGCCGATGTGCCCGGCCCCGATGTTCTCGTGCCGGTCCCTCTTGGACCCGCACGGGTCCTTGGAGTCGTTGGCGTGGATGAGCCTGAGCCGCCCCGGGGCGACCTCGTGCAGCGCGTCCATCATCTCCTTCACCCCGCCCGGCGCCGACAGGTCGTGCCCCGCCGCGAAGGCGTGGCAGGTGTCCAGGCACACGCCCGCCTTCGGATGATGGTCGAGCGCCTCCAGATAGGGCCCGAGGTCCTGGACCGTGGCGCACAGCATCCGGCCCTGCCCCGCCATCGGTTCGAGCAGCAGGTCGGGGCCGTCGTCGGGCAGTTCGTCCAGCACCGGCAGCAGGTGCTCGTGGATCTGGCGCATCGCGGTCTCGCGCGACTGGCTGACGGCGGAGCCGGTGTGCACGACCACCCCCCGCGCGCCGGTCTCGGCGCCCCGGCGCAGCGTGTGGCGGATCACCGCGATCGAGTTCTCCAGGGTCGCCGGGGTCGGCGACCCGCAGTTCACGAGATAGGCGGCGTGCAGGAAGACCGGCACGCCAGACTCGCGCAGCCTGGCGTCCTCGGCGGGGTCGCCCGCGCTGAGCGCCCAGCCGCGCGGATTGGTGACGAAGACCTGGATCATCTCCGCGCCGATCTCGGACGCGTACTTCAGCCCGCCCTTGGCCAGGCCGCCCGCGACGAAGACGTGACCGCCGATGAGATTGCTGGGAGCCATGATGACCTCCAGGTTAGTCGCGCACCTCGTGGCCTCTCACGTGCCACCCCTTTGTCACAACGTACAAAGCGGCCCCCCGAGCAGGGCACGCGGTTCGGACCTCACGCCGCTGGACCCCGCCGCGGGCCCGGCGGTTGACTGACGGGCATGCGCGAACTCAGCCGGGAGGACCTGCGGTCCTGCTGCGCCTCCGCCAGATGGGTGGAGGAGGTGGCCGCGCGCGGGCCGTACCGGGATCTCGACGGGCTGCGCCGCGCGAGCGGGCCGGCGCTCGCCGCGCTGGCCTGGGACGACGTGCTGGAGGCGCTGGCGGCGCACCCCCGCATCGGCGAGCGGCCCGGCGGCGCCGGACGCGAGGCCGCGTGGTCGCGGTCCGAGCAGTCCGGAGCCGCGGACGCCGGCCGGGGCGTCCTCGACGCGCTCCGCGAGGGCAACGCCGCCTACGAGAGCCGGTTCGGCCACGTCTACCTGGTCTGCGCGACCGGCCGGGACGCCGACGACCTGCTGGCGCTGCTGCGCGGGCGGCTCGGCAACGACGAGGAGACCGAGCGCGGGGTCGTCAGGGACGAGCTGTCGAAGATCGTCGCGTTGCGGCTGGCCAAGCTCTGGGAGGGCCGGTGAGCCTCTCGACGCACGTGCTCGACACCGCCGCCGGGACGCCCGCCAAGGACGTGCCCGTACGGCTGTCGCGGCGCGCCGCGCACGGCTTCGTGCCGGTCGCGGAGGGCCGCACCGACGCCGACGGCCGCATCCGGGAATGGAGCCCGCTGGGCCGGGAGTGGGACCCGGCGCTCGACCCGCGTCCCGGGACCTACCGGCTCGTCTTCGACACGGCCGCCTATCTGGGGGACGACGCGTTCTTCCCGGAGGTGAGCGTGGTGTTCGCCGTCCGGGAGCCCGGCGGGCACTACCACGTGCCGCTACTGCTGAGCCCCTTCGCCTACTCGACCTACCGGGGGAGCTAGCCGTGGCCGTTCTGGGACCCAACAGGTATGGCAAGGCCGAGACGAGGGTCGTACGGGTGACCCGGCACGGCGACGCCCACCGGATCAAGGACCTCACGGTGAGCACGGCGTTGTCGGGCGACCTGGCCGAGGTGCACCTGAGCGGGGACAACTCCGCCGTCCTGCCCACCGACTCGCAGAAGAACACCGTCTTCGCGTTCGCCAAGAGGCACGGCGTCGGGGCGATCGAGGACTTCGCGCTGCTGCTGGCGCGTCACTTCGTGGACTCGCAGCCCGCGATCCACCACGCCAGGGTCGCGGTCGAGGAGCACGTCTGGGAGCGCAACGGCGCGTTCGGGCACTCCTTCGTCCGCTCCGGGCGGGAGGTGCGCACCTGCGTGGCGCATCACGACGGGACCGGGTCGTGGGTGGTCTCCGGGCTGCGCGACCTCGTGGTGCTCAACACGACCGACTCCGAGTTCCGGGGGTTCGCGAAGGACGAGTACACGACGCTGCCGGAGACCGGCGACCGCGTCCTGGCCACCGCCGTCGACGTGTCGTGGCGGCACGCGGACGTCTCGCGGGACGGCTCCCCGGACGTCTCGCCGGACTGGGACAAGGCCTACGAGAAGGCCCGGGCGGCCCTGCTCACGGCCTTCGCCGACACCTACAGCCTGTCGCTGCAGCAGACGTTGTACGCCATGGGCACGCGCGTGCTGGCCGAGTGCCCGGGGATCTGCGAGGTGCGGCTGTCGCTGCCGAACAGGCACCACTTCCTGGTCGACCTCGCGCCCTTCGGGCTGCCCAACGACGGGGAGGTCTTCTTCGCCGCCGACCGGCCGTACGGGCTGATCGAGGGGGCCGTGCTGCGCGAGGACGCGCCCGACGCCGGCCCGGCCTGGGAGTAGCCGATGGACTTCCTGCGCCCGCGCACCTGGGCCGAGGCCCTGGACCTGAAGGCCGGACGGCCCGAGGCCACCCCGATCCAGGGCGGTACCGACGTCATGGTGGAGATCAACCTCGACAGGGGCCGCCCCGCCGCCCTGCTCGACCTCACCCCGATCCCCGGACTGCGGGAGTGGTCGCGGGAGGGGGACGTCGTCCGCCTCGGCGCCGGGGTGACCTACGCGCGGCTGATCGGGGAACTGGGGACGCGCCTGCCCGGCCTGGCCCAGGCGTCCCGCACGGTCGGGTCGCCGCAGATCCGCAACCGGGGCACGGTCGCGGGCAACCTCGGCGCGGCCTCGCCCGCGGGCGACAGCCACCCGCCGCTGCTGGCCTGCGGCGCGGTCGTGGAGGCCGAGTCGGTGCGCGGCGCCCGGCTGATCCCGATCGGGGAGTTCTACACCGGGGTCAAGCGCAACGCGCTGGCGCCCGACGAACTGATCCGCGCCGTACGCGTCCCGGTGGCGCGCGGGCCGCAGTACTTTTCCAAGATCGGCACCAGGAACGCCATGGTGATCGCGGTGTGCTCGTTCTCGATCGCCCTGCACGCGGCGGAGCGGCGGGTGGGGACCGGCGTCGGCTCGGCCGCCCCGACGCCCCGCCGGGCCGTCGCCGCCGAGGAGTTCGCGGCCGCGCGGCTCGACTGGCAGGGGCGCTCGCCGCTCGATCCCGAGGTGGCCCGCCGCTTCGGGGAGCTCGTCGCCGGCGCCGCCGCCCCGATCGACGACGTACGCGGCCGCGCCGCCTACCGCACGCACGCGCTGGCCGTGCTGGCCCGCCGCGCGCTCGGCTGGGCCTGGGCCGACTTCAGGGCCGATTCCGGGGCCGATTCCGGGGCGGACGGCGACAGGGGGAGCGCATGAGGGTGAACCTCACCGTGAACGGCCGCGCGACCGCGGCCGACGACGTGTGGGAGGGCGAGAGCCTGCTCTACGTCCTGCGTGAGCGGCTCGGCCTGCCGGGTGCCAAGAACGCCTGCGAACAGGGGGAGTGCGGCTCCTGCACGGTCTATCTCGACGGCACACCGGTCTGCGCGTGCCTGGTCGCCGCCGGCCAGGCGGAGGGCCGCGAGGTCGTCACGGTCGAGGGACTGTCCCACGGCGGCGCCCCGTCCTCCGGCGCCGGATCCGCGTACGGCGACGGCCCGGCCCCAGCCGGTGCGTCCGGTGTCTCCCGGACCGCCGATGACTCCGGGGAGGGGCTGCACGAGGTCCAGCGGGCGTTCCTCGACGCCGGGGCGGTGCAGTGCGGCTTCTGCACGCCCGGCCTCGTCGTCCAGGCGCACGCGCTGCTGGCCGAGGCGGACGGCGTGCCGGCGGACGCCGACATCCGGGAGGCGCTGGCCGGCAACCTGTGCCGCTGCACCGGTTACGAGAAGATCCTCGACGCGGTCCGGCTCGCCGCCGTCCGCCTCCGCCCACCGCCGTGAGCGCGGCGCCGGCCGCACCCGGCCCGGCCGCCACCCGCCTCCGTCCCGCCCGACCAGGGAGTCTTCATTGCGTGATCTCGCACCACGGCGAGTGGTCATCGAGAACGCCTACATCGTGCCCGTCACGGCGGAGGAGATCCCCTCCGGCCACCTCGTGATCGAGGGCGATCGGATCACCGCGGTCGGCCCGGGACCCGCGCCGTACGCGCCGGGGGAGGCCGAGCGCGTCGACGGCTCCGGCTGCCTGGCCACTCCCGGCTTGGTCAACACCCACCATCACCTCTACCAGTGGGCGGCCCAGGGCGTGACGCCCGACGGCACCCTGTTCGAATGGCTGGTCGCGAGCTACCGGCTGTGGGCGCGGATGGACGCCGAGGTCGTGTCGGGCGCCGCGACGGCCGGGCTGGCCTGGCTCGCCCTGTCGGGCTGCACGACCTCGACCGACCATCACTACATCTTCCCCAAGGGCCGGGGCGACCTGTTCGAGGCGGAGATCGAGGCCGCCCGCGCGGTCGGGCTGCGGTTCCATCCCTGCCGGGGGTCCATGGACCGGGGGACCTCGCATGGCGGGCTGCCGCCGGACGAGGTCGTGGAGGACATCGACGAGATCCTCGGGGCGACCGAGGAGGCGGTCCGGAAATATCATGATCCGTCCTTCGGGTCGATGCTGCGCGTCGCCGTCGCCCCCTGCTCGCCGTTCTCGGTCAGCGGCGAGCTCATGACCCGCTCGGCGGAGCTCGCCCGCTCCCTCGGCGTACGGCTGCACACGCACGGCGCGGAGACGGCGGACGAGGACGAGCACTGTGTGGAGCAGTTCGGCGTGCTTCCCGTCGAATACCTCGACCGGCTCGGCTGGCTCGGCCCCGACGTGTGGCTGGCCCACTGCGTGCACCTCACCGACAAGGACGTGCGGCGCTTCGCCGAAACCGGCACCGGGGTCGCCCACTGCCCCTCCTCCAACGGCCGTCTCGGCGCCGGCATCGCCCGGATCAGCGACCTGCTCGCGGCGGGAGCCCCGGTCGGGCTCGGCGTGGACGGCGCCGCCTCCAGCGAGATGACCCCGCTGGCCGGGGAGATCCGCATGGCCATGCTCATGCAGCGGGCGAGGTACGGCCCGCGCGCGCTCACCGCCCGCCAGGCTCTGGAGACCGCCACCCTGGGCGGCGCCCGCTGCCTCGGCCGGGAGGCCGAGATCGGCTCGCTGGAGCCCGGCAAGCTCGCCGACGTCGCGCTGTGGCGGCTCGGCGGCTTCCACGCCGCGATCGACGACCCCGTCGTCGCGTTCGCCTACGGCGCCACGCCGCCGCTCGCCCGGCTGCTGGTCGGCGGCCGGACCGTGGTGGACGGCGGCGAGCTGCGCACGGTGCCGGGCGAGGCCGCCGCGCGTGCGGGGGCCGACGCGCACCGCCGCTTGCGCACCGGGGATCATGTCTGAGAAGTTCCAGACGGACTATCGGAAGGCCAGGCATGACAGGGCACACGGCTACGGGGCACACGGCATGACAGGGCACGTCGTCATCGCGCCGGACAAGTTCCGGGGGTCGCTCACCGCACCGGAGGTGGCCGCGCGCGTGGCCGCCGGGCTGGGCGGCGTCCCCGTCGTGTCGCTGCCGGTCGCCGACGGAGGGGACGGCACGGTCGACGCGGTCGTGGCGAGCGGGTTCACCCGGGTCGAGACGGAGGTGACCGGGCCGGACGGCACGCCGGTCGCGGCGGCCTACGCCGTGCGGGACGAGCCGGGCGGCCGGGTCGCGGTGATCGAGCTGGCCGAGGCCTCCGGCCTGCGACGGCTCCCGCGAGGCGTCACGGCGCCCCTCACCGCCACCAGCCGCGGCACCGGTGAGCTGATCGCTCACGCCGTACGGCACGGTGCGGCCCGGGTCGTGCTCGGGCTCGGCGGCAGCGCCTGCACCGACGGCGGCGCGGGCATGGCCCAGGCCCTCGGCGTACGGCTGCTCGACGCCCGGGGGAACGAGCTCCCGCCGGGCGGGGCGGCGCTGCGCGACCTGCACGCGATCGACGCCTCCGATCGGCTGCGCGGGTTCGAGGTCGTGGTCGCGAGCGACGTGGACAACCCGCTGCTCGGCCCGTACGGCGCGGCCGCGGTGTACGGCCCGCAGAAGGGCGCGAGCCCCGGCGACGTCGCCGTGCTGGAGGCCGGGCTGGCCCGGCTGGCGGCCGTCGCCGCGCACACCCACGGCCTGGCCGGCGCCGCCGAGCACGACGGAGTCGTGCGCGCGATGGGCGTGGCCGGGCGGGAGGGGGCGGGCGCGGCCGGCGGGGTGGGCTTCGGCGCGCTGGCCTTCCTCGGCGCCGAGATCCGGCCGGGCATCGGCTACCTGCTCGACCTGGTGGACTTCGACCGGCACATGGCGGGCGCCCGGCTGGTGATCACGGGTGAGGGCGCGATCGACGAGCAGACCCTGCGCGGCAAGGCGCCCGTGGGCGTCGCCGCGGCGGCGGCCGGCCACGGCGTGCCGGTCGTGGCCGTATGCGGCCGTCGCGCGGTGGGCGACGACGAACTGAAGAAGGCGGGAATCGAGGCGGCGTACGCGCTGACCGACATCGAGCCCGACGTGGGCAGGTGCGTGGCCGAGGCCGGGCCGCTGCTCGAACGGCTGGCCCGGCGGATCGCGGCCGAGCACCTCACCAGGCGGTAGGCACCGGCGCGGGACCACGACGGGAGGCGCCGGGATCGCGAGAGGAGCGGTGAGTTCTTTGCACGATCACTCGGGGGAAGAGGAAGCCTCACCCGGCGGCCGGCAGTGCGACCTGGTGGTGCGGTCGCGGCGGGTCGTGACCCCGGAGGGGGAGCGGGCACTCGCCGTCGCCGTGCGCGGGGGCCTGATCGAGGCCCTGAGCCCCTACGACGACCCGCCCGGCGCCGCCGAGCTGGTCGACCTCGGCGACCTGCCGCTGCTGCCCGGGCTGGTCGACTCCCACGTGCACGTCAACGAGCCCGGCCGCACCCACTGGGAGGGCTTCGCGACCGCCACCGCGGCGGCGGCGGCCGGGGGCGTCACCACCATCGTGGACATGCCGCTGAACTCGCTGCCGCCGACCCTGGACGTCGCCTCGCTGGAGGTCAAGCGGAAGGCCGCCGAGGGTCGGTGCCACGTGGACGTCGGCTTCTGGGGCGGCGCGGTCCCGGGGAACCTCCCCGACCTGCGCCCCCTGCACGAGGCCGGCGTCATGGGCGTCAAGTGCTTCCTGTCCCCGTCCGGGGTCGAGGAGTTCCCCGAGCTCGACCACGACGGGCTGCGGGCCGCGCTCGCGGAGGTGGCGGGCTTCGGCGGCCTGCTGATCGCGCACGCCGAGGACCCGGCGCTGCTGTCCGAGCCGGGCGGCCCGGCGTACGACGACTTCCTCAGGTCGCGCCCGCAGGAGGCCGAGCGGCGGGCGGTGGAGCGGGTGATCGCGCTGGCCGCCGAGACGGGCGCCAGGGCGCACATCGTGCACGTGTCGGCCGCCGCCTGCCTCCGGCCGCTGCGCGAGGCGCGGGCGGCCGGGGTGCGCGTCAGCGCCGAGACCTGCCCGCACTACCTGACCCTGACGGCCGAGCAGGTCACCGGCCCGGCGTACAAGTGCTGCCCGCCGATCCGGGAGGCGGCCAACCGCGACGCGTTGTGGGAGGCGCTCGCCGAAGGGGTGCTCATGGGGATCGTCTCCGACCACTCCCCGTCGACGCCCGACCTCAAGGTGCCCGACTTCGCCAAGGCCTGGGGCGGGATCTCCTCGCTCCAGGTCGGCCTGCCCGCCGTGTGGACCGCCGCCCGCGCCAGAGGGTACGGCCTGACCGACGTCGTCCGCTGGATGGCCGAGGGCCCCGCCCGCCTCGCGGGCCTGCCGTACAAGGGGGCGATCAGGCCGGGCAACGACGCCGACCTGGTGGCCTTCGACCCCGACGCCGAGTTCACGGTCGACGTGGCGGCGCTGCACCACCGCAACCCCGTGTCGCCCTACGACGGGCGGCGGCTGTCCGGCGTCGTCCGCACCACCTGGCTGCGTGGCAGGCCCGCCGACCTCGCCACCCCGGCCGGACGTCTGCTGACCAGAGGAGCCCGGTGAACGCCTTCACCCGCCTGCCCGACCTCGCCCTCCGCACGTACGGCGGGTCGGTCGTGGCGGCCAACGACGAGTCGTTCGCCGAGCGGGAGGCCCTCATCAGGCCCGGACCGGCCGAGTTCCGGCCGCACACCTTCGGCGCCAAGGGTCAGGTCTACGACGGCTGGGAGACGCGCCGGCGGCGCGAGGCGGGCCACGACTGGGCGATCGTCCGCCTCGGCATGCCGGGGGTCGTCCGGGGCGTCGTCGTCGACACCGCGTGGTTCCGCGGCAACTACCCGCCGTACGCCTCGGTGGAGGCGTGCGCGGCCGAGGGCCACCCGGCGCCGGAGGAGCTGGACGGCTGGGTGGAGATCGTGCCGAAGAGCCCGCTCGGGGGCGACGCGACCCACGAGTTCGCGGTCACCGATCCCCGGCGGTTCACCCACGTCCGGCTGAACATCTTCCCCGACGGCGGGGTCGCGCGGCTGCGGGTGCACGGCCGGGTCGTGCCCGACCCCGCGTTCCTGCACGGGCTGACCGTCGACCTCGCCGCGCTGGAGAACGGCGGGTTCGTCACGGCGTGCTCCGACGAGTTCTACTCCTCGCCGAACAACGTCCTCGCGCCCGGCCTCGCCCGCAACCAGGCCGAGGGCTGGGAGACCGCCCGGCGGCGCGACGGCGGCAACGACTGGCTCGTCGTCGCGCTGGCCGGGCCCGGCCGGATCGCCGTGGCCGAGATCGACACCGCCAACCTGAAGTTCAACGCCCCCGGCTGGGCCTCCCTGACGGGCATCGACACCGGCCGGGCGCCCCAGCCGGACGACGGCCAGGCGCCCCCGCCGGACGACGACGCCTGGTTCCCGCTGCTGCCGAAGACCCGGCTCCAGCCGGACACCCGCCACCGCTTCCGCCTCGACGACGACCGCCGCGTCACCCACGTCCGCCTCGACATCTTCCCCGACGGCGGCCTCGCCCGCCTCCGCCTCCCCGGCACCCTCATCGCCTGAGCACCCGGACCGATGGAATCGCTGCGTACCGAGCATGGCGCGAAGTAGGGTGGCAAGGCGATTTCGGAGGGTAGCGGAACGAGTACGGTTCGTTCTGCTACACTGGGACCATTACTCCCCGCCGTCCTCCGGGACTGGCGGGGCTTTTTCATGTGGGAGACGACCTCGTGGCGGAACGTGTCGCGGTTTTCCTGGACTTCCAGAGCGTCCATCTGAGCGGGCACGGTCTCTTCGAGAGTTACGGTCTCCCGCTGTACAGATGCGTGCCCGATCCCGCCGGGGTCGCCGATCTGATCGGTCAGCGGAGGTCGCGCGCGAGTGAGGTGACGGCGGTGCGGGTCTACCGAGGTCGTCCCGACCCCAACTTTCAGCCGTTACCGGCAGCGGCCAACGATGCGCAGACGGCCCAGTGGACACACGACGGCCGCGTCCAGGTGATCCGACGACAACTCAACTACCGCGGTTGGACGGATGGAATGCCTCCGCAGGAGAAGGGCATCGACGTCGCCTTGGCCGTCGATCTCACCCATCTCATCTGAGCAGAGGAGACGTCCAAGGCGGTACCGCTTCCGCGCCGCATGCCTCGGGCTCACCGTCAATTCTCTGCATGAGAACCGCCTGTGAGGATTCTTCCCAGGGGCATGGCATCCGTGCGGACATGGTCGACGAATGCGGCGGGGCGGGGGTCAGTGCCAGATCGTGATGGTGCTGCCCTGGGGTTGCTGGCCGAGGGGGTTCTCGCCGACGACGCGCTGGGTGCCGACGAGTTCGCGGACCCTGACCTTGAACCCGGCCGCCTTCAGCTCGGACACCGCGTCCCGCACCGCTTTGAAGCGCACGTCGGGCACGTTCACGAAGTCGGGCGCCGCCTGCGAGGGGTCGGTCTCCCACGGCCAGTGGAAGCCCTGGTCCGGGCCGCGTGACACGGTCAGGTGGACGGTCGCCCCGGCCACCACCTCCGCGCCGCCGGAGGGGTCCTGTGCGATCACGGTGCCCGGCGGGGCGTCGTCGGCCGTCTCGTCGATCTGGACGTTGAAGCCCTTGTCCCGCAGGAACTTCTCCGCCTGGTCGCGCATCATCTGCGTGACGTCCGGCATGAGCAGCCCGGCGCTGACCACGAAGTTGACCGAGCCGCCCTTCCTGACGCGCTTGCCCACCAGCGGGTTGGTACGGATGACCTGGTCGCGCGGGACGGTCTCGCTCGCGCTCCGGCTGACCCGCCCGGGCGTCAGCCCGGCTTCGGCGATCTTGGCCCGGGCGTCCGCGAGGCTGAGGCCCTCGACCTTCGGCACCGGGATGGTCTCCGGCCCGGCCGACGGGACCAGCTTGAGCACCGCTCCCTTGACCACCTCGGCGCCCGGCCCGGGCTCGGTGTTCAGGACGACGTCCTTGGGGATCTTGTCGTCGAACACCGGCTTGAGGACCTGGACCTCGAAACCGTGGTTCTGCGCCTCCTGCCGCGCGACCGTGAGGGGCTTGTTCACCAGGTCGGGCACCTTCGTGTAGCGCCCCTCGGAGAACCACCAGCCCGTGAAGGCGACGCCCGCGAGCATGACGAGGGCCAGCGCGGAGAGGAACCAGACCGGTCTGGCCCTGCGGGTGCCGCGGCGCCCTCCCGCCTCCGGCGGGCCGGTCATGGGGCCGGTCAGCAGGTCCGTGCGCGGCTGGATCATCGTCTGGCCGAGCTGCGCGTGCCCGGCCGTGCCGGACGCGGGGGTCGCGCCGGCCGGAGCGGCGGGCGCGCGGTGCGCCCCCGTGCCGGCCATGCTGTGCGCGCCCGTCGCGGAGCCCGTCACAGAGCCCGTCGCGGAGTCGCCCGCGACGCCGGGGCGGGCGTGCCCGCCGGTGTGCCCGGTCTTCGGCAGCGTGCGGTGGATCTCGACCGCGGCGACCAGCATGGCGGTCGCGTCGGCCGGGCGCCGGGCGGGGTCCTTGTCGGTGGCCGCGGTGACGAGCGCGTCGATCTGCGGCGGGATGCCGGGCACGACCGAGGACGGCGCGGGCACGGTCTCGTGCACGTGCCGGTAGGCGATCGACATCGGCGTCTCACCGGCGTACGGCTGGCGTCCGGTGAGCAGTTCGAACAGCATGATCCCGGCGGCGTACACGTCGCTGCGCGCGTCGGCGAGGCCGGTCGTGACCTGCTCCGGCGACATGTAGCCGATCGTGCCGATCATCATGCCGGTCTTGGTCTGGTTGGTGGCCTCGATCGCCCGGGCCAGGCCGAAGTCCACGACCTTCACCCGGCCGTCGTCGGCGAGCAGCACGTTCTCGGGCTTGACGTCCCGGTGGATCAGCCCCGCCTGGTGGGCCGCGCCGAGGGCGGCGAGCACCGGGATGACCATCTCCAGGGCCTCGCGCGCCGGGAGGCGGCCACGCCGTTGCAGGATGTCGCGCAGGGTCTTGCCGGGGACGTACTCCATCGACAGGTAGACGTTCGCCCCGTCGGTGCCCTGGTCGAAGACCTGCACGATGTTCGGGTGCGAGAGGCTCGCCACCGACTTGGCCTCGCCGATGAACCGCTGGACGAACTGCGGGTCCTCGGCCAGTGAACGGTGCATCACCTTGACAGCGACCGTGCGGTCGAGCCGGACGTCCAGAGCCAGGTAGACGGAGGCCATGCCGCCCCGGGCGATCCGGGACTCGACGCGGTAGCGCCCGTCGAGCAGCTGCCCCACGAGCGGATCGGTTAGCGTCGTGTCCACCCGCCCGAGTTTACGGGTGATTTGCCGCCGGGCGTGTTCCCGAATCCCAAACCGAGACCTGACGCGGCCCTTTCCGCACCACCCGGAAAGCCGTTCTCCATCCTAAAACCCGCCTTACCCGGCGTCCGAACCGGAAGGACGCCGGGGCCGGTGCGGTCAGGCGGGGCGAGAGGGGGAGGACGCCTCGGCGTAGCGGCGGCGGGGGATGCGCCCGGCCAGGCGGGCGAGCCGTCCGGCCGTGACCGCCTGCCGCATGGCGGCGGCCATGAGGCCGGGCCGGTGCGCCCGCGTGACGGCGCTGGCGAGCAGCACGGCGTCGCAGCCCAGCTCCATCGCGAGCGCCGCGTCGCTGGCCGTGCCGATCCCGGCGTCGAGGATCACCGGCACCGTGGCGGCCTCGGCGATCAGCTCGATGCTGTGCGGGTTGCGGATGCCGAGGCCCGAGCCGATCGGGGCGCCGAGCGGCATCACCGCCGCGCACCCGGCGTCCTCCAGCCGCCGTGCCAGCGCGGGGTCGTCGCCGATGTACGGCAGCACGACGAAGCCGTCGGCGACCAGCCGTTCCGCCGCGTCGAAGGTCTCGATCGGATCGGGCAGCAGGGTCCGCTCGTCGGCGATGACCTCCAGCTTGACCCAGTTCGTCTCCAGCGCCTCGCGGGCCAGCCGGGCGGTCAGCACGGCCTCGCCGGCCGTGAAGCAGCCGGCCGTGTTCGGCAGCACCTTGATGTTCCTCGCCCGCAGCAGGTCGAGCACCGAGCCGCGGGCGGCCGGGTCCAGCCTGCGCATCGCGACGGTCGTCAGCTCGGTGCCGGACGCCTCCAGAGCCTGGTCGAGCACCTCCAGCGACGGCGCGCCGCCGGTCCCCATGATCAGGCGCGAGGCGAACTTCTCCCCGCCGAGCACGAAGACGTCGCCGGACGCGTCCTGTTCCGTCATTCCTGTCATCCTCCCTGCACCGCGGTGAGCACCTCGACGCCGTCGCCGTCCTCCACCTGGGTGGAGTCCCAGGCACTGCGGCTCACCACCTCGCCGTTGACCGCCACCGCGACGCCGGACGTGAGCGCCGTGAGGATCCGTACGGCGTCGCCCACCGTCGCCCCCTCCGGCAGCTCGGCCGGGTCTCCGTTGATCGTGACCTTCATTCGCGGAATCTCCCTGGGTCGCAGGACAGGGCGGCCTCCGGCACCGCGCCGCCGGTGAGGAGGGCGGCGACGGCCTCGGCGGTGATCGGGGCCAGCAGCACGCCGTTCCGGCCGTGCCCGGTCGCCGCGAGGACGCCGGGGTGGCCGGCGGGGCCGACGAGCGGAAGGTTGTCCGGGGTCCCCGGGCGGAACCCGACGGCCGTCTCGGCCAGTTCGAGCTCGGTGAGGCCGGGCACCAGTTCGCGGGCGTCGCGCAGCAGCTCGTACACCCCGCCGGCGGTGACCCGCGCGTCGTATCCCAGCTCCTCGGAGGTGGCGCCCAAAGTGATCTCTCCGTCGCCCCGGGGGACGAGGTAGGCGGGAGAACCGTGCACCAGCCCCCGTACGCACCGGGTGAGGAACCCCTTGGGACCCCGGAGCCGGAGGATCTGCCCCTTGACCGGCCGTACGGGCAGGCCGGGGAGCAGGGAGGCCGACCACGAGCCGGCGGCCACCACGACCCGGCCGGCCGGGACGGTCCCGCCGGACTCCAGCCGCACCGACGGGGAGCCCCGGCCGGGAAGGACGATCCCGGCGGCGCGCTCGGCCACCAGCGTGCCGCCCGCCTTCTCGAACGCGGTCAGCAGCGCGCGCACGACCCTGCGGGGGTTGACCCAGGCGTCGTCGCGGGCCAGCAGCCCGCCGCGCACCGAGGGGGACAGCATCGGCTCGAAGGAACGGCACTCGCGCCCGGTCAGGCGTTCGACCCGCAGGCCGAGCGTGCGCTCGAAGGCCGCGAGGTCGTCGAGGAAGGCCATGTCGTCCGCGCCGCGGGCGACCTCCAGCGTGCCCTCGGTGCGGTAGTCGAGCTCGGCGCCGGACTCGTCCTCCAGCTCCGCCCGGAACGCCGGCCAGGCAGCCAGCGACGCCAGCCCGAGCCGCAGCAGCGGCTCCTCCGTGTAGGTCACCTCGCTGACCGGCGCGAGCATCCCGGCGGCGGCGTGGGTGGCGCCGCCTCCCGGCGCGGGGTCCACCACGGCCACCGACAGTCCGCGCCGCGCCGTGCGCCAGGCGACGGCGAGGCCCGCCACGCCGCCTCCCACGATCACGACGTCGTGGCCGGGCTCGATTCCGGAGGGCCGTGTGGAGGACACCGCGCTCCCTTCGCCGGCATTACCCGGATCAGGTGGTGGGCGGTCGAGAGCCGTACGCTCTCCTCTCAGCCCGGTCCGCCGGGCTCCCGCGCGTCTTACGCCCAACAGCGTAGTACGTGGCCGATACCGGCGGATCGCCCGGTTCGGCGCCCGCCCGGGCGGGCGTGACGTGGCTCACAACCGGGGCTGCCGGAGATGTGCGCGCTCCTTGCCCAACTCGTTATGGGGAGCCGGTTGGCCAGTCCCCCCGTTGACAATCTATGGTCAAGGCGTGGATCACGTCGTGGTGGTGGGTGCCGGCCTGGCCGGCGTGCGAAGCATCGAGGCGCTGAGGTCCCGGGGGTTCACCGGGCGCATCACGCTCATCGGCGAGGAACACCATCGCCCCTATGACCGCCCGCCGCTGTCGAAGGCGGTGCTGCTCGGCGACGCCGACTCCACCGTGGTCGACTCCGACCTCGACGCCATGGACGTGCGGCTGTGCCTCGGCACGGCCGCCAAGGGCCTGCGGAACGGCGTGCTGGAGACGACCGAGGGCGAGCTGGAGTACGACGGCCTGGTCATCGCCACCGGCGCGGCCCCGATCCGGCTGCGGGGAGAGGGCCACCAGCACGTGCTGCGCACGATCGACGACGCGCTCGCGCTGCGCGAGCTGCTGGTGCCCGGCGCCCGCGTGGCCGTCATCGGCGCCGGCTGGATCGGCGCCGAGGTCGCGACCGCGGCGGCCCGGGCGGGGTGCGCGGTGACGGTGGTGGAGGCGGGGGAGAGCCCGCTCGCCGCCGCGGTCGGCCCCGCGGTCGGCTGCCATACGATCGGCTGGTACGCCCGGGCCGGCGTCGAGCTGCGCCTCGGCGCGATGGTCGGCACGGTGGACGCCGACGGGCTCACGCTCATGTCCGGCGCGCGGGTGCCCGCCGACGTCGTGGTCACCGGCGTCGGGGTGCGCCCCTCCGTCGAATGGCTCAAGGGCTCGGCCGTACGGCTCGACGACGGCGTGGTCGTCGACGAGCACCTGCGCACGTCGCTGCCGAACGTGGTCGCGGTGGGCGACTGCGCCAACTGGTGGTCGCGCAGGTTCGGCACGCGGCTGCGGGTCGAGCACTGGGACACCGCGCTCCAGGCCCCCGACACGGCCGCCGCCACGCTGCTGGGCGAGGAGGCGGTCTACGACCCGGTGCCGTACTTCTGGTCGGAGCAGTTCGACCACATGCTGCAGTTCGCCGGCCACCCGACCGCGGACGACCGGGTGCTGCTGCGCGGCGACCCGCGCGCGGACGGGAAGTGGGCGGTGTGCTGGCTGACCCCCGAGGACCGGCTCGCCGCGGTGTTCACCGTGGACCTGCCACGCGACGTGGTGCAGGGCCGCCGCCTGGTGGAGGGCGGCCGGAGGCTCGACCCCCGGCGGGTGGCCGATCCGGCCGTGCCGCTCCGCGACTGCATTATGACGTAATCGAGGTGTTTCCCGGCGGCTCGCATGTGGTAATGGTGGTTCCGTGACGCTTACTGTTGCGCAGATCGACCGGGAGACCGACCAGCTCGTAGGGGAGTGGCTCCCCCTCTCGCAGGCGGCCGAGAAGCTGGGGCTCAGCATCGGCCGCACCAAGCAACTCCTTAAGGACAAGAAGCTCGTCGGCGCCCGGCGGAGCGGAGGCGGCCAGCCGCAGATCCCGTCGGTGTTCGTCGCCCACGGCGAGGTGCTCAAGGGCCTGCCCGGCACGCTGACCGTCCTGGCCGACGCCGGGTACGACGAGGTGGAGTCGATCCGCTGGCTGTTCACCCCGGACGACTCGCTGCCGGGTGCGCCGATCGACGCGATCGTCAAGGGCCGGCACACCGAGGTCAAGCGCAGGGCCCAGGCGCTGGGCTTCTGACCGTCCGCCGCATGGCATTGTTGGTCGGGTGAACGACACCCGGCGACGGCTCGCGCAGGCCAGGCTCTACCTCTGCACCGACGGCAGGAGGGACCGCGGCGACCTGGAGGACTTCCTCGACGCGGTCCTGGCCGGCGGCGTGGACATCGTCCAGTTGCGGGAGAAGGGCCTGGAGGCCCGCGAGGAGCTGGACCTGCTGGAGGTGTTCCGCGCGGCCTGCGACCGGCACGGCGCGCTGCTGGCGGTGAACGACCGGGCGGACGTCGCGTACGCCGCCCGGCCGGACATCCTGCACCTCGGCCAGGACGACCTCCCGGTCTCCGTGGCCCGGGAGATCCTGGGTCCCGGCGTGCTCGTCGGCAGGTCGACCCACTCGGCGGCCGAGGCGTCGGCCGCCGCGACGGAACCGGGCGTGGACTACTTCTGCTGCGGGCCGGTGTGGCCCACGCCGACCAAGCCGGGCCGCCCGGCGCCCGGTCCCGCGTTGCTGGAGCACGCGGCGGGCCTGGGCTCCGACCGGCCGTGGTTCGGCATCGGCGGCATCGGCCCGGAGAACCTCGACGAGGTGATGGCGCACGGCGTGCGCCGTGTGGTGGTCGTCAGGGCCGTCACCGAGGCAGAGGACCCCGGTGCCGCCGCCTCGGCTCTCAAGGCGCGCCTGTCGGCCGTCCCGCTGTGAGCCGGCCCGCCGCCTGAACGGCGACGCGGGCCGGGCCCGGAGGTCGCCGGGCCCCGGGCGCGCGGAATCGCCCGGCACGGCGACTCGGGTGCCGGCGATCCCGGGCAGGGGCGTCGTCAGGTGCGGCGGGAGGTGGCGGCGACGGCCAGGGCGGCCAGCGCGGCGCGGGCGTCCTCCTCGATCGGCGCCTGTTCGAGGGCGTGCAGCGCCTCGTCCAGATAACGCTTGATCATGTCTTCGCAGTCCGTCAGCGCGCCGGTCTCCTCGATCACCGTGCGCAGCCGCGCGACCCCGTCGGCGTCGAGCCCGGGGTCGCCCAGCAGGGTCCGTACGACATCCTGCTGGGCGGGGGTGGCCCCGGCGAGGGCCCGCGCGATGAGCACGGTCCGCTTGCCCTCGCGCAGGTCGTCCCCGGCGGGCTTGCCGGTCTCTGCCGGGTCGCCGAACACGCCGAGGATGTCGTCGCGGAGCTGGAAGGCGATGCCCACCCGCTGGCCGTACTGCACGCACAGGCGGTCGATCCAGGAGTGCCGGGCCTGGGCGGCGAGGACCAGCCCGAGCCGCAGCGGCTGCTCGACGGAATATTTACCGCTCTTGTAAAGGGCCACCCGCAGGGCGCTGTCGAAGGTGCTCTCGCCCTGCGCCTGCTCCAGCAGGTCGAGGTACTGCCCGCACATCAGCTCGGTGAGCATGTAGTCGTGCAGGGGCTGGGCGGCGGCCATCGCCCGGGGGTCCAGGCCGCTGCCGCGCCACATCTCGCCGGACCACACCAGCAGCAGGTTGCCCAGCAGCACGGCCGAGCCCTCGCCGAACTGCCGCGCCGACCCGTGCCAGCCCGCGTCCGCGTGCAGGCGTTCGAAGCGCCGGTGCGCCGAGGGCATGCCGCGGCGTACGTCGCTCGCGTCCATGACGTCGTCGTGGATCAGCGCGCTGGCCTGGAGCAGCTCCAGCGACGCGGCGGCGAAGTGCAGTCCCGGCTCGTCGCCGCCCCCGGCGGCGCGCCACCCCCAGTGGCAGAAGGCGGGACGCAGCCGCTTGCCACCGGCGAGGAAGTCCTCCGCGGCGGACAGCAGGACGGCCAGATGCGGGTCCTCGAAGTGTGGGCGCTGCCGGTCGAGGAACTCCCGGAGAACGCGGTCCACCTCCGTACGGATGTGGTCGAGCGAGGCGGCGGAAGTGGTCATGCTCAGAGAGTAACCGGGCCAGATCCCGACATCACAGCGCAGATCCCCTCTAAATTGGTCAGCTCGCGCTGTTAGGGCAAAACGTCCGGGTGACCACTACATGCGGCCGGTCCACATGGCAAGACCGCGAGGCCGGGGACCGGCCCGCGCTGTAATCTTTCCCGTATGGCTCTCGGTCTGCCCTCGCGGCTTCCCGATCGCGTCCCGACGGTCCGCGAACTGCTGGCCGCGGGCGAGCGCTCGTTCTCGTTCGAGTTCTTCCCGCCGAAGACCGACGAGGGGGAGCGCCAGCTGTGGCGCGCGATCCGCGAACTGGAGGCGCTGCGGCCGACGTTCGTCTCCGTCACCTACGGCGCCGGCGGCTCGACCCGCGACCGCACCGTGGACATCGTCGAGCGGCTGGCCCACGAGACGACGCTCACGCCCGTCGCCCACTTCACCGCCGTCGACCACTCGATCCGTGAGCTGCGCCACCTCGTCGGCCGGTTCGCCGACGCCGGGGTGCGCAACATCCTCGCCGTACGCGGCGACCCGCGCGGCGGCGACCCGATGGACGAATGGGTCAGGCACCCCGAGGGCGTCCTGTACGCCGAGGACCTGGTGCGGCTGATCCGCCAGGCGGGCGACTTCTGCGTGGGCGTGGCGGCCTTCCCGTACAAGCACCCGAGGTCGGCCACGGTCGAGTCGGACACGAGATACTTCGTGCAGAAGTGCCGGGCCGGCGCCGACTACGCGATCACCCAGATGTTCTTCCGCGCGGAGGACTACCTGCGGCTGCGCGACCGCGTGGCGGCCCAGGGGTGCGACACGCCGATCATCCCGGGCGTCATGCCCGTGACGCAGATGAGCACGATCGCCCGGTCCGAGCAGCTGTCCGGCGCGCCGTTCCCGCCGGAGGTGGCCGAGCGGTTCGCGGCCGTCGCCGACGATCCGGTGGCGGTCCGCCGCCTGGGCATCGAGCACGCCGCCGAGATGTGCCGGACGCTCCTCGACGAGGGCGCCCCCGGCATCCACTTCATCACCTTCAACCGGTCGAGCGCGACCCGCGAGGTGTTCCAGGCGCTGCACGGCGTGCCCGCCGTCGCCGGCTGACCCGCCTGCCCGCGTATCAGTCCTTCGCGAGCGGCGCGGGGCCGGGCAACGGCAGCCGCACCCCCGCGATGACGTACTCCTCGTAGCCGCCCGGGAAGACGAACCGGGTCATCAGGTCGGCGAAGCCCACGTCGCGGTAGAGATGGCGGGCCACCGTGGGGGCGTCGTGCGTGGACAGCACGGCGGTTCGCTCCGGGCGGCCCTCGCACAGCGCGTGGATCATGCGCCGCCCGACGCCTTTGCCCTGGTACCCGGGGCGTACGTGGATCTCGGCGATCTCCAGGGCGTCGCCGAACCACTCGTCGGCCACCACCGGCCCCGCCCGGTCCTGCAGGCCGCCGCGGACGACGTCGTGCCACCACTGGCCGGGGCCGCCGTGGAAGCCGTACGCGAAGCCGGCGATGCCGGGGCCCTGCGGGTCCTCGGCGAGGACGCAGGCGAAGTCGGGATAACCGGCGTGGTTGCGCATGATCGCCATGCGGCCCGCGAGCTGGTCCGACGGCGGCCGCATGGCGTCCGTGTAGATCTCCAGCACGGTGTCCAGCACCGCCCTGAACGTGTCGGGCCCCACCCGGCGCAGTCGGATCACGCGTCGCACACTAGCAAAGCGCCGCCAGGCCGGTCGCGGACGTCATTCGACCTCGGCGGGGGTGCCCCCGGTGATCCGTACGAGCTCGTCGAAGGAGGTCGGGAAGACCGAGTGCGGATGCCCGGCGGCGGCCCACACGACCTCGTGCTTGCCCAGCCAGGTGTCCACGAGCGTCCGCACGGGCGCCGGATGCCCGACCGGGGCCACGCCGCCGATGGGCTGCCCGGTGTGCTCCCGGACGAACTCCGGCGTCGCCCTGCGCACCTTGGCCGCTCCGACGAGCCGTGCGATCAGGTCGGTGTTCACGCGATGGGCGCCGCTGGTCAGCACCAGCAGCGGCGCGCCGTCCGCGTCGAAGATCAGGCTGTTGGCGATCGCGCCGATCTCGCAGCCGAGCTGGGCCGCCGCCGTGGCGGCCGTCGGCGCGGCGTCGTCCAGCACGACGACCTCACCGGTCACCTGCCGCTCCCGCAGGGCCTGCTCGACTCGGGCGACGTTCGGATGCAACTTTTCCGGCACCCGGCCACTCTAAACGGATTGCCAGGACAGACGCGGCCGATTATCGCCACTTGTGATCACACGGCTCGCAATCGGACCGTAAGGTGAGTCCTTTGTTAGGAATCAGGCTTATGAGGGGTTGGTCATGATGAGAGGTCGACGGCGACCGGCCGCGGCCATGCTCGTCGCGATGGGGGCCGTGGCGTTCGCGACGGCCGGGGTCGCCGGCCCGGCGCGGGCCGGCGCAGCCGTTCCGGCGGGAGCCGTGACGTACGCGACGGCCGGCCTCGCCGGCGCGGCGCCGGTGTCCGGCGCGCGGACGGTCGCGACGCGGGTGGCCGGAGCGCGGGGAGCCCTGCCGGGACGGGCCGGATACCCGCCGTTCGAGGCGCCGGGCAAGACGCTCAGGCTCGGGGCGAAGGGCGCCGCCGTGAAGGCGCTGCAGGCCCGCCTCAAGGAGCTCGGCTACGTGCCCGGCAGCGCCGACGGCCGGTACGGCGGGGCCACGCTGACGGCGGTCTGGGCGTTCCAGAAGGTGCAGGGGATCAAGCCGACCAGCACGGTCGCCGCCCGCACCTGGAGGGCGCTGGAGAACCCCCGCGCGCCCCGGGTCCTCGTGCCCCGCGGCAAGGCCACCCGGGTCGAGGTGGACCTGACCAAACAGGTGATGGTTCTGTATCGTTCCGGCGTCCCGGTGCTGATCAGTCACATCTCCAGCGGCAGCGGTATTCCCTACACCGAGTACGCCGTGTGGAACGGCAAGAGGCAGGTCTTCTCCGGCAGTGCCCGCACGCCGACCGGCGACTACAAGACCACGTGGCGGGCCAGGGGCTGGCACCGGTCCTACCTGGGGCAGCTCTACAACCCGATCTTCTTCAACGGCGGGATCGCCCTCCACGGCGCGCTGTCGGTGCCGCTCTATCCGGCGTCGC
Organism: Microbispora sp. H10949; assembly: GCF_014161435.1. Lineage (NCBI taxonomy): Bacteria > Bacillati > Actinomycetota > Actinomycetes > Streptosporangiales > Streptosporangiaceae > Microbispora > Microbispora sp. H10949. The sequence continues at coordinate 295,340 of NZ_JABBWZ010000001.1, read as the reverse complement.
ACGGCTGTGTACGGCTGCCGATGAACGTCGCCGGGATCCTTCCTGGCATGCTCGGCAAGGGAGTTCCCGTGCACGTCAGAGGTGCTTTCCGGCGGTAGCCAGCGGATCGGAGGGCCCCGCGCGAGGTGTTCGCGCGGGGCCCTTCGTCGTACGGGCCCCCGCCAGTCCTCGAACCCTTGTTCGTTGACATCCTTGACAGCGGGCATGGTCGAATCTATGTTCGATGGAGTGGGCGCAGGACTCGCGGCCTGCGCCCACACCGTCGGATCCGTGCCTACGTCGTCGGCGGAGACGGATGCGGCACGGCCCGCGGCGTGGGCCGGACGGGGAGAGGGGAAGCTCCTCGTCCGGCCGCCCACGGGAGCGTGAGAAAGCCGCGTGATCCCGGTGGTGCCCGGGATTACGCGGCAGATCGAAATTGTCGGTGCTGTCTGCGACTGTGAAGTCACCGGCGGCCTTCGCCGGATGCCACGACTCAAGGAGGCGGGCATGACTGAAGAGAACGGCGATCAGCGGACCGGGCCCCGGCTTCCGCAGGCGGTCCTGGCGCGTCTCGCGGACGCCAGGGCATGCCTCGCCGACGCGACCGTCGGGCCCACGCCCGCGGACCGCTACGTGTCGGCCCATCTCGCGGCGCTGCGCGCGGCCGCCGGGATCCTCGCCGCGCGTCCCCGTCCGATGGACGGACGCAGGCGGCGGCTGCGCAGCGCCTGGGAACTGCTTCCCGAGGTCGAGCCGAAGCTCGCGGACTGGGCGGCCTACTTCGCGATGAGCGCGACCAAGCGAGCGGCGGTCGAGGCCGGAATGGTCCGGGCCGTCACTCAGAACGACGCAGACGAGATCATAGCGGAAGCGGACCGGTTCGTCGGCGAGGTCGAGTCGATCCTCGGCCTGCCCGGCCGCCCCACCCTCCCCATGGCAGGCTGACGGCGCTGCAAGGGCGCCCACGGCCCGCCGGCGGCCGGGTGCGGCCTCAGACGGGATCGCGCTCCAGAGGGCAGCTCATGCAGCGGGGCCCGCCGCGTCCGCGGCCGAGCTCGCTGCCCCGGATCGGGATGACCTCGATGCCGTGTCTGCGCAGGTAGTTGTTGGTCGTGGTGTTGCGCTCGTAGGCGACGACCACTCCCGGCTCCAGGGCCAGCACGTTGCAGCCGTCGTCCCACTGCTCGCGCTCGGCCGCGTGCACATCCTGCGTCGGCGTGAGGACCTTGATGTCGTCCAGGCCGAGGGCCTGCGCGATGGCCCGGTGCATGTCCTCGGGCGGATGGTCGGTGACCTTCAGCTCCTTGTCGGTGTCGCCCGGCTCCACCGTGTACGACGGCAGCATGCCAAGCCCGGCGTACTTGGTGAACACCCCCACGTCGACGTTGGTCATCACGGTGTCGAGGTGCATGAACGCGCGGGTCTTGGGGAGGTCGAGCGCCACGATGCGGGTCGCCGCGCCCGCCCGGAAGAGCTTCGTCGCCAGCATCTCGACCGCCTGCGGCTGGGTGCGCTCGCTCATCCCGACGAGCACGACGCCGTCGCCGAGCACCAGCACGTCACCGCCCTCGATGGTGGCGGGGGCCATGCGGGTGCCGTCGTACCAGACGTCGAACCCCCCGCCGGACGGGTCGCCGTAGCCCGCGGCGAACATCGGGTGCCACCGGTAGACCGCCTCGAAATTGAGGGTCTCGCGCCTGCGCGCCTTCTTGCGCATCGCGTTGATGGACACCCCGCCGTACACCCAGCAGGAGGTGTCGCGGGCGAACAGGTGGTTGGGCAGCGGCGGGAGGACGAAGTCGTCCATGCCGAACGCGTGGAAGACGACGGACCCCGGGTCGCAGCCCAGTTCCATGATCTCGCGCTTGGTGATCCCGCCGGTCAGGTACGGCGCGAGCGCGGCTCCGTCGAGGGCGTCCAGCGTGTTGCGGATCGCGTCGGCGGCCAGCGGGCCGAACCAGTGCTCGTCGACGCTGCCGTCGAGGATGTGCTTGCGCGCGTCGGGCACCTCGATCGCCTCCCGTAGGAGGTCGCCGAGGTGGTGCACCGTGACGCCGCGCGCCGTGAGCACCTCGCACCACTCCCGGTGCTCCTCCAGCGCGCGGTGCACCCAGAGCACGTCGTCGAAGAGCAGGCCGTCCTTGTTGCCGGGGGTGAGCCGCTTGAGCGCCAGTTCGGGGATGTCGACCAGGACCTGGCGGAGCCTGCCCACCTCCGAGCCCACGAAAAAAGTCATGTCCTGCCTATCCCCCTATGACAGGAATCACTCGTGACGCGGCTCCCCGGCGTGCGGAGGCCGATGGGGGGCCGCCGCGGCGGCCCGGTGGTCGGGGGGAACGGCCGGGAGGAGTGGTCAGAAGGACTCGACGGCGCGGCGGGCCTCGGCGTCGAGCACGCCCCAGTTGATGAACTCCTCGGTCAGCTCGACGGGTGACTTGTCGTAGATGACCGCCAGCGAGCGCAGGTCCTCCTGCCGGATGGACAGCACCTTGCCGTTGTAGTCACCACGCTGGCTCTGGATCGTGGCCGCGTAGCGGGCCAGCGGACCGGCCTTGTCCTTCGGCAGCTGCGACAGCCGCTCCAGGTCGATGACCAGCTTGGGAGCCGGGGCGAGCGGGCTGGGAGCGGCCCCGCCCGGCAGCAACTCGGAGACCGGCACCCCGTAGAAGTCCGCGAGTTCGGCGAGCTTCTGCACGGTCACCGCGCGGTCGCCCCGCTCATAGGAGCCCACGACGACGGCCTTCCACCGGCCACGGGACTTCTCCTCGACACCGTGCAGGGACAGCCCCTGCTGGGTCCGGATGGCGCGCAGGCGCGCGCCCAGCGACTTGGCGTAGTCAGACGGCATCGTGTGGCCCCCGGCTTTCTATGTCTCTTCTCACTTGATTGTGCGTCCTTGTCCCAAGCGTTCCGAACACCGGGGCTGGCACCGGCCCCGGCACCTTCGGTGACCGCTGCGTCGGGTTTTACCCAGGAAGGTCGCGTGTTGTGGTTACGGACAGTGACGGTAAAGCCGACACTCCCAAAGGTCAAGCTGATTGGAAAAAAGAGCGCCAAACAGTGCTCTCACCGAAATCCCCGACACCCGATGTGATGCGGCTTCCGATCCCCCGGGGACCGGGGGCGTACGCCGCCTCCCCGGCGCATCACCCCTGGCGGGAGGGGGGATGGCGGAGGGCCCTGATACTCTAAGCAGACCTGACACCCTTTTAAGACCCGTCCCGTGAGGCGGGAAAGGTGGTGACTTTTTCATGTCCGATGTCCAAAATCAGGCCCGTGCCGTCCTGGAGGGGCCCGACATCCACCGGGCGCTCACGCGGATCGCGCACGAGATCCTGGAACGGACGAGAGGCGCCGAGAGCGTCGTCCTGCTCGGCATCCCCACCCGCGGCGCCACCCTGGCCCAGCGGATCGCCGGCCGGATCGCGCAGTTCGAGGGGATCAAGGTCCCCGTCGGCGCGATCGACATCACGATGTACCGCGACGACCTGCGCCTGCGTCCGGCGCGCCCGCTCGGCCGCACCGAGCTGCCCCCGGACGGCGTGGACGGCAGGACCGTCGTCCTCGTGGACGACGTGCTCTTCTCCGGGCGTACGGTGCGCGCCGCGCTCGACGCGCTGAACGACGTGGGCAGGCCCCGGGCGGTCCAGCTCGCCACGCTGGTGGACCGCGGCCACCGGGAGCTGCCGATCCGCGCCGACTACGTCGGCAAGAACCTGCCGACCTCCAAGAGCGAGAAGGTCAAGGTCTTCCTGGAGGAGACGGACGGGCGCGACGCGGTCGTGCTCATCAAGGGGGACGACCGATGAAGCCGCACCTGCTCTCGACCGGCGACCTCACCCGCGACGACGCCCTCCTCATCCTCGACACCGCGGAGGAGCTCGCCCGGGTCTCGCAGCGGTCGATCAAGAAGCTGCCCACGCTGCGCGGCCGGACGGTGGTGAACCTCTTCTTCGAGGACTCCACCCGGACCCGCATCTCCTTCGAGGCCGCGGCCAAGCGCCTGTCGGCCGATGTGATCAATTTCTCGGCCAAGGGGTCGAGCGTGTCCAAGGGCGAGTCGCTGAAGGACACCGCGCTCACCCTGGAGGCCATGGGCGCCGACGCCGTGGTGATCCGGCACAGCGCCTCGGGCGCGCCGCACCGCCTGGCCAACTGGGTGCGCGGCAGCGTGGTCAACGCCGGCGACGGCACCCACGAGCACCCCACGCAGGCGCTGCTCGACGCGTTCAGCATCCGCCGCAGGCTCGGCCGGCTCGACGGTCTGAAGATCTCGATCGTCGGCGACGTGCTGCACAGCCGGGTGGCCCGGTCGAACGTGCTGCTGCTGCACACGCTCGGCGCGGACGTCACGCTCGTCGCGCCGCCCACCCTGCTGCCGGTGGCGGTGGAGAGCTGGCCCTGCCAGGTCTCGTACGACCTCGACGCCGTGCTGCCGAAGTCGGACGTCGTGATGATGCTGCGGGTCCAGCTCGAACGGATGAACGCGGCCTACTTCCCCTCGGCCCGGGAGTACAGCCGCCGCTACGGCCTCGACCGCGACCGCTTCGCCCGCCTGCACGACGACGCGATCGTCATGCACCCCGGGCCGATGAACCGCGGCATGGAGATCTCCGCGGAGGTCGCCGACTCGCCGCGCTCGACGATCGTCGAGCAGGTCGGCAACGGCGTCACGGTCCGGATGGCCGTCCTCTACCTGCTGCTCGGCGGTTCCGAGCCCGCCATCGGAGGCGCCGAATGAACGCGTACGACCTTCACGAGGGAGCTGTGACCACCATCCTCATCAGGGGCGCCCGCATCCTGGGCGGCGCCCCGCGCGACATCCTGCTGCGCGACGGCGTCGTGGCCGAGATCGGCGACCTCGCGGGCGCCGAGGCCGGCCAGACGATCGACGCCGCCGGGCTGGTCGCCCTGCCCGGCCTCGTCGACCTGCACACCCATCTGCGCGAGCCGGGCCGGGAGGACGCCGAGACCGTCGAGACCGGCACCCAGGCCGCGGCGCGCGGCGGCTACACCGCCGTCCACGCGATGGCCAACACCTCCCCGGTGGCCGACACCGCCGGGGTGGTCGAGCAGGTCTGGCGGCTCGGCCAGGAGTCCGGCCACTGCGACGTCCAGCCCGTCGGCGCGGTGACCTCCGGCCTGGAGGGCCGCCAGCTCGCCGAACTCGGCGCGATGGCCGACTCCGCGGCCCGCGTCCGGGTCTTCTCCGACGACGGGAAGTGCGTCTCGGACGCGGTCCTGATGCGCCGGGCGCTGGAGTACGTCAAGGCGTTCGACGGCGTGGTCGCCCAGCACGCCCAGGAGCCCCGGCTCACCGAGGGCGCCCAGCTCAACGAGGGCGAGGTGTCGGCCAGGCTCGGCCTGACCGGCTGGCCGGCCGTCGCCGAGGAGGCGATCATCGCCCGCGACTGCCTGCTCGCCGCGCACGTCGGCTCCCGGCTGCACGTCTGCCACGTCTCCACCGCGGGCTCCGTCGAGATCATCCGGTGGGCCAAGTCGAAGGGCTGGGACGTGACCGCCGAGGTCACCCCGCACCACCTGCTGCTGACCGACTCCTGCGCGGAGACCTCGCCGCTCGGGCCGTACAACCCGATCTACAAGGTGAACCCGCCGCTGCGCACCGCCGAGGACGTGCGCGCGCTGCGCGAGGCCCTCGCCGACGGCACGATCGACTGCGTGGCCACCGACCACGCCCCCCACCCGGTCGAGGACAAGGAGACCGAGTGGGCCGCGGCGGCGATGGGCATGATCGGCCTGGAGACCGCCCTGCCGGTGGTCCAGGAGGCCATGGTCGAGACCGGGCTGCTCGACTGGGCCGGCGTCGCCGACCGCATGTCCGCGCGGCCGGCCAGGATCGGCCGCCTCTCCGGGCACGGCCGGCCCATCGAGCCCGGCGCGCCCGCCAACCTCACCCTGTACGACCCGTCGGTCCGGCGGCCCGTCGACCCCACCGCGATGGCGTCGAAGAGCCGGAACACCCCGTACGAGGGGATGACCCTGCCCGGCCGCGTGGTCGCCACGTTCCTGCGCGGCCGCCCCACCGTTCTCGAAGGGAAGCTCGTATGACAGCCCTGCTGGTTCTCGAGGACGGACGCGTCTTCGAGGGAACGCCGTACGGCGCCGTGGGTGAGACGTTCGGCGAGATGGTCTTCAACACCGGCATGACCGGCTACCAGGAGACCCTCACCGACCCCTCCTACCACCGCCAGATCGTGGCGATGACCGCCCCCCACATCGGCAACACCGGCGTGAACGACGAGGACCCCGAGTCCCGCCGCGTCTGGGTCGCGGGCTACGTGGTGCGCGAGCCGTCGCGGATCCCGTCGAACTGGCGCTCCCGCCGGACGCTCGACGACTACCTGCGCGAGCAGGGCGTCGTCGGCATCGCCATGTCCGGCACCCGGGCCCTCACCCGCCACCTGCGCGAGCGCGGCGCGATGCGCGCCGGCGTCTTCAGCGAGGGCGGCGACGTCGCCGAGCTGGTCGAGCGTGTGCGGCGCTCGCCCGGCATGGAGGGCGCCGACCTCGCCCGCGAGGTCAGCACGCCCGAGCCGTACGTCGTGCCGGCGCGCGGGCGCAAGCGCTTCACCGTCGCCGCGGTCGACCTCGGCATCAAGGCGATGACCCCGGAGCGGATGGCCGAGCGGGGCTGCGAGGTGCACGTGCTGCCCGCCACCGCCGGCGCCGCCGACATCCTCGCCCTCGGCCCCGACGGCGTCTTCTTCTCCAACGGCCCCGGCGACCCCGCCGCGGCCGGGTACGCGGTCGAGTCGCTGCGCGAGGTGCTGGACGCGAGCGTGCCGTTCTTCGGCATCTGCTTCGGCAACCAGATCCTCGGCCGGGCGCTCGGCCTCGGCACCTACAAGCTGCGGTACGGCCACCGCGGCGTGAACCAGCCGGTGCAGGACCGCAGGACCGGCAAGGTCGAGATCTCCGCGCACAACCACGGCTTCGCCGTGCAGGCGCCGCTCGACGGGCCCTTCGAGACGCCGTACGGCGCGGCCGAGGTCAGCCACGTCAACCTCAACGACGACTGCGTGGAGGGGCTGCGCCTGCTGGACCGTCCCGCGTTCAGCGTCCAGTACCACCCCGAGGCGGCGGCCGGCCCGCACGACGCGGCCTACCTGTTCGACGAGTTCTGCCAGCTGATGGAGAAGAAGGGGGCCGAGGGTGCCTAAGCGTACGGACATCAGGTCCGTCATGGTGATCGGCTCCGGCCCGATCGTCATCGGACAGGCGTGCGAGTTCGACTACTCGGGCACCCAGGCCTGCCGGGTCCTGCGCAGCGAGGGCTTCCGGGTCGTCCTGGTCAACAGCAACCCGGCCACGATCATGACGGACCCCGAGTTCGCCGACGCCACCTACGTCGAGCCGATCACGCCGGACATCGTCGAGAAGATCATCGCCAAGGAGCGGCCCGACGCGTTGCTGCCCACGCTGGGCGGCCAGACGGCGCTGAACACGGCGGTGGCGCTGCACGAGGCGGGAGTCCTCGGCAAGTACGGCGTCGAGCTGATCGGCGCCGACATCGACGCCATCCAGGCGGGGGAGAACCGCGAGCGGTTCAAGGAGATCGTCGCGAAGGTGGCCGCCGAGCACGGCCTCAACGCCGAGTCGGCGCGCAGCGCGATCTGCCACACGATGGACGAGTGCCTGCGCGCGGCGGACGAGCTGGGCTACCCGGTCGTCGTCCGCCCGAGCTTCACGATGGGCGGCGCCGGGTCCGGCTTCGCGCACGACGAGGAGGAGCTGCGCCGCATCGCGGGCGCCGGCCTCGACGCGTCCCCGACCACCGAGGTGCTCCTGGAGGAGTCGATCCTCGGCTGGAAGGAGTACGAGCTGGAGGTCATGCGCGACCGCAACGACAACGTGGTCATCGTGTGCTCCATCGAGAACATCGACCCGATGGGCGTCCACACCGGCGACAGCGTGACCGTGGCGCCCGCGCTGACGCTGACCGACCGCGAGTACCAGAACATGCGCGACGTCGCGATCGCTGTCATCCGCGAGGTCGGCGTCGACACCGGCGGCTGCAACATCCAGTTCGCGGTCGACCCGGCGACCGGCCGGATGATCGTCATCGAGATGAACCCGCGCGTGTCGCGGTCGTCGGCGCTGGCGTCGAAGGCCACCGGCTTCCCGATCGCCAAGATCGCCGCCAAGCTGGCGATCGGCTACACCCTCGACGAGATCCCCAACGACATCACCAAGGAGACCCCGGCGTCGTTCGAGCCGTCGCTCGACTACATCGTGGTCAAGGTGCCGAGGTTCGCGTTCGAGAAGTTCGCCGGGGCCGACGAGACGCTGACCACCCACATGAAGTCGGTCGGCGAGGCGATGGCGATCGGCCGTTCGTTCCCCGAGGCGCTGCAGAAGGCGCTGCGGTCGATGGAGAAGAAGGGGTCGTCGTTCACCTGGGCGGGCGAGCCCGGCGACCTGGACGCGCTCCTGGAGGCCTGCCGCAGCCCCCACGACGGGCGGCTGCGCACGATGCAGCAGGCGATCAGGGCGGGCGCCACCCCCGAGCAGGTCCACGAGGCCACCTCGGTCGACCCGTGGTTCGTCGACCAGCTCTTCGCGATCGACGAGGTCGCCCGGTCGATCACCGCGCTCGACCGGCCCACCCTGGACACGGCCAAGCGGCACGGCTTCAGCGACGCGCAGATCGCCGAGATCCTCGGCGTGGCCGAGGCCGAGGTGCGCTCCACCCGGCACGAGCTGGGCCTGCGGCCCGTCTACAACACCGTGGACACCTGCGCCGCCGAGTTCGCCGCGCGCACGCCCTACCTCTACTCCACGTACGACGAGGAGACCGAGGTGCCGGTGGGGGACCGGCCCAAGGTGATCATCCTGGGCAGCGGGCCCAACCGCATCGGCCAGGGCATCGAGTTCGACTACGCCTGCGTCCACGCGTCGTTCGAGCTGGCCAAGGCCGGCTACGAGACCGTCATGGTCAACTGCAACCCCGAGACCGTCTCGACCGACTACGACACCTCCGACCGGCTCTACTTCGAGCCGCTCACGCTGGAGGACGTGCTGGAGGTCGTGCACGCCGAGCGGGAGACCGGGCCGGTCGCGGGAGTGATCGTCCAGCTCGGCGGCCAGACGCCGCTGGGCCTCGCGCAGGCGCTCAAGGACGCCGGGGTGCCGGTGGTCGGCACCTCGCCGGAGTCGATCCACCTCGCCGAGGACCGCGGGGCGTTCGGCCGGGTCCTGTCCGAGGCCGGGCTGACCGCGCCCAAGCACGGCACCGCGACGACCGTGGACGAGGCGAAGGCGGTCGCCGAGGAGATCGGCTACCCCGTGCTCGTACGGCCGTCGTACGTCCTCGGCGGGGCCGGGATGGCCATCGTGTACGACGAGGACACGCTCGCGACCTACATGGCCAGGGCGGCCTCGGAGCACCCGGTGCTGATCGACCGGTTCCTCGACGACGCCATCGAGATCGACGTGGACGCGCTGTTCGACGGCGAGGAGCTCTACCTCGGCGGCGTCATGGAGCACATCGAGGAGGCCGGCATCCACTCCGGCGACTCGGCCTGCGCGCTGCCCCCGATCACGCTGGGCGGCTACGACGTCAAGCGCATCCGCGCCGCCACCGAGGCCATCGCCCGCGGCGTCGGCGTGCGCGGCCTGCTGAACGTCCAGTACGCGCTGGCCGCGAACGTGCTGTACGTCCTGGAGGCCAACCCCAGGGCCAGCCGTACGGTGCCGTTCGTGTCCAAGGCGACGGCGGTGCCGCTGGCCAAGGCCGCGGCCCGGCTGACGATGGGCGCCACGATCGCCGAGCTGCGCGCCGAGGGCATGCTGCCGGAGGGCTACGACGGCGGCACGCTGCCGCTGGACGCGCCGGTCGCGGTCAAGGAGGCGGTGCTGCCGTTCAACCGGTTCCGCGGCGTCGACACCGTCCTCGGGCCGGAGATGCGCTCGACCGGCGAGGTCATGGGCATCGACGAGTTCTTCGGCACGGCCTACGCCAAGTCGCAGTCGGCCGCGTACGGCGCGCTGCCCACCAAGGGCCGGGCGTTCGTCTCGGTGGCGAACAAGGACAAGCGGGCCGCGATCTTCCCGGTGAAGGCGCTGGCGGACCTCGGGTTCGAGATCCTCGCCACGGAGGGCACCGCGGAGGTGCTGCGCCGCAACGGCGTCCGTGCCAGGATCGTGCGCAAGCACAGCGAGGGGACGGGCCCCGGCGGCGAGCCGACGATCGTGCGCCGCATCCTCGACGGGGAGGTGGACCTCATCGTGAACACCCCGTTCGGCAGCCCCGGCCAGTCCGGGCCGCGCCTGGACGGCTACGAGATCCGCACCGCCGCCGTCAACCGCGGCATCGCCTGCATCACCACCGTCCAGGGCCTGGCCGCCGCGGTCCAGGGCATCCAGCAACTCGTCCGGGGCGACATCGACGTGCGTTCCCTCCAGGAACACGCCAGGAGGCTGCGAGACTGAGCGAGCCGCGATAGCAGGGAGGACTGAGTGGCCGGGAGTCCGGTTCAGGTCACGGGAACGGTGCTGACGACGCGCCGGGTGGACGCCTACCATGCGCTCACCGTCGTCGCCCCGGGCATCGCCGACCGGTTCCGGCCCGGCCACTTCGTCACGGTCGCCGTGGGCGGCCGGAACACCTCGATGCTCACCCGGCGGGCCTTCACCGTCCACGACGTGAAGCCGGACTACGGTGGCACGGTGGAGCTCGTCTTCGGCGTGCGCGGCGCGGGGACGGCCTGGCTCGCCGACCTCAGGGTGCGCGACACGCTCGACCTGGTCGGCCCGCTGGGCCGGCCCTTCCCGCTGCCCCGCGACCCCTGCACCTGTGTGCTGGTGGGCGACGAGCACGGCGCGGCGGCGCTGTTCGCGCTGGGCGACGCGCTGCAGCAGCGGGGCTGCCGGGTCGACTTCGTGCTCGGTGCGCCGTCGGCCGACCGGGTCTTCGGCGCGCTGCGGGCCCGCCGGATGGGCGAGACGACCACGCTGACCACCGAGGACGGCTCGCTCGGCATGCGCGGCCGGGTGACGGACGTGCTGCCCGGGGTCATCGCCGACGCGCGGGCCGACGTCGTCTACGCGTGCGGTCCGATGGAGACGCTGCGCGGCGTCACCGCGGTCGCGGCCGAGTTCGGCATCCCGGTGCAGGTCGCCGTGGAGGAGCGGATGGCGTGCGGCATCGGCGTCTGCATGACGTGCGTGGTGCCGGTCATCGGCGACGACGGGGTGACCCGGATGGTCCGCGCCTGCGCCGACGGGCCGGTGTTCCGGGGCGAGCGCGTGCGGTTCGACGACGTCGGAACGATCCCGTTCGACGCGCTCGGCGCGCCAGGCGGACGGCATGCCTGAGCCGAGGCGGGGGCGCCGGCGGTGACGGCCGACCTCCGGACCTATCTGGCGCACGTGGAACTGCCCAACCCGATCCTGACCGCCTCCGGCTGCGGTGGGACCGGCCGCGAGCTGGCCCAGTTCTCCGACGTCCACCGGCTGGGCGCGTTCGTCACCCGGTCGATCACCATGGCCCCGCGCGCGGGGCGGCCGACGCCGCGGATGGCCGAGACCCCCTCCGGGCTGCTGAACGCCGTGGGCCTCCAGGGCCCGGGCGTCGAGGCGTTCCTGGAGCGCGAGCTGCCCTGGCTGGCCGAGCGGGGCGCCCGTACGGTCGTGTCGATCGGCGGCGGCACCGTGACCGAGTACACCGCGCTGGCGCGGCGCCTGGCCGGGGTCTCCGGCGTCACCGCCGTGGAGGTCAACCTGTCCTGCCCGAACGTCGAGGACCGCGGCAGGGTGTTCGCCCGCGACGGCTCGGCCGCCGCGGAGGTCGTGGCCTCGGTGCGCGCGGCGACGCCGTACGACGTGCCCGTGATCGCCAAGCTGTCGCCGGACGTGGCGGACGTCGTCGCGGTCGCGCGCGCGTGCGTGGACGGCGGCGCCGACGCCCTCGCGATGATCAACACGCCGGTCGGGATGAGCATCGACGTGGACTCGATGCGCCCCGCGCTCGCCGCCGGCACCGGCGGCCTGTCCGGCCCCGCCGTACGGCCCCTGGCGGTGCGCTGCGTGTGGCAGGTGCACGCGGCGCTGCCCGGGGTGCCGATCGTGGGCATGGGCGGCGTCACGACCGGCAGGGACGCCCTTGAGCTCGTCCTGGCGGGCGCCTGCGCCGTCGCGGTGGGCACGGCCCTGTTCCACGACCCCTACGCCTGCCCGCGCGTCCTGAGGGAGCTGGAGGAGCTTCTGCAGGCGCGCGGGTTCGACCGCCTCGCCGACGTCGTGGGCCTGGCCCACCGCCCGGCGGGCGCGCAACCACGCACACGCACCGATCTGGAGGAGAGTTCGCTTTGACCACGCCCGCCCCCATCGCCGTCGCCCTGGACGCGCCCGACCTGGAGACCGCGGCCCGCTGGGCCGGTCTGGTCACCCCGCACGTCTCCACGGTCAAGGTGGGACTGGAACTTTACCTGCGGTACGGGCCCGATGTGATCGCCTCGGTGCGCGGCGCGAGCGGCGTGCAGGTCTTCCTGGACCTGAAGCTGCACGACATCCCGAACACCGTGGGCGCGGCCGCCAGGGCCGTCGCCCGGCTCAAGCCCACCTACCTGACCGTGCACGCCGCGGGGGGTCCCGCCATGGTCAGAGCGGCCGTCGAGGCGTCCCCCGGCACGCGGATCGCGGCCGTGACGCTCCTGACGTCGCTCTCTGAGGCCGATCTCCGCGAGGTGGGCATCCAGGGACCCCCGGACGACGCCGCGCGCCGTATGGCCGCCGTGGCCGTCGGAGCGGGCGCGCAGGCCCTCGTCTGCTCGCCCCGGGAGGTCGCCGCCGTGCGGGCCGAGGTCGGTCCGGAGATCACGCTCATCACCCCCGGCGTACGGCCCGCGGGCGCCGGCACCCAGGACCAGGCGAGGGTGGCCACCCCCGAGGACGCCGTCGCCCAGGGGGCCGACCTCCTCGTGATCGGGCGGCCCATCACCGGGGCGCCCGACCCCGGCGCCGCCGCCGCCGCGATCGCCGCCGCGCTGCGCCGCGTGCGCCCTGTGAGCACCCCGTGAGCACCCCCTGAAAGTCCCTGAACGTCTCATCGGGCCCGTAACGAAGCGTCATCCGTTCCGGGCCTGCTGAGGCGGTTTTGATCTACCCAGAGTAACTTTTCCAATACCGGAAGTAGTAAAATCAATTTTATGGTCCGAGAAACCTCTCTTGACGTTGCCGATACGGCCAAGACCAGCTAGTTTCCCCTCCCGTCCGAGTACATCGACAAGAAATTCGAGGTGACCCGGCGTGGCTCTTCCTCCCCTGACCCCCGAGCAGCGCGCCGCAGCTCTTGAGAAGGCCGCCAAGGCACGCAAGGAGCGTGCCGAGGTCAAGAACCGGCTCAAGCACGGCGCGGTTTCTCTGGCTGAGGTGCTGAAGGATGGGCAGACCGACGACGTCATCGGCAAGATGAAGGTCTCGGCTCTGCTGGAGTCGCTCCCTGGCGTCGGCAAGGTCCGCGCCAAGCAGCTCATGGAGCGCCTTGGTATCGCCGAATCCCGCCGTGTGCGGGGTCTCGGCGCCAACCAGCGCGCCTCCCTTGAGCGCGAGTTCGGCGGCGCCGAGAGCTGATCTCGGCGGCGTACGAACGAGTTCACGGGGGTACGGAGTGACCGAAACGTCCTGGTCCGCTGGAGATCGGGCCCATGAGGCGGCGACCGACAGCGGGTCCCGGGCACGCGGAGGTGACTTCACACCCCGCCCGCGCCTGACGGTCCTGTCCGGTCCGTCGGGTGTGGGCAAGTCCACGGTCGTCGCCGAGCTCCGGCGGTCCCACCCGGAGGTGTGGCTGTCGGTCTCGGTGACAACCCGGAAGCCCCGTCCGGGGGAGACGCACGGCGTGGAGTACTTCTTCGCCGGCAACGACGAGTTCGACCGGCTCGTCGCCTCCGGCGAGCTTCTCGAGTGGGCCGAGTTCGCCGGCAACCGGTACGGCACGCCAAGGCGTCCGGTGCTGGAGAGGCTGGCGGCGGGCGTCCCCACTCTGCTGGAGATCGACCTGCAGGGCGCCAGGCAGGTGCGCAGGACCATGCCCGAGGCCCTGCTGGTGTTCCTGGCCCCGCCGAGCTGGGAGGAGCTGGAGCGGCGGCTGCGCGGCCGCGGCACCGAGCCTCCCGACGTGATCGCTCGCCGCCTGGAGGCGGGACGCGTCGAGCTGGCGGCGGAGAAGGAGTTCGACCTCACCCTCGTCAACACGTCCGTCGATGACGTGTGCCACCGGCTGATAACCTTGCTGGGACACTCACCTAGCTAGGGGAATCACTGACGTGGCAAGCAGCGCCGCCTACGCGGAAGGCATCACCAACCCGTCGATCGACTCGCTCCTCGACATCGTCGACAGCAAGTACAGCCTTGTGATCATGGGTGCGAAGCGGGCGCGCCAGATCAACGCCTACTACTCCCAGCTCGGCGAGGGCCTGCTGGAGTACGTCGGGCCCCTCGTGGAGACCCACGCCCAGGAGAAACCGCTGTCCATCGCCCTGCGCGAGGTCGCCGAGGGCCTGCTGACCTCCGAGCCCATCGAGGGCTGACCCCCGCCCCGCCACGGGAAACCCCGAGCGAGCCGGAGGGGCGCGCCGGCGGTCTGGACTGAGGAGCGAGGGACGAGCGACGAGGGCTGTATTCCTCGCGTGCCTCCGGCACGACCAGCCGGGTATGAGCGCCCCGATGGGCGACGCGGAAAACCCCCGAGCGAGCCGGAGGGGCGCGCCGGCGGTCTGGACTGAGGAGCGAGGGACGAGCGACGAGGGAAGACGCCGGGTATGAGCGCCCCGATGAGTGAAGCGGGAAACACAGTCGTGCTGGGCGTCAGCGCGGGCATCGCGGTCTACAAGTCCTGCGAGCTGCTGCGCCTCTTCACGGAGTCGGGACACGACGTGCGCGTCGTGCCGACCAGGGACGCCCTGCGTTTCGTCGGCGAGCCGACCTGGGCCGCGCTGTCGGGCAACCCGGTGACCACAGAGGTGTGGGAGTCGGTGCACGAGGTGCCACACGTGCGCATCGGGCAGTCCGCGGACCTGGTGGTCGTCGCCCCGGCGACGGCGGACGTGCTGGCCCGGGCCGCGCACGGCATGGCGAACGACCTCCTCACGAACACACTGCTCACGGCGCGCTGCCCGGTGGTGTTCGCGCCCGCGATGCACACCGAGATGTGGGAGCACCCCGCCACGCGCGCCAACGTGGCGACGCTGCGGGAGCGGGGCGCGGTGGTGATCGAACCCGCGAGCGGCAGGCTCACCGGCGCCGACACGGGCCCCGGGCGGCTGCCGGACCCCGCCGAGATCTTCGAGGTCTGCCGGCGCGTGCTCGCGGGCCGCAGCGGCGATCTGGCGGGGCGGCACGTCGTCGTCTCCGCCGGCGGCACCCGTGAGGCGATCGACCCCGTCCGCTTCATCGGCAACCGCTCCTCGGGGCTGCAGGGATACGCCCTCGCCCGTACGGCCGTCGCCAGGGGCGCGGAGGTCACGCTGGTGTCGGCGAACGTGGCGCTGCCCGACCCGGCGGGCGCGAAGGTGGTGCGGGTGGAGTCGGCGACGCAGCTCCGCGAGGCGGTCCTGGCCGCGGCGGAGCACGCCGACGCCGTCGTCATGGCCGCCGCCGTCGCGGACTTCCGGCCCGTACGGCAGAGCGGCACGAAGATCAAGAAGTCGGCCGCCGAGCCCGATCCAATTCATCTCACGAAAAATCCGGACATCCTGGCTGAGCTGGGGGAGACCCGCCGGGCCGGAGGCGGGACGTACCCCCGGGTGATCGCGGGTTTCGCGGCGGAGACGGACGACGTCCTCGCCAACGGGCGCGCCAAGCTGGAACGCAAGGGCTGCGACCTGCTCGTGGTCAACCAGGTGGGGGAGAACCTCGCCTTCGGCACGCCCGACAACGCCGCCGTCGTCCTCACCGCGGAGGGCGAGTCGGTGGAGATTCCGAGGGGTCCCAAAGAGGATCTCGCCGACGTAGTGTGGAACCTGGTGGTACGGCGTCTCCCCTGACCCCTCGTGGACCTCGACCCCTCGCGGACCTCGCGTGGTGCCGGTGCGGGCGTCCGTGCCCGCCTCCGCAGGGTGCGTCGAGGGAGCGATCGCATGCCGGTGTCCGCCACGATCAGAGAGCGCTGCCGGGCCATGCTCGGCCCCGGCGAGGACATCCGCTATGTCTTTCCCGCGGTGGCCCTGCCTCCTCCTGCCATGATCAGCTTTCTCGTCGTCGTGACGAACCGCTCGGTCACGCTGCTGTCCACCAAGATGCTCACGCGGGACGAGCCGTCGCGGGTGTGGGCCCGCTACCCCCGCCGCACGCGCCTCGGGCCGGTCGAGTTCGGGTCGGGCCCGAGGATCGAGATCGACGGCATGACCCTGGAGGTCGACGACGAGTACGCGGCGGTGGTCGCGGCGGCGGACGCCGAGGCCTTCTCCCCGGGTGACCTGCCCAGAGATCCCCTCCCCGACCTCTGAGGGGCGTCCGGGGACCCGGCGGGCGCGTCCTGCCCGCCGCCTGTCGGGGAACCGGTGACGTGGCCGGAACCGGGATGGCTGTGCCGCGCCGCATCGCCTGAGGCTAGACTCGCGTGAGCATCGAATGGCCGCCGGTAGGCCCTACCGGCGGTCCTTCACAGACGTCAGCAGCCGCTGCATGAGGAGCCCAGAGTTGTCCCGTCGCCTGTTCACCTCCGAGTCGGTCACCGAGGGCCACCCGGACAAGATCGCTGACCAGATCAGTGACGCGATTCTCGACGCGATGCTCAAGGACGACCCGAAGAGCCGGGTCGCCGTCGAGACGCTGATCACCACTGGCCAGGTCCACGTCGCCGGCGAGGTGACGACGGAGACCTACGTCGACATCCCCGCCCTGATCCGGGAGAAGATCCTCGAGATCGGGTACGACGCCTCCCACAAGGGCTTCGACGGCGCCTCCTGCGGCGTGTCGGTGTCCATCGGCGCCCAGTCGCCGGACATCGCCCAGGGCGTCGACGACGCCTACGAGCACCGCGAGGGCGAGGGCGCCGACGACTTCGACCGCCAGGGCGCGGGCGACCAGGGCCTGATGTTCGGCTACGCCTGCCGCGAGACCCCCGAGCTGATGCCGCTGCCGATCACGCTCGCGCACCGGATGGCCCGCCGCCTGTCGGAGGTCCGCAAGAACGGGACCGTTCCCTACCTGCGCCCGGACGGCAAGACCCAGGTCACGATCGAGTACGACGGCGACCGGCCGGTCCGCCTCGACACCGTGGTGGTCTCCACCCAGCACGCCCCGGAGATCGACCTGCGGGAGATGCTGGCCCCCGACATCCGCGACCACGTCGTGGAGCCGGTGCTGGCCGACCTGGAGATCGAGACCGAGGGCTACCGCCTGCTGGTGAACCCGACCGGCCGCTTCGAGATCGGCGGCCCGATGGGCGACGCCGGGCTCACCGGCCGCAAGATCATCATCGACACGTACGGCGGTATGGCCCGCCACGGCGGCGGCGCCTTCTCCGGCAAGGACCCGTCCAAGGTGGACCGTTCGGCCGCCTACGCGATGCGCTGGGTCGCCAAGAACGTCGTCGCGGCCGGTCTGGCCGACCGCTGCGAGGTCCAGGTGGCGTACGCGATCGGCAAGGCGCAGCCGGTCGGCCTGTTCGTCGAGACGTTCGGCACAGAGAAGGCGCCGGTCAACGTGATCCAGGACGCGGTGCTCCAGGTGTTCGACCTGCGCCCGGCCGCGATCATCCGCGACCTCGACCTGCTGCGCCCGATCTACTCCGAGACCGCCGCGTACGGCCACTTCGGCCGTGAGGGCGTCTCCTGGGAGTCCACCGACCGGGCCGACGCCCTGCGCACCGCCGCGGGCCTGTGACCCGTCCCTGACGGACCCCGGCGGCGCCGGACAGGCACGCCCGGCCACGCCGGCCCGGACCCTCGACCGGCTTCGCGCACAGCCCGCGGGCCTGTGGGCGATTGCGGCCCGCCGGGTCTGGTAGGACGTACACGTGACCGAGCCGACCCGTGCCCCTCATCCGCAGGAGGCGCTCCTACCGGCGCCTCCCGCCGCCGGGAAGCGGTTCATCCAGCCCGCCGGGCGGACTCGTGCGGCGGGCACGGAGCGGACGCGGGCGGGCGCGCGCAAGGGGGCGCGTGAGGCGGCGGCGAGCCTTCCGGTCGCCAGGATCGTGGTGGACACGCCGTTGCCGCACCTGGACCGGCCGTTCGACTACCTCGTCCCCGCCGAGATGGACGCCGAGGCCGTGCCCGGCTGCCGGGTGCGGGTCCGGTTCGCCGGTCAGCTCGCCGACGGTTACCTGCTCGAACGGCTGGCGGAAAGCGAACACGGCGGACGGCTGTCCTTCCTGGAGCGGGTGATCTCCCCGGAGCCCGTTCTCACCCCCGAGATCGCCCGCCTGGCCCGTGCGGTGGCCGACCGCTACGCCGGGACCCTGCCGGACGTCCTGCGGCTGGCGGTGCCGCCGCGGCACGCCCGGGTCGAGGCCGAGGCGCGCACCCCCGTCCGCCGCACCGATCTCCCCGCTCCTGCCGGCGCCGCCGCCCCGGCGGGGAAGGATGCGTACGCGGGTCCGTGGGAGGCCTATCCGGCGGGGGCCTCGTTCCTGGAGGCGCTGGCCGAGGGCAGGGCGCCGCGGGCGGTGTGGACCGCCCTGCCCGGCACGGACGCCGACGGGCCGACGTGGCCCCACGCGATCGCGGCCGCCGCGCGGGCGACGCTGGACGGCGGCCGGGGCGTCGTCGTGGTGGTTCCCGACGGCAAGGACGTGGCCCTGGTGGCCGAGGCTCTGGGCGACACCCCGCACGTCGCGATCACCGCGGACCTCGGGCCCGCCGAGCGATACCGGCGCTGGCTCAAGGCGCTGCGCGGGGAGGCCGGCATCGCGGTGGGCAACCGCCCGGCGGCCTTCGCCCCGGTGGCCCGGCTGGGCCTCGCGGTCATCTGGGACGACGGCGACGACCTGCACGCCGAGCGCCACGCCCCCTATCCCCACGCGCGGGAGGTCCTCGGCCTGCGCGCCCACCAGGCGGGAGCGGGCCTGCTCGTCGGGGGCTACGCCCGCACCGCCGAGGCGACGGCGCTCGTCGACACGGGCTGGGCGGGCCCCCTCGTGCCCGACCGCGCGGTGGTGCGGGCGCGGGCCCCCAGAGTGCGCCCCGCGGGCGACGACGCCGAACTGGCCCGTGACCAGGCGGCCAGGGCCGCCCGCCTGCCCAGCGTCGCCTGGCGGGCGCTGCGCGAGGGCCTGGAGCACGGGCCCGTCCTCGTGCAGGTCCCGCGCAGGGGCTACCTGCCCGCGCTCGCGTGCCGCCACTGCCGCGCCCCCGCACGCTGCTCGGGCGCGCCGCCGGTCCGCCTCGCCACGGAGCCGTCGCACGCGGAGCAGCCGCACTCGGAGCCGTCGTATTCGGGGCCGGTCTGCTCGGGACCGCTGGCCCTGCGGGGCGGGCACGCCATGCCGTACTGCCGCTGGTGCGGCCGGATCGCGGGCGACTGGCGCTGCCCCTCCTGCGGGGGGACCGGCGTGCGGGCCGTCATCGTGGGTGCCCGGCGGACGGCGGAGGAGCTGGGCCGGGCCTTCCCGTCCGTCGCCGTGCGCACGAGCGGACGCGACGGGGTCCTGGCGAGGGTCAGCGGCGCTCCGGCACTGGTCGTGGCCACCCCCGGGGCCGAACCGGTGCCCGACGGCGGCTACGCGGCCGGCGTGCTACTTGACGGATGGGCCCTGCTCGGCCGTCCCGACCTGCGCGCGGCCGAGGAGACCCTGCGGCGCTGGGCGAACGCCGCCGCGCTGCTGCGGCCGGCGGGCGAGCTGGTCGTCATGGCCGACGCGGCGGTCCCGGCCGTACAGGCCCTGCTGCGGTGGGACACCGTCACCTTCGCCGAGCGGGAGCTCGACGACCGGACCGAGCTGGGCTTCCCGCCCGCCGTGCGGCTGGCCACGCTGACCGGCCCGGCGGCGGCCGTCAGGGAGACGCTGGCGGGCGCCGATCTGCCCGCAGGGGCGCAGGTGCTGGGGCCGGTTCCGGTGGACGGCGGGCAGGAGCGCGCCATGGTCCGGGTGCCGCGTCACCTCGGCTCCGCGCTCGCCCGCGCGCTCAAGGGCGCCTCCGGGGTGCGCTCGGCACGCAAGGCACCGGAGGTGGTCCGAGTGAACATTGATCCGCTCGATCTCATCTGACCGATTCGCCTCGCACAAAGCGAGCCGTTAGCGTGCGTGTGTGTCGATCGAATGGGTGAACCGGGCCGTCGA
The DNA here is from genome assembly GCF_014161435.1 of Microbispora sp. H10949. Taxonomy (NCBI): domain Bacteria; kingdom Bacillati; phylum Actinomycetota; class Actinomycetes; order Streptosporangiales; family Streptosporangiaceae; genus Microbispora; species Microbispora sp. H10949. The sequence continues at coordinate 275,110 of NZ_JABBWZ010000001.1, read as the reverse complement.
CGGCCTCCGCGCCTGGGGGCGGGAGAGGAACGTCGAGGTCGACGTCGACGAGGTACGGCTGCTGTGCGACTACGCCAGCGACTATCTGGAGGTCAACGAGCTGGGCGATTTCCGGCCGGGGACCTTCGAGGAGCTCCTGCTGGAGATCTACCCGCGCAAGGTCATCGCGCCGCCCGAGAGCGCGCCGGAGACCGTGGCCGCGGCGCGCACGCTGGTCGAGTTCCTCCTGGACACGGGCGAGATCGGCGGCAAGACCGCCGCCCGGATGCGGGCGACGATCGACGAGATCGAGCCCGAGATGCCCCGGGCGCTCGCCGACACGTCCAAGTTCGGCATGGCCAAGAGCCTGTTCAGCGCCATCGGCCCCGACTCGCTGGAGCTCGACGCCGCGGGCGGCCGGGCAGAGGGGGAGACGGACGGCCCCGACTGCGACTGCCCCGGCTGCGCGCCGCTGCCGCCCGTACGGCTCGCCCCGGCCGAGGAGGTGGCGCGGGCGGCGCGCGAGGTGCCGCTGCTGGTCGACGCCCACCGCGTGGTGACGTGGCTGGCGGAGGGCCGCCGCACCCTCACCCTGCGCCGCTCGCTGCGCGCCGCGGACGCCCGCGCGATCAGGGACGGCCTCGGCGTACGACGCCCCGAGGCCGCCTGGCGCCTGGCGCTCGAACTGGGGCTGGCGCACTCCGGCCCTCCGGCCGTCGAGGCGGCCGAGGGCTTCCGCGACCTGGCGGAGCGCGGCGACGAGGAGGTGCTCGACCTGTGGACGGGGGCGCTGGAGCTGCTGATCGAGGGCCTGGTGCCGCTGACCGGCGAGCGGGTGGTCGACGACGGGATGGCCCAGATCCACGACCTGCTCTACCGGCTGCAGTCGCCCGTCCCGGTGGACGCGCTCGCCGACTACCTGCGTGAACTGGCCGACGGGCGGCCGGTGGGGCGGCTGGACGAGGCGCTGACCGGCCTGGCGTACGCGGGAACGGTCCAGCGTACGGAGGACGGCCTGGCCCTCACCACGCACGCCCTGTGGGGCCTGCGCGAGGTGTACGCGGGCATGGGCATGGACGCGCCGCTCGCCCCCGACCTGGCCGAAGGCGACGCGAGCGGCCTCATCGCGGGCCTCATCGGCGACGGCCCGGCGGACGAGGCGGCCGAACGGGACATCGCCGAGTGGCTGTCCCGCCGTACGCCCGAGCAGGCCGCGGCGGAGCTGCTGGCCGCCGTCGCGGGCGCCCCGGCGGAGGTGCGCGGGGTCGCGGTGACGATCGTCGACCGGCTGGGCCGGGAGGCGGCTCCCGTCGTGCGGTCCTACCTGGACGACACCGAGCTTCGCCCGCACGCCATCCACTGGCTTTCCTCACGCGGCCTGGAGGCCCCCGCGCTCACGCCGGAGGAGGTGCTGTGGATGAGCGTCGACATGCTGGCGCTGGCGCTGCCCGCCGCCGAGGCCGACCCCGAGGGCTTCGCGGAGAACATCGCGGCCTCCGGCCCGCCCCCGCATCTGATCGAGGACATGTGGCGGGTGGAGCACCCCGACGTCGTCGAGGTCCTGGAGCTGCTCGGCAACACGCTGCGGGACCAGGCCGCCGCGAAGGCCGCCCGGAAAGCGGCCTTCAAGGCACGTTCGCGGGGCATCAGGTGACTGCTGTGCAGTAAGTTGCTGGAATGGCCGACAGCGACGTGCTCACCTTCCCGCCGGTCGACATCGCCCCCGACGAGGAGCTCGTCCACGCGGTCCGGGAGGTCCCCCTCGTACGCGACGCCCGCCGCCTCGCCGAGTGGGTCGGGGGCCGCTGCGCGGCCTCCCCCCAGGGCGTCTGCGAGGTGACCGAGGAGGGGCTGCCGCACCCGGCCGAGGCGGAGGCGGTCGTCGCCGCGCTGGACCTGGCGGCCGCCCGGCTCCGGCTGCTGTGGGTGGTCGCGGTGAACGGCCGTCTCGTGGAGGTCACCCGCCAGGGCGCCCGCCCCGGGCCGGGGGTGCCCGACCCCATGGAGTTCTGGGACGGCGTGGTCATGGACGTGCTCGACCGGACCGAGGAGGGCCTCACCGGCTCGGCCGTGGTCGACGAGCACCTCACCGAGATCCTCGCCACGATCTACTCGGTGCGCGAGGGCATGCCGCTCGCGGCGCTCGCCGGCGGCATCCTGCAGGCGCACGAGGTGGGATGCGAGGCGCGGCCGGCCGACCTGCGGCGGCTGCGGATGACCCTGCCGGGCGAGCTGTCGGCGGCGATGGCGCTGCTGGAGTACTGCGGGCTGATCGAGCTGACCGGCGAGCTGGTCCGCCTCAGCCAGCCGGGCGTGTGGGCGGTGCGCCGCGACCTGCTGCGGGAGGGCCACGACGCGCCGTCCCTGGGCGAGGTGGCCGCGCTGGCCGAGCTGGGGGCCGCCGACCTCATCGACGCGATGCTGCACGGCCGGGCGTCCGCCAGCGCCGCCACCCTCTGGCTGGAGCGCCGGGTCCCGGAGGACGCCGCGCGGGAGCTGATCAAGATCGCCGCGTCGGGCGACGCGGCCCAGCGCGGCACTGCGGGGACCGTGCTGGAGGAGCTCGGCCCCGAGGCCGCGCAGGCCGTACGGGAGGCCCTGGACGAGCCGATGATGTGGCGCTACGCCGCGGCCTGGCTGGGCGTGCGGGACCTGGAGGCGCCCGCCCTCGGCGAGGGCGACGGCGCCTGGGTGGCGGTGGACACCCTCGCCGCCCTGCTCTACATCGGCGCCCCGGTCGACTCCGTGGCCCACTTCGACCTGCTCGGCGAGGACCTGCTCGCGCTGGTGCCCGAGATGGGCCGGGCCGACCACCCCGACGCCCTCGCCGTGCTGGAGATGCTCGGCCGGCACCACCCCGATCCGCTGATCGCGAAGACGGCCAGGAAGACGGCGATGAAGGTGCGGTCGCGCACATAGACTGTGGTGATCCTCCTCGTGTATGTGACGTGAACGGAGCCGACCCTTGGCCATTCAGCCGATCCGCCTGTTCGGCGACCCCGTGCTGCGCACGCCGGCCGAGCCGGTGGTCGACTTCGACAAGGAGCTGCGCAGGCTCGTGAAGGACCTGACCGACACGATGATGGACGCGCCGGGCGCCGGGCTCGCCGCGCCGCAGATCGGCGTCGGGCTGCGCGTGTTCACCTACTACGTGGACGAGCAGCTCGGCCACGTGATCAACCCCGATCTCGACCTCGGCGACGAGCTGGACGAGGAGGGCGAGGAGGGCTGCCTGTCCTTCCCCGGCCTGTCCTTCCCCACGCCGCGGGCGATCCGGGCGGTCGCCAAGGGCTTCAACATGCACGGCGAGCCGGTGACGATCGAGGGCACCGACATCATGGCGCGCTGCTTCCAGCACGAGACCGACCACCTGGACGGCGTGCTGTTCATCGACAGGATGGACACGAAGCAGCGCAAGCTCGCCATGAAGGCGATCCGCGAGGCCGAGTGGAGCGGCCTGTCGGCCCCGGTGGTGAAGATCTCGCCGCACGCCACGCAGGGACGGGCCCTGTAGTGCGCCTGGTCTTCGCCGGCACCCCCGACACCGCGCTGCCGTCGCTGCGCGCCCTGCTGGACTCGCCCCGGCACGAGGTGGCCGCCGTCGTCACCCGGCCGGACGCGCAGTCGGGCCGGGGGCGGAAGGTGCACCCCAGCCCGGTGGCCCAGCTCGCGGAGGAGTCGGGCATCGAGGTGCTCAGACCGGCGAAGGCCGGCGACCCGGACTTCCTCGACCGGCTGCGGGCGATCGGCCCGGACTGCTGCCCGGTGGTCGCCTACGGCGCGCTGCTTCCGCAGACGGCCCTCGACATCCCGCCCCACGGCTGGATCAACCTGCACTTCTCCGTGCTGCCGGCGTGGCGGGGCGCGGCCCCCGTCCAGCACGCCGTACTGCACGGTGACGACGTCACCGGCGCCTCGACCTTCCGCATCGTGAAGGAGCTGGACGCCGGGCCGGTCTTCGGCGTGCTGACCGAGCCGATCCGCGACGACGACACCAGCGGCACGCTGCTGGCCCGGCTCGGCGAGGCCGGCGCGGGCCTGCTGCTGGCCACGCTGGACGGCGTCGAGGACGGCGCCCTGGAGGCGCGCCCGCAGCCCGCGGACGGCGTCAGCCTCGCCCCGAAGATCGAGGTCGACGACGCGCGCGTCGACTGGGCCGCGCCCGCGATGCGGGTGGACCGGCTCGTGCGCGCCTGCACCCCGGCTCCCGGCGCCTGGACGGAGTTCCGCGGCCAGCGGGTCAAGATCGGCCCGGTGCGGCTCGCCCCCGACGCGGACAAGCTCGCCCCGGGCGAGATCGCGGCCACCAGGAAGACCGTGCTCGTCGGCACCGCCAGCCACCCCGTCGAGCTCGGCGAGGTGCAGCCGCAGGGCAAGCGGCAGATGACCGCCGCCGAGTGGGGCCGCGGCGTTCGCTTCGCCGACGGTGAGACGCTGGTCTGAGGGACCTGGTGGCCACCACCACCGACGTGACCGGGCGGCGCCGCGTCGAGGCGGACGCGTTCCGGGCGGTGCACGGCGCGGGCGGATCGTGCGCCGGGCGGCGGGGTGTCGGAGGAAGGCGCTAGGGTTGCCCGCTGGTTCACGGATGACAGGGTCGAGGGTGGCAGGGTCGAGGGTGGCAGGGTGAAGCAGGGCAGGGGCCAGGGTGGCGACGCCGGGGGCGGCGCGCCGCGCGGCCGGCGGAGCGGCCAGGCAGAGGGCCGGGGCGGCGGACAGAACGGTGGCCAGGCCGGCGGACAGGGTGGCGGACCGCGCGGCGGTGCCGGCCGGGCCCGGCCGGGCCGCGGCGCGCAGACGGGGCACGCCGGGCAGGCCGCCCCCGAGGCGAGGAGCGGGCAGCGGAGGCAGGGCCGTGGCCGCCCGCCGCGCGACGAGGCGCGTAACGCCGCCTACGACCTGATGCGGGCCGTCGACGAGCGTGACGCGTACGCCAACCTGCTCATGCCCACGCTGCTGCGGCAGCGGCGGATCAGCGGCCGGGACGCGGCCCTCGCCACCGAGCTGGCCTACGGGACGCTGCGCGGCCTCGGCACCTACGACGAGGTGATCGCCGCGTGCAGCGACCGCCCGCCGGAGAAGGTCGACCCGCCGCTGCTCGACGCGGTGCGTCTCGGCGTGCACCAGCTTCTGCGCACCCGGATCCCGCCCCACGCCGCGGTCAGCGCCACCATCGACCTCGTGCGGCTGCGCGTCGGGCCGGGCCCGTCCAAGTACGCCAACGCCGTGCTGCGGAAGGTCGCGGGCCGGACGCTGGAGCAGTGGCTGGAGATCGTGGCGCCGCCCCGCGAGGAGGACCCGGCCGGCCACCTCGCCGTCAGCTACAGCCATCCGCGCTGGATCGTCACCGCGTTGCGCGACGCGGTCGGCGGCGACCTGGACGAGACGGCCGCGCTGCTGGAGGCCGACAACGAGCGGCCCCGGGTGGCGCTGGTGGCGCGGCCCGGGCGGGCCACGGTGGAGGAGCTGTTCGCCGCCGGGGCGGAGCCCGGCGCCTACTCGCCGTACGCCGCGTATCTGCCGGAGGGCGACCCCGGCTCCCTCGCGGCGGTGGGGGAGGCGCGGGCGGCGGTCCAGGACGAGGCCAGCCAGCTTGTCGCGCTCGCGCTGACCCGCGTGCCGCTCGACCACGACACGACCTGGCTGGACATGTGCGCGGGCCCCGGCGGGAAGGCCGGGCTGCTCGACGCGGTGGCCACGGAGCGGGGCGCCCGGCTGCTCGGCGCCGACCTGCAGTATCACCGCGCCCGTCTGGTCTGGGGCACCACCCGCGAGGCGAAGGTGATCACGGCGGACGGCACCCGGCCCGCCTGGCGGCCCGGCGCGTTCGACCGGGTGATGCTCGACGCCCCCTGCACGGGGCTCGGCGCGCTGCGCAGACGGCCGGAGGCCCGGTGGCGGCGCGACCCCCGGAGCATCCCCGAGCTCACCGCGTTGCAGCGGCGGCTGCTCGACTCGGCACTGGAGGCCGTCAGGCCGGGCGGCGTCGTGGCGTACGTGACCTGCTCGCCGCACCTGGCCGAGACCCGCGCGGTGGTGGAGGACGTGCGCGACCGGGCCGAGGTGCTGGACGCGCGCGCGTTCCTGCCCGAGGTCCCAGGGCTCGGCGACGGGCCGTACGCGCAGTTCTGGCCGCATCGGCACGGCACCGACGCGATGTTCCTGGCGCTGCTGCGCCGTCCCTGAAGAGGGTCCTCGCCGCGGGCTCCCGGACCGGCCCCGGACCGGCCCCGGGACGGCACGAGGCGGCACAGGGCGGGGGCGGGGACCTGGCGCCAGGGCTGAATAGACTGCAGGGACTATGGCCGTTCAGATCTCGCCCAGCATCCTGTCCGCCGACTTCGCCCGCCTCGCCGACGAGGCCGCGCGGGTCGAGAACGTCGCCGACTGGCTCCACGTCGACGTGATGGACTACCGCTTCGTGCCCAACCTCACGCTCGGCCTGCCGGTCGTCGAGTCCCTGCTGAAGACGACCTCTACGCCGGTCGACTGCCACCTCATGATCGAGGAGCCGGACCGGTGGGCGCCCGACTACGCCGAGGCGGGCGCGGGCAGCGTCACGATCCACGCCGAGGCCGCCAAGGCGGCCGTGCGAACGCTGCGGGCGATCCGCGCGGCCGGGGCGAGGGCCGGTCTCGCGCTGAACCCGGCGACCGCCGTGGAGGGGTACGAGGACCTGCTGCCCGAGATCGACATGCTGCTCGTCATGACCGTCGAGCCGGGCTTCGGCGGGCAGCGCTTCCTCGACATCGTGCTGCCGAAGGTGTCGCGGGCCCGCACCCTGATCGACAAGTACGGCGGCGAGGTGTGGCTCCAGGTCGACGGCGGCGTGTCCACGGAGACCATCGAGCGCTGCGCCGAGGCCGGGGCCGACGTCTTCGTGGCCGGCAACGCCGTCTACGGCGCCGACGACCCCGCCCGTGCCGTCACGGAGCTCAGGAACCTCGCCGAGCGGGCCACCCCGCCCTCCTGACCGGCCCATCCGAACGGGCTTCTCGGTCGGGCTTGCCGGCCGGGCTGCGCCCGGTCACGCCGCGGACCCGCGCGGCCGGCCTCTGGACGGGCCGGGGTCAGGCCAGGGCGGGGTCGAGGACCACGTCCTCGCCCTGGGTGGTGGGCGCCTCGGGGAAGTGGCAGGCGGTCAGGTGGCCCTCGCGGTTGCCGCTGAGCCGGACCAGGGGCGGCACCTCCTCGGCGCACTTGTCCTGGGCCTTCCAGCAGCGTGTGCGGAACCGGCAGCCGGACGGCGGGTTGATCGGAGAGGGCACGTCGCCCGCCAGGCGGATGCGCTCACGCGGCTCGCTCGACATGTCGGGCTCCGGCACCGCCGACAGCAGGGCGTGCGTGTACGGATGCCGGGGCCGCTCGTAGATCGACGCGCGGTCGCCGATCTCGACGATCTTCCCGAGGTACATGACCGCGACGCGCTGGGAGAAGTGCCGTACGACCGCGAGGTCGTGCGCGATGAACAGGAACGCGATGCCGAGGTCGCGCTGCAGTTCCTGCAGCAGGTTGACCACCTGGGCCTGGATGGAGACGTCCAGCGCCGACACCGGCTCGTCGGCGATGATCAGCTTGGGGTCGAGCGCCAGGGCGCGGGCGATCCCGATGCGCTGCCGCTGGCCGCCGGAGAACTCGTGCGGGAAGCGGTTGTAGTGCTCGGGGTTGAGGCCGACGATCTCCAGTAGTTCCTGCACCCGCCGCCTGCGCCCGCCGGGCGGGTCGATGTCGTTGACCTCCATCGGCCCGCGGATGATCGTGCCGACGGTCTGGCGCGGGTTGAGCGAGCTGTACGGGTCCTGGAAGATCATCTGGATCTCGGGCCTGATCGGCTTGAGCTCCCGGCGCGAGCTGTGGGCGATGTTCCGCCCGCGATAGAGGATCTCGCCCGAGGTGGGTTCGAGCAGGCGGGCCGCCAGGCGGCCGGTGGTGGACTTGCCGCAGCCCGACTCGCCCACCAGGCCGACGGTCTCGCCCTCGCCGACGGCGAGGTCGATGCCGTCCACCGCGTGGACCGCCCCGACCTGGCGCTTGATCAGCGTGCCACCCCGTACGGGGAAGTGCTTGACCAGCCCCTTGAGCTCCAGCAGCGTCTCGTTCATGCGCCGTCCTCGGTCCGAGCGTCGATCTGGGCCTCGGTCTGGTCCGAGGCCTGGGTGGTGCGAAGTTCCCTCTTCTGTTCGAGGGTGAGATAACAGGCGTCCCCGTGACCCGTCTCGGGGGAGACGTCCGGCCGCTGCCGGAAGCACAGTTCGGGCCCGGCGAGCCGCGGATAGTCGCAGCGCGGATGGAACGGGCAGCCGGAGGGCGGGTTGAGCAGGCTCGGGGGAGTGCCGCGCACCGGCTTCAGCGGGACGTCCACGCTGGAGTTCAGCCGCGGCATCGACGACAGCAGGCCCCACGTGTAGGGGTGGCGCGGCTCGCGCAGCACCTCGCGGACGGTGCCGCGCTCGGCCGCCCGCCCGGCATACATGACCAGGACGTCGTCGGCGGTGTTGGCCACGACGCCGAGGTCGTGCGTGATCAGGATGATCGAGGTGCCGAACTGCTGCTGCAGGTCCTTGAGCAGGTCGAGGATCTGCGCCTGGACGGTCACGTCCAGCGCGGTGGTCGGCTCGTCGGCGATCAGCAGGTCGGGGTCGCAGACCAGCGCCATGGCGATCATCGCGCGCTGCCGCATGCCGCCGGAGAACTCGTGGGGGTAGTGGTCCACCCGCACCTCCGGCTGCGGGATGCCCACCCGCCGGAGCATCTCGACGGCCCGGTCCCGGGCCTCCTTCTTGCTCGCGCCCCGGTGCTTGCGGTAGACCTCGCCGATCTGCCGGCCGATCGTGTGGAACGGCGACAGGGCGGTCAGCGGGTCCTGGAAGATCATCGCGACCCGGTCGCCGCGGAGCTTCTCCATCGTCGCGCGGTCGGCGGTGATGAGCTCCCGGTCCTCCAGCCAGATCTCGCCGCCGATCCGCGTGTGCGCGGGGTCGTGCAGGCCCAGGATGGCGAGGTTGGTGACGGACTTGCCCGACCCCGACTCGCCGACGATGCCGAGCGTGGTGCCCTTCTCCAGATCGAAGGACAGGCCGTCGACGGCGTGGACGACGCCGTCCTCGGTGCTGAACTCGACGCTCAGGTCACGGACGGACAGGAACGGCCCGGGGCCGCGAGAGGTCCCCGGCTCGCCGCTCCACGACACGGTGGTCACTTGCTGCTCCAGTTCCAGGTTTCGGGCGTTCGGCTCGGGCGCGGCTCAGGTCAGGCGGACCCGCGGGTCGATGAACGCGTAGAGCACGTCCACGACGATGTTGAGGATGACGATCATCGCGGCGCCCACGATGGTCACGCCGAGCAGCATCGGGAGGTCGTTGTTCTGCACCGCCCGTACGGCGAGCTCGCCGATGCCGTGGAGGGTGAACGTCTGCTCGGTGATGATGGCGCCGCCCAGCAGGGTGGCGAGGTCGACGCCGAAGATCGTGACGATGGGGATCATCGCGCCGCGCCAGGCGAACCGGAAGAACACCGCGCGGTTCGACATGCCCTTGGCCCGCGCCGTGCGGACGTAGTCCTCGGCGAGCTGCTCCACCATCTGGGAGCGGGTCATCCTGGTGTAGTTCGCGGTGAAGATGATCGACAGCACCACCCACGGGAGGAGCAGGTGGGTGAACCAGCCCACCGGGTCCTCGGTGACCGGCACGTAGGACGGGCGCGGGATCAGCTGCATGGTGTCGACGAGGTAGAAGGCCAGCAGCGGGCCGACGAAGTAGATCTGCAGCGAGGCCCCGATGACGGAGGAGGCGCTGGCGATCTTGTCGAGTGGCTGCCCGACCTTCCAGGCCGCGATCATGCCGGTGATGATGCCGAACGCGAGGATGACGATCGACGCCCCGAACGTCAGGGACAGCGTCACCGGGAAGCGGTCCACGATGGCGCCGAACACCGGCTCCTGGGTGGCGAAGGAGTAGCCCAGGCAGGGGGCGGGGCAGTCGCCGAACTGCACGAGCTCCCGGCCGGCGAAGATGCCCACGAGCCAGTGCCAGTACTGCACGAACAGCGGCTCGTCCATGCCCAGGTTGTGCCGGACCAGCTGGAGCGTCTCCGGCGGGCAGATCTTGCCGCAGAACGCCCGGGCGGGGTCGCGGGGGACGGCGTAGAAGAGGTAGAACGTGACCGCGCTGATGATCAGCAGGATCATGAGGGCGCCGAGGATCCGGCGTACCAGGAAGCTGGTCATGGTCTCGTACGTGCTCCAGCGGTCGGAACGGGCGGGGGCCCGCCGCCCCGCCCGCGGGGGCGGAGGCGGCGGACCCGGTGGTGCTACTTCACGTAGACGTTCAGCGCGGACTGCTCGCCCTGGATCGGGTCGAACCTCACCCCGCCGAGGCCCGAGCCGTACAGGCCGAAGTAGGTCTGGTAGAACTCGGGGATGATCGCGGCCTGGTCCATGATCTGCCGGTCGATCGCGGCCCACGCCTTGCCGGCCTCGGTGGGGTCGGTCACCGCGTTGGCCTTGTCGATGGCGGAGTTGATCTCCGGCACGTTCAGGTGGCTGTAGTTCGGCGCGTTGTCGGAGATCTGGCGGCCGTCGAACTGCGGCTGGATCGCGGTGGAGCCGGTCGGCCAGTCGGCCGCCCAGCCGCCCCAGTAGACGTCGTACTTGTTGTCCACCGGGCCGATGGCGTCGTAGTAGGTGCCCGCGTTCAGCGGCTTGCCGACCACCTTGATCCCGGCCTTGGCCAGCGCCTCCTTGATGGCGATGGTGACCTTCTCCTGCGTCGGCGTCTGGTTGTAGGCGTAGACGATGGTCGGGGTGGGGTTCCCGGCCTTCTGCAGGAGCGTCTTCGCGGCCTCGGGGTCGCCCTCGGGCTTGGCCAGCTTGCCGTACAGGTCGAACGCCTCGTAGCCGAGGACGGTCGGGCTCATCACGGTCGTGGCGATCTTCCCGGCCGAGATCTCGCCGCCCTGGAGCTGCTGGATCTGCTTGGCCGGCCACGCCAGCTGGATCGCCTTGCGGACGTTGACGTCCGTGACCCGCTTGGTGTTGATGTTGTAGAAGGTCGTGAACGGGGTCAGGCCCTGCAGCGACCGCTTCATCAGGTCGGCGTTGCCCAACACCTCCTGGACCCGCTCGGGGGCGACCGGGTTGTGGAAGGTGAACGCCTGCTTGTCGTTGCCCGTGTCGGCCATGAAGCGCTCGGTGGTCTGCTGGCTCTGCAGGCCGAACTCCATGTGGAACTTGTCCGGGTACGCGTGCCGGATCGGGTCGGTGTTCTTGTCCCAGTGCTCGTTGCGCTCCAGGTCGAGCGACTTGTCCGTCACGTGGCTGACGATCTTGTACGGACCGGACGACCAGGGCTGCTTGTCGTACTTCTGCTTCGTGTCGTGCGCCTTCGGCACGGCGCCGTAGCCGGTCATGGCGACGGTGAAGTTGAAGTCGGGGTGCGCCGCGTTCAGGTGGAAGACCACCGTCTTGTCGTCCGGCGTCTCGATCGTGTCGAGTTCCTTGCCGTCGTACGGGCCCTTGTACTGGTCGCGGAACGGCTTGTTCGGGTCGGGGACCAGCCAGGACTCGGCGTAGTCGGGGCCCTCGGTGATGAAGTCGGCGAACAGGCGCTCGAAGCTGTACTTGACGTCAGCGGAGGTGATCGGCGCGCCGTCCTGCCACTTGAGGCCGTCCTTGAGGGTGAACTTCCAGGTCTTGCCGCCGTCGGTGGTGGTGCCCGTGTCGGTCGCGAGGTCGCCGACGAGCTTGATGTTGCCCGCGTCGTCCTGCTTGTAGTTGGTCAGCGTCCGGGTGAACAGGGCCGAGACCGAGGCGTTGTAGTTGATGTAGACGCGGCCGGGGTCGAGGTGGCTGAAGTCGTCACGGTCGATCATGTAGACGGTGCCGCCCGGCTTGGCGCCCGGGACCTCGGGGGCCGGTCCTGTGGAGTCGTCGGCGGTGCCGACCGATATCGCGCTGACGGCCTTGTTCTCCAGCGGCTTCTGGGAGCTGCCCGCGGCGCCCTCGGGGGCCCCGCCGCCACCGCCCTTGGCGCAGCCGGCCAGTGCCAGCGCGCCCGCCGCGAGCACGGCCGTCATGGAGACGAATCGCCTGCTGTGCGATCTCATGTGGTCCTTCCTATGGAGGTGCGCGCTCACTGGGTCAGCGCTTGGTGCGTGGGTCGAAGGCGTCGCGGATGGAGTCCCCGAGCAGGTTGAAGGCCACCACGAAGATCAGCATCGAGACGCCGGGGAACAGCAGGTAGGTGACGTCGGAGTGGTAGACGTTCACGCCCACCTGGAACATGCGGCCCCAGTCGGGGGTGGGCTCGGTCATGCCCACGCCGAGGAAGCCGAGTCCCGCCTCCGCGCCGACGTAGAGCGGGAGCGCGAGCGTGGCCTGGATGATGATCGGGGTCCAGAGGTTGGGCAGCAGTTCCTTGAAGATCACCCGGGCCGGCGACGCGCCGGTGACGCGGGCGGCCTCCACGAACTCGCGCGCCCGCAGCGACAGCACCTGGGCGCGCAGCAGGCGGGCGATGGTGGCCCAGCCGAGGACGGTGAGGACGACGCAGATCGACACGTACCGCAGCCAGACCGGCGTCTCCTCCTCGGGGAGCACGAGAGCCGCCTCGACGACCGGGAGGAAGACGATCAGGAACAGCTGCGAGGGGAACGCGAGCAGCGTGTCGATGACCCGCCCGATCACGTAGTCGGTGCGGCCGCCCAGGTATCCCGAGGTCACGCCCATCACGACCCCGATGACCGTGGTGAGGACGGTCACGATGACGGCGATGCTCAGCGAGGTGCGGATGCCGTACACGAGTTGCGTGAAGACGTCGCGGCCCAGGCCGGGCTCCAGCCCGAACCAGAAGTCCCCGCTCATACCGCCGTTCGGCGCGATGGGATAGCCGAACTGATTGAGCAGGCCGGGCTGGTTCTGCCCGTACGTGGTGTACGGGTCCTTGCCGTACAACGAGGCGATCACGGGGGCCAGGAGCGCGATCAGGAAGAAGGCGAGCACGACGATCGCCGAGGCGACGCCTGTCCTGTCGCGCCGGAAGCGGCGCCACATGAGCCGTCCGGGCGAGCGGCCGACGACGGCGGAACCGGACGCGGCCGGGTCCGCGGTGTCCGCGGGCTCCGCGGCGGCGTCGGTCGCGGTCGAGGGGGGGAACGTCATGGTTCGGTGCTCCCGGGTGGACCATTAACGATCGGAAGAGATCCGACTATAGGGAACCCTGGCAACTGATTTGGCAGGGGTCAATCACTTGGCGCGGGTAGTTCGCCGCGTTCTTGCTTCGTTGTGCAATGTAAATCACCTTGTGTCCTGCGGCCGCGTTGACCTTGGTGGACGCGCCGCGGGACACTGAATATTACATGAATGCACTTATGTCACAACTTTGTGACATAACCCACACATACCCGAGAAGAAGCGCACGGATAAGGATCCTTGTTTGATCACCGATCCGATCCCCGCAAACCCGCACTAGGTCGTTGAAGCGGGCGTGGCTACACTGGTGGGTAGCAGAGCAGCGTGCTCCGGGGTCGGTGTAATTCCGAACCGGCGGTGACATCCCTGCCCCCAGGGGTGAAGTCCGCGACCCGGCCGAAGCCATCGGCCGGTGGACCTGGTGAGACTCCAGGACCGACGGTGAAAGTCCGGATGGGAGGAAGCGCGCGAACGGGCGGTCGTATGCCGCCGGGCGGTCCCACAGGGCCGCTCCGGCAGCGGGCCGCCCGAGCAGTGGTGCGTGGCCGCATCCCGATCGTTCCCCGGGGCCCGCCGTTACGACAACGGCGAGAGGAAGACCGGGTGACCTCGCGGGACATCCTTCACATGCGGCGCGCGATCGCGCTCGCCGCCCGGGGACTGGGCGGCACCAGCCCCAATCCCGTCGTCGGCTGCGTCGTCCTCGACGCGTCGGGTGAGATCGCCGGGGAGGGCTTCCACGCCTACGCCGGCGGTCCGCACGCCGAGGTCGTGGCGCTGCGCGAGGCGGGCGGACGGGCCCGGGGCGGCACGGCCTACGTGACGCTGGAACCGTGCGCCCACACCGGCAGGACCGGGCCCTGCGCCACCGCCCTCCTGGAGGCCGGCGTGGCGCGGGTCGTCGTCGCCGTCCCCGACCCCAACCCCGTGGCCTCGGGCGGCGCGGAGGTGCTGCGGCGGCACGGCGTGCTGGTGGACGAGGGCGTGCTGACGGCGGAGGCCGAGGAGGGCAACGCCGCCTGGCTGACCTTCGTACGGGCCCGCAGGCCCTATGTGACCTGGAAGTTCGCCGCGACGATCGACGGCCGCTCGGCGGCCTCCGACGGCACCAGCCAGTGGATCACCTCGCCCGAGGCGCGGGCCGACGTGCACCGCCTGCGGGCCGAGAGCGACGCCGTCCTCGCCGGAATCGGCACCGTGCTCGCCGACGACCCCCGGCTGACCGTCCGGCCGTCCGTCGATTCGATCGCGTCGCCGGCGGCCCTCCCCGCCTCGCCGCGCGCCACGCCCGTGCTGCGCGTCGTCGCCGACCCCGGCGCCCGCACCCCCGCGGGCGCCCGCGTGCTGGACGGCGAGGTCCCGACGCTGGTCGCGGTGGCCGAGGACGCCGCGGTCCCCGCCCACCTGACCCACGTCGTACGAATCCCCCGTGCCAAGGGGGGAATAGACCTCCACGCTCTCCTGGCTGAGTTGCACGGGAGGCAGATCGTGAGCGTGCTGGTAGAGGGGGGTCCCACGCTCGCGGGCGCGTTCCTGCGGGAGGGACTCGTCGACCGGGTCGTCGGCTACCTCGCCCCGGCGCTGCTGGGCGCGGGCGCGGCGGCGCTCGGCCCGGCGGGCGTCTCGACGATCACGGAGATCCACCGGCTGGAGTTCGCCTCGGTGACCCCCCTCGGGCCGGACCTCAAGGTGGTCCTGCGGCCCAAGATTCCCGCTCGTCAGTCCTTCCCGCACACCGATCCCCTGGGTGCGGATCCCCAGGTCGTACAGTCCCCTAAGGAGAGCTGAGATGTTCACCGGAATCGTCGAGGAGCTCGGCGAGGTCGTGGCTCTGGAGTCCCTGGGCGACTCCGCGCGCCTCACGGTGCGCGGCCCGGTCGTCACCGGCGACGCCCGGCACGGCGACTCGATCGCCGTCGACGGCGTGTGCCTCACCGTGGCCGGCGCGGAGGGCGACTCCTTCGCCGCCGACGTGATGAAGGAGACCCTCGCCAGGTCCGCGCTCGGCGCCCTGCGCCCCGGCTCGCGGGTCAACCTGGAGCGCGCCGTACGGGCCGACCAGCGGCTCGGCGGGCACATCGTGCAGGGCCACGTGGACGGGACCGGGGAGGTGCTGTCGCGCGAGCCCGGGGAGCACTGGGAGGTCGTGCGGATCTCGCTGCCCGCCGGTCTCGCCCGCTACGTCGTGGAGAAGGGGTCGATCGCCGTGGACGGGGTCAGCCTGACCGTGGCCGCGGTCAGCGACGACTCCTTCGCGGTCAGCCTGATCCCCACCACCCTGGAGCTCACCACGCTCGGCCGCAAGCAGCCGGGCGAGCCGGTCAACCTGGAGGTGGACGTCATCGCCAAGTACGTCGAGAAGCTGACCGCCGCGACCGCCAAGGAGGTCGCGGCGTGAGCTGGACCGAGGCGGGATTCGACGTGTACGGCCAGCACGTCCTGTGGACCGACCTGGTGGGCAACGTGTGCGCGCTGGGCACGGTCTGGCTCGCGATCAAGAAGACGATCTGGACCTGGCCGGTGCAGCTGCTCGGGTCGGTCCTGCTGTTCGTGGCGTCGGTCGGCGCGCACATCACGGGCAACGCGCTCAAGCAGGCGCTGTTCGGCGTCCTCGCGGTCTACGGCTGGGTGAAGTGGTCGCGCGGCACCCGCGGCGGCGCGGAGCTGCCCATCCGGTCGGCGCGGCCGGGGGAGCGGGCGGCGCTCGTGGGCCTGCTGGTCGCCGGGACGGTGGCGGTCGCGCTCACCTTCACCTTCCTCAACTCCCGGGGCTGGAACATCTCCTGGAACCCCTGGCCCGACGCGTACATCTTCGTGGGCAGCGCGGCGGCGACGTGGGCGCAGGGCAGGGCCCTGGTCGACTTCTGGATCATCTGGGTGGCCGTCGACCTCGTGGGGGTGCCGCTGGCGTTCAGCTCCGGGCTGGTCGTCTCCGGGGTGGTCTACGGGCTGTTCTTCGTGATGGTGATGATCGGTTTCCGTGACTGGCTGCGCCAGTCGCGCACGCTGCGGGCGGTGATCGCGTGAGTGACATCAGGCTGGACCCGATCGAGCGGGCCGTCGCCGACATCCGGGACGGCCGTCCCGTGGTCGTGGTCGACGACGAGAACCGCGAGAACGAGGGCGACCTCATCTTCGCCGCGTCCAAGGCGACGCCCGAGCTGGTCGCCTTCACGATCCGGCACACCAGTGGTGTGATCTGCGTGGGCATGGAGGGCGCCACGCTCGACCGGCTCGGCCTGCCGCTGATGGTGCAGGACAACCGCGAGCGCCTGCGCACGGCGTACACGATCAGCGTGGACGCCAGGGACGGCGTGACGACCGGCATCTCCGCCGCCGACCGGGCCAGGACCATCAGGACCCTGTGCGACTCGGCGACCGAGCCGTACGAGCTGGTGCGGCCGGGGCACATCTTCCCGCTGCGCTACCGCGAGGGCGGCGTGCTGGCGCGTCCCGGCCACACCGAGGCGTCGGTGGACCTCGCCCGGCTGGCCGGGCTGTCCCCGGCCGGCGCGCTCGCCGAGATCGTCAACGACGACGGCACGATGGCGCGCCTGCCGAGGCTGCGCGAGTTCGCCGACGAGCACGACCTCGCGCTCGTGTCGATCGAGCAGCTCGTCGAGCACCGCCGCCGGTCGGAGCCGATGGTCACCCGGGTCGCCGAGACCGGCATCCCGAACCGGTACGGCATGTGGCGCGCGTACGGCTACGCCAGCGCGCTCGACGGCGGCGAGCATCTCGCGCTGGTGTACGGCGACCTCGGCGACGGTGAGAACGTGCTCGTCCGGGCGCACTCCGAGTGCCTCACCGGGGACGTGCTCGGCTCCCTGCGCTGCGACTGCGGGGTGCAGCTCGACACCGCGATGCGCATGATCGCCGAGTGCGGCCGCGGCGTGATCGTGTACCTGCGCGGCCACGAGGGGCGGGGCATCGGGCTGCTGGCCAAGCTGCGGGCCTACGGCCTTCAGGACAACGGCAGCGACACCGTCGACGCCAACCTCGAACTGGGGCTGCCGGTGGACGCCAGGGAGTTCTCCAACGCGGGGCAGATGCTGGCCGACCTCGGCGTGAAGTCGGTGCGGCTGCTGACCAACAACCCCGCCAAGACGCGGGGCATGGACGGGTACGGCGTCAAGGTCCTCGGCCGCGAACCCATGCCGGTGGCGATGAACCCCTACAACGAGCGGTACCTGACGGCCAAGCGGGACCGGCTCGGCCACGAGATCTCCGGCGGCATACCCCGCGACATCCACGGCGAGCACTTCGGCAGGGAGGCCTCATGAGTGAGCGAAGCGAGCGAACAAGCAGGCACGGCGTGGTCCGCGCATGCGGCTCCGAGCCGTCAGGCGAGGAGGGCGCATGAGCGGTGCGGGACGGCCGGACGCGGCGGCGGTGGACGCGGGCGGGCTCACCGTCGGCATCGTCGCGGCCCGGTGGCACGAGAAGATCACCGACCAGCTCCTGGCCCGGGCGGAGCGGGCGGCCGAGGACAGCGGCGCGGCCGTGGTCACGGTCCGGGTGGCCGGGTCGCTGGAGATCCCGGTGGTCGCCCAGGCACTGGCGCGGCGCTGCGACGCCGTCGTCGCGCTCGGCGCGGTGATCCGGGGCGACACGGCCCACTTCGACTACGTCTGCGACTCGGTCACCGCGGGGCTGACCAGGGTCAGCCTCGACGAGTCCACCCCCGTGGGCAACGGGGTGCTGACCTGTGACACCCTTGATCAAGCGGTCGAGCGGTCCGGCGTGCCGGGCAGCAAGGAGGACAAGGGGTACGAGGCGACGATCGCCGCCCTGGAGACCGCGGTCCTCCTGCGCGGCCTCGCCGGCTGACACCCGCGCGATCCTCGCATCCGCAGCGCCGAGCCGGGAAGATGTCACTGGTGATCACGTTCCGTCCGTCCGCCGGGCACGCCGTACGCAGTCCCGAGGGGGATCGTCATGCCTGAGGGCGTGCCGTCGTTGCCGGTCACCTGGCGGCCCCGGAGCACGACGATCATCGCGTACGGCCTGGCGGGGGTGATGGTGGGCGGTGCGATCGTGCTGGCGGTCGGCCTGCCGGAGCAGTTCAAGCTGCCCGACCGGCTGGGCATGGTCGGCTTCGGGCTGCTCGTGGCGTTCGTGCTGCACCTGCTCGGCCGCCTGCGGGTGCGGGCGGACGAGCGGGGGATCACGGTGGTGAACCCGCTGCGGGTCCACCGTTTCGAGTGGGCGGAGGTGCTCGACGTCACGATGGTGGAGGGCGACCCCTGGCCCAAGCTCGACCTCGCGAACGGGCTCAGCCTGGGCGCGATGGGCATCCAGAGCACCGAGCGGGAGCGCTCGCGCCGGGCGGTCGCCCAGCTCACCGCTCTCATCCGGGAACGCGGCGAGGCCCCCGACCACCTCTAGCTCCTGAATGGTCACCGAAATCAGGAAATATCGGCAGCCCTGAAATAATCGACATGGCTCGAATAGCGCCTGCCTCCTAGACTCTGGACGTGGCCGCCAGGCGGGAGTCGCAAGTGGGCAATAAGCCCGATTCGAGCGACGTTGCGAGATCTGCCCTTCCATGGGGTAAAACGCTGCAGGCGCGGCGGCTGGCCGCCGAACTCACCACGAAAGAACTGGCCAAGCGGGCGGGGTGCGATCCGGCGTTCGTCGTCTGGCTGGAAATGCTCCCGGTCCGGCCGGCGAGCGGTCTGGCGGACCGGGTGGAGGCGGTGCTGGATCTGCATCTCGACCCACCGCCCGAGACCCCGCCCGGACCCGGCCCCGAGGGGCTGATCAGCAGGAGGGCCTTCACCGGTTCGCTGAGCGCGATGATCTACTACGCGGCGAGCCGCGGGGACATCGCCGGCGCGGCCCTGCGGCCGCGGCTCGGCCGGGAGATGATCGACGATCTGGACGCGGCCCGGCTCGCCCTGGTGGCGCGCGAGCGCGCCTTCGGCCCGGCCGAGCTGATCGCCTCCGCCGCGGGTTACCTGTCGCTGATACGGCGCCTGCTGCGGGAGGGAGCGCACGGCTCCATGAGCCGCGAGCTGCTCAGGACCGGCGCCCAGTGGGCCGACTTCGCCGGTTGGCTCCATCAGAGCGCCGGCGCTCCGGCCGTCGCCGCGTCCTACGAGGACCTGGCCGTCACCTGGGCGCGGGTCGGCGGCAACGCCCAGCTGGAGGCCTACTTCCTCGGCCGGCGTTCCCAGATCGCCGTCGACGCGGACGACCGGCCCTTCGCTCTGTCGCTGGCGCGGACGACGATCGAGGACGGGCTCCCGCCGACGATGAAGGCGTTCCTGCTGCAGCAGCGGGCGCACGCCTACAGCGGCATGGGAGTGCGGAAGATCGGCCTGCGGCTGCTCGACGAGGCCGACGAACTGGTCGACGGCCCGCGTGCCCAGGATCACTCGGGCGAGAGGAATCTGATCAAGGCGGATTACGTCACGCACGCCTATCTCGCCCTGCAACGCGGAAAGGTCCTGACCGACACCGGGCGTCCCCAAGCCGCCATCGAGGTGCTTGAGGCGGGCATGCGGAAGTGGCCGCGCGATTTCTACCACGAGGGAAGCCTGGTCTCCGCCCGCCTGGCGGTCGCCCATGCCGCTGCCGGCGACATGGAGGAATCCGCCCGCGCGGCTCTGCGGGCCGTTCGCATCGCGAAGGAGACCGGAGCGGGCCGGGCGATGGGGGAGATGGCCCCGATCATTCCGGTTCTCCGCGCTCATCGCCGGAAATCTCGAACAATCGACGAATTCTTCCGGAGTCTGAACAACGTTCCTCCTACCATCTGACGAGGCGAGGCGGCCGCCGGAACAGCCGTACGACTCCTCACACGAATCAGACGTCTCAATAACGGGTGGCCGATGTCGGAATTCTGGTTGGGGCTGCTCGGCGCGGTCATCGGCGGGGTGTTCAGCACGGCCGGTTCGCTGGTGCAGGCACGCGCCACCTACGGAGCGGTCATGCGGCAGGTCGTCGCCCAGCACGAGTTCGATCGCCGGCTCAGGAGGGAGGACGAGATCCGGAGCGCGGCGACCGCCATCCTGCTCGCGCTGTCGAGCATGTCCGCGCGGGCCTTCTCGCTGGCCGAGCAGCGGGCGTCGGCGCACGAGCACACCGCCGGGGCGGCCGGCGATCTCCTGTCCGGCCTCGCGACCGGTGCGAGGGAGACCCGTTCACTGGTGCTCGTGTACGAGGACCTGCTCGACGACGAATCGGTCGAGCGGGTGCTGGAGGCGTGCGCCCTCGCCGCCGACCTGCCGTTCCAGCCCGACTCGCACCTCGGCACGGCGCTGGAGCGGATCGACCTGGCGATGCGCACGCTCAAGGCCGTGAAGCGCGGGGAGGCCGTTCCGCCGGCCTAGTGCCGCCTCACCCTTTCCTCGTTCCACCCGTTGATCACCACGAGAAACCAGGCGGACGCGCCGGAGCGGCGCGTCACCACAGCGGGCGACGCGCCATCCGCCGTCCGGGTGAGGACGGTGCCCCGGCGGGCCTCAGGCGGTCAGCCGTACGGGCGTGGGGGTGTCGTGCAGGCCGCGGCGGCGCAGTTCGGGCAGCACGCCCTCCCCGAACCAGTAGGCCTCCTCCAGGTGCGGGTAGCCGGACAGGACGAACTCCTCCACGCCGAGCGAGGCGTACTCCTCGACGAGGTCGGCGACCTCCGCGTGGCTGCCGACGAGAGCCGTGCCGGCGCCGCCGCGCACCAGGCCGACCCCCGCCCACAGGCCGGGGTGGATCTCCAGGTCCCTGACCCTGCCGCCCCGGAAGCCCTCGTGGAGCGCGAGCATCCGCTGCTGCCCGACCGACTCGCTGCGGCCGAGGACGGCGCGCGCCGCGTCGATGTCCTCGGGGGAGATCTGGTCGAGCAGCCGCTTCGCCTCCGCCCACGCCTCCTTGGACGTGTCCCTCGCGATCACGTGCAGACGGATGCCGAAGCGCAGCGTACGGCCCTCGGCGGCGGCCAGTTCGCGCATCCGGTCGAGCTTGGCCGCGACCTGCGACGGCGGCTCGCCCCAGGTGAGGTAGACGTCCACGTGCCGGGCCGCGACCGGGCCGGCGGCGGCCGACGAGCCGCCGAAGTACAGCTCGGGCACGGGGTCGGGCCGCTCGGCGACCGTCGCGCCCTCGACGTCGTAGTAGTGGCCGGTGAAGTCGAACGGCCCGTCCCAGGCGCCGCGGACGATCGTCAGGAACTCCGCGGTCCGGGCGTACCGCTCGTCCTTGGCCAGATGGTCGCCGAAGCGCCGCTGCTCGGCGGTCTCACCTCCGGTGACCACGTTGAGCAGCAGTCGCCCGCCGGAGATCCGCTGGTAGGTGGCGGCCATCTGGGCGGCCAGCGTGGGCGACAGCGCACCGGGACGGAACGCGACCAGGAACTTCAGCCGCGTCGTGACCTGGGTCAGCGCGGCGGTGACCAGCCACGCGTCCTCGCAGTAGGTCCCGGTCGGGGTGAGCACGGCCTCGAATCCCGCCTGCTCGGCCGCGCGGGCCACCTGGGCGAGATAGTCGATCGAGGGCGGGCGGCGGACGGCCGCCGCGGACAGGCCGTGACTGCGCGTCAGGCCGTGCCCGCCGCCGACGATCGCCCGGCCGTCGCCGGATGTGGGCAGGAACCAGTGGAATCTCATCGCGCGGCCTTTCCGACGACCTCGTTGAATCGGTCGTCAACGAACTGGGAGAACGTGACCGTGCCGGGGATCAGGCCCTCGGCGCCGAAGGCGTCGGCGATCTCCTGCTCCGAGGAGACGACCGAGTCGTCGATCTCGACCGGGGTGGCCACGGCGTTGGCGACGGCGGCGTTCGCCACCTCGGAGGGCAGGCCGGTCTCCTGCGCCCAGACCTTCGCCCACTCGTCCAGGTGGGCGGCGGCCCAGACCCGGGCCTTGGCCAGGCGGGTGAGGAAGTCGGCGATCGCGGCCCGCTTGCCCGTGTCCTCGATCGCGGCCGGGGCGGCGACCTGGAAGCCCAGGCCGTTCACGATGCCCGCGCCGTCGACCAGCAGCCGCGCCCCGTGCTGGATCTTCGCCTGGGAGGAGAAGGGGTCCCAGATGGCCCAGGCGTCGACCGTGCCGGAGGAGAACGCCGCCAGGGCGTCGGCCGGCTGGAGATACTGCGGCTGGATGTCCTTGAAGGACAGCCCGGCCTTCTTCAGCACGGCGAGCAGGTGGTAGTGGGCCGAGCTGCCCTTGGCCACCGCGATCTTCCTGCCCTTGAGCTGCGCCGTCGAGGTGATGGCGGACCCGCCGGGGACGAGGATCGCCGACCCCTTGGCGCTCTGCCGGTAGGCCGAGACGACCTTGATCTTCGATCCGGAGGCGGCGGCGAAGACGGGCGGGGTGTTGCCCACGCCGCCGATGTCGACCGCGCCGGCGTTCACGGCCTCCAGCAGCGGTGGGCCGGAGGTGAACTGCGACCACGCGATCGTGTAGGAGGTGCCGCCGAGCAGCCCGGCGGCCTTGAGGATGGCCTCGGAGCCGGCCTTCTGGTCGCCGACCCGCAGCGTGACGCGTCCCTGGGCCTCGCCCGGCTTTCCGGCGGCGGCGTCCTGCCCGGCCGGGGCGCAGGCCGCCGTGCCGGCCGTCAGGGCGATCAGCAGTACGGCGAGGAGTCTCCTGGTCATTCCGTTCCTTCCGGGGGCACGCCCAGGGCCGCCAGCAGGGCCGCGCGCAGGGCGAGGAGGTCGTGGTGGTCGCGGTGCCGGGGGCGCGGCGCGGTGACGGTCCAGGAGTGGGCGACCCGCCCGCCGTCGAGCACCAGGACCCGGTCGGCGAGCGCCAGGGCCTCGTCCACGTCGTGGGTCACCAGCAGTACGGCCGGGCCGTGCGCCGCCCACAGGTCGAGCACGAGGCGGTGCACGGTGATCCGGGTCAGCGCGTCGAGCGCGCTGAACGGCTCGTCGAGCAGCAGGAGGCGGGGCTCGCGGACGAGGGCCCGGGCGAGGCTCGCCCGCTGCGCCTCGCCGCCGGAGAGCGTCAGCGGCCACGCCCCGGCACGCTCGGTCAGGCCGACCTCCGCGAGCGCGGCGTCCGCCCTGGCGGCGGGGCCGGGCGCGTCCAGGCCGAGCGTGAGGTTGTCGCGCACCCGCTTCCACGGCACCAGCCGGGGCTCCTGGAAGGCCACGGCCACCGAGCCGTCGACCTCGATGTCACCCTCGACCTCGTCGTCCAGCCCGGCGAGCGCGCGCAGCAGGGTGGACTTGCCCGAGCCGCTGCGGCCGAGCAGTGCGACGAACTCGCCGGGCGCGATCGTCAGGTCGAGGCCGTCCAGCACCGCGCGGTCGCCGAAGCGCCGGGTGAGGCGCCGTACCGAGGCCGCCGGTGCCTCGCCGGGACGGCCCGAACCGCCGGCGGGGGCCACGTCACTCAGCGGGACAGGAACTCGCGCCGCCATCCGAGCGCCCTCCTTTCGAGGAGCCGGACCAGGGCGTCGGTGAGCAGCCCGAGCGCGCTGTAGACCAGCAGGCCGACCACGATCACGTCGGTGCGGAGGAACTCCCGCGCGTCGTTGATCATGTAGCCGAGCCCGGCGTCCGCGTTGATCTGCTCGGCCACGATCAGCGCCAGCCAGGCCACGCCGAGGCTCTGGCGCAGCCCGACGAGGGTCTGGGGCAGCGCGCCGGGGAGCACGATGTGCCGCACCAGTGCGGCCCTGCCGAGCCGGAGCGTACGGGCGAGTTCGGCGAGCTTGCCGTCCACGCCCCTGATGCCGGAGAACGTGTTGAGGTAGAGGGGGAAGGAGACGGCGAGCGCGACCAGCAGCACCTTGGGCGTCTCACCGATGCCGAACCAGAGGATGAACAGCGGGATCAGCCCGAAGAACGGCAGCGCCCGGAGCATCTGCATGATCGGGTCGACCGCGTTCTCACCGGCCCGGCTCAGCCCGGCCACCAGCGCCAGGACGATGCCGGCCGCCGCTCCCGCCGCGAAGCCGAGCAGGACGCGTTCGAGCGACACCGCGATCGCCGTGGGCAGCGTGCCGGACCGCACCAGGTCGAGCGCGGTCGCCGCGATCTGCGACGGCGCGGCGAGTAATCGGGCGGGCAGCAGCCCGCTGCCGCTCGCGGCCTGCCACACCAGCACGACGGCCACGGGGCTCACCCACCGGTACGACCGCCTCCCGGCGGACCGGACCGCGGCGCCTACGGCGGCGGCGCGGACGGCAGGGGCGCCGCCGGCGTGTGGGGCGGTGCCGGTTTCGATTCCGGCGACGGACATGGACACACCTCGCAGGGACGACGGAAGATTCCCCACAAGGGTTGTCCATATTTCCTACCAAGTCAATAGGTTATGTCTCTCCGCCGACGGCCGACGGGACCCGGGCACCCGGTCACGAGGCTCCGGGGACGGTGACCTTCCGCTCCTTGAACGGGAAACCGGTCCTCGCGGCGTCGCTCTGCAGGCCGCTCAGCGAGGCCTGGCCGGCGTTCAGGTCGGCCTCCGTCGCGGTGCCGCTCTTGAGTCTGTCGGTCAGGGCCCTGACCTTGGTGCCGACGCCCTCGACGGCCTTGCAGAGCGTCGGGTTGGCCACGGCGAACCCCTTGGCGACCTTCAGTTCGTGCAGGGCGAACAGTCCCGCCACCGCCGCCTTCGCGAACGTCCGCTTGCGCTTCTCCGCTCCCTGCTGGAAGCCGCCGCTGCGCAGCGGTTTGTAGATGTAGCGGTGGAAGGCGCCGAGGGCGAGGCCCGCGTGCAGCGCGAAGCGCGTCTTGGCGAACCGCCTGGCGTTGCCGCCCGACGGGCACGGCGAGTTGTACTCGCTCTCCGTCGCGGTCGGCGTGGCGGCCACCGCCGGACCGGCGACGGCCGCCTCTTCGGACACCGCCCTGGTGGTCGTGCCTCCGCAGCCGGTGAGCAGCGCCAGCGTCAGTGTGACCGCGGCGGTGAGCGCGGCAAGGGATCGGGCATGTCGTGCGGCCATCGTTTCCCCCTGGTGACCCTGTGGTTCCGCGGCTGTGGCTTCGGATCCGGGCCCGCCGCGGGCACGTTCTGGACGAGGTTGCCGCCCAGATGCCGACTATTCAGGCTTTTGCCGTATCCGGAGAATTCCATCACGATGGTCGTCCACGCATTTGGCGGTCGCCGTTCCGGGAGAACGTAGATCCCGTGCCCGGAGAATGCCGGAAAACGCCCATCGAGGATCGATCCAAACGGCCTCCGGCCGCTCCACGTCGATTGGGAGATAGGGAATCGCAATTGATTCATCCCGGATCATGTCGCCTGTCGGCCGATGGTCTGGACGCATTCCGGAACCGGTCCGGACTATGGAAGAGGAACACCCGAACCCACGTGTGACGTGATCGGAGAGGAGAACGGCCATGCGAGGAAGGCGACTCGGCATGACCATCGGCTCGGCGCTGCTCACGACGGTCGCGCTCTGGCCGGCGGCGGGATCCCCGGTGCGGGCGTCCACGATCTCCGGCGGCGTCGCCGTCTCGCAGGCGGCTCCCGGCGCGTCCGTCGCGAAACCGAAGCCGCCCAAGTGCTCTTATCGCTGCACGAACCATCGCAAGTACAAGTGCTGTCCGAAATGCAAGCGCGTGAAGGGCAAGTGCTAGCCGCCGATAAGCCGAGTCGCGGGGCCGCCAGGGTGGTGTGCCGGGTGCGCCGATCGCCGGCCGCCACCGCGGCGAGGACTCGTCGAGAGGGGCGCCGCCGTCAGGAGGCGGCGGCGCGAACCACGTGCTGTGCCGCGGCTGGTCGAGCCGGCGCACCGGATCTCCCGGCCGGTGGGCGGCCCGCGCCGTCGGCCTATGCTGATCGGCGACGACGGGAGAGCGCATGGCGGTGCTGATCGACCGGCCGAACTGGCCGGGTCCCCGAGGGCTGCTCTGGTCCCATCTGGTCAGCGACTCGTCACTGCGGGAACTGCACGAGTTCGCCCGCCTGCTCGATATGCCGGAACGCGCCTTCGACCGGGACCACTACGACGTGCCGGAGACGGTCTACGACCGGGCCGTCCTCCTGGGCGCCGAGCCGGTCGGGAGCCAGGAGCTGGTGCGGCGGTTGCGCGCGTCCGGCCTGCGCCTCCCGAAGACGCGAAACAGATCTACTTTGTAAAGGCGCGCTCTTCCAGATCGGCGAGTTCACGGGTCATGTTCTCGCGGGCGCGGTCCTCCCACAGGTCCCGGCCGACGGGAGTGCCGAACAGGCGGGGCTTGCCGAGCAGCGCCCGCAGCACCGCGGCGCGGCCGGCCCGGAAGGCGTCGCCGGGCACGTGCCGGTACTCCTCGCGCACGGCCCTCGTGTACGCCTCGTACGTCTCGGGCGGCGCTCCGAGGATCGCGAGGTCGGCGTCGCACAGGACGGCCGCGTTCGCGTCCCCGGGCTCGTACGTGTGGCCCGCCGTGAGCCGCACCAGCCGGGCGACCTCGGCGACCCGCGCCGGGGGCAGACCGCAGGCGGGCAGCCGGGACTGGGCGAGCTGGGCGCTGCGCTCCTCGTCCCGGCCGGGCCGCCCGTCGTAGACGGCGTCGTGGAACCACGCGGCCAGCCGTACGGCGTCGGCGTCCGCGGCCTGGGGGGCCAGCGGCTCGACCGCGGCCAGGACCGCCCGCAGGTGAGCCGTCGTGTGGTAGCGGCGGTGTGGCTCCGCCCATCGGGCGGCGAGTTCGGCGGCGAGCGCCCGCCCGGCGGGGGAGCCGGCGAGGCAGGCGGGCCGGGGCAGGCTCGGGTCGTCGGTCATGCTCCGACCCTAAGGAGTGTCGGGCGACGCGACAGCCTGGACTCGTCGCCGATCGGCCACCGGACGCCGACCGGCCTGAGGGGGACCGGCAGGAGACCCGGGCGCCTGCCTCGCCCGCCGGTCCGGTGACCGCGTGGGGGAGCGCTGTGGGATTGTGCCAAGGTGGCGTCTCCGGGTCGCCCGGCTTTGGCGGATTCGGCCAGAGCGGGGCGGAACGGCCTGCGCGTAGCCTGTCCGTGTGCTGCGGCGGACCACCACCATCTCCGACATCGACTCGCCGGCGGGGCTGGCGGAGCTGCTCGACCACCACGACTACCTGCCCGACGAAGGGCTCACGACGGCGGCCTATCTCGCGCTCAAGATGGGGCGGCCGCTGTTCCTGGAGGGCGAGGCGGGCGTCGGCAAGACCGAGCTGGCCAAGACGCTGGCGGCGATCCTCGGCGCGCCGCTCATCAGGCTGCAGTGCCACGAGGGCCTGGACGCGGCCCAGGCCATGTACGACTGGGACTTCCCCCGCCAGCTTCTCCACCTCAAGGCGGCCGAGGCGGCGGGGAGCGCCGACGTGGCCGCGCTGGAGGGCGAGATCTACGACCGGCGGTTCCTGATCGCCCGGCCGCTGCTGCGGGCCCTGGAGACGCAGCCCAGCGTGCTGCTGGTGGACGAGATCGACCGGGCGGACGACGAGTTCGAGGCGTTCCTGCTGGAGGTGCTGTCGGACTTCACGATCTCGGTGCCGGAGATCGGGACGATCAGCGCACCGACCCCGCCCGTCGTCGTCCTGACCTCGAACCGGACCCGCGAGGTGCACGACGCGCTCAAACGGCGCTGCCTCTACCACTGGCTTGAGCACCCGGGTTTCGACCGGGAGGTGGCCATCGTTCGGCGCCGCCTGCCCGGCTGCGCCGAACGGCTCGCGGCGGACGTGGCGCGGGCCGCCGGGCGGATGCGCGCGGCCGGCCTGCTCAAGCCGCCCGGCGTCGCGGAGACGCTCGACTGGGCGGAGGCCCTGCTCACGCTCGGCGCGGCGGAGCTCGACCCGGCCCTGGCCGCCGCCACGCTCGGCGCCCTGCTCAAGCACCGTGAGGACCAGGAGACGGTGCGCGCGGGAGGGCTGCTCCACGCGGACGGCGGACGTGACTGACCCCGGCGCCCGCCGCCCCGCCGAGCGCACGCCCGGACCGCGGAGTTCCGAAGCGCGGACTTCCGAATCGCGGGGGGCCGGACCACGGCGGGCGGGTGACGCCGAGCGGATCACGGGCGGGCTGGTCGGATTCGCCCGTACGCTGCGGGCGGCCGGAGTGCCGGCCGACCCCCAGCGCACGCAGAACTTCCTGGCGGCCCTCGCCCACCTCGACGCCGCCGTGGCACGGGACGTCTACTGGGCGGGCCGCCTCACCCTGTGCGCGGGCCCCGACGACCTGCCCCGGTACGACCGCTGCTTCGCCGCCTACTTCTCCGCCTCCCTCCGGCCGGCCCGCCGCGTCCGCGGAACGGCCGTCTCCGTGACCCGGCCGGTGGCGGCGCCGTACGGCACCGGCGACCCGCGGACCACCGGCGAGCCGGGGGCGCCGCCGGCCACGGCGAGTGAGATCGAGGTGCTGCGGCACCGGGACGTGGCGCGGATGAGCGAGGCGGAGCGGCGGGAGGTCCACCGCCTGCTCGCGCTGCTGCGCGGCACGAGACAGACGCGCAGGTCGCGGCGGTACCGTCCGTCGTCCAACGGTCCGGCGTACGACAGACGGCGCACGATCAGGGAGATCCTGCGCGACGGCGGGGAGCCGGCCAGGCCGCGCCGCCGCGCCCGCCGGCGTCGGCCGCACCGGGTCGTCCTGGTCGTCGACGTCAGCGGTTCGATGGCCGCCTACGCCGACACCCTGCTGCGGTTCGCGCACGCGATGGTGCGGGCGGAGCCCCGGGCGACCGAGGTGTTCAGCGCGGGGACGCGCCTGACGAGGATCACCGGCGCGCTGCGCCACCACGATCCCGGCCTCGCCATGGACGAGTGCTCGGCCGCCATCCCGGACTGGAGCGGCGGCACCAGGCTGGGCGAGGAGGTGCGGGCCCTGCTGCGGCTGCCCGACCCCCGGGGGGCGATCGTCGTGATCGCCTCCGACGGCTGGGAACGCGGACCGGCCGACCTCCTCGGCGCGCAGATGGCCCGGCTTTCGCGGCTCGCCCGCCGGGTGGTGTGGGTCAACCCGCACAAGGGCGACCCCGCCTACCGTCCGCTGACCGCGGGCATCCGCGCGGCGCTGCCGTACGTCACGGACTTCCTGGCCGGGCACAGCCTGGCCGCGTTCGAGGACCTGGCCGCGCTGCTGGCCGGCCGGCGCGCGGATCCGCGCGAGGCCGTAGGGAGGGGAGGGGCCGATGCGTGATCTGCTCGACCAGGTGCTGGAGTGGTGGGAGTCGGGGCGGCGGTTCGGGCTCGCCACCGTCGTCGGCACGTTCCGCAGCGCGCCGCGCCCGCCGGGGGCGGCGATGGCCGTGCTCGACTGCGAGGCGGTCGGCAGCGTGTCGGGCGGCTGCGTCGAGGGGGCGGTGTACGAGCTCGCCACCCGGGTCGCCGAGGACGGGACGCCGGTGCTTGAGCGGTACGGCGTGAGCGACGACGACGCGTTCGCGGTCGGGCTGACCTGCGGCGGGATCATCGACGTGTTCGTGGAGCCGGTGTCGCGGCGCGACTACCCGGAGCTGGGGGAGATCGCCGCGGCCGTCGCGACGCGGCGGCCGGTCGCGGTGGCCACGATCATCGGCGGTCCCGGCCGGGTGGGCGCCCGCCGCGTGGTGTGGCCGGACCGGGCGACGGGCTCGCTCGGCTCCGCCCGGCTCGACGACGCGGTGGACGACGACGCGCGCGGCATGCTGGCGCAGGGCCTGACGGGCGTGCGGCGGTACGGCCCGGACGGCGAGCGGCGGCTGGACGACCTGCCGGTGTTCGTGCTCTCCTTCGCGCCGCCGCCGCGCATGCTGGTCTTCGGCGCCATCGACTTCGCCGCGGCCGTCGCGCGGATCGGCCGCTTCCTCGGCTACCACGTGGTGGTGTGCGACGCGCGGCCGGTCTTCGCGACCGCCAAGCGGTTCCCCGAGGCCGACGAGGTCGTGGTGGCCTGGCCGCACGACTACCTGACCACCACCGAGGTCGACGGGCGCACCGTGATCTGCGTGCTCACCCACGACCCTAAGTTCGACGTGCCGCTGCTGGAGGCGGCGCTGCGCACCCCGGCGGCGTACGTGGGGGCGATGGGGTCGCGGCGCACCCACGAGGACCGGCTGGCGCGGCTGCGCGAGGCCGGGCTGTCGGAGGAGGAACTGTCCCGGCTGCGCTCGCCCATCGGGCTCGATCTCGGGGCGCGCACGCCCGAGGAGACCGCCGTGTCGATCGCGGCGGAGCTGATCCGGCTCCGCTGGGGCGGCAGCGGCAGGCCGCTCACCGAGACCTCCGGTCGCATCCACGGCGAGCGGTGACGTGACGGACGAGGAGGTCGTCGCCGGGCTGCTGCTGGCGGCCGGGGGCGGCAGCAGGTTCGGCGGGCCCAAGGCCCTGGTGGAGTTCGAGGGGGAGCGCCTCGCCGGGCGAGGCGTCCGGCTGCTCGCGGAGGGCGGGTGCCGGCCCGTCCTGGTCGTGGTCGGTGCCGCCGAGGCCGCAGTCGAGGCCGAACTCAAGGGCATGGCCAAGGGCGCGACCGAGGATGCGGAGGTCGGCGCGGTCGTCGTGCGGAACCCCCTGTGGGAGACGGGCATGGGCTCGTCGCTGCGGGCCGGGCTGCGCGCGCTTCCGCCGTCCGCCGCCGCGGTGGTGATCGCCCTCGCCGACCAGCCCCTCGTACGGCCCGAGGCGGTGCGCCGGCTGGTCGCGGCGTTCCGGGACGGCGCCCGGGTCGCCGTCGCCGCGTACGGAGGCGTGCCGCGCAACCCCGTACTGATCGCCCGCGAGCACTTCGCGGAGGTCGAGGCGCTCGCCGTGGGCGACGTGGGCGCCCGTCCCTTCCTGCGCGCCCATCCCGGACTCGTCACGGCCGTGGCCTGCGACGACGCGGGCGACCCGGCGGACGTGGACACCCCGGACGACCTGCGGCGACTCCGGGGAGCCAACGGGGGAGATCGCCGGTGAGACCACCGGTAAGGCCACGGGGGAGACCGCAGTCGAGACCCTCGGCCGGACGATTTGCCCGAATCGGCGCCGTTTGCCGGGCCGACCATTATGATCATGAGGAATCATCCGGCCGAGCGGGAGCGTGTCATGACGGAGCAGGCGCCCGGTGGGTTCGACGTCACGCGGCCCAACGTCGCCCGGATGTACGACTACTACCTGGGCGGCAAGAACCACCTGCCCGCCGACCGGGCGGCGGCCGAGCGGATCATCGAACTGTCGCAGGGCCACGTGCGGGAGGCCGTACAGGAGAACCGCGCCTTCCTCGGCCGGGCCGTGCGCTTCCTGGCCCGCGAGCGTGGCATCCGCGCGTTCCTCGACCTCGGCGCGGGGCTGCCGACCCAGGGCAACGTCCACGAGATCGCCCTCGACGTCTCGCCCGACGTGCGGGTGACGTACGTGGACAACGACCCGGTGGTGGCGGCGCACGCGCGGGCGCTGCTCGAAGGCGATCCCCGGGTGCGCTTCGCGCTGGCCGACCTGCGGCGGCCGGAGGAGGTCGTCGCCGCGGCGCAGGCGAACGGCTTCGCCCTCGACCGGCCCGTGGCGCTGCTGCTGGTGTCGTGCCTCCACTTCGTGCGCGACGAGGAGGACCCGGAGGGGCTCATGGCCGCCTACCGCGAGTTGCTCCCCTCGGGCAGCCACGTCGTGATCTCGCATGTCAGCTCCGATCCCCTTCCGGATGAGATGGCCGCGATGGGCAGTGTGTACAGCAGGGCCAACGCGCCGTTCGAGGCCCGGCCCGCCACGCAGATCGCCAGGTTCTTCGACGGGTTCGACCTGGTGGAACCCGGGGTCGTCGAGTTGAACCGGTGGCGGCCCGAGCCCGACGCGCTGCCCTTGCGCGGGGTGGCCCTGCCGGTGCTCGGCGGGGTCGCCCTCCGCCCCTGAGCCGCCGCCGAGTCACCCCTGAGTCGCCCCTGAGCCGCCACCGGACCCTCCTGTGCCGCCCCTGAGCGAGGTGGCCGCGGCCGGTCCGGGTCGTTAGCCTTGGTCACGCCGACGGAACATCATTCGGTTACTCACCGGTTTACGCGCGGAAGGACGAGGCGGATGCGGATCGGGATGGCCCTCAACTACTCAGGGGACTTCAAGGAGACGGTCGCGGAGCTGGCCGACTACGAGAGGGCCGGGCTGGACATCGTGTTCGTCGCCGAGGCGTACAGCTTCGACGCGGTCAGCCAGCTCGGCTACATCGCGGCGCGGACCGAGCGGCTGCGGATCGCCTCGGGCATCCTGCCGATCTACTCCAGAACGCCGGCCCTGCTGGCGATGACGGCCGCGGGCCTCGACTACGTCTCCGACGGGCGTTTCACCCTCGGCCTCGGCGCCTCGGGCCCGCAGGTGATCGAGGGCTTCCACGGCGTGCCGTACGACGCGCCGCTCGGCCGCACCCGCGAGATCATCGAGATCTGCCGCAAGGTCTGGCGGCGCGAGCGGCTGGAGTACGAGGGACGGCACTACACCCTTCCGCTGGAGGGCGGCACCGGCCTCGGCAAGCCGCTCAAGCTGATCAACCACCCGGTGCGCGAGCGCATCCCGATCGTCGTCGCGGCGATCGGGCCGAAGAACGTCGAGCTGGCCGCCGAGGTCGCCGAGGGCTGGGAGCCGATCTTCTTCATGCCCGAGAAGGCCGGAGAGGTGTGGGGCGCGTCGCTGGCCGCCGGGCGGGAGCGCCGGGACCCCGCGCTCGGCGAACTGGACGTGATCGCGCAGGCCGTGCTGGCGATCGGCGACGACGTCGAGGACGTGCTGGACCTGGGCCGCTCGATGGCCGCCCTCTACATCGGCGGCATGGGCGCCAAGGGCAGGAACTTCTACAACGACCTCGCCCGCCGCTACGGCTACGAGAAGGAGGCCGAGCAGATCCAGAACCTCTACCTGGAGGGCAGGAAGAAGGAGGCGGAGGCGCTGGTGCCGAGAGAACTGCTGGAACACGTCTCCCTGGTCGGCTCGGAGGGTCACGTCAGGGAGCGGATCGCGGCGCTGCGCGAGGCCGGGGTCACCACGCTCAACGTCGCCCCGTTCGCGCACACCCACGAGGAGCGCGTCGGGCTCATCGAGAAGATCAGGGACCTGGCGTCCTGACCCGCGGCCGGTCGCCGGTCCCAGGCAGGGTACGCGCGGTCTGCGGGGATGCCCGGAGGACGGCGGTAAAGTCCGTTCGTGACCGATGTCCACAGGACCGCCGACAGGACCGCCGACAAGACTTCCGACAGGACCGCCGAGGAGACCCACGCCAGGCGGCGCGCGCGGCTGGCCGAGGCGCTGGGGGAGCACGGGGCCGGGGCGGTCCTCGTCACCTGGCCGGTCAACGTGCGTTACCTGACCGGGCTGACCAGCTCCAACGCCGCCGTGCTCGTCACCGCGGCGGGGGAGGCCGCGCTCGCCACCGACTCGCGCTACCGGGAGACGGCCGAGGCGGTGTGCGCGGGAGTCGAGGTCGTCGAGGACCGCGACGTGGCGGGGGCGCTGCTCGACCGCTGCGCGGACGCTGAGCGGGTCCTGGTGGAGGGCGACCACATGCCGGTGGGGCTGTTCCAGCGGCTCTCCGAGCGGCCGTCCGGCCGTCACCCCGGACGCCGCCCCGCCCTCACCCCGGCCGGCGGCCTGGTGGAGACCCTGCGCGCCGTCAAGGACGAGGCGGAGATCGAGGCGCTGCGCCGCGCGTGCGCGCTCACCGACGAGGCGTTCTCCCTCGTCGTGGAGCGCGTCGCCCCCGGCGTCACGGAGCGGGAGATCGCCCGGTGGCTGGAGGTCGCCATGGTCGAACTCGGCGCGGACCGGCCCGCCTTCGACTCCATCGTGGCGAGCGGCCCGAACGGCTCGATCCCGCACCACTCGCCCTCGGAGCGGCGCGTCGAGCGCGGCGACCTCGTGACGATGGACTTCGGCGCGCGGTACGGCGGCTACCACGCCGACATGACCCGCACGGTCGCGGTGGGCCCGCCCGCCGCCTGGCAGCGCGACCTGTACGACCTCGTACGGCGGGCGCAGCGCGCGGGCCGCCACGCCGTACGGCCGGGGGCGACGGCCGGCGAGGTGGACGCGGCGGCGCGCGAGGTGATCGCCGGAGCGGGCCACGCCGAGCGGTTCGGCCACGGGCTGGGGCACGGGGTCGGCCTGGAGATCCACGAGCTGCCGTTCCTGGGCCCTGGCAGGACCGGTAGACTAGAGGATCGAGTTCCGATCACCGTCGAGCCGGGGGTCTATCTTCCGGGCGCGGGCGGTGTGCGCATCGAGGACACGCTGGTCACGCGTGCTGACGGGCCGGAGCTTCTCACACTGACGACCAAGGAGCTGCTCGTCCTCTAGGGCAGCCGCACGCGGGAGACGCACGTGGCGACGACGAACGACCTGAAGAACGGACTCGTGCTCAAGCTCGACGGCGGAGAGTTGTGGGCCGTTGTCGAGTTCCAGCACGTCAAGCCGGGTAAGGGCGGCGCGTTCGTCCGTACCAAGCTGAAGAACGTCATGTCCGGGAAGGTCGTCGACAAGACCTTCAACGCCGGCGTGAAGGTCGACGTGGCGAACGTCGACAAGCGGGAGATGCAGTACTCCTACCTCGACGGCGACGACTTCGTGTTCATGGACACCGAGACCTACGACATGGTCAACGTCGCGCGGTCCGTGGTGGGTACCGCCGCCAACTACATGCTGGAGAACACCACCGCGACCATCGCCTTCAACGAGGGCAACCCGCTGTACGTCGACCTCCCGGCGGCCGCCGAGCTGACGATCGCCCACACCGATCCCGGCCTGCAGGGCGACCGCTCGACCGGTGGCACCAAGCCCGCCACGCTGGAGACCGGCGCCGAGATCAAGGTCCCCCTCTTCATCACCACCGGCGAGAAGGTCAAGGTCGACACTCGCACCGGCGAGTACCTCGGTCGGGCCTGACGTGTCGGCTCGGGGGAAGGCCCGCCGTCGCGCGCTGGACGTCCTCTTCGAAGCCGAGGCCCGGCAGGTGAGCCCGCTCGACGTGCTCGCCGAGCGGGTGGAGCGGGCGGACCCGCCGGTCAACGAGTACACCTCCTTCCTCGTCGAGGGCGTGGTCCGGCACCTGGACCGCATCGACGAGCTGATCTCGACGTACGCCGAGGGCTGGACCCTGGAGCGCATGCCCGCCGTGGACCGCAACGTCCTGCGCGGCGGCACGTACGAGATGCTGTGGTCGGAGGAGGTCCCCGAGGGTGTGGTGATCAGCGAGTGGGTGCATCTGGTGGCGGAGCTGTCGACCGACGAGTCGCCGCAGTTCGTCAACGGCCTGCTGGCCCGCTTCAAGCAGCTCAAGCCCTCGCTGTCGCTCTGAGCCGGGAGGAGGCCGCAAGTGCGTGACGCCACACGCCGCGCCGTCGTCTGGGAGGCGCTGCGCGCGGTCCTCGCCGAGCGGACGGCCGCCCTCGGGCGCGAGACCCTCGACATCGTGGACGCGGGCGGCGGCACCGGCGGCTTCGCCGTGCCGCTGGCCACGCTCGGCCACGTCGTGACCGTGGTCGACCCGACCCCCGACTCGCTGGCCGCCCTGGAGCGCCGCGCCGCCGAGACGGGCGTCGGGGTCAAGGGCCTGCAGGGCGACGCCGCCGACCTCGGCGACCTGCTGGAGCCCGGCAGCGCCGACCTGGTCCTGTGCCACAGCGTGCTGGAGTACGTCGAGGACCCGGCGGGCGCCCTGCGCGCCGTCGCCGGCATCCTGCGGCCGGGCGGCGTGGTGAGCGTGCTCGCCGCCAACTCGGTCGCCGCGGCCGTCCACCGCTCCCTGGCCGGGCACTTCGACGAGGCCCGCCAGGTGCTGTCGGACCCGGGGGGCCGCTGGGGCGACCGCGACCCGACGCCGCGCCGCTTCTCCCGGGAGACGCTGGCCGCGCTGCTGGGCACGGCGGGGTTCGCCGTCGGCGAGGTGCACGGCGTGCGGATCTTCGCCGACCTCGTGCCGGGCATGCTGGCCGAGAGCGACCCCGACGGCCTGGTCGCGCTGGAGCGGGCGGCGGCCACCCACCCCGTGCTGCGGGACATCGCCACCCAGATCCACGCCATCGCGTACCGCGAGTAGACGCGCGAACAGACCCCGCGAACAGACGCGGGCGGCCGCGGTCGGACGCGAATAGAAAAGACGTTCGGGTGGGGTGGGGTTGGTGGGGGAGCGGTCGGGTAAGGTGACGTCATGTCCCGGAACCAGCTGCTGCCCCGGGATCCGTCGCCGCCGCCGGAGGGGCCCGTCGACGACAGCGGCTGCCCGATCCTGCACGTGGACATGGACGCCTTCTTCGCGAGCGTCGAGCTGCTCGACCACCCGGAGCTCCGGGGCACCCCGGTCATCGTGGGCGCGGCGGGCGCGCGCGGGGTCGTCCTGAGCGCGACCTACGAGGCCCGCCGGTTCGGCGTTCACTCCGCGATGCCGATGACCCGCGCCCGGCGCGTCTGCCCGCAGGCGACCGTGATCCCGCCCAGCCACGGCAAGTACTCCGAGGTGTCCCGCGGCGTCATGGAGATCTTCAAGGCGATCACACCCGAGGTCGAGCCGATCGCCTCCGACGAGGCGTTCCTCGACGTGGGCGGGGCGAGGCGCAGGCTCGGCAGTCCCGCCGCGATCGCCCGGATGATCCGCACCCAGGTCGCCGAGCAGTACGGCATCACCTGCTCAGTGGGCGTGGCGAGCACGAAGTTCGTGGCCAAGCTCGCCTCACGGCAGTGCAAGCCGGACGGCCTGCTCGTGGTCCCGGCCGGCAAGGTGGTGGAGTTCCTGCACCCGCTGCCGGTCGCCGCCCTGTGGGGGGTGGGCGAGCGCACCGAGCAGGCCCTCGTACGGCTCGGCATCCGGACCGTGGGCGACCTGGCCCAGGTGCCGGTGGCGACGCTCCGGCGTGAGCTCGGCGTCGCCGGCACGCACCTGGCGGCCCTCGCCTGGGGGCGCGACGAACGCCGGGTGGTGCCGCACGCGCCCGACAAGAGCATCGGCAACGAGGAGACGTTCCCGCACGACGTCGACGACCCCGAGACGATCAGGCGTGAGCTGCTCCGGCTGTCGGAGCGGGTCGCCGCGCGGCTGCGCGCCGCCGGGCACGTCGGCCGCACCGTCAGCGTCAAACTCCGCCGCTCGGACTTCACCACCATCACCCGGTCGCGTACGCTGCGCGAGGCCACGGACGTCGCGAAGGAGATCTACGACACATCATGCGAGCTCTACGAGGCGGCAGGACTGGAACGGGTGCGACTGCGGCTGGTCGGGGTGCGCGTGGAGAACCTCGGCCCGGCCGCTGCGGCGACCCGCCAGCTCGGCCTGGGCGAACGGGAGACGGGCTGGCGGGAGGCGGAGCAGGCCATGGACCGGGCCGCCCGCCGCTTCGGCCCGGACGCGGTGAAGCCGGCGTCGCTTGTTCGTCGTCCGTTTGGTCCAATAGGTCCATGACGTCGCCTCCGGTTTGGACCGCGTTGGTCGTTTTCTTTCGCCTACGTCTGAGGCCTCGTATTCTGGGGATAACCGACCGCGAGGTTCGGACACCCCGCGTCGTCCGTTGCCGTCTTCCCCTGAATGGGGCCGTCCTTGGGAGGCGCCGTGCCGCTGTCTGAGCACGAGCAGCGCTTGCTCGACCAGATCGAGCAGGCCCTCTACGCCGAGGACCCGAAGTGGGCGAACACCGTACGGATCAGTGATCCGCGCAGCCACTACAAGCGCCGCCTGGTGAAGGCCTCCATAGGCTTCGCACTCGGCGTGGTCCTGCTGATGGTCGGCGTCGTCGCGGCATTGATCTGGCTCGGTGCCGCCGGCTTCGTGGTCATGCTGGCCACCTGTCTTTGGGGCCTGTCGAGCTGGAAACGCATGAACGGGTTCGGTGACTCCCCGTCGTCCCGCACCCGAGGCCGCCGCCCCCAGCGCCGCAGCTTCATGGAGCGCATGGAGGAGCGCTGGCGCCGCCGTCACGACGAGCACTGATCCCCGTGCTCGCGCACACGATCTGAACCACCCCCGGTGGGCCCGCACAGCGGGCCCACCGTCTCTTGTGCCCGGCCGCTTGTGCCCGGCCTCTTCTTCCGGCCTCGAATCGCCCTCGGATCGGCCTCGCCGCTCAGCGGCGGGTGCCGGTGAGGGTCGGCTCCCGCGCGGGCTCGCCGTCGTCCCCGGTGGCCGGTCGGCGGAACGGCCCGTCCGGGCCGCCCGAACGCGTCCCGTCCTGCCGTGCCCCGTCCTGCCGTGCCCCGGTCAGGCGCGTCCTGCTCAACCGTGTCCTGTTCAATCTGGGCGCCAGGTTCTCCATCCGGTCGAACACGTCGAGCGCGCCCTCGCCGAACGCCCGCACCCGCAGCAGCGTGGACATCGGAGCCAGCGCGGCCCCCAGCCTCCGCCACCGCGACAGGTGCGCGGCCAGCCCGCGCCTGATCCGGTGCAGGTCCGCGGGGACCGGTCCGGACGCCGGGGGCGCCGGCGCGTACCGCAGCCGCTCCTCGGCCGTGACGACGCGGGCGAGCGACTCGGCGGCCCGCCGGTCCAGCGCGTACCTCTCACCGATCCGGCGGCCGAGCGCGCGCGGCGTCTCGCCCGGCTCCCCGGCCATGCCAAAGTCGATCAGCGTGTCGCGCAGCTCCGCCCACGCCGCGTGCGGCCCGCCGGACGGACGGGCCAGCCGGCGGTTCCGGCCGCGCCGCACCAGCAGGCGCGCCGCGGCGGGCAGCAACAGCAGCACCAGGGCGCCCGCGGCCCCGAGGCCGACCTTGACGCTCGTGGGCGTGCCCGGGTCGGCGGCGACGGCCGCGCCCTGCGGCTCGCGGTCGAGCTGGCGGGGGTTCGGCCGGGACGGGCCGCCGACGCCGGTCGTGTCCTCGTCGTCGTCCGACTGTCCCGCCGAGGGACCGGCCGAGGGCTCGGCCTCCGGTGTGACAGGGCGGGTGTACTCCGGCACCTCGGCGGTGCCCTGCCCGCCGACGCCGGCCGGGGTGGGCTCGAACCGCAGCCAGCCGACGCCGTCGAAGTACAGCTCCGGCCAGGCGTGGGCGTCGTGCGTGCGGACCGTCCACTTACCGTCGATCTTGCTGCCGCCCGTGTAGCCGATCGACACCCGGGCCGGGATTCCGGCCATCCGGGCCATCGCGGCCATCGCCCCGGCGAACTGCTCGCAGTAGCCCGTGCGGTCGCGCAGCACGAAGCGCGACAGCGCCTCGGCCCCCGACCCCGACGCGCGGAGGCTGTAGGTGAAGCCGCCCTTCCGGGTGAACCACTCCTGGAGCCTGACCGCCTTCTCGTACGGCGTGGCGGCCCCGGCGGTGACCCGGCGGGCGAGGGCGTTCACCCGCGGGTCGAGCCCTTCCGGCAGCCGCAGGAAGGGCTCGCTCTCCGGCGGCGTCACCGCCGACCTCAGCGCCCCGGCACCGGGGTCGGGCTCGTCGGCGACGACCTGGTAGTCCAGCCCCGCCACCTCGTCGCGGGTGGAGAAGACCATGAGCGACCCGCGGTCGGCCCGCCAGTCGCCGTCGGCGTCGACCTGCCGGGCCGGGTACGGCAGGGGCAGGAAGTGGAGCCGGTCGAGGTCCTCGCTGATCGTGACCCGCATCGTGGCCCGCTTCACCGGCACCCCGGGGCCGAGGCCGGGCACGGGCGGCAGCGGCCCCTCCGACACCCGGTCCTCCGGGCGTCCCCGCAGCGGGCTGAAGGTCCACTTGGCGCCGTCGAAGACGTCGAGCGCGTAGATCCGCAGATAGTGCGGCTTGTCGTCGCTGCTGGTGTAGCTGAGGACGGTGGCGTTGCGGTCCTGCCTGAGCTGGCCGCCGAGCTTGGCGATGGCGTCGGGAATGCCGATGTTGCCGCCGCTCCCGCCCAGGCCGTTGCCCACGCCGAAACCGAACAGCGGGTCGGGGGACAGCGCCGGCAGGATCGCGGGCACCAGCACCGCGAACACGATGGCCGTCACGCCGATGCGCTTGCCCGACAGGGCCAGCCGCTCGGTGTCCGGAGCGACCCCGGACGCGGGGCCGGAGCGGCGGACCACCACGGCCCGGCCCCAGCCCTTCAGCCGCTCCCGGCCGTCGGCGACGAGCAGGCCGACGTATCCGAACGCCGCGACGACGAACGCCGGCCACCCGATCGGCTCGGGGAGCACGGCGGCCGGCACGGTGAACAGGGCGAGCATCGGCAGCCCGGCCAGCGCGGCCCGGCGCAGCCGCACCGCGAACACGTCCACCACCAGGGCGATCAGCGCCACGCCCGACGTGGTGAGCAGGGTGATGCCGGGGTTGGCGGGTACCGGGGCGGCGTAGCGCTGGATGTCGTCGAAACCCTCCCCGAGGAGCGCGACGAGCCCGGCGAGCGAGTCGCGGGTGGGGATCACCCGGAGGAACGCCTCCTGCGCGGTGAAGGCGGCCGTCAGGTAGACGAGCACCGCGACGGGCGCCACCGCGGGCGCCACCCAGGGACGGGCGCCCAGGCGCGAGGCCACCGTCCCGGTGGCGGCGACGACCAGGATGACCCCCATGCAGGACCAGAACCACGCGCCGCCCTCGAAGAGCGGATAGAGCGTGATCGTGACCGCCGCCGTGGCGAGCCCCGCCGTGATCGGCAGTTTCAAGGGTTCCACCTCTTCTCCGGGCAGCCCGGCCGGCTCAGGCCGCGCTCCTGCTGTTTCCGGCCTCGGGCCACACGGTCGCGAGCGAGGCGCCGGCGGGCAGGTCGAGCACCCGCCAGCCGACCCCGGTCAGCACCGACCGGGCGGCCTGCGCGTGCTCGCCGCCGGAACCGTCCCAGCCGGCCAGATCGAGCAGCACCGCCACGGCGGTCACGCCCGGGTGCCGGAGCCGCGCGAGGGCGTGGGCCTCCTCGGGGTCGAGCGCGCCGAGGACCGCGATGATCAGGCCTTCCCCGCCGCCCTGGCGCAGCGCGCCGACGCCGTGCTCCAGGGACCGCGCCGAGCTCTGCCGGACGACCGCGAGCGTGTCGAGCAGCGACCACGACTGGCCGGTGTCCACCGTCTGCCGCGCGCCCTGGTCGGTGACCAGGCGCAGGGCGAGTCCCTCGGCGGACAGGTGGACCCCGATGGACGCGGCGGCGGAGACCGCCACCTCGAACGACGAGCGCGGCCCCTCGCCCCGGTGGGCGTACCTGCGGGTGTCGAGCAGCAGCGCGCCGCGGCTCTGCCACTCCTGCTCCTCGCGCCTGACCATCAGCTCGCCGCGCCGCGCCGTCGACCGCCAGTGGACCCGGCGCAGGTCGTCCCCCTGGCGATACTCACGTGGCGCCACGTCGTCGTCGCCCGCCGCCGCGACCGACCGCGTACGGCTGTCGCCCCCGCCGGTGTGGTCGCCCGACAGGCGTACCTGCGGCAGCGGCACCACCTCGGGGGTGACCACGAGCGTGTCGGTGACGGTGAACGAGCGGGTCAGCTCCACCAGCCCGAACGGGTCGGCGATCCGCACGGACAGCGGCCCGATCGGGAAACGCCCGCGCAGGTCCGAGCCGACCTTGTAGTCGATCTCCCGGACGCCGCGCGGCTCCATCCGGTCCAGGACGAACCTCGGCCGGGTGCCCAGCGCGTACTGCACGGTGTCCTCCACCAGCAGCAGCCCGGTGGGCAACCGCGTGACGTTCTCCAGCCGCAGGGTGACCGTGCTCTCCTCGCCGGCCTGCACCCGCGCCGGGCCGAGCCGGCGGGTGCAGGACAGGCGGTAGCGGGTGCGTGTCACGACCAGCGACGCGATCAACGGCATCGCGATGATCAGTACGGCCACGCGCAGCAGGTCCTGCTCGCCCAGGACGAGGGCGCACACCAGGGCCGCCACGCCGGAGGCGAGGAACGACCGTCCCCGCGATGTCAGAGCCTTCAGGCCGGGCATCAGCCCTCCGTCACTTTCTCGTCAGTGCGCGTCCGGGACGGGGACGCGCCGCAGCAGCTCGTCGACGAACTGCTCCGGCCGGCGGCGCTGCCCCTGCGCCTCGAGGCTGGGCAGGAGGCGGTGCGCCAGCACGGGAACGGCCAGATCCTGAAGGTCGTCGGGAATCACGTAGTCGCGGCCGGACAGCGCCGCGTGGGCCCGCGCGCTGCGCACCAGATGGAGGGTGGCGCGCGGGGACGCGCCCAGCCGCAGGTCGGCGGAGCTCCGGGTGGCCGCGACCATGTCGACGGCGTAGCGCTTGACCGGCTGGGAGACGTAGACGGCGCGGACGGCCCGGATCAGCGCGGCCACCTCGGCCGTGGTCGCCACCGGCTCCATCTTGTCGAGCGGCTGGGAGGCGCCGTGCACGTCGAGCATCTCCAGCTCGGCCGCCGGCTCGGGGTAGCCCATGGCGATCTTGGCGGTGAACCGGTCGCGCTGCGCCTCGGGGAGGGGATAGGTGCCCTCCATCTCGATGGGGTTCTGCGTCGCGATGACCATGAACGGCGACTCCAGCGTGTAGGTGACGCCGTCGACCGTCACCTGGTGCTCCTCCATGCACTCCAGCAGCGCCGACTGCGTCTTGGG
Source organism: Microbispora sp. H10949 (assembly GCF_014161435.1). Lineage (NCBI taxonomy): Bacteria > Bacillati > Actinomycetota > Actinomycetes > Streptosporangiales > Streptosporangiaceae > Microbispora > Microbispora sp. H10949. Next base: position 232,691 of record NZ_JABBWZ010000001.1, on the reverse strand, counting down.
GGAGGCGCGGTTGATCTCGTCGCCGACGACGATGTTCGCGAACACCGGGCCCGGCTTGAACTCGAACTCCCGCGTCTGCTGGTTGTACGCGCTGACCCCGGTGATGTCGCTCGGCAGCAGGTCGGGCGTGAACTGCACGCGCTTGACCGGGCAGTCGATGGAGCGGGCCAGAGCCTTGGCGAGCATGGTCTTGCCGACGCCGGGCACGTCCTCGATCAGCAGGTGGCCCTCCGCCAGGAGCACGGTGAGAGTCAGGCGGACGACGTCGCTCTTGCCCTCGATCACGGATTCGATCGCGTTGCGGATCCGATGGGCGGTGTCCACCAGATCCTCAAGCGGGGCTGTCGCGTCGGTGACGTCGGGTGTTACAGCCACCAGGCCTCCATGAGGGTGCGTCCCCGAGAATGGGGCGTTAAACGTTCCTTTTCCATTCTGTGTACCGACCTTATGTCCCCTGTGGTTCGCGGGCGACTTTGTCCAGAAATCAGGGTGAAGTGCGCGTAGAGTCCTGACCTTTCGCGGTCACGTACCGCGACCGGTCGAATCCCGGGACGCGACCCGGGCCGCTCCACTTCCCCCCACCCGCTTTCCCGCCCCTTCCCCCACCGGGCCGGGCGCCCGGCCGGAACCCCCTGCGCGTCAAGGGTCGCGCCGTGGGCCGACACGCCCGCACGCGGGCGGGGGGCGGCGCGGCGCCCCACTCCGACCCACCCCATTTCACCTGCGAAAACGCCGCCGATTTCGAATGCGGACACGGCCGGAATCAGTTGACGGTGGGGAGAAGTGGAGTATGGTGGTGCGCAGTGGAGGGCAGAGGCTACAGAGCTGAGCGCTCCGCAAGGCACAGGAGGTGGGTCCGGTGTTTCTCGGCACCCACCACCCGCGCCTCGACGACAAAGGACGGCTGTTCCTGCCGGCGAAGTATCGCGAGGAGCTGGCGGAGGGTCTGGTGATCACCAAAGGCCAGGAGCGCTGCCTCTACGTCTTCCCCGTAGAGGAGTTCCAGCGCATCACCGAGGCCCTGCGCACCGCACCGGTGACGGCCAAGGCGGTCCGCGACTACAGCCGTGTCTTCTTCGCCAGCGCGTCCGACGAGATGCCGGACAAGCAGGGGCGCATCACGATTCCCCAGACGCTCAGGCGGTACGCCGGGCTGGAACGCGACTGCGTCGTCATCGGCGCCAACACGCGTCTGGAGATCTGGGACGCCCAGGCGTGGGACACCTACCTGGATGCCCAGGAGCAGGCATTCTCCGATCTGTCGGAGGAGGTGCTGCCCGGGATCCTGTAGCTCGATTCCCTTTCTCGTTCGATCAGAAGACCCGTCGGTGACGTTCGGCGAGGTCTCCACCCGCTCCCAGATGGCAGCTGATGCACCTTCCCCGGTGTCAGACGCCACGGCAGGCGACGCGGATGGGGACCTGGCCGGGCGGGTCGGTTCCCCTGAAGGAACCGGCATGGGTGGGGATCCGTTGGGTAGTCACCGGCGGCACAGCCGCGAATCCGCGAGTACAGCGGCGTAATGGGGGTTGGAAGCGTTGTCGTACGAGCCCGGTCAGCCGGGTGGTCACGTTCCGGTCATGCTCGATCGCGTGCTGGAGTTGCTCGCTCCGGCGCTCACCGGACCGGAGCCGGTGGCCGTGGACGCCAACCTCGGTCTCGGCGGGCATGCCGAGGCGCTTCTCGCCGCCCACCCCTCCCTCCACCTCGTCGGAATCGACCGCGACCCCACCGCCATCGCGCGCTCCACCGCACGGCTCGCGCCGTACGCGGACCGGATCACCCTGGTGCGCGCCGTCTCCGACGAACTGGCCGACGTGCTCCATGACGCCGGACGGCCCCGCATCGACGCCGCGCTGTTCGACCTCGGCGTGTCCTCCCCTCAGCTCGACGAGGCCGAGCGCGGTTTCGCCTACTCCTACGACGCCCCCCTCGACATGCGGATGGACCGCGACCAGGAGCTCACCGCCGAGCACGTGGTGAACACCTACCCGGTCGCGGACCTGATCCGCATCCTGCGCGACTACGGCGAGGAGCGCTTCGCGGCACGCGTGGCGAACCTCCTCGTCAAGGAGCGTGCCAAGGACCCCATCACCAGCACGAAACGGCTCGCCGACCTCGTACGCGCGGCGATACCCGCCGCGACGAGGCGGACCGGGGGCAACCCGGCCAAGAGAACGTTCCAGGCGCTGCGCATCGAGGTGAACGGAGAGCTGACCGCGCTGGAGCGCGCGCTCCCGGCCGCGCTCGGCGCGCTCGCACTGGGCGGGCGCGTTGTCGTGCTCGCCTACCACTCCCTGGAGGACCGGCTCACCAAGCGGGTCCTCGCGGCGCGAACCAAGGACACCAGCCCTCCGGGGCTGCCGGTCCCGTTGGAGGCGCACCAGCCTCGGTTCCGCCTTCTGACGAGGGGAGCGGAGCTCCCGGACGACGAAGAGGTGGCCCGCAACCCGCGGGCGGCCTCGGCCCGCTTGCGGGCGGCAGAGAGGATCCGCGAGGGATGAGGACAGAGCAGGAGAGCAGGAGGGCGGCCGGACGCGTGGCCGCGCCGTCCCGCGTGCCCGGCCGGGTGCCGGGCCAGGCCGCCGGATCGGCGGGCGAGACCGTCGCGACTCCCGACAGGCCCCTCGGCGGCGCGCGCCGCCGGCGTGAGGACGACCAGCCGCGCCGGGCCCGGCCCGCCGCCGTGAACGACGCACTCCCGCGCGAGGCCGTCCCGGCTCCCCGCGGCGGCGCGACCGGACGCGGCCGCGCGGCGGCCCCCGCCGCCACGCCCGCCCGCGCCGAGGCGAGGGCCCGGCAGGAGGCCCCCGCGGCTCCCCGGAAGGGCAGGGCCCCGGCGAAGACCGCCGCCGGATCCGCCGCGGCCCCCAAGCGCGACGCCGTACGGGCGGCCGCAGCCGGCCGTGTCGCGCCGCCCAGTGAGAGGCCGCTCCGTGAGAGGCCGCTCCGGGAGACGCCGGAGCGTGAGACGCCGCGCCGGGAGAGCCCGGAGCGGGAGCGCCGGGACACCGCCGAGGCCGCGCCCGCGCCGGGACGCGCCCGGCGTGGCGCGGGCGCCGCTGCCTCCCCGGCGACGTCCCCACGTGCCAGAATGGCGCGGCGAGCGTTCCGGCGGCCTCCGCGTGCGCCGTTCGTGCTGCTCGTCGTGGGTCTCATGTGCGGGGGTCTGGTGACCCTCCTGCTGCTCAACACGGTCCTCGCGCAGGACTCGTTCAAGCTGACCGACCTGCGGTCGAGCATCGACGACCTGCACCGGCAGGCCGCCGAGCAGGAGAACCTGCTCCGCACGTGGAGCCAGCCCGGCGCGGTGGACGAGGCGGGTCGTGGGCAGGGCCTGGAGCAGGACCGCTCCGCCCCTCGGTTCATCACGACGGGCGAGGGCACGGCCGGGCAGCAGGGCCAGGAGGAGGGCACGGAGGAGGGCACGGACCGGTGAGAGACAGCGGCCGGAACCCGGGTCCCGGCCGCGGGGGTCCCACCGGGCGTGGCGGCGGCCAGGGCCCGGGCGGCGGCAGGCGCGACCCGGGGTCCCCGGGGCGGCCCTCCCGTCAGGACGGACCGCAGAAACCCGGCCGTCCCGGCCGCCCGTCCGATCCCGGGTCCGGCGAGGCGTCCGGCCGCCCCGCACGCCCGGCACGCCCGGGCGCCGGCGGCGGAGCCGGGCGCGGCGGCGACGCCGGCCGCACGAGAGGCCCCGCGGACCGTGACGCCGCAGCCCCCGACCGCCCCGCCCGCGACACCCGTGCGGCCCGTGATCGTACGGACGGCGACCGCGTGCCGGGCGGCCGCGCGGCGCGTGACCGCGCGGGAGGCGAGCGCGTGGCAGCGGACCGCGTCTCGGGCAGCCGCGCGGCGAGTGGCCCTGCGGGTAGCCGCGCGGGTGGCGAGCGCGCGGCGGACCAGCGTGTGCCGGGCGGCCGCGCGGCGAGTGGCCGTCCCGGCAACCGTGCGGGCAACCGTGCGGGAGGCGAGCGCGCGGCCGATCAGAGCGTGCCGGGCGACGGTGCGTCCCGGGCCGGGAGCGGCGGCTCGGATCGGGGCCGAGGCGGAGCCGCGGGGCGGCCACGTGGCGCGGGGAGCGGCGCTCAGACGCCGGCCCGGTCCCGCGCGGGCGCCGGGGGCGACGTCCCGTCCCGCGGCGCCGGTGGGGCCCGCCCGCCCGCCGGAGCGGCCTCGGCCAGGGGAGCGTCCTCCGGGGGCGCGCCGGGCGGTGGGGCCTCGCCCAGGAGCGCCACGGGCGCCGGTGCCTCCGGCAAGGGCGCGCCGGGAGCCGGACCCTCGCCCAGGGGCGGATCGGCCGCGGAAGCCCCGGGCGGAAGAGCGCCGGGCGGCGCGGGCCAGGGCCGTGCCCGGACGGCCGGCACTCCACCGCGGACCCCGCCGCGCAACCCAACAGGCACTCCGCCGCGCACCCCGACAGGCACTCCACCGCGTACACCAGCAGGCGCACCGCCGCGCACATCAGGGCGCACCCCGCCGCGTCCGCTCCGGGCGCCGGGCGGGCCGCCGCCACCCCCGCGCCCGCCGGCCGTGCTGCGGCTGGGCAACCCCGTACGGCGGCTGCGGGCGGCGATGCTGGTGATGGCGATCGTGCTGTCGCTGTTCGCCGGACGGCTGGTGCAGCTGCAGGGGCTCGACTCCAAGGTGCTCCAGGCGAAGGCCGTGCAGCAGCGGGTGCAGCCCGAGATCCTGCCGGCGCGGCGCGGCGCGATCACCGACGCGGAGGGCCACGAGCTCGCGGTGACGGTCGAGGCAAGAGAGGTCTACGTCGACCCCAAGGACGTCGACCCGGCCAAGCGCGACCTGGTCGCCACCACGCTGGCGCGCGAGCTGAACAAGCCCAGGCAGGACATCGACGCCGCGCTGGCCAAGACCACCCAGCGTTACATCCCGCTGGCGCGCGACGTCGAGCCGCTGCGGGCCAAGCGCATCATGGGCTTCAAGCTCAGGGGCGTGGGCACCAAGGAGACCTACCGCCGTCTCTACCCCGGCAAGTCGCTCGCCGGCGGCCTGCTCGGCTTCACCGGAGTGGACGGCCGGGGCCTGGAGGGCCTGGAGAGCGCGTACAACGACGTCCTCGCGGGCCGGGACGGCAAGCAGAGCATCGAGCTCGGCGCGAACCGCCAGCGCATCCCGATGACACGCAGCCAGCGCGAGGCGCCGGTGCCCGGACGGGACGTCCGGCTGACCATCGACCGGGACCTGCAGTGGGCCGCCGAGCAGACGCTGGCCCGGCGGGTGCACGACACCGGGGCGCGCAGCGGCAGCGTGATCGTGATGGACGTGGCCACCGGCCGGATCCTCGCCATGGCCAACGCGCCCCAGGCCGACCTCAACGACTGGCAGTCCGCCCCGGCGGAGGACCGCGCCAACCGCGCGGTGTCGGAGATCTTCGAGCCGGGCAGCACCAACAAGGTCATCACGGCCGCCGCGGCGATGGAGGCGGGGGTGGTCACGCCCGACACCGTCTTCCGGGTGCCCGACCACATTCAGTGCGCCGACCAGCAGCTCAAGGACGCCCACCCGCACGGGCCCGAGTCGATGACGTTCACCGGGGTCCTCGCGGAGTCGAGCAACGTGGGCACCATCATGGCGGCGGAGAAGATCTCCAGCCAGCGGCTGTACGACATGTTCCGGTCCTTCGGGTTCGGCGCGCGCAGCGGCTCGGGCGTCCCCGGCGAGCAGGACGGCCTGCTGCCCCAGTGGCAGACGTGGTCGGGCAGCCAGCGCTGTACGATCGCCTACGGCCAGGGCATCTCGGTCACCGCGCTGCAGATGGCCAGCGTCTACCAGACGATCGCCAACGGAGGAGTGCGGGTGACCCCCTCGATCGTGGCGGGCACCACCGACGCGCACGGCGCGTTCGTCGCCGCTCCGGCCGCCAAGGGCACGCGGGTGATCGGCGAGACGACCGCCCGATCCATCGCGCTCATGCTGGAGGCCGCGGTCGGCCACGAGGGCACGGGAGAGGAGGCCTCGATCGAGGGCTACCGTGTCGCGGGCAAGACCGGCACAGCGATGCGGTACGACGAGAAGTGCGCGGGATACTGCGGATACACCGCGACGTTCGTGGGCTTCGCCCCCGCCGACCAGCCCCGGCTGATGGCCCTGGCCGTCATCCAGGACCCGAAGAAGGACCACTACGGCGGCGCCGTCGCCGCCCCGGTGTTCAAGGACGTCATGACTTTCGCGTTGAAGAGCAGGAAGATCCCCCCGACCGGCACGAAGGCGCCCGCGATGGTCCTTCGCCCCGCGGAGTGACCGGGACCCAACCGGCCGGGGTGGAGACCACGCGGGCCCCGGTGACGGACGGCCGGGTGGCGGAGGAGAGCGGCGGAGAGGGGTACGCTCTCGCCGTGCGTTCCGCGTCGTCCATGCGTCCAGAGGCCGCCCAGGCCCGCCCGCTGTCCGCGCTCGCGTCCCTGCTCGGCCCGTCGTCGTCGGCCGTGCCCTCCCCCGGAGCGCGGGTGGTCCGCGGCGCCGTCACCGGCGTCACCCTCGACTCGCGCCGGGTGCGGCGCGGCGACCTGTACGTGGCGGTGGCCGGCGCCTCCCGGCACGGCGCGGAGTTCGCCGGAGCCGCCCTCGCGGCGGGCGCGGCGGCGATCCTCACCGACCCCGAGGGCCGTGACGCGGCCGCGGCCACCGGTCTGCCGGTGCTCGTCGTGCCCGACCCGCGGGCGGTGCTCGGGCAGGTGGCCTCCTGGGTGTACGGCAGGCCCGCGTCCGGCATCACGCTCATCGGCGTGACCGGCACCAGCGGCAAGTCCACCTCCACCTTCCTGCTGGAGGCGGGACTGCGGGCGGCGGGCCACCGCACCGGCCTCGTCGGCGGCGTGGAGATCCGCGCCGGGGACGTGCGGTTCACGCCCGATCTGACCACTCCCGAGGCGACCGACCTGCAGGCCCTGTTCGCGCTGATGCGCGAGCAGGGCGTGAGCGCCGCGGCCATGGAGGTCTCCAGCCACGCCCTGGCCCTCGGCCGGGTGGACGGCCTCTTCTACGAGGTGTCGATCTTCACGAACCTGTCGCAGGACCACCTGGACTTCCACCGGGACCTGGACGACTACTTCGCGGCGAAGGCGCGCCTGTTCACCCCCGAGTTCAGCCGTCTCGGGGTGGTGAACGCCGACGACGCCCACGGCCGCGAGCTGGCCGGCACGGCCAAGATCCCGATCACCACGTTCTCCGCCACGGGAGCGCCGGAGGCCGACTGGCGCGCCGAGGACGTCCGCCTCGGCTCCGGCGGCAGCCGGTTCCGCCTCGTCGGCCCCGGAGGGGTCGAGGCCGACGTGGCGGTGGCGCTGCCCGGCCCGTTCAACGTGGCCAACACGCTCGGCGCGCTGGTCGCGCTGGTGGAGACGGGCGTCCCGCTGCAGGCCGCGGTGACCGGCGTCGGCGAGTTCACCGGCGTCCCCGGCCGGATGGAGCGGGTGCCGGGCGACGGCGACGTGCCGGGGGACGTGCAGGTGATCGTCGACTACGCGCACAAGCCGGGCGCGGTGGAGTCGGTGCTCAACTCGCTGCGGGCGGTGCTGGACGACGGCCCGGACAAGGGGCCGGACGGCACACCGGACGACGGGCCCGCTGGGCGCCTGGTCGTCGTGCTGGGCTGCGGCGGCGACCGCGACCGCGGCAAGCGCCCGATGATGGGCGAGGCCGCCGCCCGCCTCGCCGACGTGGCGATCCTGACCAGCGACAATCCTCGTACGGAGGACCCGCTCGCGATCCTCGCCGCGATGCTGGAGGGCGCGCTGCGGGTACCTCCGCAGGAGAGGGCGCACGTCGTCGTGGAGCCGGATCGGGCGGCCGCCATCCGCCTGGCCGTCGGCGGTGCTTCGCCCGGAGATGTGGTAGTTGTGGCGGGCAAGGGACACGAGCTGGGGCAGTATGTCGGGGGCGAGGTCATCCCCTTCGACGACCGTGAGGTGGCCGCCGCGGCCATCGCGGAGCGGAACCGGGCACGGCGGGCCGCAGGGGAGACCGCCGGTGCGTGAGGCGGTGTTACGGAGCGCCCCAGGCGTCCCGGGTCACATGGCTCCGGTTCACATGGCTCCGGTTGACAGCGCTCCGGGTGACGGTGCTCCACCGCTTCACGGGGGCCCGACAAGCGACGCGAAAGAGAGCAGGACAGACACATGATCCCGTTGCCGCTGGCCCGGGTCGCCGAGATCACGTCGGGAGCCCTGAACGGCCTGGCCGACCCCGCGGCCGTGGTCCGAGGACCGGTCGTGATCGACTCGCGGGCGGTCGTGCCCGGCTCGCTCTTCGTGGCGATCAAGGGGGAGCGGGCCGACGGGCACGACTTCGCCCGGCAGGCCCACGAGGCGGGCGCCGCCGCCGTCCTCGCCACCCGGCCGGTCGACGCGCCGGCCGTGATCGTGGGGGACCCCCAGGCCGCCCTGGCCGCCCTGGCGAACGCCGTGGTGAGGGAGCTGCCCGGCACGACCGTGGTGGGCGTGACCGGCTCCGCGGGCAAGACCACGACCAAGGACCTGCTGGCCGGGCTCGCCGCGCGGATGGGCCCGACGGTCGCGCCTGTCGGCTCGTACAACAACGAGATCGGCCATCCGCTGACCGTGCTCAAGGCCGACGAGGGCACCCGGTTCCTCGTGCTCGAACTGAGCGCGCGCAACATCGGCCACATCGCCTACCTGGCGGAGATCGCCCCGCCGCGCATCGGCGTGGTGCTGAACGTCGGCACCGCCCATCTCGGCGTGTTCGGCGGCAAGGAGGCGATCGCCCGGGCCAAGGGCGAGCTCGTCGAGGCGCTGCCCGCCGACGGGACCGCGGTGCTCAACGCCGACGATCCGCTGGTCAGCGAGATGGCCGGCCGTACGGAGGCTAGGGTGACCTGGTTCGGCCGCGCGGCCCGCGCGCACGTGCGGGCGGAGGACGAGACGCTCGACGCGGCCGGCCGCGCCTCGTTCACGCTGCGCACGCCGTCCGGCGCCGCCCCGGTGCGGCTGCGCCTGTACGGCGCGCACGCCGTCGAGAACGCCCTGGCCGCCGCGGCCGCCGCCTACGAGCTGGGCCTGCCGGTGGCGGCCATCGCCGAGGAGCTGTCGGCGGCCGAGCCGCGCAGCCGCTGGCGGATGGAGGTCACCGACCGGCCCGACGGCGTGACCGTGATCAACGACGCGTACAACGCCAACCCCGACTCCATGCGGGCCGCCTTCGGCAGCCTCGGGGTCATCGGCGCCGGGCGGCGGCGGTTCGCGGTGATCGCCGCGCTGCGCGAGCTGGGCGAGGACGGCCCGGCGCTGAACGAGGACCTCGGGCGGCTGGCCGCCGGCGCGGGGCTGGAAGCGGTGATCGTCGTGGGGGAGGACGCCGGGCCGGTGCTCAGGGGCGCCCCCGGCGCGATCCACGCGCCCGACGCCGCCGCGGCGGCCCGGGAGCTGTCGGACCGGCTCGCGCCCGGGGACGCGGTGCTGGTGAAGGGGCCGCGTGCGGCCGGGCTCGAGCGGGTCGCCGAGGCGATCCTCGGAGGTGACGCCCGGTGAGGAACATCCTCATCGCGGGGGCGATCTCGCTGCTGCTGTCCATGGTCGGCACGCCGCTGGCCATCCGGCTGTTCGCCCGGCGCGGGTACGGCCAGAACATCCGGGAGGAGGGCCCGTCGGGTCACTACGACAAGAAGGGCACTCCCACAATGGGCGGCACGGTGATCGTGATCGCCGCGCTGATCGGCTACTTCCTGGCCCACGGGGTGACCGTCTTCTCGGCGGTCAGCGACCCTCCGACGGCCTCGGGCCTGCTGGTGCTGTTCCTGATGACCGGCCTCGGGGCGGTCGGCTTCCTCGACGACTTCATCAAGATCTACAAGCAGCGGAGCCTGGGCCTGCGCAGTGGCGCCAAGGCCGCCGGCCAGCTCGTCGTCGGCGCGGTCTTCGCGGTGCTCGTGCTGCGGTTCCCCAACGCCTACGCCGTGACCCCGGCCGACACGCGGGTGTCGTTCCTGCGGGACATCGGGCCGTCCATCGGGCTCATCGGGTTCGTCGTCTGGGTCCTGTTCTTCATCGTGGGCTTCTCCAACGCGGTGAACCTGACCGACGGGCTCGACGGCCTGGCCTCCGGCGCCACCTGCCTGGTCCTCGCGGCGTACGTGCTGATCGGCAACTGGCAGCTGCGCAACAGCTGCACGACGGTCGGCTTCGGCCCCAACTGCTACTGGGTGCGAGATCCGCTCGACCTGGCGGTGGTCGCGGCGGCGGTGCTGGGGGCCTGTCTGGGCTTCCTGTGGTGGAACGCCCCGCCCGCCAAGATCTTCATGGGCGACACCGGCTCGCTGGCCCTCGGCGGCGTGATCGCCGGTCTGGCCTTCACCACCCGGACCCAGCTCCTGCTGGTCATCCTGGGCGGCCTGTTCGCGCTCATCACGATGTCGGTGATCATCCAGGTCGGGTTCTTCAAGATGACCCGCAAACGGGTCTTCCGGATGGCTCCGCTCCAGCACCACTTCGAGCTGTCCGGCTGGGCCGAGACCACGATCGTGGTCCGCTTCTGGCTGATCGCCGCGCTGTGCGTGGCCGCCGGTCTCGGCCTGTTCTACCTCGAATGGATGCCGAAGCAGTGAGTGTGGTCGTCGCCGGTCTCGGCGTGTCGGGCGCGGCCGCGGCCCGGGCCCTGGCCCGCCGCGGCGAGCGGGTGACCGTCCTCGAGGCGGTGGACGGCGAGCGGCAGCGCGCCGCGGCCGCCGACCTCGAAGCCCTCGGGGTGGAGGTGCGGTTCGGCGAGCCCGCCCTGCCCGAGGGCGTCTCGCTCGTGGTCACCTCGCCCGGCTGGCGGCCTGCTCATCCGCTCCTCGTCGCGGCCGGGAAGGCGGGCGCCGAGGTGATCGGGGAGGTCGAGCTGGCCTGGCGGCTGCGCGGGGAGCACGCCGCCCCCTGGCTGGCGCTGACCGGCACCAACGGCAAGACCACCGCCGTCCGCATGCTCGCCTCCATCCTGTCCGCCGCCGGGCACCGGGCCCTCGCCGTGGGCAACGTCGGCGTGCCGATCGTGGAGGCCGTGGACGGCCCGTACGACGTGCTGGCCGTGGAGCTGTCGAGCTTCCAGCTCCACTGGTCGTCGAGCCTCGCGCCGCTCGCGGGGGCCGTGCTCAACGTCGCGCCCGACCACATCGACTGGCACGGCTCGATGGAGGAGTACGCCGCCGCCAAGGCTCGGGTCTTCACCGCCGCCGGGACCGTCGTGTTCAACGCCGACGACGCGTGGTCGTCGCGCCTGGCCGAGCCGTACGCCTCCCAGGTGGGCTTCACACTCGCCGTGCCGCGGCCCGGGCAGCTCGGGATCGTGGAGGACCTGCTGGTCGACCGGGCCTTCGTGGCCGACCCGGCGTCCTCGGCGGAGGAGCTGGCCTCGCTGGAGGACGTGTGCCCCTTCGCGCCGCACAACGTCTCCAACGCGCTCGCCGCCGCGGCCCTGGCCCGCGCCCACGGCGTGCCGCCCGAGGCCGTACGGCGGGGCCTGCGCGAGTTCACGCCCGACCCGCACCGCATCGCGCACGTCGCGACGGTGGGGGACGTCGTCTACGTGGACGATTCCAAGGCCACCAACCCGCACGCGGCGGCCGCGTCGCTGGCCGCCTACCCCTCGATCGTGTGGATCGCGGGCGGCCAGCTCAAGGGCGCCGACGTGAACGACCTCGTACGGCAGGCCGCGCCCCGGCTGCGCGGCGCGGTGCTGCTGGGGGCCGACCGCGAGCTGATCCGCCGGGCATTGGCGCGACACGCCGCGAATGTCCCCGTCGTGGACGTGCCGGGGCAAGACACTGGGGTCATGGACCGCGTCGTCGCCGAAGCCGCCCGGCTCGCCTCTCCGGGTGACACCGTGCTGCTCGCCCCCGCCGGAGCGTCACTGGACATGTACGCCGGCTACGGAGCGCGTGGGGAGGCCTTCGCCGCAGCCGTGCACCGCCTGGCGGCACCGTGAGCGACCGGACGGCGAGCGACCGGGTGCCGGGCCAGACCGGCAGCCCGGCCGGCGCCCCGGCGGGCCGGACCCGGGGGGAGCGGGCACAGAGCGAGCGGGCCCGAGGTCAGCGAACACAGAGCGAGCGAACAGCGGGCGAGCGAACGCCGGGCGAGCAGGCACCGGGCGGCTGGGCCGGCACCCAGATCGCGGCGCTGCGCGAGCTGCTCGGCCGCCCGCTGACGTCCTACCACCTCGTGCTGGGCTGCAGCGCGCTGCTGCTCGCCCTCGGGCTGATGATGGTGCTGTCGGCGTCGAGCATCGAGGCGCTGCAGCGGACCGGGAACCCGTTCTACTGGTTCCTGAAGCAGGTCACCTCGGTGGCGATCGGGCTCCCGCTCATGTGGGTGTGCTCCCGGCTGCCGCAGCGGTTCTTCCGCCTCGCCGGCTATCCGCTGATGGGCCTGTCGATCCTCGGCCTGCTGATGGTCATCTTCCTCGGCCAGGAACTGCTGGGCGCCCAGCGGTGGATCGTCATCGGCCCGTTCTCGGTGCAGCCGTCGGAGCCGGCGAAGCTGGCCCTGGTGCTGTGGGGGGCCGACCTGCTCGCGACGCGGGCGCGCGCGGGCCGCATCGAGTGGCGTCAGCTGCTGATCCCCCTGATGCCGGGCGTGGCCCTCTTGGCCGTCCTGGTCATGCTCGGGCGCGACCTCGGCACGACGCTCGTGCTCATGATGATCTTCCTGGCGCTGCTGTGGGTGGTCGGCGCGCCCGTGCGGCTCTTCGGCGGCATCCTCGGGCTGCTCGCGCTGGCGACCGCCACTATGATCATCGCCGAGCCCTACCGGCTCCGCCGCCTGACCGGCTTCCTGAATCCGTGGGAGACCGCGCAGCACGAGGGGTTCCAGTCCGTGCAGGGGCTGATGGCGATCGGGTCGGGCGGCTGGTTCGGCATCGGGCTGGGCGCCAGCCGGCAGAAGTGGAACTATCTGCCCCACGCCGAGAGCGACTTCATCTTCTCCATCATCGGCGAGGAGCTCGGGCTGCTGGGGACGCTCGTGGTGGTCGCGCTGTTCGGCCTGCTCGGCTACGCGGGCCTGCGCATCGCCATGCGGACCAGGGACCCCTTCGTCCGGCTCGCGTCCGCCGCCGCCACCGCCTGGATCGCCGGGCAGGCCGTCGTCAACATCGGTGCGGTCATCGGGGCCTTCCCGGTCACCGGCATCCCGCTGCCGCTCGTGTCGTACGGCGGATCGGCGCTGCTGCCGACGCTCGCGGCGCTCGGCATGCTGCTGTCGTTCGCCAAACGGGAGCCGGGCGCGGCCGAGGCGCTGGCGGCCCGTGGCCCCGGACCGGTCGCGCGGGCTCTAAGCTGGCTTGGCCTGAACGCCCGAGCCTGGCGCCGGCCCGCGTCCCCGCGCGAGGCCGTCCGGCGGACGGCACGGCCGCGTACGGCACGAGTGGGAACGACGCGGGAGCATTCGCGAGAACGTCCGCGGGAACATCCGCGAGAGAGCAGGGAGTGACATGAGGGTGGTCCTCGCCGGCGGCGGGACGGCCGGCCACATCGAGCCGGCGCTCGCGCTGGCCGACGCGCTTCGCCGGCTCGACCCGAGGATCGGCATCACCTGCCTCGGCACCGAGCGCGGACTCGAGACCCGCCTGGTGCCCGCGCGCGGCTACGAGCTGGAGCTCGTGCCCGCCGTGCCGCTGCCCCGCTCGCTCAGCCCCAAGCTCCTCACCGTGCCCGGCCGGCTCGCCGGGGCCATCGGCAGCGCCGCCGGCATCCTCGACAAGGTCGGCGCGGACATCCTGGTCGGCTTCGGCGGCTACGTCGCCACCCCCGCCTACCTCGGCGCCCGGCGGCGCGGCGTGCCCATCGTGGTCCACGAGGCCAACCCGCGGCCCGGCCTGGCCAACCGGCTCGGCGCCCGCCTCACCGACCACGTCTTCACCGGCCACCCGGACGCCGTCCTCCCCAACGCGGAGTACGTCGGCATCCCGCTGCGCCGGGAGATCAGCACGATGGACCGCCTGTCGATGGGGGACAAGGCGCGGTCGTACTTCGGGCTGGAGTCCGACCGGGTGACGCTGCTGGTGTTCGGCGGGTCGCAGGGCGCCCGCTCGGTCAACCAGGCGGCGCTGGAGGCCGCGCCCTACCTGCGCGCCGCGGGTGTCCAGGTGCTGCACGTGGTCGGGCCGAAGAACACCGTCGAGATCGAGCCCCCGCCCGGCGACCCGCAGTACGTGATCCTGCCGTACGTCGACCGGATGGACCTCGCCTACGCCGCGGCCGACCTCGTGCTGTCCCGCGCGGGCGCCATGACCTGCGCCGAGCTGACCGCCGTGGGGCTGCCCGCGGCGTTCGTACCGCTGCCGCACGGCAACGGCGAGCAGCGCCTCAACGCCGAGCCGATCGTCCGGGCCGGGGGCGGCCTGATGGTCGACGACGCGGACCTGTCGGCGGCCTGGATCGTCCAGACGCTGCTGCCGATCCTGAACGACCCCGAGCGCGTGGTCGCGATGTCCGAGGCGGCCTCCCGGATGGGCCGCAAGGACGCCGACACGACGCTCGCCCGCAAGGTGCTGGAGATCGCTTCCCGATGAGTCTCGTCAAGCTCGTGGACCCCGTGCCGGCGGCCGACCTGGGGCGGGTGCACTTCATCGGCATCGGCGGCGCCGGGATGTCCGGCATCGCCCGCATCCTGCTCAAGCGGGGCGTACCGGTGTCGGGCAGCGACGCGCGCCCGTCCGCGCAGCTGACCGAACTGCGCGAGATGGGGGCCACCGTCCACGTCGGCCACGCCGCCTCCCACATCAAGGACGTCGACACGGTCGTCGTCTCCACCGCGATCCGCGACTCCAACCCCGAGCTGGGGGAGGCGCTGCGCCAGAACCTCCGGGTGATCCCGCGCGCCGCGGCGCTGGCCTCGGTGATGTCCGGCCGCACCGGCATCGCCGTCGCCGGCACCCACGGCAAGACCACGACCACCTCGATGCTGACCGTGGCGCTGCAGAAGTGCGGCGAGGACCCGTCGTACTGCGTCGGCGGCCAGCTCGTCACGACCGGTCTCGGCGCCGACGACGGCACGGGCGAGGTGTTCGTGGCCGAGGCCGACGAGAGCGACGGCTCCTTCCTCATGCTCGCGCCGCGGATCGCCGTGGTCACCAACGTCGAGGCCGACCACCTCGACAACTACGGAGACCCCCAGGCCGTCCACGACGGGTTCGCCCGCTTCGTCGAGCACGTCGGGTCGCTGCTGGTCGTCTGCGCCGACGACCCCGGTGCCGCCGCCCTCGTGCCGATCGCGCGTGAGCGCGGCCTCACCGTCGTCACGTACGGCGAGAGCGCCGGGGTGGACCTGCGCACGACCGACGTGGCCCCGCGCGGCCTCGGCGTGGAGTTCCGGGTGGAGCTCGGCCCGGGGGCGCCCGGCGGGCCGGGACGCGGCGAGGTGCGCCTGGCCGTGCCCGGCCGGCACAACGCGGTCAACGCCACCGCGGTGATCGCCGTGGCGCTGCACCTCGGCCTGCGCTTCGACGACGTCAAGGAGGGCCTGGCCGCCTTCACCGGCGCGAAGAGGCGGTTCGAGTCCAAGGGCGAGGCCGGCGGCGTGACGGTCTTCGACAGCTACGCCCACCACCCGACCGAGCTGACCGCCGACCTGCGCGCCGCCCGCGACGTGGTCGGCGGCGACGGCCGGGTCATCGCGGTCTTCCAGCCGCACCTCTACTCGCGCACCCGGTTCTTCGCCGACGAGTTCGGCGCCGCGCTCGGCCTGGCCGACGAGGTCGTGGTGCTCGACGTGTACGGCGCGCGGGAGGACCCCGAGCCCGGGGTCTCCGGGGCGCTCGTCGCCGGGAAGGTGCCGTTGCCGGCCGAGCGGGTGGTCTACGCCCCCGACCGCGCGGCCGTGCCCGCCCTCGTCGCCGGCCGGGCACACGCCGGGGACATCGTCCTCACGATGGGCGCGGGGGACGTCACCGAGCTCGGCCCGCGAATCGTCGCGGAGCTGTCCGCCCGGTGAGGCGGGCCGTCCGGCGCTCGGCGCTCGCCACCCTGCTGACCGGCGGGGTCGTGGGCGTCGCCACCTGGGTCGTGTTCTTCTCGCCCGTCCTCGGCGTGCGGGAGGTCGAGATCACCGGCAACGGCCGCGTCCCGGCCGAGGAGCTGCGCCAGGCGGCGGGAGTGCGGACGGGCACCCCGCTCGCCACCGTGGACCTCGCCGGGGTCGAGGGGCGGGTGCGGGCGCTGCGCGCCGTCGAGTCCGCAACGGTCGGCCGCGTCTGGCCCGGCACGCTGCGGATCAGCGTGGTCGAGCGCGTGCCCGCGGCGGCGGTCCCCCTGGGCGTCGCGACGGCGGTGATCGACCGGTACGGGGTCGTCCTCCAGCAGGTGACGGTCGCCCCGCCGCAGCTTCCGGTGCTGCGGGTGGAGCGGGCCGCAGCCGACGATCCCGCCACCCGGGCGGGCCTCACCGTGCTCCGGGCGCTGCCGGGCGACCTCCTCGGCCGGCTGCGGGAGCTGCGCGCCCCCTCGCCCCGGTCGATCACCCTCAAGCTCACCGACGGCCGCTCCGTCACCTGGGGAGACGCGCGGGACTCGGCCCGCAAGGGGCGGGTGTTGCTCGCCGCGCTGGCCAAGCCGGGGAAGAACTACGACGTCAGTTCGCCCGAAGTGGTGACGGTCAGGTGACAAATCTCACTGACCGTGCTCGAACCGGCCGAAGCCGCCCTGGACCGGGGCATCGTGCGAATAGGACAGCGCGCGACACGCCGGACTGCCTTGCGGCGCGGTTAGTTGACCCTGGGGGACGCGCAACCCTACTGTCCGTATCAATCCTCAGGTTGACATAACTCTAAATCTCAACTTGAGGGTGAGAGTTCAAGAGAAGACGGCGGGCCCTGCCCGCATGAAACGCAAACGAGCGGAAAGGCCCCTCGTCGTGGCAGCACCGCAGAACTACCTCGCGGTCATCAAGGTCGTCGGCATCGGCGGCGGCGGAGTGAACGCCGTCAACCGGATGATCGAGGAGGGACTCAAGGGCGTCGAGTTCATCGCCATCAACACTGACGCCCAGGCGCTGCTGATGAGTGACGCCGACGTGAAACTCGACGTGGGGCGCGAGCTCACGCGAGGCCTCGGCGCGGGCGCCAACCCGGAGGTGGGCCGCAAGGCGGCCGAGGACCACCGGGAGGAGATCGAGGAGGTCCTCAAGGGGGCCGACATGGTCTTCGTGACCGCCGGCGAGGGAGGCGGCACCGGCACCGGCGGAGCGCCGGTCGTGGCCAGCATCGCCCGCTCGCTCGGCGCGCTCACCATAGGAGTGGTCACCCGGCCCTTCAGCTTCGAGGGCAAGCGCCGGGCCATGCAGGCCGAGGCCGGCATCGAGACCCTCCGCGAGGAGGTCGACACGCTGATCGTCATTCCGAACGACCGGCTGCTGTCGATCTCCGACCGCCAGGTGAGCGTGCTCGACGCGTTCAAGGCCGCCGACCAGGTGCTGCTGTCCGGTGTGCAGGGCATCACCGACCTCATCACCACGCCCGGTCTGATCAACCTGGACTTCGCCGACGTCAAGTCGGTCATGTCCGGCGCGGGTTCGGCACTCATGGGCATCGGCCACGCGCGGGGCGACGACCGGTCGGTCGCCGCCGCCGAGATGGCCGTCTCCAGCCCGCTGCTGGAGGCGAGCATCGACGGCGCCCACGGCGTGCTGCTGTCCATCGCCGGCGGCTCCGACCTCGGCCTCTTCGAGATCAACGAGGCGGCCCAGCTCGTCAGCAACGCCGCCGCGGTCGACGCCAACATCATCTTCGGCACGGTCATCGACGACGCGCTCGGCGACGAGGTGCGGGTGACGGTCATCGCGGCCGGGTTCGACGAGCCGGCCCCGGTCAAGCCGGTGGCCGCTCCGCTGGCGCGCCCGCAGCAGGCCCGCCCGGCGCCGGCCCAGGCCGCGCGCCCCGCGACCCCGGCACCGGTCAGGCCGGAGCCGCGCCCGGAGCCGGCCCAGCCCTCCGTACGGCCGGTCGGCGCCGTGACGCCGTCCGCGGCCACCCCGGCGCCCACGCCGCCGCCCGCCACCATGCAGCCGGCCACGGCGCAGGCCGCCACCGTGCCCACCACGGCCCAGCCGCAGGCGAGCGCCGTGCCGCAGCCGGCCCAGCCGGTGGGTCAGCCCGCCCAGCAGGCCGCGCCGCAGGCCGAGGGGGTCACGCCGTTCCCCAGGGACGCCGCCGACGGCGGGCGCGACCAGGGGGTCACCGGCCCGGTGTCGATCCCGAGGCCCACTCCCGAGCCGCCGGCCCCGATCACCTCCCGCCCCTCCCAGCCGGGTCCCCGGCGTCCGGTGGTGTTCGAGGAGCAGGAGGAGGAGCTCGACGTGCCGGACTTCCTCAAGTGATCTTCCGGCGCGGCGTGGCCGAGGCCGGAGCCCCAGTAGGGGCCGAGACGGGGGCCGGGCCGAGGGGTGCGGCGGGGCGGACGCCCGCGGGCGTGACCCGTGCGTGACCCGCGGGACGACCACCCGGACCACCCGGACGACCACCGGGACGATCACGGGGACGACCGGCAGGCGGACCGGCGCGAGGAGCTGGCCGCCGCCCTGGCGGAGGTCGAGCGGCGCGTCGAGGAGGCGTGCCGGGCGGCCGGCCGGTCGCGGGCGGAGGTCACCCTCATCGCGGTGACCAAGACCTACCCGGCCTCCGACGTGCGCCTGCTCGCCGGGCTGGGCGTCTCGCACGTGGGGGAGAACCGCGACCAGGAGGCGGCGGACAAGGCCGCCGCCTGCGCCGACCTCGATCTCACCTGGCACTTCATCGGCCAGTTACAGACGAACAAGGTCCGCTCCGTCGTCGCGTACGCCCACATGGTCCACTCGGTCGACCGTCCCCGCCTGGTGGAGGCGCTCGGCCGCGAGGCCGTACGGGCCGGGCGCGAGGTGGACTGTCTCATCCAGGTCTCCCTCGACGAGGGCGCCGGGAGGGGCGGCGCGCGGCCGGAGGAGGTGCCCTCCCTCGGGGCGCTCGTCGCGAAGACCGAAGGGCTGCGGCTGCGGGGGGTCATGGCGGTCGCCCCGCTGGGGGAGGACCCGGCGCCGGCGTTCGCCCGGCTGCGGGCCGTCGCCGGACGCCTCCGCGAGGAACACCCCGGCGCGGAAGTGATATCGGCCGGAATGAGCGGAGACATCCCCCAAGCCATCGCGAACGGCGCGACACACCTGAGAGTCGGTACGGCGTTGCTCGGCCGCAGAAAGCCCTTCGTCAGGTAATGTCCCCCAAGTGGACCATGGTGTCCGCGCTCCAGGTAGAGGTCGATCAGCGGTGAGCTCCAAGGGGGGTACGGCTACCGCCCTGGCCTTCCCCAGGGACCTTGTAGGCACCAGAAACGCGGAGGACGACGAGCGATGGCCGGCGCGATGCGCAAGATGGCGGTCTACCTCGGTCTCGTGGAGGACGACCGCTACGAAGACAGGTACACGGCGGAGTACGGCACCGACGAGGACTACGGCGACGAGGACTACGAGTCGTCGCGGCGCGGCTTCGCCGCGACCTCCGGTGCGCATGCCGGGGCTCCGGAGCGCGACGAGGACACCGAGACGTCCGTCCCGGCTCCGCGTCCCCCCACCACCGTGCTGGAGCGCCGTACGACCGATCTGGCGCGGATCACCACCCTGCATCCGCGCACGTACAACGAGGCGCGCACGATCGGCGAGCACTTCCGCGAGGGCACGCCGGTCATCATGAATCTGACAGAGATGGTCGACAGCGACGCCAAGCGCCTTGTCGATTTCGCGGCAGGTCTCGTCTTTGGCCTACACGGCAGCATCGAACGTGTTACCAACAAGGTGTTCCTGTTGTCCCCCGCCAACGTTGAGGTGACCGCCGAGGACAAGGCCAGAATCGCGGAACGCGGCTTCTTCAACCAGAGCTAGAGTTCCATACATGAACAGTGACCGGCTTAGCGGTGCCCCTGTGGCCCGGAGGCGGCGGAACCGAGGGGAGGCGGGGCTCGACCGTGGGGATCATTAGCGAGATCTTGGTCATCGCCCTGACCCTCTACCTGGTTCTGCTGATCGGCAGAATGATCATAGATACGGTGCAGGCGTTCGCCCGCTCCTGGCGGCCCACGGGGGTCGTCCTGGTGCTGGCTGAGGTCACCTATACGGCGACCGACCCACCCCTCAAGTTCCTCCGCCGTTTCATTCCGCCCCTCAGGTTGGGTACGGTGGCCTTTGACCTGAGCTTCACAGTGCTGTTCATTGTGGTTTTGGTCTTGATCCAAGTCGTGAACGCGCTTCCACGTTGATCGGGTAACGCTCTACCGGACAGACTCCAAGCGCGCCAAGGAGACCCAAATGCCGTTGACGCCCGCTGATGTGCGGAACAAGCAGTTCAGTACCACCCGGCTGAGGCCGGGGTACGACGAGGAGGAGGTCGACGCGTTCCTCGACGAGGTCGAGGCCGAGCTTGACCGTCTCATCCAGGAGAACGAGGAACTCCGCGCGAAGCTGGCCGAGTGCCTCAGGGGCAAGGTCCCCGGCGGCATGGGCATGCCGGGCTCCATGCAGATGGCGTCCGCTCCGGTGGCCGAGCCCAAGCCCGAGATGATGGCCCCCCAGCCGGAGCCGATCAAGCCTCCGGAGCCGGCACGCCCCGAGCCGGTGCCCGTCGGCATGGGCCTGCCGCCCGCCGAGGACAACATGGACACCGCGGCCCGCGTGCTCGCCCTCGCGCAGCAGACGGCCGACCAGGCGATCGCCGACGCCCGCCGCGAGGCGGACGAGACGGTGACCCGCGCGCGGCGTGAGGCCGACGACATCCTCGGCAAGGCCCGCCGTCAGGCCGAGCAGATCATCGGCGACGCCCGCGCCCGGGCCGAGACGCTGGAGCGCGACGCCCAGGAGCGGCACCGCCAGGCCATGGGCACGCTGGTGCAGACCCGCGACGAGATCGAGCGCAAGGTGGAGGACCTGCGGATCATCGAGCGCGAGTACCGCAGCCGCCTGAAGCTGTTCCTGGAGGACCAGCTCAACAAGCTGAACGTCTCCGCCGAGGGCAGCGGGCCCTTCCCGATCCTCGGTGGCGGTCCGGCCATGGCCCACGCCGCCGCGCCGGGTCCGCAGCAGGTGACAGGCGCGCCCAACCCGTTCGCCCAGGAGCCTCCCCAGCACTCCGGCGCCTTCCCCGGTCCCGACGGCCCCCACAACGACCGCCGGTAAGCAGTGGCGGGTCCTCACAGGGACCCGGTAGCTCGGAGAACCCCCGTGATCCTCATCAGTGCCGCACTGGTCCTCGCCGCCATCGTCCTGCTCATCGCGGGCGTCGTGCTGGGGACGCCCCCTCTAGTGATGTGGTCGATCGTCGTCAGCGTGCTGTCGGCGGTCTGTCTGCTGATCGGGGCACTGCTGAGGCGCCACGAGCTGTTCCCGTCCGGCGGGCGTGCCGCCGAGGGGACCGCTCCCACCCCCCAGGGTTCGACCACGCCCCAGCTCGCGCCCGTCGGCGCGATGAGCGGGGCGTACGGCGGGACCCTCGCAGGGGCACCGGCGCACCCGGTGGCGACGCCCATGGTGGCGGCACCGCCGGTCACGCATCACGGGGCTGTGCCGCCCCAGTCTTTTCCCGCACAGCCCTTCCCCTCCCAGGCCTTCCCCGCGCAGCCCTTCCCACCGCAGCCCTCCCAGCGGACGGCGCCGGTCTCCCGGACGCCGGCCACCGCGGGCCGCGGCCTCGCCCCCGACGCGATCGTCCTGGTGATCCCCGGACGCAGACGCTTCCACCTGGCCACCTGCCGCCAGCTCGTGGGGCGCGAGACCGAGGAGCTCACCTACGAGGAGGCCCGCGAGGAGGGCTTCACCCCCTGCACCACCTGCCTCCCCGAGACCTTCGCCCGTGCGGCGGAGCCCGAGGAGCCCGCACCCGGCGACAGCGCCACCGGCGGCGACACGGCTCCCGGTGACACAGGCCCCGGTGACGCAGCCTCCGGCGAAGCCGCCGACGAGAGCGCGGCCCGGGGTGAGACACCCCCCGGTGACAGCGCGGCCGATGACACGACTCTCCGGGCTGACGCCCCCCGTGGTACGGCGGCCGGCGGCAGTGCGGCCGGCGGCGCTCCCCGCGCCGACACCCCGCGCGGTGTGACAGTCGGTGACAGCGCGTCCGGTGACACGGTTCTCCGGGCTGACGCCCCCCGTGGTACGGCGGCCGGTAGCAGTGCGGCCGGTGACCCCACTCTCCGCGCCGACGCCCCCAGCAGCCACACCGCCGGCGACAGCGCGGCCGGCGACGCCACGATCAGCGCCGGCGTTCCGCGCGGCGAAGCCGGACCCCAGACGACCCGCCGCCCCGCAGGGGCCTCCGCCGCAACCGACCCGGAGCCTCCCCGTTCCGCAGCAGCCGACCCCAAGCCGCCCGTTTCCGGGCTCCCCGAGACCGGCGTGCAGGGATCACGCCCGTCCGGGCCCGCCCGCCCGTCCGGCACCACGGCTTCCCAGGCTGCGACACCCGGGGCTGCGACATCCAGCGCCGTTTCCTCCGGCGCCGTCTCCTCCGGCATCACGGCATCCGGCAGCGCGTCCTCTGGCACCGCGTCTTCCGGCACTGCGTCTTCCGGCAGCGTGTCTTCTGGTACCGGGTCTTCTGGGGCTGCGGCTTCTGGGACTGGGAAGTCCGGTTCCGCCTCGTCTGGCACCGGTTCTTCGACCAGCTCATCGCCCGCGTCCGGGTCGTCCGCGTCCGGTTCGACGGCAGCAGGGCCGGAGGAGCGGGGCGAGAAGCGCGAAGGAAAGCGTGAGACGTCGTCAGGCGTGACCGAGAACGAGGGCGAGGGCCACACGCCGGTGGACTGGTTCGGCCGGAGCGTGTCGAAGCCGTCCGGCGCCGCGAGCCCGCCCTCCGCGAGCCCGCCCTCCGGGAGCCCGGCCTCCGGTACCCCGTCGCCGGGATCGTCCACGTCCGGGTCGTCCGGAGTGGCCGCGTCGTCGTCCGGGTCGTCGTCCGGGTCGTCGGCGTCTTCGGTGTCGTCCTGGTCCGCACGGTCCTGGTCGCCCTCCGGCACCGGGGACGAACCCGGCCGGGCCGACGACGAGACGGACGAGTCGATCACCGACACGGCGGAACACGACTGGTTCAGGCCAGGCAGGGTGCGGCCCTGGGACCCGGCCCCGGCCGGTGCCGCCGAAAACGAGGACCCGGGGGAGAGCGCTTCCTCCCGTTCCGCCCAGCCGGGCGCGGCCAAGGCACCGGGCAAGAAGCCGGTGGAGCCGGCGGAGACCACCGAATCCGGGCGCGCCGGGTTCGAGGCCTCCGCCGGTCCCACCACCTCGAATCCGGCGGACGCCGCGCCTGAAAGCGACGCGGGTGCCACCTCGGCAGCGGCCGACGGCGGCACCGGCACCCGTGACACACGTGGCGGTGCGGGCAAGAGCGGTGGCGCGGCAGAAAAGGGCACGGCAGGTGCGCGGGCCGACCGTGCCGGCAGAACCGACAGCGCCGACCGTGCCAGCAGTGCCGACCGTGCCAGCAGTGCCGACCGTGCCGGAAATGCTGACGGTGCCGACAGCGCCGACGACGACGCCGACGGCGCCGGTCGCCCGGTAAAGCCGGCCGCGGGCCCGGACGGGGACGAGGCCGGGGGCGCTCGGGTGCGGGTGATGGTCGGCACGCGGCGCTTCCACAGCGCCGAATGCCCCCTGGTCAGCGGGATGGACGACAGCGGTGTGGAGACCATGACGCGGGCCGAGGCCGAGTCGTCCGGCCTCACCCCCTGTTCGGTCTGCCAGGGCGGCTGATCCTCACGGACGATGGGGCCGGTCGGATGAGTCCGACCGGCCCCTCGCCGTCTGTCGTGCAGGCGCCGCTTGTCAGGCCCTGCGCAGGCGGAAGGACAGGCCGAGGTCGGCGTCCTCGTGGGCCGGCAGGTCCTCGTCCGGACCGTCCCCGTCCGCGGTGATCTCGGTCATGCTCGCCGCCAGCACCTCCTCGGCGACGGCCGCCCCGCTCTCACGCAGCGCCCCGGCGAGCTCGCCGTCCGCCGACCACCACAGGTCGATGCGGTCGGTGATGGACAGGCTGGTGGACTTGCGGGCCTCCTGGACGAGCCGGATCACGTCGCGCACCAGGCCCGCCCGGCGCAGCTCGTCGGTGATCGTCAGGTCGAGCGCCACGGTCTCGCCGGTGCCGGTGTCGACCGCCCCGGTCTCCACGGCCCAGCCCGTCCGGGGCTGCTCGGTGACGATCACGTCGTCCGGGCCGAGCTCCACCGTGCCCAGCTCTCCGGCCTCGACCACGGCCGATCCGCCCGAGCGCAGCGCACGGGCCAGCTCCGCCGGTTCGGCCGCCGACACGGCGGAGGCCACGAGCTTGGTCTGCGAGCCGAACCGCTTGCCGAGGCTGCGGAAGTTCGGCTTGACCGTGAACGTCACCAGGTCGGCGGAGAAGCCGGACAGGTCCTCCAGCCGCTGGACGTTCAGCTCGTCGGCGATCAGCTCGCGCAGCTCGCCGGGGAGCGTGGCCCAGCCCGGGGCCCCGACCAGTGCCCGCCCGAGCGGCTGGCGGGTCTTGACCGAGGAGGAGGCGCGGGCCGACCGGCCCAGCTCCACGAGCCGGCGCACCAGCGCCATCCGCTCCGACAGCTCGGGGTCGAGCAGCGCCGCGTTCGCCTCCGGCCAGGACGCCAGGTGCACCGAGGCCGGGGCGTCCGGGCCGCGCAGCGCGTCCCACAGGTAGTCCGTGAGGAACGGCACGAGCGGGGCCATGAGCCGGGTGACCGTCTCCAGGCACTCGTACAGCGTCGCGAAGGCCGCGGCCTCGCCCGTCCAGAAGCGGCGGCGCGAGCGGCGGACGTACCAGTTGGACAGGTCGTCCAGGAACTCGGTGAGCCGCCGCCCGGCGCGGGCCGTGTCGAACTCCTCCAGCGAGGCGGTGACCTCGGTCACCGTACGGTGCAGCTCCGCCAGCGCCCACCGGTCGATCAGCGGCCGGTCGGCGTACGCCGGCGCGTCGGCCACCCGGGCGGGCGACCACGACTCGGCGTTGGCGTAGAGGGTGAAGAACGACGCGGTGTTCCAGTAGGTCAGCAGGACTTTGCGGACGATCTCCTCCAGCGCGGCGTGGCCGATCCGCCGGGGCGCCCAGGGGGAGCCGGACGTGGCCATGTACCAGCGCAGGGAGTCGGCGCCGTGCTGGTCCATCAGCGGCATCGGCCGCAGCACGTTGCCGAGGTGCTTGCTCATCTTGCGGCCGTCCTCGGCGAGGATCAGCCCGAGGCACAGCACGTTCTCGTACGACGAGCGGTCGAAGACCAGCGTGCCGACGGCCATCATCGAGTAGAACCAGCCGCGGGTCTGGTCGATCGCCTCGCAGATGAACTGACCCGGGTAGGACTTCTCGAAGACGTCCTCGTTGACCAGCGGCGCGCCCCACTGGGCGAACGGCATGGCGCCCGAGTCGTACCAGACGTCGATCACGTCCGGCACCCGGCGCGCCTCCGCCTGACATGTCGGGCAGGGGAAGGACACGTCGTCGACGAACGGGCGGTGCGGGTCGAGGGCGGTGAGGTCGCGGCCCGCCAGCTCGCCCAGCTCCTTCAGCGAGCCGACGCACGTGACGTGGTCCTCGTCCTGCGAGCAGACCCACAGCGGCAGCGGCGTGCCCCAGTAGCGGGACCGCGACAGCGCCCAGTCGACGTTGTTGCGAAGCCACTCGCCGTACCGGCCGTGCTTGATCGTCTCGGGGAACCAGTTCGTGCGCTCGTTCTCGGCGAGGAGCCGGTCCTTGACCGCGGTGGTCCTGATGTACCAGGAGGGGAGCGCGTAGTAGAGCAGCGGGGTGTGGCAGCGCCAGCAGTGCGGGTAGCTGTGCTCGAAGTGCTCGCCGCGGAACAGCAGGCCGCGCTCGCGCAGGTTCTCCGTCAGCGGCTCGTCGGCGTCCTTGAAGAACAGCCCGCCCACGAACGGCACGTCCGGCGCGAAGCGCCCGTCGGGGCCGATCGGGTTGACGACCGGCAGGCCGTACCGCTTGCAGACGGCCATGTCGTCGGCGCCGAAGGCCGGCGCCTGGTGGACCAGGCCGGTGCCGTCCTCGACCGTGACGTACGTGCCGAGCACGACGTAGTGGGCGTTCTCGATGTCCACCAGGTCGAAGGGGCGCCGGTAGGCGGTGTGCTCCAGTTCCGAGCCCTGATAGCTGGCCAGCACCTCGGCGTCCTCGCCGAGGACCCGCCGCAGCAGCGGCTCGGCCACCACGAGCACCTCGTCACCGCGCCGGGCCGCGACGTACGTCACGTCGGGGTGCACGGCGACGGCGGTGTTGGACACCAGGGTCCAGGGGGTGGTGGTCCAGATCAGCAGAGTGGCGCCCAGGTCGGCCAGGGGGCCGGAGACGACGGGCATCCGGACGTACACCGACGGGCTGGAGACGGTCTCGTAGCCGCCGGGCTGGCCGAGCTCGTGGTCGGACAGGCCCGTGCCGCAGCGGGGGCAGTAGGGCGTGATCCGGTGGTCGCGGAACAGCAGGTTCTTGTCCCAGACGACCTTGAGCGACCACCACACGGCCTCGACGTACTGGGGGTCCATGGTGCGGTAGGCCTGGGACATGTCGACCCAGTAGCCCATGCGCTCGGTCATCTCCTCGAACGCGTCCACGTGCCGGAGCACCGACTCGCGGCAGCGTTCGTTGAACTCGGCGATGCCGTACGCCTCGATCTCCGGCTTGCCGGACAGGCCGAGTTCCTTCTCCACGGCGACCTCGACGGGCAGCCCGTGGCAGTCCCAGCCGGCCTTACGGGGCACGTGGTAGCCGCGCATCGACTTGTAGCGGGGGAAGACGTCCTTGAAGACCCGGGCCTCGACGTGGTGGACGCCCGGCATGCCGTTGGCCGTGGGCGGGCCCTCGTAGAACACCCAGGAAGGTCCGGCGGCGTTCTGTTCCAGCGAACGCTCGAAGATCTTCCCGTCCCGCCAGCGTTCGAGGACCTCTCGTTCGAGGGCCGGCAGGTCGACCTGCGCGGGAAGTGAGCGGAAGTAGTGGGAAGACATCGTCGGGTGTGACCTCCACGCGGTGGCTGACAGAGCTGGTTCACGCGTGAAGGGACGAAGCCGGGGACGGCTCCGCGGTACCACCCTTCTTGACGCCCGCTGCCGGACGCCCTCTCGTTTCGTTGCCGCTGCCGGTTCTACTGGGCCGATGGCCTTTCTTCCGGCGGCTCCGGGGTGATCTTCCCACCGCGGCCCGCCCCGGGCTCACACCGTCCCCGGGTCGCTGAGCGGGCGGATGCGGAGGTACTCGTCCCCATCAACGCCTTGCAGACTACGAGGATAACGCGGACCGGCCGCAGGGGCTTCCCGATATGCGGACGGCGCCCCGGCGACGGCGGGCGACACCCGGGTGAGATCCGGCCCGGGGCGGGAATACGTGGGAGGAACAAAAATGGGGCGACGGGGAGGAGCTGGCCGAACGCGCCATCCTGGTACGGATGGGGTAAAAGCCTCGGCGAGCCCGTTGCCGATCCGTTATCGGCGACCTATGCTTCCCGGACCTGGCCGAAGTGCTCCTGCGCGAAGGGGAGGCCCGCAATGACGACCCGCACGGCGAGAACCGCCATCAGCGACGACGTCTGGTCCGACGAGGAGCTCGCCGGTGTCCGCGAGCGGCTGCGGCACGAGATCGGGGAGCTGCGCGCCGACATCGCCAGGGCGGAGGAGCAGCTCGCCTCGGGGGACGTGAGCCAGGGCGCGGGAGACGATCCGGCCGACGCCGGCGCCAAGACCTATGAGCGTGAGCGCGAGATCGCCCTTACCCTGAATGCGCGCGACCTGCTCGCGCAGAACGAGCGGGCGATCGCCCGCGTCGACGCAGGGACATACGGAGAGTGCGAATCGTGCCACAAGCCGATCGGCAAGGAGCGCCTGCGGGCGTTCCCGAGGGCGACGCTGTGCGTAGCGTGCAAGCAGCGGGAGGAGCGCCGCTGAGCGGCGCCGGCCCGGCGAGGCCCGGCAACCGGGCGCGGAGGATCGCCCTCCTCGTCGTCGTGGCCACGGTGATCTACGCGCTCGACCAGGTCAGCAAGTTCCTCGTGGTGAAGTTCCTGGAGCACGAGGAGCCCCTGACCGTCGTTCCCGGCGCGCTCGTCCTGACCGTGATCCGCAACGCCGGCGCCGCCTTCAGCATCGGCACCGGCATGACGATCGTGTTCACGGTGATCGCGCTGACCGTCGTCGTCGCGATCGTCCGTACGGCCCGGCAGCTGCGCAGCCTGCCCTGGGCGATCACGCTCGGGCTGCTGCTCGGCGGGGCCGTCGGCAACCTGACCGACCGGATCTTCCGGTCGCCGGCGCCGTTCCAGGGGCACGTGGTCGACTTCATCCAGGCGTTCCCCGTCACCCGGTTCCCGGTGTTCAACGTCGCGGACTCCGCGATCGTCTGTGGCGGCGTGCTCGCGGTGTTCCTGGCCTGGCGCGGCTACCAGATCGACGGCACCCGCCAGACGGAGGAGGAGACCTCCGGTTCCGGCGCGGAGCAGGCGGCGGAACCGGCCGGGCACGAGAGCCGTGCGGAGGCCCGGGGCGAGGTCCCTGAGCAGACCCTGGAGCAGACCCGGGAGCAGACCCGGGAGCAGGCGGGGGACCGGTCGAGGGAGCGGGCCGATGGGTGACCGCCGTAGTCTGCCGGTTCCCGACGGGCTGGAGGGCGAGCGCCTCGACGCGGCCCTGGCCCGGTTGTTCGGCTTCTCCCGCACCCGCGCGGCCGAGTTGATCGCCGCCGGGGAGGTGCTGGTCGACGGCGCGGTCCCGGCGAAGTCCGACCGCGTCCACGCCGGCGCCTGGCTGGACGTCACGATCCCGCCGCCACCCGCCGCCCCGATGCCCGTGGCCGAGCCCGTGCCCGGCATGACGATCCTGTACGAGGACGACGACGTCGTCGTGGTGAGCAAGCCGATCGGGGTGGCGGCGCACCCCACGGTCGGCTGGACCGGCCCGACCGTGATCGGCGGACTGCTCGGCGGCGGCCATCGCGTCTCCACCAGCGGCGCGGCCGAGCGGCAGGGCATCGTCCACCGGCTGGACGCCAACACCACCGGCGTCATGGTCGTCGCCAAGAGCGAGCGGGCCTACACGCACCTCAAGCGGGCCTTCAAGGAACGCACGGTCGACAAGCGCTACCACGCGCTCGTCCAGGGGCACATGGACCCGCTGCGGGGCACGGTGGACGCCCCCATCGACCGGCACCCCTCAGGTGACGGACGCTTCGCGGTGGTGGCCGGCGGCAAGGACTCGGTCACGCACTACGACACGATCGAGGCGTTCCGGGCGGCGTCGCTGCTCGACATCAAGCTGGAGACGGGCCGGACCCATCAGATCCGGGTCCACATGGCCGCGCTCAGGCATCCGTGCGTCGGCGACCTGCTCTACGGCGCCGATCCCACCCTGGCCGCCCGCCTGGGCGTGCGGCGGCAGTGGCTGCACGCGGTCTCGCTGTCGTTCGAGCACCCGGCGACGGGGGAGTGGATGACGTTCACCAGCGACTATCCCGACGACCTGGGCCGCGCGCTGGAGATCCTCGGCGACGAGGGCTGAGCGGCCCGCGTCGCTCAGGCGTTCCAGTCGATCTCCGGCTGGGTGTAGCCGTCCGGGAAGTCTCCGGTGGCGTCGCCCGCCCCGGCCGGGTCACCGGTGCCCTTTCCCTTTCCCTGCTTGCCCGTGCCCTGGTTTCCCGGATTTCCCGAGTTTCCCGAGTTTCCCTTGCCCTGGTTTCCCTTGCCGGTGGGCGACTGGGCCGCGCCGGAGTTCTGGCCCTTGGCGGGCTTCCGCGTGCCGGGACCCGCCGCGGCGGGCTTGCCTTTTGGGGCCTTGGCCTTACCGCCGGGCTCCGCCTGGTTCTTCGCCTTCGGCGCGGACCTCTCCGTACTCCTGCCGCGGCTCTCCTGCGCCCGCCGCCCGTCGCCGCCGTAGGATCCGGCCCTGGAGTTCGCGACCGGCCTGGCCGCCGTACGGCCGGAGGCGCCGCTTCCGGCGCCGTCGGCGGCCTCCAGGACCCTGTCCTTGTCGGGCACGGGCTTGGCGGTCTTGGTCGCGAAGACGGTCACGGTGGGCACGCTGACGACGGCGGTCCCCCGGGGGTCGGCCGCGGTCCGGGCGGTCGCGAACGCCGCCGCGCCCGCGGCGACACCGACCAGGGCGACGAGCGCGCCCGTTCCGACCGCCACCGCCCAGGGCCTGCGGCGCGGGCTCGCCGGAGCCGGCGCGGTGACCGGCGCGGGGGTGGGAGTGCGACCGGCGCCCGGCGCGGGCACGGATGCCGGTACGGACGCGGGCAGGGGCGTGGGCCCGGACAGGGGAACGGGGGCCGGAGCGGTCGCCTCGCCCTGGTGGAACAGCGGCACGAACCGGGCGAGACGCGGCGGCTGCCGGGGACGCGGCACCACCGGGTCGGACACCCGCCCGGTGGCCACCGCGTGCAGGTGCTGCATCGCCAGGTCGGCCGTCATCCTGACATCGGGGTCCTTGACCAGGAGCCCCGCGATGACCGGGGCCAGCGGCCCGGCCCTGTGCATGGGGCCGGCCTCCTCGTACATCACCGCGGCCAGCGTCGCGAGCGCGTGACCCCGGTTGAACGGCGAGTGTCCCTCCACCGCCAGGAACAACGTCACCCCGAGGGACCAGAGGTCGGACGCCCGCTGCGCCTGCCGTCCCGCCGCCCGTTCGGGGGCGATGAACGCCGGTGTCCCCACGAGCATGCCGGTGCGGGTGACGGGGGAGTCGTCCTCCATCGCCGCGATGCCGAAGTCGGTCAGCACGACCCGGCCGTCCTCGGCGAGCAGGACGTTGTCGGGCTTCACGTCTCGGTGCAGCACCCCGTTCGCGTGCGCGACCCGCAGCC
This sequence comes from Microbispora sp. H10949, assembly GCF_014161435.1. Lineage (NCBI taxonomy): Bacteria > Bacillati > Actinomycetota > Actinomycetes > Streptosporangiales > Streptosporangiaceae > Microbispora > Microbispora sp. H10949. Next base: position 201,890 of record NZ_JABBWZ010000001.1, on the reverse strand, counting down.
CGGCCAGCACCTGCGCGCCGATCTCCGCCACCCGGCGCGGCGGGAGCGGTCCCTCGTCGCGAATGACCGACCCCAGCGTCCGGGACGGCACCAGTTCCAGCACGATCCAGGGGTAGCCGCCCTCCTCGAAGGCGTCGTACACCGCCGCCACGTTCGGATGACTGAGCCGTCCGGCCGTCCTGGCCTCCCGGAAGGTCCGGATCGTGAAGACGTCCCGTTCCGTCCCGGTCATCTCGGCGGACTGGTGCAGTTCCTTGACGGCGACCTCGCGTTCGAGCACCTGGTCGACCGCGCGCCACACGGTGCCCATGCCGCCCCGCCCCAGCGGCTCGATCAGGCGATAGCGTCCTGCCACGACACGTTCGGAGGTCTGCGCATCAGCCATGGTTGTCGCGCTACCCCGGTTGGGGGAACGCATGCGACATCGTTACCTTTCTGGGACAAAAGGCTTTGGCCGGTACGCGTCGGCTGGATCGTCATCCGGGCTGGAAGGTGCGGGCGAAGGCCTTGAAGTATGACAACCCGGAAGTCCAGCGGGCGTCGCTCACCTGCCAGTAGAGGGCGACGCACCGGCCGTCGGCGAGCCGGAAGGCGCGGTCGAGCACCCGCACCTTGCCGCTGCTGACCGTGTGGGTGAACTCCCAGTCGGCGGAGGGCACACCCAGGTAGGTGCCCGGTGTGATGCCGATGCGCTCGTAGCCGCGCAGGTATCCCTTCTCGGTCGAGGCCTCCTCGACTGTGCGCACGGCGCTGACCGGGTCGTCGGTCTCCCAGGGGGTCAGGTCCACCTGCAGGTAGTCCCGGCCGTTCGGGGCGTGGAAGCGCACCCGCGTGGCCTCCCTGCCGTACGGGGTCCAGCCGGAGGGCAGGCCGATCGTGAAGCCCAGCGGGTCGCGGTGGGTCCGCCAGCCGGCGGGCAGCGTGGCGGCCGGCCGCGGAGACGGCTCTTTGGACGGCTCCTCTGACGGCTCCTCGGACTGCTCGGGCGACGGAGATCCGGAGGTCGGCCCGGTGTAGGGACTCGGCTCGCCGGTGCCGTCCGACGTGGAGTCGCCCGTGGAGTCCCCAGTGGTGCCGGTGTCGTTCTCGGAGGCCGACGCGGAGTCCCGGCCGACCTGCCCCGCGACGAGCGTCTGATAGCCGTACCACCCGCCCGCCACGACGCCCACGATCAGCACCGGGAGCAGGACCAGCAGGGCCACCTTGCCCGCCGGGCCGCGCCGTGCGCCGGACTGTCCCGGAGCAGGGGGGAGGGAGTGCGGGGGGTGTGTTGCGGCCGCGCCGTACGCGCCGGGGCCGTGCTGCCCCGGAGGCTGCCCCGGACCCTGCGGCACGCTCTGCCAGGAGCCGCCGTACGGCTGGGCCCCCGGCGGCGTCTGCTGCCAGTGCGCACCGGATGACTGTCCCGGCGGGGGCGGGCTCGTCTGCCAGGAACCGCCGGATGACTGTCCCGGAGTGGGCGCGCTTGTCTGCCAGTGGCCGCCACCGGGCGGCGGCGATCCGGAGGGCGCAGGCTGCCATGAACCGCTCGGCGGCTGCTGCGGCCCGGACGGGTTCGGCTGCCAGGAGCCGGGCGGGGGCGCGGCGGCCGCCGGTCCCGGGCCGGCCGCGATGGCGGCGTTGAGCAGGGCGGCGGTCTCGGCCGGGGAGATGCGGTGGGCCGGGTCCTTGCGCAGCAGGCCTTCGAGCACGGGCGTGAGGGCCCCCGCCCGCAGGGGCGGCGCGGGATCGTCGTGCAGCACGGCCGCCATCGTGGCCACCGCCGAGTTGCGGTCGAACGGCGTCCTGCCCTCCACCGCGGCGTACAGCGTCGCGCCGAGGGACCACAGGTCGGACTCGGGGGTCGCGGGATAGCCGTTGAGCCGCTCGGGCGGCAGGAAGGCGGGAGTGCCGGTGATGCCGCCGGTCATGGTCAGCGCGGTCTCCTCCGGCATGGTCGCGATGCCGAAGTCGGTGAGCACGACCCGGGTCTCCCCGCTGAGCAGCACGTTCTCCGGCTTCACGTCCCGGTGCAGCACTCCGGCGGCGTGCGCGGTGCACAGCGCGTCGAGGACCTGCAGGCCGATGGCGGCCACCCGGCCGGGCGGGAGCGGGCCCTGGTCGCGCAGCGCCTGGCCGAGGGAGCGCGACTGGACGAGTTGCATCACGATCCAGGGCCGGCCGTCCTCCTCGATGACGTCGTGCACGACGACGACGTTGGGATGGTCGATGCGGCCCGCCGCCCGCGCCTCGCGGATCGTCCGGCGGTTGAACGTGTCCCGGTCCTCTTCCGAGGTGGGATGGTAGAGCACCTCTTTCACGGCCACCGTACGGTCGAGCAGGTCGTCATGGGCACGCCAGACGACGCCCATGCCCCCGCGGCCGATCGGTTCGAGCAGGCGATATCTGCCCGCCACCCGACGCTCTTCGTCCACCCGCCCCTCCTCGAAACCCCCTGAATGGTCCCACAGGCGGGCGCCCGGCCGTCCGCCGTGCCGAAAATTCCGGCGACGGCGGGCACTTCGGAAGACCGGACAGGGGCGGGGACGCGCGCACGGCTCGCCACCGCCGCCCGCCCTCCGGCGCGCGAACCCGATGCCCAGTCGTTATGGCGCGTTATAAAAGGTGAATTCGGTTCGCTTGGATTGTGCTGACCTGCGAGAACGCCTTATCTCACACTTTCTCTCATTGTCTCGTGACATTTTCGACACATCTCGCCAGTCTTGTCCGGTTTATTCCCCTCCAATACTGTCCGCAGTGACTTTGTCGTTTCCCGGACGGACCTCCCCCGAGACGACCCGTCCCCCGCCTGGAGGCGAAATGCGGTTGCGCACGACCACGTGCGGAAGATCCCCCTACGGCATGGCGCTCGGCGCCGCGGTCCTGGTGTCGGCCGCGCTCGCGTTGACGCCGGTCCCACCCGCGCAGGCCGATCCGGCCGTGGCCGCCGGGAAGAAGACCCCCGCTCCGTGCGGCGATTCCAGCGCGTACTTGGACCAGGTGCCCACCCCCGAGCAGTTCTTCGGCTTCCCGCTGGGCAAGGGACAGCCCCGGGTGCTCACGACCGAAGAGATCACCAGGTACGTGGAGGCCGTCGGCCGCGCCTCGGACCGGGTGGTCACCGGCACGATGGCGCGCAGCGTGTCCGGCCAGGGCCTGCCCTACGCCATCGTGTCCGACGCCCGCCACGTGGTCCCGGGACAGCTGAAGAAGATCACCGACCAGATCCGTTCGCTGCGCGACCCGAGGACGCTGCGGGCGGACAAGGCCACCCGGATCGCCGAGGAGGCGCCCGCCATCGTCTGGATCGCGGGCAACGTGCACGGCGGTGAGAAGAGCGGCGCCGACGCGGCGCTCAAGACCCTGTACGAACTGGCCGCCGGCCTGTCCTGCGACGTGGCCAAGCGCAACGACAACCTGCTCACGGTCATCGTGCCGACCCAGAACCCGGACGGCCGCGACGCGAACCGCAGGCAGAACGACTACGGGTTCGACCTCAACCGGGACTGGTTCGCCCGCACCCAGCCGGAGACCGACGCCAAGATCGACATGCTGCGGGCGTACCCGCCGCAGGTCTTCGTCGACGCGCACGAGATGGGCGGGCGGCAGTACTTCTTCCCGCCCAACGCCGACCCGATCCACCACGAGATCGCCGACCAGCCGGTGAACTGGATCAACCGCATCGGCGCGGCGAACGCCGCGGGCTTCGGCTACAACGGCGCGTGCGGCGGCGCGGTCACCACCGAGTGCTACTTCAACTACGCGACGTACGACCTGTTCTACATGGGGTACGGCGACAGCGTCCCGGCCGCCGGCTTCGGCGCCGCCGGCATGACGTTCGAGAAGGGCAGCACGTCGGCCGTCGAGGACCGGGTGCAGCAGCAGTTCAACACCCAGTGGGCGACGACCGGTTGGGCCGCCGACAACCGGCGCGAGGTCCTGGACGGCTACTTCTCGATCTGGCGGACCGCGCTCGCCGAGGGCGCCGCCGGCGCCCTGGAGCCGAACGAGGTCGTCCAGCCCGCCAACACGGTCCGGTTCCCGGTGCCCGACATCACCATCCGGTCGTACTTCCTGCTGCCCGGCCGGCAGCTCGGCGACGTACGCAGGCTCGTCCAGCGGCTCCGCCGCATGGACGTCGAGGTCTACCGGGTGAAGAAGCCCGTTCAGGTGCCGACCGCCCACGTGTTCGGCGGGCGCACGGCGCGCGACGTGACCGTGCCCGAGGGCGCCTACTGGATCCCGATGGACCAGCCGCAGAAGCACTGGATCCAGGCGGTGATGGGCGAGGACCCGTACGTCCCGTTCCCGTACTTCTACGACGTCTCCTCGTGGAGCAACCCGCTGCTCGCGGGGGTGGACACCATCACCACCGGTGACGTGGTGTCGCCGAAGGCCGACCTCGTCAGGGACATCGACGGCGGCGTGGCCTTCGGGGCGCAGCGCGGCGGGTCCTACACCTACCCGATGGACTCGGCCGCCGCGTCGGAGCTGACCTTCCGGCTGCTCGCCAAGGGAATCCCGCTGACGCGCGACACCAGGAGCGGGCTCGTCGGCCTGCCTCTCACCGCGATCGGCCGCGACGAGCTGGACGAGCTGGCCGAATCGCTCGGCGTGACCGTGGAGGGCCGGCCCGGGCAGGTCTCCGGCCCCGCGCTGCGCACGCCCGACGTCGGCCTGTTCGCCGGCACCGGCGTCTCGACGACCTCCGGTTCGTACGGCGAGGCGCGGTACGTGCTCGGGGCCCGCTGGGGCCTGGACCTGACGCCGGTCACCACCGCCGACGTCAACGGCAACACCCCGGCCTTCACCGGGCGGACCGTCCTGCTCGTGCCGGACGGCAGCAGCTCCAACGGCGGGCTGACCGCGCAGGGCCTGGCCAACCTCCGGCAGTGGGTGGCCGCGGGCGGCACGTACGTCGGGCTGCGCAACGAGGGCACCCGGGTCGCCCGGGCGGCGGGCCTCACCTCCACCACCGAGAAGGCCAAGCCGACCGGCTACCAGGTCATCGGCTCGCACTTCCGGGTCGACGTGAGCGCGGGCAGCCCGGTCGCGCTCGGCCGTCCCGCCGAGGACTTCCAGTTCAACAACGGCGACCCGATCCTGAACCCGAGCCAGACCGGCGTGAACGTGCTCACCTATCCGTCCGGCGACACGTTCTGGTCCAACGGCTACACCGTGGGAGCCGAGACGCTCAAGGGCACGGCCTCGCTCGTGGACGAGCCGAACGGCGCCGGGCACGCCGTGCTGTTCGCCTACAACCCGCTGTTCCGGGCGTACAACGAGAACAGCATCCACCTCCTCGCGAACGCGCTGCTCTACCCGGCCGGGGCGCCCGCCGCACAGCAGCGCGCGCTCGCGGCGCCGACGCCGGGGCAGGCCCAGTCGCCGGCGGAGTCGCTGCGCGCCGCCGCGGCGAAGGCGGAGGAACCGCCCAACCTGGGCGGCGAGTGGCGTCCGATCGTGATCGAGGTGGCCGCCGCCGACCTCGCCCGGACCCAGGCCGTGGTGGCCCGGTACACCGGCGCGGCGAGCACGGCGACGGCGGGAGACTCGGCGTACGTCACGATCCCGAACCCGGACGGGCTGGCGGCCGACGAACACCCCTTCGTCCGCGACCTGGTCCGGGACCTCGGCGCGGCGGGCATCCCGCTCCGCTCCGTCGTCGCCTGATCCATCCCGCACAATCCCCCTGCGGCGTCACACGCGTCCTTCCGCCGGGCGGCCGGTCTCCGGCCGCCCGGCGCTGCCGGAACCATCGAAAGGAGCCCCATGACGAGGAGCCCTATGACATCGCCTCGTACCCGCCGGGCGGCGCGGTTCGGCGGCGCGGCGCTCGCGGCCGCGCTGCTCACCGCGACCCAGGCGACCGCCTCCCTCGCGGCGCCCGGAAACCCCGGGGAGCCCCGCTACACCGCCGGCGCCCCCTCGCTCGGCGACCCGTACTTCCCCGACCAGGGCAACGGCGGGTTCGACGTGCGGCACTACGACGTCACCTTCGCGTACGACCCCGCCACCAAGATCATGGACGCCACGACGGTGATCACCGCCGTCGCCACCCAGGACCTCGATCGGTTCGACCTCGACTTCCGCGGTCCGGAGATCACGTCCCTGAAGGTCGGCAAGCACCCGGCCGCGTTCCGCCGGGACGGGCAGGAACTCGTGATCACCCCGCGGCCGAAGCTCAAGACGGGGGAGACCTTCACCGTCACGGTGGCGTACAAGGGGACCCCGCCGGTCATCACCGACCCGGACGAGTCGATCGAGGGCTGGGTGCCGACGGACGACGGCGTGTTCGTGCCGGGCGAGCCGCAGGGCGCCCCGGCGTGGCTGCCGTCCAACGACAGCCCGAAGGACAAGGCGACGTTCACCTTCCGCGCGACGGTCCCCGAGGGCGTCACGGTCGTCGGCAACGGCCGCCTGACGTCCAAGACGACCGAGAACGCGAAGACCACGTTCGTCTGGGAGTCGCCGGAGCCGATGGCGACCTACCTCGCCACGGTGACCCTGGGGAACTTCGTCGTCGCCGAGACGACGACTCCCGGCGGCGTCCCCGTCTACACGGCGGTGGACCCGCGCCTGGTGACGCAGTCGGCGGGCGCCGTCGCCCGGATCCCCGACATCCTGGAGTACTTCTCGTCCGTCTTCGGGCCGTACCCCTTCGACACGGCGGGCGCGATCATCGACCGTGCGCCGGACGTCGGGTACGCCCTGGAGAGCCAGACCAAGCCGATCTTCTCCAGCGCGCCCAGCGTGGGCACGATGGCGCACGAACTCGCCCACCAGTGGTACGGCGACAGCGTGTCCCTCGGCAGATGGTCCGACATCTGGCTGAACGAGGGCTTCGCGACGTACGCGACCTGGCTGTGGACCGAGCACAGCGGCGGCGCCACGGCGCAGCAGACGTTCAACAGCTCCAGCAACTACGGGCGCGCGGCGACCTCGTCGTTCTGGCAGATCGTCACGGCCGATCCCGGCCCGGAGGACATGTTCGGCAACGTGCCGTACAACCGGGGCGCGATGACGCTGCACGCGCTCCGCGGCAAGATCGGCGACACCGCCTTCTTCAGGCTCGTCAAGGACTGGGCCACCGAGCACCGGTACGGCACCGTGAGCACCGCCGACTTCGTCGGCGCGGCGGAGAAGGTCTCGGGCCTGGACCTGAAGGCGTTCTTCGACGTGTGGCTCCACCAGAAGGGCAAGCCCACCTCCTGGTAGGGCCCTCCAAGCGGACGCGCGGCCGGATCATGATCGAAGCCGCAGGGCGAGCTGGATCCGGTCGCGCAGGCCCAGCTTGCGCAGCACGCTGGAGACGTGGTTCTTCACCGTGCCCTCGCTGATCGACAGGCGCGCGGCGATCTCCCGGTTGGCCGCTCCGGCGGCCACCATCCGCGCCACCTCCAGCTCGCGCTCCGACAGCAGCTCCCGACCGGGGAAGCCGGCCGAGCCCTGCAGCGGAAGCTGCCGCAGCTCGGCGACCAGCCGGGCGGCCACCGGGCTGCCCAGCACCGTCTCCCCGCGGCTCACCCGGTGGACGGCCGCGACCAGCTCCTCGGGCGAGCAGTCCTTGAGCAGGTAACCGGTCGCGCCGCCGCGCAGCGCGCCGAAGATGTACTCGTCCTCGTCGAAGGTGCTGAGCACGATGACGGCCACCTGCGGATGCTCGGCGGCCAGCCGGGCGATCAGCTCCACGCCGTTCATGCCCGGCATCCGCATGTCCACCAGCGCGACGTGCGGGCGGCACTCGCCGACGACGTGCAGCGCCTCGTACCCGTCGGCCGCCTCGCCCACGACCTCGACGCCGTCCTCGACCTCCAGCAGCTTGCGCAGCCCCTGCCGCATGAGCGCCTGGTCGTCGACCAGCACCACCCTGACCCGCGTCACGCCACGACCTCCGTGAGTGGCAGCTCGGCGCGCAGCTCGAACCCGCCGCGCGTCGCGTTGGCGCCGGTCAGCGTGCCGCCGAGCGCCCTGGCCCGGTCCGCCAGCGAGGTCAGCCCGAAACCGCCGGACGACCGATCGTCCCGGCCCTTCCCGTCGTCGCTGACCACGAGCACGACCCGGTCGTGGCCGAAGGTGAGCGTGCCCCGCACGTTCTCGGCCCCGGCGTGCCGCAGCGCGTTGGTGAGCCCCTCCTGCAGCACCCGGTAGAGGACGAGCTCGACGTCGGGCGTCAGGAGCCGTTCCTCGCCCCGCACCTCGAACCGCACGCTGATGCCGGTGCCGTCGAACGACGCCGCGAGCCGTTCGAGCGCGGCGCTGCCCACCCTGCCGTCCAGCGCGAGCGGGCGCAGCGCGCGCACCCAGCGCCGGGCGTCGGCCAGCGCCTCGACCGTGAGCTCCTTGGCCTGGCGGACCTCCTCCCAGGCGGCGTCGGGGCGGCGCTCCCGGAAGCGTTCGGCGTTCTCCAGGCCCATCTTGATGACGGTGAGGTGATGGCCGACGGAGTCGTGCATCTCCGACGCCATCCTCGCCCGCTCCTCGGCGACGGCCAGCTCCCTGATCCGTTCGAGGAGCCCCCGCGCCTCCTCCCGGCTGCGCCGCGCCGCCAGCGTGGAGGACGTCATGCCCAGCACGAACGCCGCGAGCACCGCGCCGAGGCCCATCTCCTGCAGGCCGTCGAGCACGGTCTTGTGGAAGATCAGGGGGACCGCGGCGAACATCACCACCGCGAGGCAGGACAGGATGACCGTCGCGGCCCGCATGCTGTAGATGAAGGCCAGATTGGCGACGGCGATGAGGATCAGGGGGAGCTGGGTGCTGTAGGCGCCGCTGATGCCCAGCATGGTGGTCGCCACGAGGAACAGCGGGGCCGCCCAGCGGCGGCCCTCCGCCCGGTCCCAGGGCAGCATGGGCCACAGCGCCACGACCAGCCCGAGGTTGGCGGCGAAGAGCACGTACTCCAGCACGCTGCCGACGCCGAGCAGCACCGCCTGCACGAGGCCGGCCGCCATGACCGCCGTCACCGCCCAGAACACGAGGTTGAACAGGAACGGGCGGTCGGCGTCCCGAAGCCAGTCGAAACCCGCCATGCTCCGACCCTAGATCGCCACGGTGCGGATGCAACCCGCCATCGGGACCATGACGACCATGACCGGAGTCATGCCGCCGCCTTCCCGCACCCGTGCCCCGCCCGCGTTCGTACGGGCGGGGCACGGCGAGAGGGTCTAACTCGCGGAGCAGGTGACCGGCGAGGGCACGTCGTTCGCGCCGGTCGCGTTGCCGGTGAAGCCGAACGACGTGGAAGCGCCGGCCGCCAGGGAGCCGTTGTAGTTCACGTTCTTCGCGGTGACCGCGGCTCCCGACTGGGACACCGTGGCGTTCCAGGAGGAGCTGATCGTCTGGCCGTTGCGGTACGTCCAGCCGGCGGTCCAGCCGGAGATCGGGGTGGTCCGGGTGTTCTTCACCGTCACCTCGGCCTGGAACCCGCCGGGCCAGGAGTTGGTCACCGTGTACGTCGCCGTGCAGCCTTGGCCCGGGTTGGGGGAGGCCGACGGCGAGACGGACGGCGAGACCGACGGAGACGGGGACGGCGAGGTTGACGGGGACGGCGACGGGGACGGCGACGGGGACGGCGACGACGTGCCGCCGCCGCTCGCCTTGAGCACGGTGACCGAGTACGGCGGGAGCGTGATCGAGGTGGCCGACGACGCGCCGCTCGTGCTGATCGAGGTGGCGCCCTTGCGCCACTGCACCACGGTCGCCGCGTTGCCGGGGGAGAAGCCCGAGTAGGACAGCGACACCGTCGTGGAGTTGTTCAGGTCCTTGTTGATCAGCACCACGTTGACGCCGCTCGAGGTCTTCACCGCGTGCGCGGAGAGCAGCGAGCTGGACGAGGACGCCTTGACCAGGGTGTCGCCGGGCGATCCGGCCCTGCCGACCATGGCCAGGCCGTAGTACGGCGGGAACGGCGTGTTCGCCGCGGGCTCACCGGAGGCGCCGGAGGACAGGATGCCCTCGTCGTGGTAGTCGGGGGTTCCGTCGTCGCCGGTGGCCGGGCCCTGGCTGGTCCCGTTGTGCAGGTTCCACCAGTCGAGGTTCATCGCGCCGTTCTCGAACCACGTCAGGTAGCTGTCGGTGGCGAACAGCGCCGCGGTCGCGGTGGTGAGCTGATAGCTGGGGTTCAGCTCGGTGACCGAGATGCCGATGCTCGACGCCCTGCTCCCGGCGTACTTGGAGATCAGGGAGCGGACCGTGCCGGTGATCGTCGAGATCTGCGAGACCTTGCCGAGGCTGTCGGCGGCCGAGGTCGCGCCCGGGTACCAGTGGACGATGACGAAGTCGGCCTTGTCCTTCACGATCGACATGACCGTGTTGTTCCAGTCCGCGCTGTCGCCGGAGCCGACGATGCCGTCCGGCCAGCCGCCCGGGGTGGTGAGCACCACGCCGACCTTGATGGAGGAGTCGACGGCCTTCATCGCCGAGATGTACTGCAGCACGTTGTTCGCGTACGCCTTGGGGCTCTTGTCGGAGTGGTTGTCCTGCTCCCAGCCCGAGCCGTAGTGGCCGTTGCCGTAGACCTCGTTGCCGATCTCCCAGTACTTGACGCCGTACCCCTTGGTGACGTTGGCGTACCGCACCCAGTCGGCGGCCTCCTGGGCGGTGCCCGTGCCGTAGTTCGCGATGATCACCGGCTGCGCGCCGGCCGAGCGCACCGTGCCCATGTAGGTGTCGAAGTCGGTGTTCGGCGCCACGTAGCCGCCGTCGGCGGTGTTGGTCTTCCAGTGGTAGATGTCGCCGTACGACCCGCCGGGATAGCGGACGGCGGTGAAACCGGCGTCGCGCAGCAGGCCCGCGATGGGGGCGCTGTTCATGTTCCCGTCGTAGACGGCGACGTTGACCCCGTGCCCGGCGGCGGGGATCGTGCCCAGACTCGTGCCGGTGTTCACCGTCACGGTGGCGGAGGTCGCGGCCGACGCGGGTGCGACGGTGACGGCCGTGACCGACGCGGCGGCGAGCGCCGCGGACGTCAGCAGGGCCAGTCCGACGCGCCGCCGGCCTGTGAGCGAGGCGTGCATTGGGGAGCTCCTTCGAGCGATCGCGCTGTCGCCCGTGCCGGGCGCAGATCGAGCCGCATCCTGTTCCCCGCCGCCCCGCACGGTCAACGAGAAGGCCCCCTGCAACCCGCTGACCTGCGGTCGATTTCGTATGGAGATGCAACTTTCACCGGGCCGTACCGGTGTCTGCCCGGTGATCTCATCGCGACAGCAGACAGGCCAGGGCCTGTTCGAGCGCCTCGGGCGTCGCGACGGGCGCCGGCCAGGGGACCCGGACGAGGTGGCCGGGCCCCAGGCGCAGAGTGGCGCCGTAGCGGTCCAGCTCCCACAGCCACACCTCGTCATGGGCCGCCTCCCCCGTCAGTCTCTCCGCCGCCTCCTTGAGCGGCTCCGAGTGGGACTCGTTGACGTGACGCACCATGCGCTCGGCGGGCGGGAGCAACGGGTCGGGGGCCGAGGCGAGGTACGTCTCGGCGTCGAGGACGCCCGACTCGCCGCCGGTCAGATAGATCACGTGGCAGACGTCGACGCGCAGCAGCGCGGGAGCGCCGCCCTCGACGGCCGCGAACAGGTCCTCGTCGGGGCAGGACTCCGCGATGGCGACGGCGGCGGTGCGGGCCTGCGCCTCGGGAACGGGCTGCGTCCAGCCCCGCACCTTGAGCAGGGCGCGGTGCCGCTCGACCCCGCCGACCTCCCTGGTCGCGGAGAGGTCGACCGTCACCAGGGTCTCGGCCGGCGCGCCGTACAGGACCTCGCCCGGCTTCACCAGCAGGACCGGCCGGCCCCTGCCGTCCACGCCGCCGCGGGCGGCGGCCGTGGGCACCTCCGACCCGGCGACCGAGACATGCGTCGGCGCCGACAGGGCCGCGAGGGTGCGGACGCGCTCGGGGATCGGGGGAGCGGTGACGGGATGCCGCATGGGTGGCTCCTTCAAGATAGGTTAGGCTCACCTTAGTAAGGGTTGCCTAACTTGGAAAGAGGGTGTCATGCGTTACACGGGACCGAAGGTGCGGCTGTCGCGACGGGCGGGCGTTCCGCTCACCCGGAAGGCGGTGAAGTACTTCGAGGCCCGGCCCTACCCGCCCGGCGAGCACGGCCGCAAGACCAACCGCCGGAACACCGGCGACTACGGCATGCGGCTGCTGGAGAAGCAGAAGCTCCGCTGGTACTACGACGTGTCCGAACGTCAGCTCCGCCGCTACTGGGACCTCGCCGTCCGCCGTCCCGGCCGGTCCGGAGAGGAACTGGTGGCGCTCCTGGAGACCCGGCTCGCCTCCCTCGTCCTGCGGGCCGGGCTCGCGCCGTCCATCTACGCCGCCCGGCAGTACGTGAACCACGGGCACATCGCGGTCGACGGCCGCAAGGTGGACATCCCCAGCTACCAGGTGAAGCCGGGCCAGTCGGTGACCGTACGGGACCGGTCGGCCAGGATGCAGCCGTTCGTCGCCGCCGCCGAGGGCACGTACGCCGACGAGCGGACCGCTCCCTATCTGGACGTCGACCACCGCGGGCTGCGCTTCACCCTGCTGCGGCGCCCCGCGCGCGAGGAGATCGTGGTTCCGGTGGACGAGCAGCTCGTGGTCGAGCACTACTCCCGCTGACGCCCCGGCCCCGGCGATCGGCTACGGGATCACGGGGTCCGGAAGCCGCGGAACGTCACGCGCTTCCGGAACGCGAAGCCGAGCCGCTCGTAGAGCGCGATCGCGGACGTGTTGGCCTCGGCCACGTGGAGGAACGGTCGATCGTTCCGGGCGGTGATGTAGGTGACCAGGGCGTCCACCAGACGGGAGGCATGTCCCCGCCCACGAGCCTCGGGGGCGGTGCAGACGGCGCTGATCTCGGTCCAACCGGGCGGACGGAGCCGTTCGCCCGCCATGGCGACCAGGGCGCCGTTCTCGCGGATGCCCAGATAGGTGCCGAGTTCGAGAGTCCGGGGCCAGAACGGCCCCGGCCGGGTCCGCGCGGTGAGATCGAGCATCTCCGGCACGTCGTCGGCGCCCAGCTCGACCAGCTCCCAACCCGGCTCGACGTGGGCGACGTGGGTGACGTCGGCGCGCCCGGCGCGGCCGGTCGCACCGGGCGCGAGAAAGACCATCTGGAGGCCGTCGAGAGCGAAGATCGGCTCCCAGTCGGCAGGCGGGGTCGCCGGGCAGCTGAACAGGTCGGCGAACCCACCGCGGCCGAGCAGGCGCGCGAGGTCGTCCCACTCCGCCGGGTCAGGGTCGGCGGACACCGTGGAGAAGCTGGCGACTTCCGGCAGGTAACCGGCCGCCCGGCCGAGCCGGCGGGCCAGGTGCGCGTGACGGCCGCGGAGCGACTCGGCGACCGGGTCGTCGAGTGCGACGGTGTCGCGGTCGAGCATCGCCTTGAGCCTTTCGTGCCGGGCCGCGACCTGCGTGCAGCCGCAGTCTAGCCAGGCACGGCCCCTGACCTGACGCCGGGAGCGGTTCACGCGCCCGGTGGAGGGCGAGGGCTTCGGCGGCGTAGCCGACGCGCGCCGGCTACGCCGTGACGCTCAGGACGAGCGGTTGGTGCCCGCGGGGCTGTTCATGCCGACGGGCGTGGAGGCCGTGGGGCGGTCGGCCTGGCAGCGCTGCTTCTCCGACGCCGTCATCGGGCCGGTGCGCTGGTAGACGCGGTCGGACAGTTCGGTGGCCGGGTAGTCCAGCACGGTGTAGAGGCGCCACTCGGTGTTCGGGTCCGCGGGAGCGGGATCGGATGTGAACCAGCCGTCGGTGCGCCGGCGGCCGGCCTGGGTCTCGATCCACGCGGCCTCCGAAGGCTGGAGAACCTCGGTCACCGTGTGGTCGCTCCTGGCGGCCCAGGCGGGATTGGTCGCGGTCCCGGCGGCGAACTGATGGGCCATGTTGCTCGGCGTGCCCGTGGTGCCGGGAAGGCCCGCGGTGGCGGGCAGGTCCCCGTAGGAGCGCCCGGTGAAGGCGACCGGGCGCGTGCGGGTCAGCGCGTTGCGGGTGCAGTTGATGTAGGTGTCACCGTTGACCTGGGCCGGCTCGTAGTACGCGTACGAATACTCTCTCTCCGGCTTGAAGACGCACCTGCCCGGAGCACCGCTGCAGTAGTTCACCGCTTCGGCCACCGGCCTCGCGTCGTTGCCGTAGAAGGCCTGAGAGGGCGGCAGGCCGGTCTTGGGAATGGTCTTGTCGACCGGCGGCGGCACCTGGACCGCCCGTACGTCGGCGATCAGCGGGCCGCAGTTGCCGCCCGCGTTGGCGGGGGCGGGCACCTTCGAGGTGAAGGTGAGCAGCGGCTCGTGCTCGGAGGCGGTGAAGGTGTAGGTCTGCCCGGTGCGCCACACCCCCTTGCCGAGGGTGTTGAGCTTCTTGTCCGGGTCGGGGGCGGTGGTCCGCTCGCCGACCTCGCCCCCGGCGCCCTCGACCGTGTACGACTGGCCCTGGGCGACCGACGCCGGTGTGCAGGCGGCGGCGATTCCCGGGCTGTCGTCGAAGGTGACGGTCACCTGGGCGCCCGCGCGCACCCCGCGCAGCCGCTGTTTGAAGCCGTAGGCGGCGGCCGGGAAGCGCAGCATGACGGCGGTCTTGCCGTCCGGATGTCCGGAGTCCGCTCCCGCGTAACGCCCGACCCCGGCGGCGGTGCCGGATCCGGCGGTCGAACCCACCGACCAGCCTTGCACCGGTCCCCAGTTCACGCTGCCGCCGGGAAGGGCGGGGAGGACGAAGTCGCCGTTGACGACCGCGACCGGCCTGCTGCCCGCGCTGCCGGAACCGCCTGGCGCGTCGGCGTACGCGGGCTGGACGGCCGCGGGCAGGCCGAGGCAGAGGGCCGCGGCGAGGCCGGCGGCCCGGACCGTGCCGATCCCGGCACGGGTCTGCATGACATTCATGTCGATCTCCATAGATGAGGGCTGGCGGAACGGTCAGGACGGCCGGAACGGAAGCACGGTCCGCTCTCTGAGCCGAGCCCCCGGCGGCAGGGCGGAAAGAGGCGTCATCGCGTCGACGCGGCGGGGGGGCGGGTTGACGTTGTCGTCCGCGGCGGTCGTGGCGTGCGGATGCACCTGCTCGCAGGTGTTTCCGCCCACGACGAAGGTCTCGGCGACGAAGGTGCTGGTGTTGACGGACGACGGTCCGGTGACGACGACGTTGTGGATGTGCAGGCCGTTCGGCACGGTGATCGTCCCGGCGACGCGCTGCATGGCGGCGCTGGCGCCGAAGACCAGGGCGTCCCCGGGCCGGACGACGGTGGTGTAGGTGGTCGACTCGGTCTGCTCGCTGGTCCAGGTGTGCTGGTAGGCGAGCTTGAACGCGCCCTCGAAGGCGCCCTTGAGCCCCAGGGAGCCGCCCACCTTGCCGCTGCCGTTCGCACCGGCCTTGGCGCCGAAGGTCGCGCTGGGGCCCTGCTGCTTGTTCGGCGTGTCGAAGCTGCCGCTGCCTTCGGCGTTCACCGCGGCGGAGACCTCGCCGGAGGCGTTGAGCTGGCCCTCCACCGCGATCTTCCCGGTGATCTCGCCGCCGAGGTTGTCGCTGCTGCCGGTACGCAGGGTGATCTGGCGCGCCACGGTGATGTTGTCGTCGGTGCAGTTGATCGCGGCGTTGCCCAGAGACTTGACGGCGCTGTAGAAGTCCCCGGACCCGGCCTTGTTCACGGCGAACCGGCACGCCCCGGGGTGCGCGGCGCAGTACTCGGTCACCGGACGCACCGACGGCAGCGGCCTGTCACCGTCGAACGCCCGCGCGGTCGGCAGGGTCGGCTCCGAGCCGGCGGACGCCGCCATCGGAAGGAACGTGATCAGGGCGACGGCGGACAGCACCGGCGTCCGCCGGGCCAGAGATGTCATGAGGCTCACTTGTTCATCAACTCGCACAGGCCGGTCAGCGAGGGTGAACCGTCGGCGGCTTTGAACGCGGCGGGGAGCTCCGCGGCGAACGCGTCACAGGTGGAGTTCAGCGCCGACGCGGCGTTGTCGGTCGGTGCGGGCTTGAAGGCGTCGAGCTCCTTCCGGACGTCGGCCATGCCCTCTCGCTGCTCGGCGTCGTCGCCGATGAGGTCGCGCATGCACTGCTTGCCCTGCGCGGATCCAGGAGGGCACTGGTCGGCCTTGTCCTTGGCGGCGGCGATGTCCTTCTTGGCCTCGTCGGCCTCCTTCCTGGCGTCCTCGCGCCCGGAGTCGACGCCCTCCCGGTCCTGCCCGGAGGCGCCGCAGGGCTTCGGCTCCCCGTTGGGGCAGGGCTTGTCGTCCGGTGGATCCGGCTCCAGTACGGCGGCTCGGGCGGCGGTCGTCACCCCGGCGTGAGCGGGGGCGAAGGCAGCGGAGGCGACGAACGTCGAAGCCACTGCGAGCGTGGCGAAAGCGCCAGCCAGGCGAAAAATGTGCATGTCCTTCTTCCGGCGATTCGGAACGGATGACTCAGGCGTCGAACAGACGCACAGCTGCAGAACGTAGTCACGCACTCCCGGTAAGTAAGATCAACACGCCGGGTGACGCCCCTATCCGGGGACGCCGTCACGCCCTGATCGCCGGACCTTGATCACGCCTTTCACGCGCCTTTGTGGCCTGAGACCGCGATCCGAGCCGAGGCCGATATTGACTGCCTTCAGTGATCCGCCCACAGGATCCGTCCATGCGCCTTCACTGAGAGACAGGGAGACACGCCCATGCCGAAAATCAGGTGCTCCGCGCTGATGACCTCGACCATCGCGTCAGCCGTCCTCGTCGTGTTTCCGGCTGCCGCCCACGCGGACACCACCAGCTTCAACATGCGGATCATCAACAAGATGGACGGCAGCCGCATGTCACTGTCGGGCGACGCGGTCGCGGAAGGGACCCGGGCTGTCACCCTGCGCGCCCCTACCATCCAGCACAGGTCGGCCCGCTGGACCATCGTCGAGAAGGACGACGGTTTCCTGGTGATCAGGAACGAGGTGGCCGGCAAGTGTCTTCAGCCCGCCTCCGGTGCCCCGAACGCGGGAGACACGCTGGTCGTCAAGACGTGCGACGGCTCGCCCCTCCAGGACTGGTCGCGCCGGGACGAGGTGTCCGAGACCAACGTCAACACCGAATGGGGCAGCCTGCGGCCGCGTACCAACACCTCGCTCGCGATAACCCTGCAGACCTACGAGGCCTCCGGCACCTGGGACCACATCTACCTCGACCAGGACCAGAACTCCAGCGACAGGCTGTGGCACTTCACCCGCCCCGACGCCGTCGTGTGGTGACATCTCGGACGGCGCCTCTTCGATCCACCAGGGCGTACACCAGACGGCAGGCATGCCCGCGCCCGCGAGCTTCGGGGGCGGTCCGCAGCTCGCGAAAGGCCGGGACCCGTCGCGATCCGGGCCGCATCACCGGGCCTCTCGCCTTGAACCTCCCGTCGGGGGAGGTCGTAGCGTTTCCGGCGTGAGCGGGAAGGACGACGCCGGACGACGGTGGTCCATCGGAGAACTGGCGCGGGCGACCGGGACGACCGTGCGCGCGCTGTACCACTACGACGAGATAGGACTGCTCGTCGCGAGCGAGCGCACGCCGTCCGGGCATCGCCGGTACACCGAACGCGACCTGCGCAGGCTCTACCGCGTACGGGCGCTGCGCGGGCTCGGGCTGTCGCTGGAGGAGGTCGCGGACGTCCTCGCGGACTCGGCGGACGACCCGGAGTCGCTGCGCGCCCTGCTGGCGGAGCAGTTGCGCAGGCTCGACGAGCACGCCGAGCGGATCGGCGTGCTGCGGCGGCGCATCGGTGACCTGCTCCGGCAGGCCGGCGACCCGTACGGCCCCGATCCGGATCGATTGATGACGACGTTGGAGGTCATGTCAGTGTTCGAGACCTATTTCACCGAGGAGCAGCGCGGCCGGCTCGCGGAGCGCAGGGAAGCGCTGGGCCCCGAGGGCGTCGAGGCCGCCAGACGCGAGTGGGCCGGCCTCGTGGAGGAGGGCCTGCGGCACTTGGAGGACGGCATCCCCGCGGACGACCCGCGGGCCCGGGACCTCGTCCGCCGCTGGGACGCGCTGGCGGGCCGGTTCCACCCGGAGGGTCCCGCGGGCGCGGAGACCGCGGCGGCGGCCCGCAGGATGTGGCGGGACAACAGCGCGGAGATCGGAGGGAGCCTGCCCTGGCCGGCCGAGCGGATGGCCGGTCTGGTCGCCTACCTGGAGCAGGCCCGCCAGGCGGGCTGAGCACGTCACCGAAGCGGGCGCGGGGCCGGCCGCGCCGGATCCCGGAGGCGGCCCTCGGGGCGGGGTGAACCTTTCACCGGTTCCGCCACGTCGCCCGAGCGTTCGGCTCGGCGGGGGAGCGGGAGCGTTGACCCGCCGTAGGGACCGGCCTACCGTGCGGGTCGCACGCCCCCGTCCCTGATGTCAGCCGGAGGTCCCGTGTTCCGCACCACCGCAGCGCGCCTCGTCCCCCTGGCCGCCGCCGCCCTCGTGGCGGCCACCGCGCTCCCCGCCTCGGCCGGGGTCGTCGATCCCGCTCCCGTCCGCCCCCACCAGTACTTCTACGGTTTCGTCAACGGAGAGACCGGCCACGCGACCATCAAGATGGCGTGCTTCGGGCCGGTATATCCAGGACAGACCGGTCATCCCTTCGCCGGGCAGACCGTGGAGGTGCGACCAGTCGCGATCTCGTCGTCGGCGGCGAGCGCCGGCTACACCGGCAGCGGCGGCACCACGATCGCGGTGGACCTGGGCGACCCGTCGACCGTTTCGAGGGCGCTCACGCTGGGTTACTACGGGGTCAAGGCCGAGATCCCGGTCACCGCGACGCTGCCGTGCTACGGCACCGGGAAGGTGACGTTCACGCCCGTGCCCACCAGCTGGACCGCCCGTACGGCGACCGTCGTGGTCGACTACGTCGGCCAGCCCTGATCGCATCATTTCGCCAGACCTTCGGGGCGTTTGGCTCGGACCGGAGGCGTTCGCCCGCCTGGAGCGGGCCCGGCACGATCGTGCGTTTCGCGGCCGTCACGCTCCACGGCAGCCTGGCGCGCTCCTCCCGTGGACGAGGGCGGCCGGTGGCCGGGCGCCGAACACCCCGGTCATCGCCCTGCCTCCGCCCTGCCTCCGCCCTGCCTCCGCCCTGCCACCGCCCTGCCTCCGCCCGGCTTCCGGGCGGAGGCGCCCGGCGGTCACTTCTTCGGTTTGAAGGTGGCGGCGATGGTTTCGAACGTCTTCTTCTTCTTTTTCCAGCCCTCGTCCTGGGTCTTGAAGAGCAGCGCGTAGCCGTTGTTCTTGTCGGTGACGAACCCGCGGTCGATCACGCGTGACCGGAACCGGCTGTCGCCGAAGGTGAACTCCCAGTCGGCCGCGGTCTTCCAGAAGTCCTTGACCTCTCGGATCGCGATGAGTTTGTAGCCGGGGAAGTTCCGGCTCATCCCCGGCACGTCGCGCCGCCAGACCTTCAGGGCGTCCGACTCGGGAGTGGAGGTGTGGTGAACCTCCAGATAGGTGTGCGAGTCGCCGCGGAACCGTACCTCGCCGTTGCCGCTGCCGTCGACGTGCCACCCCTTCGGCAGCGCGAGCGAGAAGCCGCTCGAGTGCTTGTACTTGTGCCAGCCGTCCGGGACGTCCCCCGGCCCGGGGGTGTCGGAGCTCTTGGAGGGCTCGGGAGACGGCGTGGCCGTCGCCTCCTCCGAGGGGGACGCGGACGGCTCGGCGGAGGACGGCGCGGCCGAGGGGGGCGCCGAGGCGGAGGGCTCCTTGGTACCCTTCCCCGTTTCGGCGGGGGCGGCGGCCGACCCGGAGGAGCGGTCGCCCTCCGAGTCGCTCCTGCCCGCCCGTACGCCGAGGTAGCCCGCGACACCCACGATGACCACCAGGCCGACGAGCATCAGCGCGGCCTTCAGCAGGCCGCCGGGTGCGCGCAACGTCCCGGACGTCGTGGTGGTGTCGTGCCAGACGGGCTCTTCCTGGGCGAACACCGCGGGTGACTCCTGCGCCCCGCCGAAGGCGCCGCCGGCCGCGCCGCCGCCGGCCGTGGCGCCCGCGCGCCTGGAGGCCGCCGTGGTGTCCGCCGTGTTCCCCGACATGTTGCCCGACATGTTGCCCGCTGCGGTGCCCGCCATGGGGCCCGTACGAAGCCGGTCGCTCGCGCCGTTCCCTGCGGTGGCCGCGGCCGCGCCGGACGCGGTCCTCTTCGAGGCGTCGGTCGTGGCGTCCCCGCCGGGCTTTCCGGTGGGCCGCCGGTTGGAGGTCCCGCCGACGGCGGGGGAGATCCTGGTGCTGCCGTCGCGGGCCTCCGCTTCGGGCCGTCCCCGGCCCGCGGCGGCCCCGCCGCCCTTTCCGGCCTCGTCTCGGCCGCCGGTCGCCGGGCTCGCCGAGGGCTTCGTACGGGTGGGCGGGGCGGCCTGCACGCCGGTCTCCGGCATCACGTCGGCCTGCCCCGGCTCGTCCGAGGCTCCTTCGCCCGAACCTTCCTTGCCCCCGGCGGGCTCGGCCGAGCCGGGGGAGCCGTCGTCCTGGACGACCGGGATGGGCGAGGTGGTCTCGCCCGGGCGCGCGGCGTCGCCGGCCGCGGAACGTCCCGCGCCGTCGTCGCTCCGGCCGGGCCCGGCCTCCGGCCCGTCGCCGTTCCGGCTGGGCGCCGGGGAATGGTCGTCGCGCCGCGCGGACGCGGCCGGAGGGTACGGCGTCACACCCCGGGACGCTCTGCCCGGCTCGGACCCGGCCGCGGACGTCCGGGGCTTCGCGGGCTCGGAGGCCTCCGGCGTCGCAGGCCGCGGCGAAGCAGGCGCGGCGGAGGAGCCCGGCGCGGCAGGAGAGGCGGCGTCCGCGGGGGCGGAGGAGGAACCGGGCGCCGAGGAGGAACCGGGCTCGGAGGCGGAACCGGGGGCGGAGACCGGCGCGGCGGGGGAGACGGGCTCGGCGGGCGCGTCGGGCCGGGCCGGCGGCGGAGCGAGGTCCCGCGCCGCCCGCTTGAGCTGGCGGGCGAGTTCGTCGTAACCGGGCCGGTCGGCGGGCTCCTTGGCGAGCATGCGCATCAGCACCGGGCCCAGCGCGCCCGCCCGGCGGGCCGGGGCGGGGTCCTCGTTCAGCACGGCGTGCATGGTGGCCATCGCCATGCCCCGGTCGTGCGGGGGCCTGCCCTCCACCGCGGTGTAGAGCGTGGCGCCGAGCGACCACAGGTCCGACTCGCGCTGCGCGGCCTCGCCGCGGAGCCGTTCGGGCGCGATGAAGGCGGGGGTGCCGACGAGGCCGGTGCGGGTCATCGTGTTGTCGGCTTCGAGCCGGGCGATGCCGAAGTCGGTCAGGACGACCCGGCCGTCATCGGTGAGCAGCACGTTCTCCGGCTTCACGTCACGGTGCAGAACGCCCTGGCGGTGGGCGGCGCGCAGCGCGTCGAGGATCTGCAGCCCGAACTCGACGGTGCGCTCGGGGGACAGCGGGCCGTCCTCCCTGATCACCTGCCCCAGCGAGCGGGACTGCACGAGCTGCATGATGATCCAGGGCCGGTCGTCCTCCTCGATCACGTCGTGGACGACCACCACGTTGGGGTGGGTCAGACGCCCCGCGGCGCGCGCCTCGCGCATGGTGCGGCGGTTGAGGTCGCTGAGCTCGTCGCCCATGGCGCTGTCGTAGCGGACCTCCTTGACCGCGACAGGGCGGTCGAGCAACTGGTCGTGGGCCCGCCAGACCACTCCCATGCCACCCCGGCCGATCGGCTCCATCAACTGGTACCGGCCTCCGACGAGCCGGCTCTCCGCACGCGCCACCCGAACCCCTTCCTGGACCCATGAATCGTCCCACGGATGGCAAAGGGATCAACCGCCCCTAGCACTCGCCATCCCGAGATCCGAGACAAATCGGTTCGAGTCGTGGTTCCTCGCTGCTAAGGTCCTAGATATGGGTAGGTACAGCTCGTTTACGAGGCCGGTTCCGGGAGGGCCGGTCGCGCTCGTGAGCTAGCGACCATCCGGAGCCGGCTTGAGGCAGGGACGCCAGCGTCTCTGCCTTTTTCGTTGTCAGAACCACCTGGCCAGAGCTTTTTCTGATCAGAATTTCCCGGCCTGCGAGGAGCCCGCATGTCGAAGGCAGCCCAGCTCGACCGCGACGCCGTACGGATCGGCGACCTGGTGATCGGTCCCGGGCTCCCCGTGGTGGTGATCGGCGGGGAGGACGCCCGGTGGCTGCGTCTGCCCGCCGCCGGTGACTCACCGGAGGCCCGGTCTGTCCGGCCCGCCGGCAAGGCGGTCGCGGAGGCGGCAACGGAGGCGGATGCGGAGATGGCCGGGGGGACGGCTGCGGAGATGGCTGAGAGGGCGGTTGGTGAGGCGAGGGCGCGCTGGGCCGGGCCGCTGCTGGTGGAGCCCTCCTCGGCCGCCGACCTGCCCGCCGTGGCCCGGCACGCCGACGCGGTGGTGCTCGGACCGGCCTGGGTACGCGAACCCGGCCTCGTCCGCGCCGCGGCCCGGCTCGGGCTGCCCGTGATCATCCAGCGGGGGAACGATCAGCGGGGGCGTGCGGTGACGCTGGAGGAGTGGCTGGCCGCCGCCGACCACTGCGCGGCCGAGGGCAACGAGGCGATCGTGCTCTGCGAGAGCGGGGGCGGGACGGAACCGGCCGGCACCGTGTCTCACCTGCCACCGTTCCAGCTTTCGCCGTCCGATCTCGCACCCGCCCCCGACTCCGGCCCTGCCTCTGATTCTGCCTCCGATTCCAACTCCGGCGCCGCCCTCGCACTCGGCCTCGCTCCCGACTCAGTCGCCCACGCGGCTCCTGATTCAGCCCTTCACTCAGCGCCCGACCTCGCGCTCATGCGCGCCGCGCGGGAGCGGACGGGACGGCCGGTGCTCGCGGCGCTGGGCCGTGACGGCGGCCTCGCGGGCGCGGCCGTCGCGGCGGGGGCGGACGGCCTGCTGCTCGACCCCGCCGCGCCGCCCGAAGCACGCGCGGCGGCCGGCGAGGCGGCGACCCTCCTGGCGGCCCTCGTCCGGCCGCAGTCCCCGCGGACCCTGACCGAGGCCCGGGGAGAGATCGACCGGGTGGACGCGGCTCTCGCCGTCCTCCTCGAACGACGGGCCCTGCTGGCCGCGCGGATC
The DNA here is from genome assembly GCF_014161435.1 of Microbispora sp. H10949. Lineage (NCBI taxonomy): Bacteria > Bacillati > Actinomycetota > Actinomycetes > Streptosporangiales > Streptosporangiaceae > Microbispora > Microbispora sp. H10949. Next base: position 178,905 of record NZ_JABBWZ010000001.1, on the reverse strand, counting down.
CAGCGGCTCAAGCCCGTCGGCGGCTTCCGGGGACGGGACATGGAGCGCGAGCGCCGCCTGGTCGCGGGCATGGCGCGGCGCGCCCCCCGCCTCGGCGTACGGCGGCTCGCACCGATCATGAACGCGGTGATCGAGGCGGGCCTGCACGCCGCCGAAGAGGAGCGGGGCCGGGACCGGGACCGTGGCTGAGCGCCCGGGCCCCGCTGCTGCGCCCGGGTCAGGCTGCTCGCGCCCGGGTCCGCTACGCGGTCGGTGACGGCGGCCCCGTCCCAGGCGGTGAAGCCGATCCTCGGCAGCGAGGCGTGCACAGCGCCTCGTGCCGCAGCCCTCACTACATGTACGCCCCGCACGTGCCCGGCCCGGTCTGCCTCGCCCCGCAGCCGCCTCAGCCGAGGACGCGGCCAGGGAACCGGCAGAGAACCAGGCAGGGAACATGCCAGGGAACCGGCTCGCGAGTCGGCGAGGGTTCAGCCGACGTTGCAGCCGGGGATGAGAAACTCGCCGAGCCGTCCGTCGTCGCCGCGCAGCACGGCGTGGGGGAGGTCGTCCAGCCAGTCGCGCACCAGGACGTCGGCCTCGCCCTCCGTGCAGGCATGGTCGCCCGGCGGCGGAAGTGCGGCGTCGGAGAGCACACGCCGTGCGGCCTGGAGCTCCCGCTTGGCGCCGAGCTTCTCGAAGAGGGCCAGCGCCTCGGCCATGCTGTGCCTGCCCTCCTCGCCCCCGGCGGCACGGCCGAGCGCCGACAGTGCCCTGGCCCGCGTTTCGGTGTCGCTAAGTTCTCCGGCGAGCGCGACCGCCCGCCGGCCCCACTCGACGGCCGACGGCCCGTGGCAGACCACGCACCTGTTCGCGTACGCCGTGCTGAGGTTCAGGAAGATGATGGCCTGCGCGGGACGGTCGTCGAGGTCGCGGGCGGTGGCCAGGGCGGCGCACAACTGCCACAGGATGTACGTCGGCGTGCTCTTCGGACGGCCCGCGAGGTAGGTGAGCGCGAGGTTGGTCCGCGCGTGCATGAGGACGGCGGGATGGCCCAGTCCGCGGGTGCCGAGAATCTGGAGCAGCGTGACGGCCTCGGTCAGCACCTTCGCCGCCTCCGCGTGACGCCGCCTCGCGCGCAGCGTGTCGCCCAGTGCGACGGCCGCGTGCGCCCTGCCGCGCAGGTCGCCCGCGAGGGTGCAGATACGCAGGTCGCGGCGATGGCAGTCCTCTGCCTTCACCAGTAACCCCATCCGCAGGTACGTCAGCCCGAGGTTGTGCAGGATCCGACCTTTGGCCCGCTCGTCGACGGCCAGGTCGAGGGCCGTCTTCAGGTGGGCGACCGAGTCCTCGTAGCGCCCCGCGAGGCGATAGGCGTTGCCCAGGTCCGCCTCGACCGCGAGCACGGCGCGTGGCCCCAGCCGTCTGGCCGCGTCCAGGGCGACCGGCGCCATGGCGAGCCACTCGTCCGTGAGCCGGCGGAACTCGAAGTAGGCGGGAAGGCTCACCGCGAGCGCGTGCGACCGCTTCCAGTCGCCGTGCCCGGCGGCGGCGGTGACGGCCGCGACGAGAACCCGCGCCTCGGCGTCCAGCCACGCCACCGCCTCCTCCCGCGAGACGAACGACGAATTCTGCCGGGCACGCTCCTCCGGCTGGGTCAGCCACGCCACGGCGGCGGGTGCCCGCGCGCAGTAATGGCCCAGGAGCCGGTCGAACGCCTCGTCCCGCCGGTCGGGCCCGGCCCGGTCGCGTGCCCGCTCCCCGGCGTACAGGCGGACGAGGTCGTGCATGCGCCACCGGCCGTACGCGTCGCCGCGCTCGACGAGATGCGCGCGGTGCAGGGACTCCAGCAGGCGGCGGGCCGGTCTCTCGTCGAGGCCGGCGGCGACGGCGGCTGTCTCGGTGGACAAGTCGGGGCCGGGGCAGGCGGTCATCAGCCGGAACACCTTGGCCTCCTGTGCGCCGAGCCGGCGGTAGGACAGCTCGAAGGCGGCGCGCACCGCACGGTCCTCGTACGTGAGCTCGTCGAGCCGGGTGGCCTCCTCCTTCAGGTCCTCCGCCATCGCGTGCAGAGGACGGGCCGGGTCGGCGGTGAGCAACGCGGCGACGATGCGCAGAGCCAGCGGAAGCCCGGCGCACAGACGGGCGACGTCCGCCGCCTCGGCGGGCTCGCGGGCGACCCGGGTGTCGGCGTCGCCCCGGGCCAGGCGGAGCCGCCGGGCCAGGAGATCCACGGCCGCGCCGGGCGCGAGCATGCCGAGGTCGAGGACCCGCGCCCCCACGTCCAGCGTGTGCCGGGAGGTGACCAACACCTTCCCGGTGCCGGGCAGCAGCGGCCGCACCTGCTCGGCCGAGGAGGCGTTGTCGAGGACCAGCAGGATCGGGCGGCCCTCCCCGGCGTACGCGTCCAGCACCGTCGCGAACAGCCGGGCCCGGTCCTGGATGTCCGGAGGGATGCGTCCGGGATCCAGGCCCAGCGCCCGCAGCAGCCCTCCAAGCACCCGGCCCGGCCGCGCCCCACACTGGTCGCCGTGGTCGCGGCCGTGGTCGGCGCTCTGGTCGTGGTCGGCGTTGTGGTCGTGGTCGTAGGGGTCGCTGTAGCCGTGGAGGTCGGTGAACAGCACGCCGCCGGGAAACCAGCCGCGCTCTCGCGCGAGGTGCGCGGCCTGCAGGGCGAGCTCCGTCTTGCCGGCGCCGCCGAGGCCCGTGACGAGGGCGATGCGCGGACGGAGCTGCTCGTCACCCGTACCTGCAGCGCCCTCTCCGGAACTCGCGTCCCCGGTACTGGCGTCCCCGGTACTGGTGTCCCCGGTACTGGCCTCTGCGGAGTTGGGGCTCTCGGGCGGGCCGAGCACGTCGAGTAGCGCGGCCAGCTCGGTGTCCCTGCCCGTGAACCCCTGTGTCGGCAAGGGCGCGCCGGACAGCGCCGGGGTCACCTCTGGCGGAAGCTGAACCGTGATGGTGTGGCCCTGGATCACCGTGTTGAGGAATAGGCCGCCACTGATCGTGTTGCGGGTGGCCGCCACGCGTTCAGTCCTTTCGCTCGCGCTCGCGGGGAGCGGCCGGGCCTGGACCGGAGACGGCCGGTCCGGTGATCGTGTGCCCTTGGACGACCGGGCCGTGGAACGTGCCGCCACTGATCTCGTTGTGAACTCCGCTGCTCACTGTGCCTGTCTCGGTGCCTGTCTCGGTGCCGGTCCCAGTGCGGGTCCCGGTTGCGGCGGCAGCTCTGTTCGCGGCGTCGTTCCCCGGAGCCCCCTTGCCGCTCGCCGGGGTGCGCGCATGCTCCCGGCGGGTCAGCAGCAGCCCCCAGACTCCGACGGCCAGGCTGACGAGACCGACGAAGAGCCCGATCACGCTCGCGAGTTTGTCGGCGTCGTCCAGGCCGACCGAGGAGAGGTACACGGCGAGCGCCGCACCGGCGACGAGCGCGGCGATCCCGCCGGCCCATGTGAGAACACGTCCGCGCATGCTTCCATCATCGTCGGGCCGGAGCGTTCGGGTCGATGGCTCGTCGGCTTTCCGCCGCCTGCTGTGGTGGTTGCTGTGGTGGCTGCCGTGGTGGTTGCTTCGTGGCTGCTTCGTGCGTGCTTCATGGGTGCCACTGAGCGTTCAGTGCCTGCTTCGCCGGACGCTTCGCGGAGACGCGGCGTGGAGGCGGGCGCCACTCGCCCTGCCACTCGTCCTGCCCCGCGCTCTGCCGTCCCTCCTGCCGTCCCGCCTGGCTCCCGTCCTGGCTTCCGCACTGCCACTCGTCCTGCCGGTGGCCGCCGGTGCGCCGCGCGAACCCGTGCGGCCGGGCGTACGGGCCACGGAGGCGACCGGCGGGTTGTGGCCCAGAACGCGGGCGAAGGTCCGGGCGACGTCAGGGCCGAAGACCCAGGCGAAGGTGTGGGAGAAATCGTGGCCGGCCGTCGGGAAGCGCATCGTGGTGACGGCGGGGACGGCCCGGCCTCCTCCCGCGGCCAAGGGAATCCGGCCGCCTCCGGCGGCGAAGGGGAGCCTTCCGGGTCCGGCGGCGAGAGGGTGGCCGCCGTTTACGGGCGCGGGGGTCGCCCGGCTCCCCGCGCCGCCGGAGGCCGTACCGCCCGCTTGGGACGCCGCGTCGTCGTCGTGCCGCCGGTGTTCGGCCTCCCGCTTCTTTTTCTCCTTCTGCTTCTTGCGTTGCTTCTCCAGCGCCTCCTTCAGACCCGGCGTGAAGCCGCCGCCGAACCGGGACATGTCCGGCGGGGTGAAGTCGTACGCCGGGGTGCCCCGCAGGGCGGCGCGCATGGAGTCCACCCAGATCGGGCCGGGCAGCGAGGCGCCCTGCACGGCGCCGTAGTACCGGCCGCCGATGGTGACGCCGGTGAGCGGGTAGCGGTAGGAGCCGCGGATGTCGCCGACGCTGACGGCGGCGGCCAGGCCGGGCGTGTAGCCCGCGAACCAGGCCGAGGTGTAGCCGTTGTTCGTGCCCGTCTTGCCCGCGGCCGGGCGGCCGATGGACTGGCCGCGCATCGTGCCCTTGCTGAACACCCCCGTGAGCACATGGCTCACCGCGTCGGCGACGGCCGGCTCCAGCGCGGTCACGCAGGCGGGCGGCACCTCGGTCCGGGTGCCGTCGTGCTCCACGACCGCCGCGATGGCCATCGGCCTGCAGTAGAGGCCACGGGCGGCCAGCGCCGCGTACGCCGCCGCCACGGTCGTGGGGTCCATCTCGTTGGCGCCCAGCGTGAAGGTCGGCACCTCGCGGAGCGGCGTGCCGTCCGCCCGCCGGATGCCGAGCGATCGGGCCGTCGTGACCACGTCGCACAGCCCCACCTCGCGCTCCAGTCGCATGTAGAAGATGTTGACCGACTGCCAGGTGCCCATCTCCAGGCTGTACGGCCCGCCGCCGCCCTCGCCACCGGCGTTGTGGATGACCGTGCGGGGGTCGTTCACCGCCCTGCCCGAGCAGTCGCGGTAGCCGTACGAGGGGACGTACGAGCCGGGGATGGTGAAGCCGTCACCGAACCGCATCCCCTGCTTCAGCGCGGTGGCCAGCGTGAACACCTTGAACGTCGAACCCGCCTGGAGGCCGAGCCCGCCGCCGTGCGCGACGTCGGCCGCGAGGTTGTAGGTGGTGTTGCGCCCGAGGTCGCGGTCGTGCGGGTTGCGCCCGTACCGCTTGCTCACCGCCATGGCGCGGATGCGCCCGGTGCCCGGCTCGATCATCGTCTCCGACGCCACCTGGTTGTCGCGTGGGCTGACCCGCGCGGTGACGGCCCGGTCCGCGGCCCGCTGCGCGGCCGGGTCGATGGTCGTCCAGATCGTGAGGCCGCCCCGCTGGAGGCGTCGTTCCCGGTCGGCCCTGGTGTAGCCGAACGCCGGGTTCGTCAGCACCTCCCGCTCGACGTACACGCAGAAGAAGGGGTAGGCGCTGCCCGCGCAGCCGCCGGGCTCGGGACGCAGGTGCAGCGCCAGCGGCGTGGCCGCCGCGTCGCGGGCCCGGTCCCGGCCGACCAGCCCGAGCTCGGCCATCCGGCTCAGGACGAGGTCGCGCCGGGCGCGCAGCCGGTCTCTGTGGTCGTCGCCCAGGGAGGGGTCAGTGTCGTACGGCGTGCGCACGGCGCCGGCCAGCGTCGCCGCCTGCGTCAGCGTGAGGTCGGCGGCGTCGACCCCGAAGAACCGCCGGGCCGCCGCCTGGACCCCGAAGGCGCCCGCGCCGAAGTACGCGATGTTGAGGTAGCGCTCCAGGATCTGGTCCTTGGTGTACTTGCGTTCCAGCGCCAGCGCGTACCGCAGCTCGTCCAGTTTGCGGCGGAAGGTGCGTACGAGGGCCTGCGCCCGCTCCTGCTCCGTCTCGGCCTGGTTGAGCATGATGTTCTTGACGAGCTGCTGGCTGATGGACGAGCCGCCCTGCCGGATGCCGCCCGCCTGGGTGTTGGTGACGAGAGCCCGCAGCGTGCCCTTGAGGTCCAGGCCGCCGTGCTCGTAGAACCGGGAGTCCTCGATGGCCACGATGGCCTGCCGCATGACCGGGGCGACCATGCTCAGCGGCACCGACTGCCGGTTCTGGTAGTAGAACTGCGCGATCTGCCGGCCGTCGCGGTCGAGCAGCCGCGTCATCTCGGGCAGCGGCTCCTCACGCAGCGGCGCGGGCAGCTCGATGAACGCGGACGCGGCACGCTTGGCCGCCAGACCGGCCCCGCCCACGAAGGGCATGACCAGCCCGGCGACCAGTCCGCCCCCGGCCGCGCCGCACAGGCTCAGCGAGAGGACGGCGCGGCCGAGACTGACGTGGCCGAGGAGACGAGAGGTCACGGGATATCAGTGCGACCTCCGGCGTTTCCCCAAACCCGGGAGGCGGAAAGCTTTACGTCAGCCTGTTGATCTTCAACCCGAGGGAGGTGAACTGTTCGAACGGCCTGTGGTATCCGCGTTCGATGTGGTTGACGCCGCGCAGGGTCGAGGTGCCCTCGGCGACGGCGGCGGCCAGCACCGCGGAGAACCCGGCGCGGATGTCGGGGAGCGTGACGTCGGCCCCGCGCAGGCTGGAGATGCCCCGCACGACCGCCGAGTGCTTGGCGTTGGTGTCGTGGTAACGGCAGGCCGGTCCGCCGAGGCACTGGGCGAACACCTCGATCTCGCACCCCATCTTCTGCAGCGCGGGCACGTACACCAGCCGGTTCTCGAAGACCGTCTCGTGCAGCACCGACATGCCCTCGGCGCGGGTGAACAGCACCATGAGCGGGGTCTGCCAGTCCGTCATGAAACCGGGATGGGTGTCGGTCTGCACCGCCGCCGCGCGCAGGCCGTCCGGGGCGGACGCGCACAGCCAGTCGTCGGTTATCTCGAACCGCGCGCCCATCCGGGCGAGCGTCGTGATGGCCGTGACCAGCCGGTCCTGGTGACAGCCGTGCACCCGCACCTCGCCGCCCGTCACCAGCCCCGCCACGAGGTACGAGAACGCCTCGATGCGGTCGCCGGCCAGCCAGGTGGAGGCGCCGTGCAGGCGCTCGACGCCCTCGATGACGATGCGCCGGTCGGGGCTGAGCTCGATCATCGCGCCCATGCGCTGGAGGAACAGCGCGAGTTCGACCACCTCGGGCTCCATGGCGGCGCCCTTGATGACGGTCTTGCCCTCGGCGAGGACGGCGGTCATGAGGATCGTCTCGGTCGCGCCCACGCTGGGATAGGGGAGCGAGATGCGGCTGCCGCGCAGCCGCGCCGCCTTGGCCGAGATGCCGTTGTCGCCGACCTCGATCTCCGCACCCATCGACCGCAGCGCCTCGACGTGGAAGTTCACCGGCCGCCTGCCGATCGGATCGCCGCCGACAAGCGGCACGAACGCCTCGCCCGCCAGGTGCAGCAGCGGGCCGAGCATCAGGATCGGGATGCGGTTGAGGCCGGTGTACTCCTCCGGGACCCGCGGCCGTATGTCGCTGCCCCGCTCGATGGTGATCTCACCGGGGGTGATGTCCACATGGATGCCGAGGGCTTCGAGCATGGCGGCGGTCAGCCCCACCTCGCCGACCTCCGGCGCGTTCTGCAGGGTGCTCGGACCGGTCCCGAGCATCGCCGCCACCATGTGCTTGGAGACCGCGTTCTTCGATCCCCGGACCTCCACGTCGCCCCGCAGCGGGCCCGACGGGTCGATCTGCCATACCTCTTCGCTCACTCGGCCTCCTTCGCCCAGACCGTGCCGTGCGTCCCCCGCACTCGGTGCTGCAAGAGTACGGGACCGAATTCGATCGCTATGTGAGTACTATCGGGACGGTGCGGCATGTGAGGGGCAATCTGGCGACAGTCGTGGTGACCGTCCTGGTGCTGGCCCTCCTGGGTGTCGTCGCGGGGTACGTGTGGTCGGTGCTCGCCCCCGGCACGCGTTACGTGCTCATCGAGGGGACACGGCAGCCCCTCGACCCGGAGACGCAGTCGCTCATCGAGGCCGACGGCTGGTTCGCCGTGGTCACCGGCGCGTTCGGCCTGGCCTCCGGCATCGTGGGGTACGTGCTGTCGCGCCGCCACCCGCCGGTCGAGGTGCTCGTCGGGCTCGCCGCCGGCGGCCTGCTCGCCGGGTACGTCGCCCTGATGGTCGGCACGTCCGCGAAGGGAACCGTCCAGGCGGCGGGACCCGGCGGCTTCACCACCACGACGTCCCTGGGAGTCACGGCGTACGGCGTGCTGTTCGCCTGGCCCCTGCTGTCCACCGCGGTCTTCTGGGTCGTCGAGTTCGCCGTGAGCTACCGTCAGCGCGAAGCCTGACGCCACCGGCACCGGACGGCTTCACACCGGCGGACCCGCTCTCTCGCCCTGCTCTCTCGCCCTGCTCTCTCGCCCTGCTCTCTCGCCCTGCTCTTTCGCTTCGGTCTTTCGTGCGGTGAGGAGCCGGTCCGGCACGGGTGCCTCCGTTACCCGTGCCGGACCGGAGTCAGGGGGTCGCGACCGCCCTCCGGCACAAGCCTGTCGTGCGCCGGACCTGCACCACAACCGGTTTCAGGCCTGCCTGAAAGGGGCCGGGCCGCAGAGGCTCGCAACCGGCGGATTCAACGGCAGTATCGTGATCAGTGTCATGCTGAAACTGGAGTTCACCGACGCCGACCTGCGCCAGATCACCGTGGCCGCCGCTCCTGACGCGGTGCTGGAAACGGCCCTCAGCGTGCGCCGGTTGCGTACCGGGCCGGGCGCCGGGACACGGTCGAGCCCCGGTCTGCGGCGGCTGCGCCACGTGGTGAACGGCAGCCTGGCGGCGCGGGCGGGGGTGCTCCTGGAGGTGGTCCCGCCCGACGGCTTCCTCCCGGATTTCCTGCTCCAGCCGGAGGCGCGTGACTTCGCCACCGGCGTCGAACTCGTCGGCCAGGTGCCGGCGAACCTGCTCGCCGCCGACATCAGCGAGCTGCCCGCGTCTCCGCGGCCGAGCCGCTGGCTGCGGGAGCTGGCCTCCGGGGACGCCGCGGCGCGGCGGACGCTCGCCGCCGACCTGCACAACTACTTCGGCTCGTCGCTGGCTCCCATGTGGCCGCTGGTCCAGGCCGGTGTCACCGCGGACCGCTCCCTGCGCGCCGAGACCCTGCTTCGCGGCGGCATCGACGCGCTGCTCGCCACGATCAGCCCCGGGTGGCACTGGCGGCCTCCCGTGCTGGAGATTCCCTCGTCGCTCGACTATCACGTCCCGCTGTGCGGCCGCGGGCTGCTGCTGGTCCCCTCGTACTTCGCTCCGAAGGTCCTGCTGACCTGGCGTCCCGACCAGCCCACCGTGCTGGTCTACCCGCTGTGCCAGGACTACAGGGCCGGCTTCGCCGATGCTCTCGGCCCGCTGCTCGGGCGTACCCGGGCGGCGGTTCTGGCCGCGCTGCGCGATCCGGCGACGACGACCGCCCTGGCGGAGCGGGTGGGGGTGTCGCTCGCCTCCGCCAGCCAGCACGCCACGGTCCTGCGCAACGCCGGGCTGGTCGCCACGACCCGGTCCGGCGGAGCCGTCCTGCACGCGCTGACCCCGTTGGGAGCGGCCCTCCTGCGGGGCGACGCGGCCGCCGGCTGAGCCGCACCGGCCGGATCTCCCACGCACTGCGTTACCTGTTCACAGTGTCACCTGTTCACAGTGTCACCTGTTCGGCGGTCACCCTGTCGGCTCAGGCAGCCGGGGAGCCGTCCGCCAGAAGCCGGTCGCCTGCTCGAACGCGTGCCCGAGGCGCAGGACGTCCATGTCGGCCCATGGCCGGCCGACGATCTGCAGGCCGACGGGGAGCCCGTCAGATGTGAAACCACAGGGCACCGACATGGCGGGCGCATGCAGCACGCTGATCCAGTAGCAGGAGCGCATCCAGGCCAGGTAGTCGGGCATCTCCACCCCGGCCACCTCCGTTACGTACGGCTGCCCGATCGGGAACGGCGGCACCTGGCTCACGGGCGCCACCAGGAAGTCGTACCGTCCGAAGAAGCGCCGCATGCGGTGCCAGAGCCGGGTGCGCAGGCGTTCGGCCCGCCCGAGGTCGGCTCCGGTGACCTTCCGCCCCTGTTCCACGTTCCACGCCACGTTGGGGCCCACCTCAGGGAAGTCGCCGAAGGCGAGCGCGTAGTGCCACGACCGGTAGACGCGGAACGCCTCCTCCGCGTCGGACAGGTCAAGGTCCACCTGTTCGACCTTCACGCCGAGGCCGGTCAGCGCCTCCACTGCCCGCGCCGTCACCGCCGCGGTACGCGGGTCGACCGGCAGGCCCCCCAGATCGGGACTGAAGGCCACCCGGACGGACGTGAGGTCCATGTCCAGAGGTTCCGCGAAGGCCGACCCGTCCTCACGAATCGAAAGCGGCGAGACCGGGTCGAACCCGGCGATGGCCGACATGAACAGTGCCAGGTCGCCTGCTGTGCGGGCCATGGGTCCCGCGACGCTCAGAGCGAACCAGGCCGCCGTCGGCGACTTCGACGGCACCCGGCCGGGAGTCGGCCGCAGCCCCGCCACGTTGCAGAACGACGCGGGGTTGCGCAGCGAGCCGCCCATGTCCGAACCGTCGGCGAGCGGCACCATCCGGCAGGCCAGCGCCGCCGCGGCCCCGCCGCTGCTGCCGCCCGCGCTCTTCGACAGGTCGTAGGGGTTGCGGGTCGCGCCGAAGACCTCGTTGACCGTGTGCGACCCGGTGCCGAACTCGGGGGTGTTCGTCTTGCCGAGCGCGATCCCGCCCGCCTCGCGGATGCGCCGCACCAGCGGATCGTCCTCGACGGGAACGTGATCGGCGAACGCCCGCGAGCCGTACGTGGTCCGCACGCCCGCGGTGTCGGCGAGGTCCTTGTGCGCGACCGGGATGCCGTGCAGCGGCCCGCGCACCAGGCCGCGTGCGAGGTCCTCGTCGGCCCGTGCCGCCTGGTCGAGCGCCCGCTCAGCGGTCAACGTCACGATGGCATTGACCTGCGGATTCGTCTCCTCGATCCGCCGCAGGCACGCCTGCGTCAGCTCGACGGCGCTGACCTCCCGCGCTCTAAGCAGCGCGGCCATCTCCGTCGCCGTCAGGTCCGCCGGCCCGCCGTCGTGGTGGCTGACATGTCCGCCGTGTTCGCTCACGTTTCCCCCGTTCCTCGGCTATCGCCAGTGTCGAGGGGGCGAGCCGTACCGGCGATGGCAACAGTCGACAGGTTCACACCCTGGCGATGGGGGCGGTCACCGCCTGCGCGAGCCGGACGAGGTTCTCCGGCGCGGTCTCGATCTGCAGGCCACGCCGCCCCGCGGAGAAGTAGACGGTCTCGAAGCCGAGCGCCGACTCGTCCACCACGGTGGGCAGCCGCTTGCGCTGGCCGAGCGGGCTGATGCCCCCGACGACGTAGCCGGTGATCCGCTCGACTTTGGCCGCGTCGGCCATGGCCGCCCGCTTGCCCTTGAGCGCCGCCGCGAACGCCTTGAGGTCGAGCTTGCCCGCCACCGGCACGACCGCGACCGCCAGACCCGCCTCGGTCTCCGCCACCAGCGTCTTGAAGATCCGCTCGTACGGCACTCCGAGCGCGTCGGCCGCCTCCTCGCCGTACGCCTGCGCGTTCGGGTCGTGGTCGTAGGGGTGGAGGGTGAACTCCGCCTTCGCCTGCGTGAGAGCGACCGTCGCCGGAGTGCTCTGGCCGCCCTTGCTCTTGGTCTTGCTCACGACCGCAAGCCTAACGGCGTCGCTCCCGCCGTCTCCGCCGTCCCTGTCGTCCCTCGCTCCTGCTGTCCCTCGTCCCCGCGGTCCCTCGTCCCCGCGGTCCCTCGTCCCCGCGGTCGCCCGTCCCCGCGGTCGCCCGCCCCGTCTGTGCCGATCCCGTCTATGTGGATCCCGTCTGTGCCGACCCCGCGCGCCGTGCCTGCCCGTGCCCCGTCTGCCCGTGCCCCTCTGGCCATGCCCCGCCTGCCCATCCCCGGCTGTCCGTGCCGAAGTTGCCCGCGCCGGTATTCCCTGGCACCGGTCGGGGGCAGGGCATGGGTTGGCCAGGGTCGGCCGTACCAGCGGGCTCACTCGCGTTGCCGGAAGGAGGCGAAGCGGCCAAGGTAGGTGAAGCCCCAGCGGTCTTCGCCGACCTTCCGCCGCAGGTAGCGGCCGGGACGGCGGTAACGGTCACGATTGTGGAACTGGCAGGCCGGTCCCAGCAGCTTCAGGTCGGTCAGCCCTCCGCTGCTCCAGTTGTCGGCGTGGTCGATCTCGCACATCGTGGCGGGCAGCGGGCAGCCGTCGACCCAGCAGGTCGCGTACCGGGCGAAGACCGCCCGGCGTTGTGCGGTCGTGGCGAGGCGAACCTTCCGCCCCATGTCCAGCACCTGCCCGTCCGCGTCCATGACGATCCGGACCAGGGTGCTGGTGCGGGCCAGACGGTGCACGCTGGAAATGGGCAGCATCTGCCCGGTCGCCAGCAACAACCCGGGCGCGGTTCCGAGCAGCGCCCACGCCAGAGCCGTCGGTGTGCCGGGCCCTCCCTCCGGTTCGTTCGGTGGTCCCTCCGGTTCACCTGGTATCTCGCCAGGTCCGCCTGGTGTTTCTCCCGGCTCGCCTGGTGTCCCTCCTACGCGGTGGGACGCTCCGGGAGCTTCTTTCGACTGCTCCGAGTTCGGCCCTGGCACAGCTCCCGGCAGCGTCTCTGCGGCTGCTTCGCCTGCGTGCCGCGTGTTGCCGTGCTCATCTCCATGCTCATCTCCGCGCCCACCAGACGGCCCACCAGAGGGCCCACGAGGGCAGGGGCGGCAGGCGTCATGGCCGTGGTCGGATTGGGAGCTGCCACCCGAAACCTGGTCAGCAAGATCGTCGTCGGCTGTAGCGGTGCTGTCCGGGCCTCTGTACCGGGAGCAGTCAGGTTCGGCTTTCTTCGCGGGGATCGGCTCCTCGCCGGGAACGGGGCCGTCGTGGGGGACCGGCTCTTCGGCGGAAACAGGGCCCTCGGCGGAAACAGAGCCCTCGGCGGGCACGGGGCCATCGGTGGGAAGGGATTCGGCTCTGACCATCACGAGCAGTTCGGCGGCGACCTTCTGCCCGAGGAGCGCGATGAACGCGTCCGCGTTGCGTACCCGTCGCGGCCGGTCATCGCTCTCGGCTCTGGGCTTGCCGTATGTCTGCAGCAACGCCATCAGGCGCGCGGCCGCCTCGCGAGGAAGATAGAACTGTCCTTCCACTCCGCCGTTCTTGGTCGGACGTACCGTCATGAAACGCCGCTGGTAGTCGGCTTGCTCGTCCTGTTCTTCCCCGTCGGGATCCAGCACGGCCCGCAGGTACCGTCCTGCCTTGGATACCTCTGCGGCGGTTGCCTTTTTGGCCAGCTCCACCAGAATCGGCTCAGCCAGCGCGGCATCCTCGTCCGACAGCCCGGCCGTCGCAGCGCAGACGGCCTCCGCCACCCCAGCCGCCATCTCGCCTGTGGCGAACCGCCGCGCCACATCAGGCAGCCGGGGCAGTTCCTCGCTGAGAGTCAGCAAACGACTCGCTCCGGGCGTGCTCATTCCGCCGACGGTGCGCAACCAGGTGCGCGTCGAGGCGTGCCCATGTTGCTTGGCCTCTCCCGTCCGATGTACGCGGCCGACACGCTCGGCCAGCGCACTTGTGATCCGGTCGCGGGCGAACAGCAGGTCCTCGGCTTCGGCCATGCAAATCTCCGCCGCATCCGGCGCCGGCATCAACGCCAACGCCTGCGCCGTCTCTCGCAACGATGCCACCAGCGCCCAGGACGACCGTCCCCGGCCGCTGGCACGACCACCGGCGTCGGCATCCGCCGAAGCCCTGGTGTCATCAGATCCAGCGCCATCGAATTCACCGTCGCTGGGTCCGTTGTCCCCGGGCGCGTTGCTGGTGTATCCGTGGTCAGCGCCAGGAACGGCCGTCCCGCCGCTGGTCGCGTCGTGTTCGGCATCATCGCATTTATTCGAACGATGAAGGTCGCCAGGATCAAAGCCGAACAGGCCCATGGCACCTCCTCATCTTCTTATTCGAAACCCTGTATGAATTCTCCCATGCCTCCTGCTGGCGAGAACAGCCTCGACCATTGAATTGTTGGAGTTACAGATTGCCGTCGAGAAATTGATTTCCAGTGGTATTTTCCAAATTCGTCCACTTCTGTCCCGTGCCGTGCCGTGCCTGCGGCGGCACACCAGAGAAGGTGAAACGCACGATGCCGGCCGCGCGGGTGGGATGGGGAGGGCCGCGGCGGCGTAGGCGGCGTATAGGGGTGGGCAGGCCTCGGTGCCGTCCGTCCGGGCGCGGCAGGCGCAGGGCAGGGTGCGGCAAGGGCGCGGCGGAGGCGGTGTGGTTAGGGCGCGGGCCGTGGCAGGGCGCCGTGTTCTGAACGGCGGCGCAAACGTGTCAGGCCTCGGTGCCGTCCGGCCGGGCGCCGCAGGCCCAGGCGCAGGGAGGGGTGCGGCAGAGGCGGTGTGGTCGGGGCGCGGGCCGCGGCAGAGTGCTGTCACAGCGCCGCGCCGGGTCGCCGCGTCTGAGCGTTGTTAAGGCGCCGTGCCTAGGCGCCGTATCTGCGCTGTCAGGGCGCCGCGTCCGGGACGACGGCGAACACTGCCCGGGTCTCGGTGCCATCCGGGAGGCGCCAGCCCGCCGTCACGTGTCCCTGAGCCCCCGTCGCGTCCTCTTCGCCGGGCCGCAGCACGCGGTTCACCCGGATCACCAGCCGTCCGTCCTGGTCCCGCTGCGGGTCTTCCCCCGAGCCGGCCCGTACGACGATGTCGGTGCATCGCGGACCGTCGGTCGCGGTCGTCGACATGATCGGGCCGGTGATCGCCGGTCCCGTGAAGTCGCTGACGACGGAGGGGTCGGGGGTGTTGCTCACGCTCTGGGCCTGCGGCTCGGCCTCGCCCAGGAGGAGCGCCAGCAGTTGTGCGACGAGGACCGGGTCATGGGCGCCGTCGTAGACCCACCGAGACCCCAGCACCCCGTGCTCCGTCGTACCGATGAGGGCGTGGTCCGCTCCGTCGAGCGGCGCCCCCCGGTAGCTGAGCGGCACGAGATAGGAGACCGGCTCGTCACCGGACTCGTCGGTGACGACCATGAACTCGATGCCGACCTCACCCTGCGGATCGTCCAGCCGGAAGCCGCCGGCCCTGGCGAGTTCCGGACGGCGCTCCCCGCCTTCGTACCAGGACCGGGCGGGAAGCCACGCGGTAAGGAGCTCCAGCTTGCCGGGTGTCAGCATGGTCTTGTGGATGACAGCCATAGCTCGAAGCCCTCCGTCGCGATCTCGCCACCATGCCGTCCCCCGCCGCCGGTGCCGCGAGCCGGTGGTGGCCAGGATCTCACAGGCGCCGGTGACACGAGAGCTCAGGGGTGGATCACCTCCGTACCCGCCCTGGCCAGGGCGGATGCGAGGGCGGGCGGGGGCTCCGCGTCGGTGACGAGACCGGACGGGCCGTCCAGGCCGCACACCCGGTAGGCGGCGACCCTGCCGTGCTTCTCCGTGTCGGCGAGCACGTAGGTCCGCGCGGTGCGGGCGAGGATCACGCGCTTGGTCGCGACCTCGTCCAGGAAGTAGTCGGTGAGCCCGGCCTGCGCGTCCACCCCGCCCGAGCCGAGGAAGGCGACGTCGGCGCGCAGGTCCTCGAAGAACTCCAGTGTTCGGGCGTTGGAGACGGCCAGGTCGCCCTGCCGGACGCGCCCGCCGGCCACGAGCACCTCGACGCCGGGACGGCCGGCGAGCTCGGCCGCCACCAGCAGCGAGCAGGTGGCGACCACCCCGCGGAAGGACGGGGGGACGGCCCGTGCGACGTGGACCGCCGTGGTCCCCACGTCGATGATCACCGTCTGTCTCGGCCGCAGCAGCCCCGCCGCGAGCCCGCCGATCACGGCCTTCGCCTCGGACTGGCTCGTCGAGCGCTCCAGGTAGGACAGCTCCTCGCCGGTGCCCGACGCCGCCGAGGTCGCCCCGCCGTGCACGCGGACCAACAGCGCGCGGCGCTCCAGGACCGCCAGGTCGCGCCGTACGGTCTCGTGGGACACGCCGAGCAGCGCGGCCAGGTCCTCGGTGCGTACGGTCCCTTTCCGCCCGAGGCTTTCGATGATCCGCTGGTGGCGCTGGGCGGGAAGCACGAGACCCTCTTTCGACCGACCGAACATGACCGATGTCGCCCGAGAGTGTGGATCGGTGCCCGAAAACCTGTCAACCGCCGGGCCCGAACGCGGGTGAGCGGCACGACGCCCCAGCTAGGGAGGGGTGCGGGTGGCGATGAAACGCCCGTCCCGAATGCTGGACACACGCGGATGCGCCCCTGGTCGTCCGTAGACTGGGACGGTGATTTCCCGTATCGACCTGCGCGGGTCCCTGCCCGGCGACCTGCGCGACGTGCTGCCGCGAGCCGAACTCGACGTCGAGGCCGCCCTGGAGAAGGTGCGGCCCATCTGCGAGGAGGTCCGCCATCGCGGCGCGGCGGCCGTACGGGAGCTGACCGCGCGGTTCGACGGCGTCGACATCGAGTCCGCCCGGGTGCCCGCCGAGGCGATCACCCGCGCGCTCGCGGAGCTGGACCCGGCCGTGCGCGCCGCGCTGGAGGAGTCGATCCGCCGCGCCCGCCTGGTCCACCGCGACCAGCGGCGCACCGACACGACCACGCAGGTCGTGCCGGGCGGCACGGTCACCGAGCGCTGGGTGCCGGTCGACCGCGTGGGGTTGTACGTCCCCGGCGGCCGGGCCGTCTATCCGTCCAGCGTGGTCATGAACGTCGTCCCGGCCCAGGAGGCGGGGGTCGCCTCGCTGGCCGTGGCCTCGCCCGCGCAGAAGGAGTTCGGCGGGCTGCCGCACCCCACGATCCTCGCCGCCTGCGCGCTGCTCGGCGTCGACGAGGTGTACGCGGTGGGCGGCGCCCAGGCCGTGGCGATGTTCGCCTACGGCACCGAGGAGTGCCGCCCGGCCACGATGGTGACCGGCCCGGGCAACATCTGGGTGGCGGCGGCCAAGCGCCTGCTCAAGGGCCGCATCGGCATCGACTCCGAGGCCGGCCCGACCGAGATCGCGATCCTCGCCGACGAGACCGCCGACCCCGCACACGTCGCCGCCGACCTGATCAGTCAGGCCGAGCACGACGTGATCGCGGCGGCCGTCCTGGTCACCACCAGCCCCGAGCTGGCCGACGCGGTGGAGAAGGAGCTGCCCGGCCAGGTCGCCGCGACCCGCCACTCCGAGCGCATCACCGAGGCGCTGGCCGGCCGCCAGTCGGGCATCGTGCTCGTCTCGGACCTCGAGGACGGCCTGAAGGTCGTGGACGCCTACGCCGCCGAGCACCTGGAGATCCAGACCGCCGACGCCGCCGCGGTCGCCGCCCGCGTGCGCAACGCCGGCGCGATCTTCATCGGGCCGTACGCGCCGGTGTCGCTCGGCGACTACATGGCCGGGTCCAACCACGTGCTGCCGACCGGCGGCTGCGCCTGCCACTCCTCGGGGCTGTCGGTGCAGACGTTCCTGCGCGGCATCCATGTCGTCGACTACAGCCGCGAGGCGCTGGCCGGGGCCGCGCCGTACGTGTGCGCGCTCGCCGACGCCGAGGACCTGCCCGCCCACGGCGCCGCCGTCCGCGCCCGCTTCGACTGGGAAGTGCCCGCATGACGACCCTCGACGACCTGCCGATCCGCGACGACCTGCGCGGCAAGCACCCGTACGGCGCGCCGCAGCTCGATGTGCCGGTCCAGCTCAACACCAACGAGAACCCCTATCCGCCGTCCGCCGCGCTGATCGACGATCTCGCCCGGGCCGTCCGGCAGGGCGCGGCCACGCTCAACCGCTACCCCGACAGGGACGCCGTCGAGCTGCGCAAGGATCTCGCCGACTACCTCGGCCACGGGCTGACCGCACGCCAGATGTGGGCGGCCAACGGGTCCAACGAGATCATCCAGCAGATCCTCCAGGCGTTCGGCGGCCCCGGGCGCGCGGCCATCGGGTTCGAGCCGTCCTACTCGATGCACCCGATCATCGCGGGCGGCACGAACACCCGCTGGATCGAGGGCCTGCGCGAGGAGGACTTCGCGCTCGACCCCGCCGCCGCCGTGGCCGCGATCGAGGAGCACCGCCCGGACGTGGTGTTCCTGACCTCGCCGAACAACCCCACCGGCACGTCCCTGCCGCTTCAGGTGATCGAGCGGGTGCTCGCCGCCGCGCCCGGCATGGTCGTCGTGGACGAGGCGTACGCCGAGTTCGCCCGCACCGGCACGCCGTCGGCGCTGACGCTGCTGCCCGGCAACCCCCGGCTGATCGTGACGCGGACCATGTCCAAGGCGTTCGCGATGGCCGGCACCCGGCTCGGCTACCTCGCCGCCGACCCGGCGGTGGTCGACGCCCTGCTGCTGGTCCGCCTGCCGTACCACCTGTCGACGCTGACCCAGGCGGCGGCCCGGGTGGCGCTCGCGCACCGCGAGGAGCTGCTGAGCACGGTGGACGCGCTGCGCGCCGAGCGGGACGCCGCGGTGGACTGGCTGCGGGGTCGCGGCCTGACGGTCGCCGACTCGGACGCCAACTTCGTGTTGTTCGGCAGGTTTCCCGATCGGCGGTCCGTCTGGGAGGGACTGCTGGAGCGCGGGGTGCTGATCCGGGAGACCGGGCCCGCGGGCTGGCTGCGCGTGTCGGTCGGCACGCCGGAAGAGATGGCGGCGTTCCGCGCCGCGCTGGAAGGGGTCCTCGCATGACCGAGATCGACACGCGCCGCGGCCGGGTCGAGCGTACGACGAAGGAGACGTCGGTGCTGGTCGAGGTGGACCTCGACGGCACCGGGATCGTCGACGTGGCGACCGGCGTCGGGTTCTACGACCACATGCTCGCCCAGCTGGGCAAACACGGCCTGTTCGACCTCACCGTGAAGACCGAGGGCGACCTGCACATCGACGCGCACCACACGATCGAGGACACCTCGATCGCGCTCGGCGCGGCCTTCCGCGAGGCACTGGGCGACAAGTCGGGCATCCGGCGGTTCGGCAGCGCCTCCTGCCCGCTGGACGAGGCGCTCGCGCAGGTCACCGTCGACCTGTCCGGCCGGCCGTACCTCGTCCACACCGAGCCCGAGAGCATGGCCCCGATGATCGGGCCCGACTACGACACGACCATGACCCGGCACATCCTGGAGTCGTTCGTCGCGCAGGCGGCGGTCTGCCTCCACGTGCACGTGCCGTACGGGCGCAACGCGCACCACATCGTGGAGGCGCAGTTCAAGGCGCTCGCGCGGGCGCTGCGGGAGGCGTCGGAGCGGGACCCGAGGGCGACCGGGGTGCCCAGCACCAAGGGCGTGCTCTGATGACCTTCGCGTCCGGTGGCATGATCTTCATCGCGCTCTTCCTGATCGGCGGGGTCGTCTCCGGCATCCGGCAGGGGATCAAGCTGCTGGCGGCGATCGCCGGCGTCGGCGCGGCCCTGGCACTGACCGCGGGAGTGATGTGGTGGCAATGAGCAGGCGTGTGGTGGTGCTCGACTACGGGTCGGGCAACCTCCGGTCCGCGGAGCGGGCGCTCGCCCGGGTGGGCGCAGACGTGACGGTCACCGCCGACTTCGACGCGGCCCTGGAGGCGGACGGGCTCGTCGTCCCCGGCGTCGGGGCGTTCGCCGCCTGCATGGAGGGGCTGAAGAGCGTGCGCGGCGACCAGATCGTGGGGCGCCGCCTGTCCGGTGGCCGGCCGGTGCTCGGCATCTGCGTCGGCATGCAGATCCTGTTCGGCAAGGGCGTCGAGCACGGCGTCCACACGGAGGGCTGCGGCGAGTGGCCGGGCACGGTCGAGCGGCTCGACGCGCCCGTGCTGCCCCACATGGGCTGGAACACCGTGACCGCCCCGGAGGGCAGCGCGCTGTTCCAGGGGCTGGACGAGGCGACCCGCTTCTACTTCGTGCACTCCTACGGGGTGCGGAAGTGGCTGCTCCAGACGGGCGACGGCTTCCGCGAACCGCTGGTCACCTGGGCCGAGCACGGCGTGCCGTTCGTGGCCGCCGTCGAGAACGGGCCGCTCATGGCGACCCAGTTCCACCCGGAGAAGTCCGGGGACGCGGGCGCCCGGCTGCTGTCCAACTGGCTCAACACGCTGTGAGCGTGCGCGGCCCGCGGAATCCCGGCACGGCGGTGCGACACTGGGGAGCGGCGGCGCGCGACACGGAGAAGAACACGGCGAGGAACACGCCCAGGAACACGGCCAGGGACACGCCCAGGAACACGGCCAGGGACGCGGGCAGAAACATGGGCTCCGACCTGGAAACGGACATGGAAACGGACATGGGCGCGGCCGGGCCCGGCTATAACCGTGACCAGAGCCCTGACCGCGGCTGTGACCAAGCCTGACCAGAGCGTGAACCAGGACCAGGGCGTGACCGGAAGACCTGAGCGGGAGGCTCGATGAGCAAGGAGCGGGCCCGCCGGAGGGCGGAACGCGAGGCCGAGCGCGAGCGCCTCGCGGCGGCCCGCGCCGAACGCGAGGCGAGGGCCGCCAGGCGGCGCGAGCTGCGTGACAGGCTCGTCGGGCCCATCCGGACCGCGGTGCTCCCGCGGCCCGCCCGACCGGTGCGGGTCGCCCGGCAGCGGGGGTATCTCGCCCGCCGCCGCCGCACGGAGAACGGGGTCGCGGTCACGCTGTGGTTCCTCGTCCAGGCGCTCGCCTGGATCCTGTTCGAGTCGTGGATGGCCCGGCTGGGCGTCTTCCTCGGCTCGATCCTGCTGCTCCCGGTGCTCGTCACCATCGTTTTCGACCGGAGGTCATGACCAAATGTCGCTCGTATTGCTCCCAGCCGTCGACGTCGCCGACGGCCAGGCCGTACGCCTCGTGCAGGGTGAGGCGGGGACGGAGACCTCGTACGGGGACCCGCTCGCCGCCGCCCTCGCCTGGCAGGAGGCCGGCGCGGAGTGGATCCACCTGGTCGACCTCGACGCGGCGTTCGGGCGGGGAAGCAACCGCGAGCTGCTGGCCTCCGTCGTGGGCAGGCTCGACGTGCAGGTCGAGCTGTCCGGCGGGATCCGCGACGACGCCACGCTGGAGGCCGCGCTGGCCACCGGCTGCCGCCGGGTCAACATCGGCACCGCCGCGCTGGAGGACCCGGCGTGGTGCGCCAAGGCGATCGCCGAGTACGGCGACCGCATCGCGGTGGGGCTCGACGTGCGCGGCACCACGCTGGCCGCCCGCGGCTGGACGAAGGAGGGCGGCGACCTGTGGGAGGTCCTCGACCGGCTGGAGTCCGAAGGCTGCCCCCGCTACGTCGTCACCGACGTGACCAAGGACGGCACGCTGCGCGGTCCCAACCTCGACCTGCTGCGCCAGGTCTGCGCGCGGACCGACCGCCCGGTCGTCGCCAGCGGCGGCGTGTCGTCGCTCGACGACCTGCGGGCCATCGCGACGCTCGTGCCTGAGGGCGTCGAGGGCGCGATCGTGGGCAAGGCGCTGTACGCCCAGGCGTTCACGCTGCAGGAGGCGCTCGCGGCGGTGACGGCCGGATGAGCACCCCGACGCCCGCACAGACACCGGCACAGACGCCCGCACAGACATCGGCACCTGCACAGGCGCAGGCACCGGCACAGGCATCGGCACAGACGCCCTCGGCACAGATGCCCGAGGGCCGGATCTCCTCCGGCGGTCCCTGGGAGGACCGGTACGGCTACGCCCGCGCGGTCGTCGCCGGGCCGCACGTGCTCGTGTCCGGCTGCACCGCCACCGTCGGCGGGGAGGTGCAGCACGTGGGCGACGCCTACCGGCAGACGCTCACCGCCTTCTCGATCGCGCTGGACGCCGTCGAGAAGGCCGGCACGACGCGGGCCGACGTGGTGCGCACCCGCATGTTCGTCGTGAACGCCGACGACTTCGACGCCGTGGGCAAGGCGCACGGGGAGATCTTCGGCGACGTGCGGCCCGCCTGCACGAGCGTGCAGATCGCCGGCCTCGTCGACCGGCGCATGCTGGTCGAGGTCGAGGTCGAGGCGTACCGGGCGGCAAGCGGCGGCGGGGGCTGAGCGATGACGGTAGCGGTGCGCATCATCCCCTGCCTGGACGTCGACGCCGGACGGGTCGTGAAGGGGGTCAACTTCGAGAACCTCAGGGACGCCGGCGACCCGGTCGAACTGGCCGCGCGGTACGACGCCGAGGGCGCCGACGAGCTGACCTTCCTCGACATCACGGCGTCCTCCGGTGAGCGGGAGACCATGCTCGACGTGGTTCGCCGTACGGCCGAGCAGGTCTTCATCCCGCTGACCGTCGGCGGCGGCATGCGGTCGGCCGACGACGTCGACCGGCTGCTGCGCGCGGGCGCCGACAAGGTCAGCGTCAACACCGCCGCGATCGCCCGGCCCGAACTGCTGACGGAGACCTCCCGCCGGTTCGGGTCCCAGTGCATCGTGCTGTCGGTGGACGCGCGCCGGGTGGTCGACGGCCCGCCCACGCCCTCGGGGTTCGAGGTGACCACCCACGGCGGGCGCCGGGGGACCGGCATGGACGCGGTCGAGTGGGCCAGGCGCGGTGAGGAGCTGGGGGTCGGGGAGATCCTGCTCAACTCGATGGACGGCGACGGCACCAAGACGGGCTACGACCTGGAGCTGCTGCGGGCCGTACGGGCCGCGGTGGGCATCCCCCTGATCGCCTCCGGCGGCGCCGGGCGGCTGGAGGACTTCCCGCCCGCGGTGGACGCCGGAGCGGACGCCGTGCTGGCCGCCTCGGTCTTCCACTTCGGCCAGCTCAAGATCCACGAGGTCAAGGACACGTTGCGGGCGGCCGGTCACCCGGTCCGCTGAACGTGCCGGCAGGCCGGGCCCTCACCGCCCGGCCTGCCCCGCACGTCCCCGATGATCACGCACCGGTCAGTCGTCGTCGATCTCCACGATGGCCGTGGGGAAGGCCGCGGGACCGGTGCCGAGCGAGGACGACGCCTGCGACTGGTACTGCCACTGCGCCTGGTAGGGGCCGTCACAGCCCTGCCCGGACACCTGGTGGTGGTAGGCGGAACCGGTGTGGCCGACAGGGACGACCGTGTCGGCGAACGCTCTGGGCGCCGGTTGCACGGCCGACAGACCGATGGCGGCGAGGACCGCGAGACCGAGCGGGCTCGGGAATCGCATGGCGGGCATACTGCCTCCTGTCCTGCTGGCTCGTCCTGCTGAGCTCCTTCTGCTGAACTGGCGCGGGTACGGCGATCCGGATCGGCATCTCCAATGGTCACCGGGCGCGCTATTGTCGTCCAGGCATTCAGCAGCAAACAGGGCAATATGCGGACGAATCAGGCATAAGGGATTTAGCGCCCTTTTCCCGCCTTGGTGCGGAAAGATCGTGATTTGCCGAGGCGAGACGCGGGCGCGGCCGGGTCGTAACGGTCCTGGCCGTTCCGGTCGCTCGCGCCGTGCCCGCGGCCGCCGTACGGCGGCTTCTGCGGAGACCGGTGTGAGAGCGGCCCGTAGGGGTAAAGGTAGGGGACCGGTGGCCGGACCCCACTCGACGAACGCCGGAGGAGCCGCGAGAAGGGCCGCATCAGTGATCGCGGAGGGTGGCGTGTCCGACGCGGAGGGTGGCGCGCCGAAGGGATGGGCTGGAGGGACGGGTCGAACGAGCAGGGCGCGGAGACGGGTGAGGAGAGGCCGGCGGAGCGAGGGCGGTTGCCCTGCCGGCCCTGTGAGCCCTGTGTCGGCCCCTGTGTCGGCCCCTGTGCTAGCCCTGCGTCGGCCCTTTGGTCGCCCTGGCGTCGGCCCTGTCGGGAGAGTGTGGCCGTGCCGGAACGGGTTCCTTCACGGCCCTTGAGGGATCTCGCGGCGGGGACGCCGCGACGGTCGGCTCAGGACCGGGTCAGGACGAGGTCAGAGCGGGGTCAGGACCGGGGTAGGACCGAGGTGAAGAAGGTGGCGAGCCGGCTGGCCCCGGTGTTGACCGTGTCGAACACGCCGCGGACGGCGCCCGCCGCCGCGTGCGGCTGGTTGTAGAGGTAGAAAACTACGAACGCGATGGCCGCGTACGTAAGAACCTTCTTCAACTTCATCGGGGGGGCCTCCTGCTGTCGGTTTCCCGGACGTTTGTACCCGGCGGCAGGAATGATCATAACTAGCCGCGAGGACACGAGCCCGTTCCGCTCTCATCGTGAGACGGAGGCGGGCCCGCCTCCGGGCCCCGGCGGTCAGCCTGACACGAGCGAGGTGAAGAAGGCCGAAAGCCGCTCCGCACCCGTCGTGATCCCCCCGAACAGGTTCCTGACCGCGGCGGCGGCGTTCGCGGGCTGGGTGAACAAGTAGAAGATCACAAACGCGACGGCCACATAGGTCAGGACCTTTTTGAGGTTCATCGGGGCTCCCAAACACTCATGTCTGGATCACATGCTGCCCCATATCAAGATGTTTACGTGGGAATTCCGGGCAGTTCCCACCATGCCCTGATCACAGGCCGAATCTCGCCTGCCGCAGCCGGGCGACCGCCTGGTCGTCCCCTTGGTAGGTCACCCGGGCGTGCTCCTGCCGGCCGAAGGCGAACAGCAGCAGCTCGGCCGGCTCGCCGGTGACCACGACGGCGGGCTCGGCCATGCGTCCCGCGGTCCTCGCCCCGTCCGTACGCCGGAGCACGACGCCCACGGGCGCCCCGCGCATGAAGAAGCGGGCGCCGCCCCGCAGCCGCCGCCAGAACGCCTCCTGGAGGTCCTCGGGGAGCTCACGGGGCTCCCATCCGGGCTGCGCCCGGCGTACGTCCTCGTGGTGGACGAACAGCTCGACGGTGTTGACGATCTCGTCCAGCCGGGACACCAGGCCGTACGGCGTCCAGCGCGGCGGGCCGCTCCGCACGAGCCCGACCAGCTCGGGGTAGGAGTGACGCCGCGTGAGGCGCTCCTGCACGGCGGCGGTGTAGCCCGCCAGGAGCGGCAGCGCGATGCCGGGGGCCGCGTCGAGGCGGCGCTCGCGGAGGACGAGATGGGCCGTCAGGTCCTCGGTGGCCCAGCCCTCGCACAGCGTGGGCGCGCCGGGGCCGAGGTCGTCGAGCAGGTCGCAGAGCGCCGCGCGCTCCGTCTGGGCGTGAGTCACGTGATCAGCCTACGGCCGGCGCCCGGCCCGCCCCGAAGCGGAGCACCCGGAATAAACCGCTTGATCAGGATGATAGGGAGTAACTAGGACCAATGGCTTGGGCGGGCCTGGGGCCTGGGACCGATCCGGCGGTCCGCCCGCATGGGTATCGTCCCCGTCCGGGGCGCTCGCAGGGAGCGGCCCGGACGATCCCCGATCGGAAGGAAGCACACCGCGTGCCGACGAAGGAGTCTCCCGCGCGGCCCGGCAGCTCGATCATGCTCCAGGGTCTCAAGGTCCTCGGCGTGGCGATCAGGACGGAGCCGCGGATCTTCATCGGCGCGGTCCTCGCCAGCGCCCTCTACGGAGGGATGACCGTCGCGTCGTCCTGGGCGCTCGGCTGGGCGACCGACAACGCCGTGCTGCCGGCGTTCCGGGACCACGAGGCCGCCACCGGAGGGCTCGTCGCCGCGGCGGCGCTGATCGTGGGCGTCGCGGTGCTCAAGGCCGCGGGCATCATGGGCCGCCGCATCCTGGCCGGCATCCACCAGTACCGCATGCAGGCCCACTCCCGCCGCGCGGTCACCCGCCAGTACCTGCGGCTGCCGCTCGCGTGGCACCATCGCCACCCGACCGGGCAGCTGCTGTCCAACGCGAACTCCGACGTCGAGGCGGCCTGGGCGCCGCTCGCGCCGCTGCCGATGGCGGTGGGCGTGGTCGTGATGCTCGTCACGGCCGCCGTGGCGATCGTGCTGGTCGACCCCGTCCTCGCCGTCGTCGGCTTCCTGATCTTCCCCGCCGTGGCCGTGCTCAACCTCGTCTACCAGCGCAGACTGTCGCCGCTGGCCATGCGGGCCCAGGCGCTGCGGGCCGAGGTGAGCGAGGTCGCACACGAGAGCTTCGACGGCGCGCTCGTCGTCAAGACCCTCGGCCGGGAGGACGCCGAGACCGTCCGGTTCCAGGCGAAGGCCGACGCGCTGCGCGACGCCAACATCGCCGTCGGCCGGGTCCGGGGCCTGTTCGACCCGCTGCTGGAGGCGCTGCCCACGCTCGGCGTGCTGGCCGTGCTGCTCGTCGGCGCGCTGCGCCTGGAGTCGGGCGGCGTCGCGGCCGGCGACCTCATCCAGGTGGCCTACCTGTTCACGCTCCTGTCGTTCCCCATCCGGGCGCTCGGCTGGGTGCTGGCCGAGCTGCCGCGCAGCGTCGTCGGCTGGACGCGGATCAGGGAGGTCCTCGACGCGACCGGCTCCATGGAGCACGGCACGGCCCGCCTGGACGCCCCCGGCCCGGCCCGGCTGGCCGCGGAGGGCGTCGGCTTCGCGTACGTCCCCGGGAGCCCGGTGCTGAAGGACGTGACCTTCACGGTCACGCCGGGCCGCACGACCGCGATCGTCGGCCCGACCGGCGCCGGCAAGTCGACCCTCACCCAGTTGCTCGCGCGGCTCGTCGACCCCGGCGAGGGCGTCGTACGGGTCGACGGGGTCGACCTGCGCGACGCGGCCAGGGGGGAGGTCAGCCGGTCGGTGGCGCTCGTCCCGCAGCAGACGTTCCTGTTCGACGACACCGTGCGCGGCAACGTCACCCTCGGCGAGGCCGTCCCGGACGAGCGGGTCTGGGCCGCGCTGCGCCTCGCGCAGGCCGACGGCTTCGTCAGCGGGCTGCCGTCGGGCCTCGACACCCGGATCGGCGAGCGCGGCGCGACGCTGTCCGGCGGGCAGCGGCAGCGCCTCGCGCTGGCCCGCGCCCTCGTGCGCGAGCCCCGGCTGCTGATCCTCGACGACGCCACCTCCAGCGTCGACCCGCAGGTCGAGAAGCGCATCCTGTACGGCCTGCGCGACGGCGCCGCCGAGGCCACGGTGATCGTGGTCGCCTACCGGATGGCCACGATCGCCCTCGCCGACGAGGTCGTCTACCTGGAGCAGGGCGTGGTCGCCGACCAGGGCGCGCACGAGGAACTGCTGGCCCGCTGCGCGGGCTACCGCGCCCTCGTCACCGCGTACGAGCGCGAGGAGGCCGAACGGGCCGCGCTCGACAGCGGTGAGGAGGTCGTGGCGTGACGAACCTTCCACGGCGCACAGTGAGGCTTTCGGTGAGGTTTTCAGTGAGGCTTTCAGCGAGGAGTGTGGCCCGGTGACCGCCGTCACGGACACGGGGAAGACCGGCGGGAAGACGGGCGCGGAGACCGGGGAGGCCTCCGCGCTGCGGTCGGCGGAGCGCGGGGCGGTGGAGACGCTCAGGCAGGCCCTGCGGCTGTCGCCGGAGTTCCGCCGCGGGATCGCCGGGACCCTGGCGCTGGCCGTGCTGGCCACGCTGGGCAAGGTCGTCGTGCCGGTCGCCGTGCAGCAGGTGATCGACCGGGGCCTCGGGCAGGGCGCGCCCGACGTGCCGTTCATCCGCGACGCCGTCGCCCTGTGCGCGGTCGCGGTGGCGCTGACCGCGGTGTGCGGCTACCTGATGAACGTGCGGCTCTACCGCTCCACGGAGTCGGGCCTGGCCACCCTGCGCGGCAAGGGCTTCCGGCACGTGCACGACCTGTCGGTGCTCACACAGAACAGCGAGCGGCGCGGCGGCCTGGTCTCCCGGGTCACCGGAGACGTCGACCAGATCAGCGCCTTCATGCAGTGGGGCGGGCTGATGGTCATCGTGTCCGTCGGCCAGCTGCTGGTCGCGACCGTGCTCATGGCCGTCTACTCCTGGCAGCTCACGCTGCTGGTGTGGGCCTGCTTCCTGCCGGTGATGCTGGCCCTGCCGAGGTTCCAGCGTCTGGTGGCCAGGGCGTACACCCGGGTGCGCGAGCGGGCCGGCGACGTGCTCGCCGCCGTCAGCGAGTCGGTCGTCGGCAGCGGCGTGATCCGCGCGTACGGCTCGGAGGACCGCACCGCCGAGCGGATCGACCGGGCGGTGGACGGGATGCGCGCGGCGCAGACCCGGGCCCAGAAGATCGTCGGCTTCACGTTCCCGACCACCGAGCTGGTCGCCTCGGCCGCCGTCGCGCTGGTGGTCGTCGCCGGGGTCGAGCTGGGCGTCGCCGGGTCCATCACGGCGGGCCGGCTCATCGCGTTCCTGTTCCTCATCACGCTGTTCGTCAGCCCTCTGCAGACCGCGACCGAGGTGCTGAACGAGGCGCAGAACGCGATCGCGGGCTGGCGCCGCATCCTCGGCGTGCTCGACACCCCGGCCGACGTGGCCGACCCGGAGAACGGCGCGACGCTGCCGCGCGGCCCGATCACGGTCCGCTTCGAGGGGGTCGGCTTCGCCTACCCGGGCGGGCCGCCCGTCCTGCACGAGGTGTCGGCCGAGATCGCCCCGCGCACGCGGGTCGCGGTGGTGGGGGAGACCGGTTCGGGCAAGACGACCTTCGCCAAGCTCCTCACCCGGCTGATGGACCCGACCTCCGGCAGGATCACGGTGGACGGGGTCGACCTGCGGGAGGTCGGCTTCGGCTCCCTGAGGGAGCGGATCGTCATGGTCCCGCAGGACGGCTTCCTGTTCGACTCGACCCTCGCCGGCAACATCCGGTTCGGGCGTCCCTCCGCCACCGACGAGGAGATCACGCGGGCGCTGACCGAGCTCGGCCTGGCCGACTGGCTCGACGGCCTCCCGGCCGGTCTGGACACCCCCGTCGGGCAGCGCGGCGAGTCGCTGTCGGCCGGTGAGCGGCAGCTGGTCGCGCTGGCCCGGGCCTACCTCGCCGATCCCGACCTGCTGCTGCTCGACGAGGCCACCTCCGCCGTGGACCCCGCCACCGAGGTGCGGCTCGCCCGGGCGCTCGACGGGGTGACCCGGGGCCGTACGGCGGTCTCGATCGCCCACCGCCTGTCCACCGCCGAGGCGGCCGACGAGATCCTGGTGTTCGAGCACGGCCGGATCGTCCAGCGCGGCCCCCACGCCGTGCTCGCCGCCCAGCCCGGCGTGTACGCGGACCTCTACGCGTCGTGGACCACCGCCACCACCGTGAAGTGAACCGGGCGTTGCCGGGAGCGGCGGCGGGGGCGGCGGGGCGCTGCGGCACAATTGGCCACATGGCCCTCGACCCGAAGATCGCCGACCGGCTCAAGCGCACCCCGGACGGCCTGGTGCCCGCGATCGTCCAGCAGCACGACACCGGGGAGGTGCTGATGCTCGCCTGGATGGACGACGAGGCGCTGCACCGCACGCTCACCACCGGCCGGGCGACCTACTGGTCCCGCAGCCGGGGGGAGTACTGGGTGAAGGGCGACACCTCCGGCCACGTGCAGTGGGTCAGGCACGTCGCGCTCGACTGCGACGGCGACACGGTCCTGCTGAAGGTCGACCAGGTGGGGGCCGCCTGCCACACCGGCGACCGCACCTGCTTCGACGCCGACGTCCTCGACGTGACCGGCGCGCCGTGACCGCTCCCACCCCCGTTCCCGCCGCCGCGCCCGGCCGGGCCGGCTCTCCGGCGGGGCGCTCGCTGCTCGTCTGGCTCGCCGCCTGCGCCGCCGGCGGCGGCCTCGCGCTGCTCGCCGCGGGCAGGCGGTGGGTGACGCTCGGCGCCGCCGGGGGACCCGGGGGAGCGGGGCAGGACGGCCTCACGGGCGGCGACCTGGTCGCCTGGCTCTCACCCGCCGCGCTGGCCGCGCTCGCCGCCGCGGTGGCCGTACTGGCGGCCAGGGGGATCGGGCGGCGGCTGATCGGCGGCGTCGTCGCCCTGCTCGGCGCGGCGGTCGCGGCCGGAGCCTGGGACGGTACCCGCGACGCGACGGTCGCAGCCGCGGCCCGCGCGCACGCGACGGCGGCGACGGTCTCCGGCGCCGCGATCCCGGTGGAGTCGCGCGCCTGGGTCTGGCCGCTGCTCGCCGCCGCGGGCGGGCTCGTCCTGCTCGGGTCCGGGGTGGTGGCGGCGGCGCGCGGCGCGCGCTGGCCCGGCATGTCGGGCAGGTACGAACGGGACGCCGGACACGCCCGCACGGAGCCGGGACGGGCTGCCGCGCGTGACGCCGACCGCGCCCTGTGGGACGCGCTCGACGAGGGGGAGGACCCCACCGACGATCGGGGGCGTTGAGCCTTTTCGACCGGGGTGCGAAGAGCCGGAGTTGTTGGACCGTTCCCACCTCAGATTACAAATTGTCCACAAACCCGGTTTCTGCTCTGACCGGTCGCCCGGCTGTCGATAGGCTTCGCGGCGACTTCGTTGATCGCTACAGGAGACCGGATGAGCCACGGGTACCTGCCGGGTGACTCGGGCGGCTACGGCCACCCGCCCGGCGCGGGCGGCGTGCCGCCGGTCTCCGGCTATGGCCACGGGTACGGCTATCCGCCACCGCCCCCTCCGTACGGGTACCACCAACCCCATGGTCCCCGTACGAACGGCATGGCCGTCGCGTCGCTCGTTCTCGGCGTTCTCGGCCTGCTCTTCTGCGGGATCCCCGGGATCGCCGGCGTCATCTGTGGTCACATCGCGTTGCACCAGACGAGGCGGACGGGCGAACAGGGGCGGGGCCTTGCGATCGCCGGGCTGATCCTGTCCTACGCCGGCGCCTCCGTCTGGCTCCTGTACGCGATCGGGCTGGGTCTGCTGGCGGCGCTGAGCGTCACGAGCATCGCCGGTTAGCCCCCACCCCGGGTCTCCCTCCCCTTCGCTCTCCTTCTTCTCCCACTTTCGCTGGAGCATCACATGTCCTACGGCAACGACCCGTACAACCAGGGTGGTTACCCCCCTCAGCAGCCTCCCCAGCAGCCCGGCCCGCAGGGTGGGTACCCGTCCCAGGGCGGCTACCCCCCGCCGCCGCAGGGCTCCTACCCCGCGCCCCCGCAGGGCGGCCAGTACGGCGGCGGCCAGTACGGCGCCGGCGCGTACGGCCAGCCCTCCGGCGGCTACGGCGGCCCCGAGCTCGCCCACTGGGGCCTGCGCGTCGGTGCGTACCTGATCGACGCCCTGATCGTCGGCATCCCGTCCGGCATCCTCTACACCATCGGCGGCTCCATGACCGCCAGCTCCCTCGAGGTGGACCCGAACACGGGGCAGCTCACCTCGACGGGCGGCAGCGGGATCGGCATGATCATCTACCTCCTGGGCTTCGCCGTCGCGATCGGCCTCGGCCTGTGGCTGAAGTACCAGGAGGGCACCACCGGTCAGACGGTGGGCAAGAAGGTCGTCGGCATCAAGACGGTCAAGGAGCAGACGGGCGAGTACATCGGCTTCGGCATGGCCTTCGTCCGCTACCTCTGCCACATCATCGACGGCCTGCCCTGCTACATCGGCTTCCTCTGGCCGCTGTGGGACGCCAAGCGGCAGACCTTCGCCGACAAGATCGTCGGCACCGTGGTCGTGCGCGCCTGAGCGCTAGGCTGAGCACGTGGACGTGACCGGACGGCGCGCGTGGGACCGGATTCGGTCGCTGCGCGCGCCGTCCGGCGCCGCGGCCGGTCTCGCCGCGGCGGTGGCGTACCTGGCGGTGGTCGACCCGCACGAGCCGGGTCACTACCCCGTCTGTCCCTTCTACTACCTCACCGGCCTGTACTGTCCGGGCTGCGGCGCCCTGCGCGCCGTGCACGATCTCGCGCACGCCGACCTCGCCGGGGCGGCGCGCATGAACCTTCTCTTTGTCGTTTGCGTTCCTGTCGTGATCGCGGCATGGGCCAGGTGGACGTTACGATCATGGCAGGGGCGGCCCGTGGGCCCGGGTGCCGCACGCCCCGTCTACCTGTGGGGACTGATCGTCGTCGCGGCCGTCTTCTGGGTAGTGCGTAATACGCCTTTCGGGCATTTCCTCGCTCCGTGACGCGACCCTGTGGCCGATCGACGCGAGACGGGCCGATACCATCGCAGGGCAGGACACGCAGAGCAGCCGACGAGAGCAGCCGACCGGAGGGACCCTTGCGCGTGAGCGAGCGGACAGGTGATTCGCGCGAGCTCCGAGCCGAAGGCGAGGAGGACGCGTGAGTGTTCTTGAGGACATCATCGTGGGCGTGCGGGAGGACCTCGAGGAGCGGCAGCGCGACGTGCCGATCGAGGAGCTCAAGCGCATCGCCGCCCGCGCCCCCGAGCCCCGGGACGCCTATGCCGCCCTTGGCGGCGACCGGGTCTCCGTGATCGCCGAAGTGAAGAGGTCGAGCCCGTCCAAGGGCGCGCTCGCCGCCATCGCCGACCCCGCCGCGCTCGCCGCCGACTACGAGGAGGGCGGCGCGCACGTCATCAGCGTGCTGACCGAGCGGCGCAGGTTCGGCGGCACGCTCGCCGACCTCGCGGCGGTGCGGGCCGCGGTCGACGTGCCCGTCCTGCGCAAGGACTTCATCGTCACCTCCTACCAGCTGTGGGAGGCCAGGGCGCACGGCGCCGACCTCGCCCTGCTGATCGTGGCGGCCCTCGACCAGCAGGCGCTCGTCTCGCTGATCGAGCGGGCCGAGTCGATCGGGCTCTGCCCGCTCGTCGAGGTGCACACCGAGGAGGAGCTGACCCGCGCGGTGGACGCCGGCGCGAAGGTCGTCGGCGTCAACGCCCGCGACCTGAAGACGCTGCAGGTGGACCGCGAGGTGTTCGCCAGGCTCGCGCCCAAGGTGCCGGACGGCATCATCAAGATCGCGGAGTCGGGGGTGCGCGGGCCGCACGACCTGCTCGCGTACGCGCGGGCGGGGGCCGACGCGGTGCTGGTGGGCGAGAGCCTGGTCACCGGCAGGGACCCCAAGGCCGCGGTCAACGACCTGGTGACCGCGGGCGCGCACCCGGCCTCCCGGCAGGACAGCGGCTCCGAGAGGCACCCGTGAACGACAGCACCGCAGAAGGAGGCCGAGTGACCTCGACGGATGGAACCCTCATCACCCCCGCCGACCTGGCGGGGGGCGGTGTCGGCGGCAACGATCCGGACGTCCAGGGCAAGTTCGGCATATTCGGCGGCCGGTACGTGCCCGAGGCGCTCATCCCGGCCCTCGACGAGGTGGCCGCCGAGTACGAGAAGGCCAAGACCGATCTCGACTTCGTCCGCGAGTTCGACCACCTGCTGCGCACGTACGCGGGCCGTCCCACGACGCTGACCGAGGTGCCGCGCTTCGCCGGGCACGCGGGCGGCGCCCGGATCCTGCTCAAGCGCGAGGACCTCACCCACACCGGCGCCCACAAGATCAACAATGTGCTCGGCCAGGCGCTGCTGACCAAGCGGCTGGGCAAGCGGCGGGTCATCGCGGAGACCGGGGCGGGCCAGCACGGCGTCGCCACGGCCACCGCGGCGGCGCTCATGGGCCTGGAGTGCGTCATCTACATGGGCGCCGTCGACTGCGAGCGCCAGGCGCTCAACGTCGCCAGGATGAAGCTCCTCGGCGCGACGGTCGTCCCGGTCACCAACGGCAGCCAGACCCTCAAGGACGCCATCAACGAGGCGTTCCGCGACTGGGTCACCAACGTGGAACACACCCACTACCTGTTCGGCACGGTCGCCGGGCCGCACCCGTTCCCCGAGATCGTCCGGGACTTCGCCCGGA
Source organism: Microbispora sp. H10949 (assembly GCF_014161435.1). Taxonomy (NCBI): domain Bacteria; kingdom Bacillati; phylum Actinomycetota; class Actinomycetes; order Streptosporangiales; family Streptosporangiaceae; genus Microbispora; species Microbispora sp. H10949. Next base: position 145,616 of record NZ_JABBWZ010000001.1, on the reverse strand, counting down.
TCATCGGAGTCGAGGCGCGCCGCCAGGTGCAGGAGCTCGTGGGCCGTCTGCCCGACGCGGTCTGCGCCGCCGTCGGCGGCGGGTCGAACGCCATCGGTCTCTTCCACGCCTTCATCCCCGACGAGGGGGTCCGGCTGTACGGCTACGAGGCCGGCGGGCGGGGCGCGGAGACCGGCGAGCACGCGCTCACCCTCACCCAGGGCAGCGTCGGCGTGCTGCACGGCGCCCGCACCTACGTCCTGCAGGACGACGAGGGCCAGACGATCGAGTCGCACTCGATCTCCGCCGGTCTCGACTACCCCGGCGTGGGCCCCGAGCACGCGTGGCTGAAGGACAGCGGCCGCGCCACCTACGAGGGCGTGACCGACGAGGAGGCCATGGAGGCCTTCGCCCTGCTGGCGCGCACCGAGGGCATCATCCCGGCCATCGAGTCCTCCCACGCGCTCGCGGGCGCGCTGCGGCTCGGCCGCGAGCTCGGCCCGGACGCCGTGATCCTGGTGAACCTCTCGGGACGCGGCGACAAGGACATGGGCACCGCCATGAAGTACTTCAACCTCTGATCCAGCATCGATAGGGCATCCGATGACGACACTCCAGGCGGTGTTCGACAAGGCACGCGCCGAGGACAGGGCCGCGCTCGTCGGCTACCTGCCGGCCGGCTTCCCGACCAAGGACGGCGCGGTGAGGGCCGCGACCGCGATGGTCGAGGCCGGCTGCGACGTGATCGAGATCGGCCTGCCGTACTCCGATCCGCTGATGGACGGCCCGACGATCCAGGACGCGGTGCACCGGTCGCTGGAGAACGGGACCCGCATCGCCGACGTGCTGCGCACCGTCGAGGGCGTCGCGAAGTCCGGGGCCGCGACGCTGGTCATGACGTACTGGAACCCGATCGACCGCTACGGCGCCGAGCGCTTCGCCCGGGACCTCGCCTCGGCGGGCGGCGTGGGGACCATCACGCCGGACCTGACGCCCGAGGAGTCCGGGCCCTGGCTCGACGCGAGCCGGGAGTCCGGCCTCGGCACGGTCTTCCTCGTCGCGCCCAGCTCGCCCGACGAGCGCATCGCCCGGGTCGCCGCCTGCTGCACCGGTTTCGTGTACGCGGCCTCGCTGATGGGCGTGACCGGCGCCCGGGAGTCCGTCAGCTCGGCGGCCGAGGGACTGGTCAAGAAGACCAAGGCCCACACGGCGCTGCCGGTCTGCGTCGGTCTCGGCGTCGGGAACGGCGCCCAGGCCGCCGAGGTCGCGTCGTACGCCGACGGGGTCATCGTGGGGTCGGCCTTCATCCGGCGCCTGCTCGACGCGCCGGACGAGAAGTCCGGTCTCGTGGCGGTACGCGAACTCGCGGAGGAACTCGCCAGGGGTGTCCGGCGCTGAGCCGGATCTCCGGCTTTCTCCCCCCGGTACCGCCGCGAACAGCGGAAACGCCACCGCTTACCATGCTCTTATCCCGCACATGGTGAGGTTGGGTCCCGGTACTGTTCAGTCGGTGTTGCCTACCGGGCGAGGAGTTCCTGATGGTTCAGTTGGCATCCGGCGCTCAGGTCTCCGGCCGGTTACCGTCCGAGAGACCGGCGCACTCCTGGGTCACGACTGCGGCGCGCGTCGTGCTGGCGGCCGTACTGATCGTCGCCGGCGCGCTCAAGATCGGGGCACCCGCCCTGTCGGTGCAGGCGGTGCTCGCCTACCAGCTGCTGCCGGAATCCCTGGCGCAGGTCGTCGGGTACGGCCTGCCCGTCGTGGAGATCATCACGGGCCTGCTGCTGCTCGTCGGCCTGTTCACCCGGGTGGCGGCGGGAGCCGGCGGCGTGCTGATGGTGGCGTTCGTCATCGGCATCGGGTCCGCGTGGGCCAGAGGGCTGCGCATCGACTGCGGCTGCTTCGGCGGCGACGGCACCCTCGCCGCGGGCCAGGACCCGAACTACTTCTGGGAACTGGTGCGTGACATCGGGCTGCTCGCCTGCGCGGCGTGGATCGTCGTGAAGCCGGTGAGCCGCCTGTCGCTGGACTCGGCTCTGGGTTTCGGGGGAGCCCGGGAGCCGGTGGACGAGGACGGTCAGGACGAGGGCCGGGACGACCGCGCCTGACACGCAGGACCGCGGTCCGGCTCTGGGTCCGGCCGCGGTGACAGCAGGGGGGAAGGTTCGTGAGCAAGCGGACGAGTGAGGCGGCCAAGGCCCGCATCGCGGCGCAGCGGGAGGCCCTGCGCAAGCAGGATCAGCGCAGGCGCGTCACGATGATCGCCACCATCGTGGTGGTCGTCGTGGTCGCGGCCGCCTTCGTCGTGTGGTCGGTGCGGCAGGGCGCCTCGGAGAAGGTCACCGGCGGCCTCGCCGCGGCGACCGTGCAGGAGGACGGGACCGTGGTGATGGCCCAGCCGGGGGTCACCACGCCGGTGGTCGACGTGTACGAGGACTTCCAGTGCCCCGCGTGCAAGCAGTTCGAGGAGACCAGCGGCGCCACGCTGAAGAACCTGGCCGCCGAGGGCAAGGCGAAGGTCGCCTACCACGTGATCACGATCTTCACGCAGGAGCCGACCAAGAGCAACTCGCTGCGCGCGGCCTCGGCCGCACGGTGCGTCACGGACGGCCGGCAGTGGCTGGCGTTCCACGACAAGCTCTACAAGAACCAGCCGAGCGAGACCTCCAGCGGGTTCTCCGTGGACCAGCTGATCACGTGGGGCAAGGAGGCGGGCGTGACCTCCTCCGGCTTCGACGACTGCGTGCGCAAGCAGGGCAACGTCGCGGCACACCAGGCGTACACGCAGCAGGTCATGACCACGCAGAAGCTGAGCGGCACGCCGACGGTCAAGATCAACGGCAAGGAGATCGACAGCAAGGTCGCGTTCGTGCCGAGCGATCTCCGCGACGCCGTGGTGAACGCCGCCAAGAGCTGACCCGGGCGCAGGCCGAGCCGGACGGCAGGACCGGCCCGCGCGCCGCCATCCGGGCCGCGAGGCCCGCCGGACCCGTTCCAGGGTGCGTTCCGGCGGGTCGGCGGGGTCGGCGGGGTTCCGGCAGAGAGCCTCAGCCCCGGTGGGCCGGACGGTAGGACAGGCGGTCCAGGCCCACCCGGAGGCGGTGCTGGACCTCCACGATCGCGAGGTGCATGGTCTCCGCCTCGGCCTGGGCGTGCACGGGCTGCCCGTTGACGTCGAGGACCGCCCGCGCGGCGCACCGTTCTCCCGGGCTGAGCGACGGACTGTAGGCGAGGTTGACCCTCGCGTAGAGGATCGGCCTGGCGGTGAACCTGGACACCGACGCGATGCGCTCCCGCGCCTCGGTGACCGCTCCCGCGGGCACCTGCCCGCTCGTCTCCACCGTGACCGCTTCGGGCGTGAGTGTGTCGTTCATGATCGGAGTCTGCCCATTCCGGCCGCCGGCTCACCAGGGACCTGTGGTACCGGACGACGGCCCGTGCGTCGCCTTCCGAAGGGCCGGACGCCTCTACCGCACCTGACACGGGTTTCGCCGCCGCCTGGCGGGTCAGCATTCCGGCATGCCCCGTGACGACCCTTCCGCCCCTCGCTCCGCGCCGATCGCCGGCTCCCGGCAGGACGTCGCCGCACGGATCCACCAGGCGATGGTGGCCTTCGCGGCGGGCGACGCGCTCGGCGTGCCATGGGAGGGGCGCGGGCCGGAGCGGATCGACCCCGAGGAGGTCGTCCGGCTCCCCGCCCCGGACCGGGGATGGCCGCGCGGGTCGACCTCGGACGACACGGCGCAGATGGTGCTGGTCGCACGCTGCCTGGCCGACACCGGCGGCCGCCCCACCTCGCTGGAGTTCCTGACCCGGCTCGCCGAGGCGGCGCCGGCCGTACGCGGCCTCGGCCCCACCACGCGGCACGCCCTGGCGCACTTCCACGCCACGGGTGAGCCGCCCGCCCCCTCGGCGGGAGACCGGCCGACCAACGGCGCGGCCATGCGCGTCGCCCCGATCGGCTGGGCCGTTCCGACCGACCGGCCCGGCCTGCGCCGCCGGCTCTGCGAGGTCGTCTCCGCCGCGACGCACCGGGCGCCGGCGGCCGTGGCGGCGGCCCGCGTCATCGCGGCGCTGGCGTCGCACGCGCTGGAGGGGGAGAGCGTGCCCGCCCTGCTGGAGGTGGCCGCGGACGAGGCCCGCCGGGCGGACGAGCACCTCACGCCGACGCCGGCAGACGACGCCATGGACGACGCGACGGAAGCCGCCGGTGACGGAGTGGCGGCGGGCGGGCATCCCGCTCCTGTGGACGCTGTCATCGACGCGGCTTACGGACGGTGGACGCCCCCGTCCGAGGGCGTCTCGCTGGACGCCGTCGAGACCGTCGCCGCGGTGGTCCACGTGCTGCGAGAGGCTCCCGCCCTCGCCGCCGCGCTGCCGTACGCCGTGTCCCTGGGCGGCGACACCGACACGGTCGCCGCGCTCGTCGGCGGGGTCCTCGGCGCCAGGGAGCCGGAGGGGGTGGCCGCGCTTGATTGGCTCGGGCCGGTGGACCTCGGCGAGTATCCCGCGCTGCCGGACCTCGCGGCCCGCCTGGCCGCCCTCCGCGCGGCTCCGCCGCCGCCCTGATGACCCGCCCGCCGGGGGCCGGAGCACGTCCTGGTACCGATGAACGCGGCGGGCACCGGACTCGCCCCCTCTTGCGGTAACGTCACGTTACATGCCCCTCCTCGCCTCGATTCCCAGCCCGTCACAGGGGGTCTGGAATCTCGGACCGATTCCGATCCGCGCGTACGCCCTGTGCATCGTGCTCGGCGTCGTCGTCGCCGTCTGGATCGGCGAACGCCGCTGGCGCGCCCGCGGCGGTGCTCCCGGGACGGTCACCGACCTCGCGGTCTGGGCCGTGCCGTTCGGCCTCGTCGGCGGACGTCTCTACCACGTCATCACCGACTGGCAGATCTACTTCGGCTCCGACGCGCCCAAGCGGCCGATCGACGCCCTGTTCATCTGGGAGGGCGGCCTCGGCATCTGGGGCGCGATCGCGCTCGGCGCGCTCGGCGTCTGGATCGCCTGCCGCCGCCGCGGCATCTCCTTCACCGCCGTGGCCGACACCCTCGCCCCCGGCGTGGCCGTGGCCCAGGCCATCGGCCGGTGGGGCAACTACTTCAACCAGGAGCTCTTCGGCGGCCCCACCGATCTGCCGTGGGGACTGGAGATCGAGCCGGGCCACCCGGGCACCGTCCCCGGCGCGACCACCTACCACCCGACCTTCCTGTACGAGTCGCTGTGGGACCTGGCGCTCGCCGGCGTGCTGATCCTGGCCGCCCGCCGCTTCGGCCTCCGCCACGGCCGGGTGTTCGCGCTGTACGTCGCGGGCTACACGCTGGGCCGGTTCTGGATCGAGGGGCTGCGGGTCGACCCCGCGCACGAGATCCTCGGGCTGCGGCTGAACCAGTGGACCTCGATCGTCATCTTCCTGTGCGCCGTCGCGTACCTGCTGCTGTCCCGCAACCGGACGGGCGAGGAGCCGGTCGGCGTCCTCGCGGGGGACGGCGAAGGCGCCGACCCCGCCCACCAGCGGGACCAGGCCGACGAGCCCGAGCTCGGCGGCGGGGAGGCCGGGAGCCTGCCCGCGGCCCACGAGGACACACCGGAGACGGACGGCCGGGCCGGCTCCGGCTCCGCGGGTTCCGACGACGCTCCGGCGGACTCCGGTGAGGGGGACAGGGCGCCGGCGGGCGCCGGCGCCACGGGCGACGGCGGGACCATGCCGGAACCGGAGGCCGGGCGGCGATGACCGAGGCCAGGACGGGGGCACGGGCCGAGGCACACCACCAGCACAGGGACGTCACCGGCGGATGGCTGCGGCCCGCGGTGTTCGGCGCGATGGACGGACTGGTGTCCAACTTCGCGCTCATCGCGGGCGTCGCCGGCGGCACCGCCGAGACCAGGATCATCGCCCTCGCCGGCATCGCCGGCCTGGCCGCCGGAGCCTTCTCCATGGCGGGCGGCGAGTACGTGTCGGTCGCCAGCCAGCGCGAGCTGGCCGAGGCCGAGATCGACGTGGAGCGGCGGGAGCTGGAGCGGCATCCCGAGGCCGAGGAGGCCGAGCTGGCCCAGATGTACGTCCAGCGGGGCGTGGATCCGGAGACCGCCAGGGAGGTCGCCCGCCAGATCTCCCGCGACCCGGAGGAGGCGCTCGCCGTCCACACGCGGGCCGAACTGGGTGTGGACCCCGGCGACCTGCCCTCACCGCTGCTCGCCGCCGGATCGTCGTTCTTATCGTTCGCCTTCGGCGCCCTGGTCCCGCTCCTGCCGTACCTGATCGGCGCGCGGAGCCTGTGGATCTCGGCCGCCGCGTCGATGGTGGCGCTGTTCGTCGCCGGCGCGGTGGTCTCGCGCGTGACGGCCAGAAGCTGGTGGTTCAGCGGTCTCCGCCAGCTCGTGGTGGGCGCCGTGGCGGCGGCGCTGACCTGGGGACTGGGGTCGCTGATAGGAACCGGCGGTCTATGACCAAGCGCAAGCGCCGGTCGTCCGCGACGGCCGAGCGCTGGGCCGGACCCACCCTCACCGAGCTCGGGCTGGACGACCGGCAGCAGCGCGTGTTCGTGTGGTCCGTGACCGCCGCGGGCGTCCTGGTGATCGCCCTGGTGCTGACGCTGGTGGTCAACGCGCTGGGCGGAGGCGGACCCGCGGTGCCGACGGGGGCGTCGGCGGACATCGCGGGGCAGGGACTGCCGTCGTCCTTCCAGTCCTGGCCGTCCCTGAAGGAGTTCGCCCCGATCGCGGACCGCAAGGCGGACTCCGCGCCGCTGAGCGTCCAGGAGGTGTTCGGCGCCCGGACGCTCAGCGCGGGAAAGGTCACGCTGCGCCGCCTGACCAGCCGCCCCGACCAGGCCTGCGGGGGAGCGGTGTGGGGCGCCGACCTCGTCGACGCCCTCGCGGAGGCCGGGTGCACCCAGGCCGTCCGTGGCCTGTACGCCACGGCGGACGGGGTCTATCTGGCGCAGTACACGCTGTTCAACCTGTCGTCCGTCGACGCCGCCGAGTCGCTGGCGACGTCGCTGGGGACGCTCTACCGGGGCTCGTGGGTGCAGCCGCTCGAATCCCCCCGGGCGAAGTTCGGCGCCTACAGCGAGGCGAGCGCCCAGGTCATGGGCCACTACCTCGGCGTGGCCTGGATCGGCAGGACCGACGGCGCGGAGCCGGGGGAGACCGACGACTTCGTCATGCTCGGCCTGGCCGTGCGGGAGGCGGAGAGAGCGGTCTTCCGCCGGGTGGTCGCGGTCGCCGGCGTGCCGTCGGACCCCGCCCAGCCGCCGGGCCCGGCCGACACCGCACAGCCCGCGGAGGACCCGCCGTCCGATCCCGGCGCCTCTCCGGCCTCGTCCGCGAACACGGCCCCTTCTGCGAACACGGCCGCGCCGTCCCCGTCCGTCCCGGCCGCCCGGTAGCAGGTCGCAGGGCCGGCCGCCCGTCAGCGCCGCGCCGGCCTGATCGGAGCCCCGGGGGCGTGCCCGGTTCCCCCGCCGGGAGGGGGCGTGCGTGGCCCCGGCTGATCGCGGCCCGGGGACGACCTCGGGCGGCCGATCCTCAGGCCGGGGTGGGAGCGGTGATCTCCGCCGTCAGCTGCGCGAGGCGGTGGAGCGGGAGTTCGAGGGGTGTCGCGTCGCCGGCCCAGGGAGCGGCCTCCTCGACGGCGGCCCTGGCCTGCCGCTTGGTGAGCCCGGCCGTCCCGCCGTGCCCGGGGGTCCCGGCGTGCTCGGGCGGTGCGGTGTGTCCGGGCGGTGTGGTGTGTCCGGGCGTCGTGGTGAGGCCGGTCCTGGTGAGCGCCTCCCGCCAGGTGTTGGCGAGCTTCCCGTGCGCGCTGTCCAGGATCGCGCGGACGATCCGGTCCGGCCCGTCCTCCGGCGGAGCGAGCCGTACGGCGTCGAGGACACGGCCCTCGGCGGTGAGTTCGTAGACCGGGGCGAGCAACGCGGCCAGCTCGGGCAGCCCGGCGACCGGGGCGGCGGTGAGCACCCGCACGTGCCGGGCCCGGGTCGCGAGCAGCAGGCGGGGCAGGGCCGCCTCCAGCCCGGCCGGCACCGCGATGACCACCCGCCGCGGGTCGGCGGCGTACGGCTTGGCCAGCAGCGTGGCGAGCCGGGTGCGGGGCACCTGCGGCAGCAGGCCGCGCGGCCAGTCCCCGGCGAGCAGGTCCGGCCCGAAGGCGGTCACCGCCGCCTCGTCCGCTGCGCCGTCCACCCCCACACCGGCCGTGCTGCCCGCAGTGCTGTCCGTCCCCGCACCGGCCGTCCTGCCGGTCGCGCTGTCCACGGCCGTCGCCTGGACCGTCGCCTTACCGGGGCGCCCGGCGGACTCCACGGCCTGGGGGCCCTGCGTGTAGATGGCCGTGGCGAGGCGGTCGAGTCGCGCGGCGATCGCCGGCCAGGTCTTCGTGGTGGGACGCAGCACGTACAGGTCCGCCGCGCTGCCGATCGCCTCCGCCCCGTAATACCGGTTGAAGTGCGGAAATATCGCCTCATGCAGCAGGTTGAGGTCGACAAGAGCCTTCTGCACCTTCAGCGCGAGCATCGGGGTGCGCTCGGAGGCGCCGTACGCCAGGAGGATGCGTCCCCGCTCGCGGTCGCGCAGGCCCTCGGCGGCGCGCGCGGCGAACAGCCCGATCCCGTCCGGCGTGTACGGCGGGTCGGTGATCGCGAGGTCGGCCCAGCCGCGCAGTGACGGCGGCAGGCCGAGACGCAGGTCGGCCCACCGGGTGCGCACCCCGAGGTCCTGGGCGTCGACGAACTCCAGGATGCGGTCGTCGATGTCGGCCACCGCCACCTCGACCTCCGGGTGGACCATCCGCACCGCCAGCGAGGTCAGGTCGTGGTCGCCGACGCACAGCAGGCGGGCGCCGGGCAGCCAGAACCGCCGCCCCAGCAGGAGGGCGCGGCGCAGCACGGTCTCGGCGGTCGCGGAGACGTGGTCGAGCGCGTGCCGGCCCCGGGGGGCCTCGGCGATCAGCCGCTCCAGACGGGCGAGGGTTTCGGCGTGTTCCGGCACCATTTCGGACACCGGATTCCCCAGATCGGAAATTTCCGGCCCGACCCCGGCGTTGTAGCGGTTGACCTGATCCATGGGTATCCGGACACGGTCGCCGCTGTGCTCAAGGGGGAGCGCCCGCAGCAGCGACTCGATCGTCCGCCGTGGCGTCGCGGTCTCCCGTACCAGGTCGGACAGGGTCCACCAGCGGCCGCCTGCCAGGAGCGCCAGTGCTCCGCGCAGGCGCAGGCCGTCCACGCCGGCCTCCGCCAGCAGTTCGTCGATCGCCTCATGACCACCCATGCGCAAACCCTATCGAGGCCCTGTTCACCACGCTGACCTGTGAAGGTTCGCGAAGCAGACCGGGGGGGCACTATTCCGGCAGCGTGTTGTAATCTCTAAGCACCACAACCGCAGCAGGGCCAGCGTCGTCCCTCTGTTCCACGCAGAAGTTGACGACGGGAGTGACTACATGCCTGCTGCCCGCCTTGGCCTTCCCGGAGGTCTCCCCGAGCCTCAGGGACTCTACGACCCCGCCTTCGAGCATGACGCCTGTGGCGTCGCCATGGTCGCGGACGTGCAGGGTCGCCGCAGTTACGACATCGTCGCCAAGGCACTGACTGCCCTCCGCAACCTCGACCACCGGGGCGCGAGCGGCAGCGAGCCGGACACCGGCGACGGCGCGGGCATCCTCACCCAGATCCCCGACGCGTTCTTCCGCGCCGTGGTGGCCGATCTGGGATGGCACAGTGAGCTGCCCGCGGAGGGCGCGTACGCCGCGGGCGCCGCGTTCCTGCCGGCGGACGGGCAGGCGAGGGCCGCCGCGATCGAGACCATCGAGCGGATCGCCGCGGAGGAGGGCGTGAGCATCCTCGGCTGGCGCGAGCTGCCGGTGGACCGCGACCTGCCCGGCGCCACCGCGCGGGCGGCCATGCCCCACTTCGCGCAGCTGTTCGTGACCTCGCCCGGCGGCGAGACCGGCGTCGACCTCGACCGGATCGTGTTCGCCTTCCGCAAGCGCGCTGAGCACGAGGCGGACGTCTACTTCTCCTCGCTGTCCTCGCGGACCATCGTCTACAAGGGCATGCTGACCTCGCTGCAGGTCGAGCCGTTCTTCGCCGACCTGTCCGACGAGCGCTACGTCAGCGCCATCGCGCTCGTCCACTCGCGCTTCTCGACCAACACCTTCCCCTCCTGGCCGCTGGCCCACCCGTACCGGTACGTCGCGCACAACGGCGAGATCAACACCGTCCGGGGCAACCGCAACTGGATGCGCGCCCGCGAGGCGATGCTCGCCACCGGCCTGATCCCGGGCGACCTGCGGCGGCTCTTCCCCATCTGTGACCCGGACGGCTCCGACACCGCCTCGTTCGACGAGACGCTGGAGCTGCTGCACCTCGGCGGCAGGTCGCTGCCGCACGCCGTGCTGATGATGATCCCGGAGGCGTGGGAGAACCACACCGAGATGGACCCGGCCCGCCGGGCCTTCTACGAGTTCCACTCCACCCTCATGGAGGCGTGGGACGGCCCCGCGTCGATCACCTTCTCCGACGGCACGCTGGTCGGCGCGGTCCTCGACCGCAACGGCCTGCGCCCGGGCCGGTTCTGGGTCACCGACGACGGCCTGGTCGTGCTCGCCTCCGAGGCCGGCGTGCTGTCCGACATCCCGCAGGAGAAGGTGGTCCGCAAGGGCCGCCTGCAGCCGGGCCGGATGTTCCTGGTGGACACCGCGCGCGGCCGGATCATCGAGGACGACGAGATCAAGGCCGAGCTCGCCGCCGCCGAGCCGTACGGCGAGTGGCTGCACGCGGGCCTGGTCCGCTTCGAGGAGCTGCCCGAGCGCGAGCACGAGCACCCCACCCACGAGGCGCTGGTCAAGCGGCAGCAGACCTTCGGCTACACCGAGGAGGAGCTCCGGATCATCCTCACGCCGATGGCGCGGAACGGCGCCGAGCCGATCGGCTCGATGGGCACCGACAGCCCCGTCGCCGTGCTGAGCGAGAAGCCGCGGCTGCTGTTCGACTACTTCAGCCAGCTGTTCGCGCAGGTCACCAACCCGCCGCTGGACGCCATCCGCGAGGAGCTCGTCACCTCGCTGCAGTCGACGATCGGCCCCGAGGGCAACCTGCTCGACCCCGGCCCGGCCTCGTGCCGCCGGCTCGTGCTGCCCTACCCGGTGATCGACAACGACGAGCTCGCGAAGATCGTCCACATCAACGACGAGGGCGCGCTGCCCGGCTTCCAGCCGTACGTCGTGTCCGGCCTGTTCGACGCCGCCGGCGGCGGCGAGGCGCTGGTGCGGCGGCTGGAGGAGATCCGCCAGGAGGTCTCCCGGGCCATCGAGGACGGCGCCCGGATCATCGTGCTGTCCGACCGCGGGTCCTCCCGCGAGCGGGCGCCGATCCCGTCGCTGCTGCTCACCGGCGCGGTGCACCACCACCTCATCCGGGAGAAGTCCCGCACCCGGGTCGGCCTGGTGATCGAGACCGGCGAGGCCCGCGAGTGCCACCACATGGCCCTGCTCGTCGGGTACGGCGCCAGCGCGATCAACCCCTACCTCGCCCTGGAGACGGTCGAGGACATGATCGCGACCGGTCAGCTCGACCTGGACCCGCGCAAGGCCGTCCGCAACCTGATCAAGGCGTACGGCAAGGGCGTCCTGAAGGTCATGTCCAAGATGGGCGTGTCCACGGTCGCCTCCTACACCGGCGCGCAGATCTTCGAGGCGCTCGGCCTCGGCGCCGAGGTCATCGACGGGTGCTTCACCGGCACCACCTCCCGCCTCGGCGGCGTCGGCTTCGACGTGCTGGCCAGGGAGGCGCTGGAGCGGCACGCGCGGGCCTATCCCCGCGCGGAGAACCCGCACCGGCGGCTGGAGGTCGGCGGCGAGTACCAGTGGCGCCGCGAGGGCGAGCCGCACCTGTTCAACCCGACCACCGTCTTCAAGCTCCAGCACTCCACCCGCACCCGGCGGTACGAGATCTTCAAGGAGTACACGTCCCTCGTGGACGGGCAGTCCGAGAAGCTCATGACGCTGCGCGGCCTGTTCAGGCTGCGCCCCGCCGGCGCGCCGATCCCGATCGACGAGGTCGAGCCGGTCGAGTCGATCGTCAGGCGGTTCTCCACCGGCGCCATGTCGTACGGCTCCATCTCGATGGAGGCGCACGAGACGCTGGCCATCGCGATGAACCGGCTCGGCGCCAAGTCGAACACCGGCGAGGGCGGCGAGGACCCGGAGCGGCTGCACGACCCCGAGCGGCGCAGCGCGATCAAGCAGGTGGCCTCCGGCCGGTTCGGCGTGACCAGCGAATACCTGGTCAACGCGGACGACCTGCAGATCAAGATGGCGCAGGGCGCCAAGCCCGGCGAGGGCGGCCAGCTGCCCGGCCACAAGGTGTACCCGTGGATCGCCAAGACCCGGCACTCCACCCCCGGCGTCGGCCTCATCTCGCCGCCGCCGCACCACGACATCTACTCGATCGAGGACCTCGCCCAGCTCATCCACGACCTGAAGAACTCCAACCCGCGCGCCCGCGTCCACGTGAAGCTGGTCGCCGAGGTCGGGGTCGGGACCGTGGCGGCGGGCGTCAGCAAGGCCCACGCCGACGTCGTGCTGATCTCCGGCCACGACGGCGGCACCGGCGCCTCCCCGCTGACCTCGGTCAAGCACGCGGGCGCCCCCTGGGAGCTCGGCCTGGCCGAGACCCAGCAGACGCTGCTGCTCAACGGGTTGCGCGACCGCATCGTCGTGCAGGCCGACGGCCAGCTCAAGACCGGCCGCGACGTGGTCATCGCGGCGCTGCTCGGCGCCGAGGAGTACGGCTTCGCCACCGCTCCGCTGGTCGTCTCCGGCTGCGTCATGATGCGGGTCTGCCACCTCGACACCTGCCCGGTGGGCGTGGCCACGCAGAACCCCGAGCTGCGCAAGCGGTTCAGCGGCAAGCCCGAGTTCGTGGTGAACTTCTTCGAGTTCGTCGCCCAGGAGGTGCGCGAGTACCTCGCCGAGCTCGGCTACCGCTCGCTGGACGAGGTCATCGGGCGGGCCGACCTGCTCGACACCACCCGCGCGGTCGAGCACTGGAAGGCCGCCGGCCTCGACCTGTCGCCGATCCTGCACCAGCCGGAGCTGCCCGAGGGCACCCCGCGCCGCAGGGTCGCCGAGCAGGACCACGGGCTCGACAAGGCGCTGGACAACACGCTGATCCAGCTCGCCGAGGGCGCGCTGAACCTCGGCGAGCCGGTCACGCTGGAGCTGCCCATCCGCAACGTCAACCGCACGGTCGGCACCATGCTCGGCCACGAGGTGACCAAGCGGTATGGCGGCGAGGGCCTGCCCGACAACACGATCGACGTGTCGTTCACCGGCTCGGCGGGCAACTCGTTCGGCGCGTTCGTGCCGCGGGGCGTCACGCTGCGGCTGACCGGCGACGCCAACGACTACCTCGGCAAGGGCCTGTCGGGCGGCCGGCTCGTGGTCCGGCCGCACCCCGACGCTCCGTTCGAGGCCGAGACGCAGGTGGTCTCGGGCAACGTCGGCCTGTACGGCGCGACGTCCGGCGAGGTCTTCGTCCGCGGCATCGTGGGCGAGCGGTTCTGCGTCCGCAACTCCGGCGCCACCGCCGTCGTCGAGGGCGTGGGCGACCACGGCTGCGAGTACATGACCGGCGGCCGGGCCGTCGTCCTCGGCGCGACCGGCCGCAACTTCGCCGCCGGCATGTCGGGCGGCGTGGCCTACGTGCTCGACCTTCGGCCCGAGCGGGTCAACCGCGAGATGGTCGAGCTCGAGGCGCTGGACGACGAGGACGCCGAGTTCCTGCGGGAGATCGTCGACAGGCACCTCACGGAGACCGGGTCCACGGTGGCCAAGGCGCTGCTGGCGGACTGGGACGCCGCGCTCGGCCGGTTCGCGAAGATCATGCCGTCCGACTACAAGCGGGTCCTGCTGGCGCGGGCCGCCGCCGAGGCCGAGGGCCGCGACATCGACGAGGCGGTCATGGCCGCCGCCCACGGGTGACGCCGATGAGCGTCATCACCACCACCATTCCCACGCGACGATAAGGGGGGTACACCGATGGCTGACCCGAAGGGGTTCCTGACACACGGGCGCGAGCTGCCGGCGCGCCGCCCGGTCGACGTGCGCATCCGCGACTGGCGCGAGGTCTACGAGGACTTCCCCAAGCCCGCGTTGACCAAGCAGGCGGCCCGCTGCATGGACTGCGGCATCCCGTTCTGCCACAACGGCTGCCCGCTCGGGAACCTCATCCCCGAGTGGAACGACCTCGTCTACCGCGACGACTGGCGCGAGGCGATCGAGCGGCTGCACGCGACCAACAACTTCCCGGAGTTCACCGGCCGCCTGTGCCCCGCTCCGTGTGAGTCGGCGTGCGTGCTCGGCATCAACTCCGACCCGGTCGCGATCAAGCGGGTGGAGGTCGAGATCGTCGACCGGGCCTTCGCCGAGGGCTGGGTCACGCCGCAGCCGCCCGCCGTCAAGACCGGCCGCAAGGTCGCGGTCGTCGGCTCCGGCCCGGCCGGCCTCGCGGCCGCGCAGCAGCTCACCCGCGCCGGGCACGACGTGGTCGTGTTCGAGCGGGCCGACCGGATCGGCGGGCTGCTCCGGTACGGCATCCCCGAGTTCAAGATGGAGAAGCGGCACGTCGACCGCCGCATCGCCCAGATGGAGGCCGAGGGCACCGAGTTCCGCACCGGCGTCAATGTCGGCGTGGACGTCACGGCGGCCGAGTTGCGCGAGGAGTTCGACGCGATCGTGCTCGCGGGCGGCGCCACGGCGTGGCGCGACCTGCCGGTGCCCGGCCGCGAGCTCAAGGGCGTCTACCAGGCGATGGAGTATCTCCCCCCGGCCAACAAGGCCCAGGAGGGCGACTACGCCGAATCGCCGATCTCGGCGGAGGGCAAGCACGTCGTCGTGATCGGCGGCGGCGACACCGGCGCCGACTGCATCGGCACCGCGATCCGGCAGGGCGCGCTGTCGGTCACCCAGCTGGAGATCATGCCGAGGCCGCCGGCGGACCGTCCCGGCAGCCAGCCGTGGCCGACGTACCCGATGCTGTTCAAGATGGAGAGCGCGCACGAGGAGCTGGAGGCCGGGGCGGGCGACCGCGTGTACGCGGTGTCCACCACCGAGTTCGCCGGCGACGACGAGGGCAACGTGCGGGCGCTGCGCCTGGTCGAGGTCGAGGGCCCGGCGGCGGGGTTCGCGCCGATCCCCGGCACCGAGCGGGAGATCCCGGCCGACCTGGTCACCCTCGCCATGGGCTTCCTCGGCCCGGAGAAGGGCCCGCTGCTGAACGACCTCGCCGCCCTGTCGGGCGACCCGGAGTCGTTCTTCGACGCCCGTGGCAACGTGGCCAGGAACTCCTCGTACGAGACGTCGGTGGAGGGCGTGTTCTCGGCCGGTGACATGGGCCGCGGCCAGTCGCTGATCGTGTGGGCGATCGCCGAGGGCCGGTCCGCGGCGGCGGCCGTCGACCAGCACCTGAGCGGCCGTACGGTCCTGCCCGTGCCGATCCCCCCGACGGCGCGGCCCCTCGTCTGATCGCGATGTGAGCCGCCGGAACGCGGTCCTCAGGGGACCGGACCGCGTTAGGGCGGCGTCACGCGGCAAATCGGGAATATCTCCATCTCGGGAGGCCAGGCCGCGCGGCGGTCGGCCCGTGCGGCCCTCGGGCCACGCGGTCCGGCGGGTTGCGACGCGCGGCCGGCTGCCGGGAAGATGCTGAGCCCGATCACCGGGCCCGGAATCGAGGAGGAGCGTTGCACGCACGGGGGCGGCTCGCCGGGGCCATCATGTCGGTCGCACTGCTCGGCGGGCCGGGCGCCCCGTCGGGCACGCCAGGGATACCGGGCATACCGGTCGCGCTGAGCACACCGAGCCCATCTGGCCCATCCAGCTCGTCAAGCCCGTCGGGAAGCGGGCAGGCCGGTAACTACCTGGTCTTCTACGTGGACGGCGGGCGGGCCGCCGCGCAGCGGGCGGCCGAGGCCGCCGGCGGCACGGTGCGGGTCCACGACGACCGCCTCGGCTACCTCGTCGTGCGCACGTCCGCGCCCGAGCGGATCGGCGACGACCCCGCCGTGGTCGGCGTCGCCCGCGACCGCCCCATCGGCCGGACCGCCGACGCCCCCGTCTCCGCCGGACCGGGGCGTACGCTCCCCGGCGCGTGGCGCCCGGGCACGGCCGCGCGGGCGGGCGGCCCGGAGCCGCTCGCCGACCGGCAGTGGAACATGAAGATGATCGGCGCCACCCCCACGGGCTCCTACGCGAAGGCGAGGGGCAGCCGCAAGGTGCTGGTCGGCGTGATGGACACCGGCGTCGACGGCCGGCACCCGGACATCGCGCCGAACTTCGACCGGGTGCTGAGCCGCAACTTCGTGACCGACCAGCCCACCGACCCCAACGGGAAGAAGCTCGACGGGCCCTGCGAGTACAAGGGGTGCAAGGACCCGGCCGACGTCGACGACGACGGCCACGGCACCCACGTCGCGAGCACGATCGGGTCGCCGATCAACGGCATCGGCGTCGCCGGCGTCGCCCCCGACGTGTCGCTGGTCAACCTGCGCGCCGGCACCGACTCGGGCTTCTTCTTCCTCAAGCCGACCCTGGACGCCCTGGAGTACGCCGCCGACATCGGCGTCGACGTGGTCAACATGAGCTTCTACGTCGACCCGTGGACGTTCAACTGCCCGGACAACCCCGACGACACGCCCGCCGAGCGGTCGGAGCAGCGGGCGATCCTGGAGGGGATGCGGCGGGCGGTGAACTACGCCCGGTCGCACGGCGTCACGCTGATCACCGCCATCGGGAACGCCGGGGGAGACCTCGGCAAGCCGAAGACGGACACCACCAGCCCGGACTTCCCGAGGGGCTCCGAGAAGAACCGGTCCGTCGACAACTCCTGCCGCAACGTCCCGGCCGAACTCGACGGCGTCATCTCGGTGTCCGCGGTCGGCCCGAGCGGCCGCAAGGCGCCGTACTCCGACTACGGCACCGAGCAGACCGACATCGCGGCGCCGGGCGGTGACGTCTTCGACGGCGGCACCGCGCTGCGGGGGCCGAGCCGGGAGATCCTCGCCGCCGCCCCCGAGCACGTCCTGCGCGCCCAGGGGCGCCTCGACGCCAAGGGCATGCCGAAGGACGACTCGGTGATCCGCGAGTGCCGGGCCGGGAAGTGCGCCTACTACCAGTACATGGAGGGCACCTCGATGGCGGCGCCGCACGTGACCGGCGTGGCGGCCATCATCATCGGACGGTTCGGCAAGCCGGGCCGGGGCGGGCTCCAGATGGACCCCGCGGAGGTGGAGCGCCTGCTGTACGCCACGGCGACGCCGAAGGACTGCCCCTCGCCCCGCACGTACCGCTACGGGACCGGCGAGACACAGGTCTGCGAGGGCCCCGCGAGCCGGAACGGCTTCTTCGGCCACGGACTGGTCGACGCCGCCCGGGCCGCGACCGTCGCCCGCTGACCCGTCTGAGTACCGAACTGAGTAGGCCGCCGGATGGCCGGCGGCCGGACGGCGATCTACCCTCGGCTTCTCGGGAGGGCAGATCATGATCTACCGGTTCGTCTGGCAGGCCACGATGGCCGTGCACTTCCTGGTCATCGCCTACATCGCCCTGGGCGGTTTCCCCGCCTGGTGGCGGCCCCGGCTGGCCTGGCCGCACCTCGCGCTGTGCGCGTGGGCGCTCGTCCAGCTCACCGGGCTGGTGGAGTGCCCGCTGACCGCGCTGGAGAACTGGGGGCGCGCCCGGGCGGGGGAGCGCGGCCTGCTGCCCGGCGGCTTCATCGACACCTACATCGAAGGGATCGTCTATCCCGAGGAGTACGTCACGGCCGTCCGGCTGGCGGTGATCGCCGTCGTGCTCGTCTCCTGGGCCGGTCTGGCGGTCGTCATCCGCCGACGCCGCAGACGTCCTCCGCGTACGACAGGAACGTCCGCTGCACCGGCGCCGGAGGCGTCGCGATGAGGTAGCGCCGCTCGCCCGCCCCCACCATCCCGTAGATCGGGAACAGGTACGCCTTCTTCGCCTCGGCGAAGGCATGCCAGTCGCAGCGGGCGGGGGTGACCTCCACCGGGATCTCCAGGCGCGGCGTCCCCGCCTCCAGCACCGCCACCGGGCGGCTCCGGCCCGACAGCGGCTTCATGTCGTAGTGCGTGGTGCCGCCCAGCTCGTCGATCGTCACCGGCTCCGCGCCCTGCTTCCTGGTCACCAGGAGCACCCCGCGCAGCGTCCGGCCCGCCCTGGTCCAGGTGTCGCCGAAGGTGACGTCCGCCGCCAGGCGCAGGAGGTACGCCCCGCACTCGGCCTTCACCAGCCCCGCCAGCAGCGGGTCCGGATGGCGTACGGGGAACTCCACCCTGCGCGCCGGCCCCTCGCCCGCCTGCACGTTCGCCACGACGACGGCGGGGCGCACCGGCGGGATCGTCGCGGGGTCGCACCGCGCCTCACCGTAGGGGATCCGCAGGTCGGTGCGCGGAGTCCGGCCGAGCGTGGAGTCCACCCGGGTCGGCGGGAGCGTGGCGAAGGAGCCGGTGACGAGTTGCACGTCCAGGAACCGGACGGGGGCGTCGCCGTCGTTGCGCACGGACACCTCGAGCTCGTGGGCCGCCTCGTCGCTGCGCCACTGGTTCAGGGACACCGAAACGCCCGGCGGAGGAGCGGGAGATTCGGTAGCCTGGCCTCCGCACGCCGCCAGGGTGAACAGCGCCGTTATCGCCCCCCATGCCCGGGTACGTTCCATGGCTGCAGGCTAGGGCACGCGGGTGATCGCGTGAAGTGTCTGAACATTTGGCGACGGCTGTGTGTGCCGTCACATCGAGTGGTCTGTACCAATTAGGGTAGTGTTGTGAGTCGTCGAGCAAAGATCGTCTGTACCCTCGGGCCCGCCACCTCCTCGCCGGAGCGCCTTCGCGAGCTCATCAAGGCGGGCATGAACGTGGCCCGTTTCAACCTCTCCCACGGCAGCCACGAGCTGCACAAGGAGGTGTTCGACCGGGTCAGGGCCGCCGCCGACGAGCTTGGCTGCGCCGTCGGCGTCCTCGCCGACCTCCAGGGTCCCAAGATCCGCGTCGGACGCTTCGCCTCCGGCCCCGTCCGGCTCGGCTTCGGCGACGTCTTCACCATCACCACCGAGGACGTCCCCGGGGACCGTGACATCGTGTCCACCACCTACGATGGCCTGCCCGGCGACGTCAGTCCCGGCGACACCATCCTCGTCGACGACGGACGGCTGAACCTCGAGGTGACCGCGGTCGAGGGACCGCGCGTCGTCACCCGCGTCGTCATCGGCGGCATGATCTCCGACAACAAGGGCCTCAACCTCCCCGGCGTCGCCGTCAGCGCCCCGGCGCTCACGGAGAAGGACGAGGAGGACCTGCGCTGGGCCCTGCGCACCGGCTTCGACATGATCGCCCTGTCGTTCGTCCGGTCACCGGAGGACGCCGCCCTCGTCCACGGGATCATGGAGGAGGAGGGCGTCCGGCTCCCGCTCCTCGCCAAGATCGAGAAGCCGCAGGCCGTCGAGTGCCTGGAGGAGATCGTCGACGCCTTCGACGGCGTGATGGTCGCCCGCGGCGACCTCGGCGTCGAGCTTCCGCTGGAGCAGGTGCCGATCGTCCAGCGCCGCATCATCGAGCTGTGCCGCGAGAAGGCCCACCCGGTCATCGTGGCCACCCAGATGCTCGACTCGATGATGAGCGCCCCGCGGCCCACCCGCGCCGAGGCGTCCGACGTCGCGTACGCGGTGATGGACGGCGCCGACGCGGTGATGCTGTCCGGCGAGACCTCGGTCGGCACCTACCCGATCGAGTCGGTGGCCACGATGGACCGCATCGCGGTCGCGGCGGAGGGCACCACGCTGCAGGCCACCCACAACCTGGACCGGCTGCCCGAGACGACCGGCGGCGCCATCGCCCGCGCGGCGGCCGAGGTCGGCGCGATCGTCAAGGCCAAGGCCCTGGTGGCGTTCACGATGTCCGGTGAGACCGCCCGCCGTCTGGCGCGCTACCGCTCGTCGATCCCGCTGCTCGCCTTCACCTCCAACCCGCAGGTGCGCGGCCAGCTGGCGCTCACCTGGGGCGTCGAGACGTTCGAGGTGCCGTTCGTCCACCACACCGACGACATGGTGCGCCAGGTGGAGGCCTCGCTGCTCGCGCTCGGCGTGTGCGAGAAGGGCGACAAGATCGTCGTCGTGGCGGGCTCCCCGCCCGGCAACCACGGGTCCACCAACGCGCTGCGCGTCCACACCGTCGGCTCCCTCGTCGCTCACCCGGCGGGCTGACACCGGCGGCCCGCGGGGCCGAGCCTTGAGGGCCCGGCCCCCGCGGTAGCTGTGATCCCCGGCGGCGGGGTCAAATCGCTTGCGGGCGCGGCGTTCTTCGACGGAGCATGGCAGGAGCGAGTAATCCGTCCTGTCAGACGCCGGAGGAGCGCTGCGCCCGTTGATGGCATCCCCCCAGACCCCTGGGCCCGTCCACAGCCGGTCGTCGTGGCGCTCGCTGTGGCGGCTGCGGACCTACCTGCGGCCGTACGCCGGCAGCCTGGTCGTCTCGTGGTTCGCGGCGCTCGGCGGCATCGCGGCCGGCACGGTGATCCCCCTCGTCGGCAAGGAGATCATCGACGGGCCGGTGGCCCACGGGGACCTGGCCGGGCTGGTCCCGCTCGGGCTGCTCGCCCTCGGCCTCGGCGTGACCGAGGCGCTTCTCACGTTCGTCCGCCGGTGGTCGCAGGCAGGGCCGGTCCTCGGCCTCGAGACCGCGATCCGCGACGACCTCTACCGGCGGCTCCAGCGGCTGCCGATGAGCTTCCACGACGGGTGGCAGTCGGGCCAGCTGCTGTCCCGCGCGACGAGCGACCTGTCGACGATCCGCCGGTTCCTCGGATTCGGCGTGCTGTTCCTGATCATGAACATCCTGCAGCTCACCGCGGTGACGGTGGTGCTCCTCCGGATGTACTGGCCGCTCGGCCTGCTCGTCGCCGCCTCCTCGCTCCCGGTCGTGGCCCTGTCGCTGCGGTTCGAGCGGCGCTACATCGGCATCTCCCGCCGGCTGCAGGACCAGCAGGGCGACCTCGCGACGCTCGTCGAGGAGTCGGCCGTCGGAGTCCGCACCGTCAAGGCGTTCGGGCGGCGCGAGCACGTCTTCGGCGGGTACGCCGCCGCCGCGCGGGAGGTCCGCCGCACCGCCCTGGGGAAGGTCCGCCTGGCCTCCCGGTTCTTCACCTTCCTCGAAGTGGTGCCGAACGTCACGCTCGCGCTGGTCCTGCTGCTCGGCGCGATCGCGGTCGGGGCCGGCGCGCTGACGCTCGGCACGCTGGTCGCGTTCACCACGCTGGTCCTCCAGCTCGTCTGGCCGGTCGCCTCCCTCGGCTACATCCTCGCCATGGGGCAGGAGGCGATGACCTCGGCCGACCGGGTCGTCGAGGTGCTCGACACGGTCCCCGCGATCCGCGGCGGCGCGGCCGTCATCGAGCGCCCCCGCGGCCACGTCCGCTTCGAGGGCGTGGAGTTCCGCTTCCCCGGCGCGGACCGCCCGGTGCTGCGCGACGTCTGGCTGGAGGTGCGGCCGGGGGAGACCGTCGCCGTCGTCGGGGCCACCGGTTCGGGCAAGACGACCCTGACCACCCTCGTGCCCCGCCTGTGCGACGTCACCGCGGGCCGCGTCACCATCGACGGGCACGACGTACGGCACCTGTCGCTGGCCTCGCTGCGCTCGGTGGTCGCCACCGCGTTCGAGGAGCCCACGCTGTTCTCCATGAGCGTGCGCGAGAACGTCACGCTCGGCCGGGGCGACGCCACCGAGGAGGAGATCAGGCAGGCCCTGGAGATATCGCAGGCGACCTTCGCCTACGACCTGCCGTGGGGGCTCGATACGCGCATCGGCGAGCAGGGCATGTCGCTGTCGGGCGGCCAGCGGCAGCGGCTGGCGCTGGCCCGGGCCGTGCTCGGCCGGCCGCGCGTGCTCGTGCTCGACGACACCCTGTCGGCGCTCGACGTGGAGACCGAGGCGCTGGTGGAGGAGGCGCTGCGCCGCGTGCTCGCCGACGCCACCGGCATCGTCGTGGCCCACCGCGCCTCGACGGTGCTGCTCGCCGACCGCGTGGCGCTGCTGCGCGACGGCACCATCGCCCACGTGGGGCGCCACGGCGACCTGCTGGCCACGGTGCCGGAATACCGCGAACTGCTCGCCCAGGACGCCGGCCTCGACGCCGAGAGATCCGCGCCATGACCCACGACACCGGCAGCGAAGCGGGAAACACCGAGCAAGCCGGAGGGGCGCGCCGCCGGTCTGGACTGAGGAGTGTGCGGGAGCGAAGCGACCAAGCGCGACGAGGGAAGAGCCCGTTGCGCGCCTCCGGCGCGACCCCGGCGGATGTGAGCGCCCCGATGAGCGAAGCGGGAAACACCGCCTGGCGGGGGGTCGCGGCGGAGGACCGGGACGAGATCTCCGAACGGGTCTCCCTGCTGCTGCGGACCCGGTCCCGCCGCCTGCTCGGCGACCTGCTCCGCCCGCACCGCCGGGCGATCGCCGTGCTCACCGCGGTCATCGTCGTGTCCAACGCCGCCGGACTGGCCCTGCCGTACCTGGTGAAGAGGGGCATCGACGACGGGATCCCGCCGATGCTGCGGGGGCAGGGCGCGGGGACCCTGCTGGCCGTCGTGGCCGCGGTGCTGCTGGCCGCGCTCACGCAGGCGCTCACCCGGCAGGCGTTCCTGCAGATGGCCGGCCGGATCGGGCAGGACACCCTGCTGGAGCTGCGCCGCCGGGTCTTCGACCACTTCCAGCGGCTGTCGCTGTCGTTCCACGAGAAGTACACCTCAGGGCGGGTCATCTCCCGGCTGACCTCCGACGTGGACGCGATCGCCGAACTGCTCGACTCCGGGTTCGACGGCCTCGTCACCGCCGTGCTCACCCTGTGCGGCACCGCGGTCATGCTGCTGGTGCTCGACGTGCACCTCGGCCTGGTGGCGCTGCTGCCGCTGCCGGTCCTGCTGCTGTTCACCCGATGGTTCCGCCGGGAGTCGAGCGTCACCTACCGGCGTACGCGGGAGGCCGTCGCACTGGTCATCGTCCACTTCGTCGAGTCGATGACCGGGATCCGGGCGGTACAGGCGTTCCGCCGCGAGCCGCGCAACCAGGAGATCTTCGAACGGCTCAACGCGGACTACCGCGACGCCAACGTGCGCGGCTCGCGCCTGGTGGCCGTGTTCATGCCCGGCATCAAGCTGATCGGCAACGTCACGGTCGCCGCCGTCCTGCTGTACGGCGGCATGCTCGCCCTGCGCGGCACGGTCACGGTCGGCGTGCTCGCCGCGTTCCTGCTCTACCTGCGCCAGTTCTACGAGCCGATGCAGGAGATCTCGCAGTTCTACAACGCCCTCCAGTCGGCGGGTGCGGCGCTGGAGAAGCTGTCGGGGGTGCTCGAGGAACGGCCGGCGGTGGCCGAGCCCGCTCGTCCGGCGCCGCTGCCGAACGCCGCCGGGGCCCTGCGCTTCGAGACCGTCCGGTTCGCCTATGCCGAGGGCCCGCCGGTGCTGCCGCTGCTCGACCTGGAGATCCCCGCCGGGCAGACGGTCGCCGTCGTCGGCACGACCGGCGCGGGCAAGACCACGCTGGCCAAGCTCATCGCCCGGTTCCACGACCCGGTCGCCGGGCGGGTGCTGCTCGACGGCGTGGACCTGCGCGACCTCGACGAGGACACCCTGCGCCGCCACGTGGTGATGGTCACCCAGGAGAACTACCTGTTCAGCGGGACGATCGCGGACAACGTACGGTTCGGGCGGCCCGGCGCGCCGGACGCGGAGATCGTACGGGCCGTGGAGGCCATCGGCGCCCACACGTTCGTCTCCACCCTCCCCGAGGGGTACGAGACGCAGGTCGGCAAGCGCGGCGGCCGGATGTCGGCGGGGCAGCGGCAGCTCGTCGCCTTCGCCCGGGCCTTCCTCGCCGACCCCGCCGTGCTGATCCTGGACGAGGCCACCTCCAGCCTCGACGTGCCCAGCGAGCGGCTCGTGCAGCGGGCGCTGCGGACGATCCTCGCCGACCGGACCGCGCTGATCATCGCCCACCGCCTGTCCACCGTCGAGATCGCCGACCGGGTGCTCGTCATGGAGCACGGCCGGATCGTGGAGGACGGCCCGCCCGACCGGCTGATCGCCCGCTCCGGGCGGTTCGCCCGCCTCCACCACGCCTGGCTCGACAGCCTCGCCTGACCGTCGCTTCGGGCGGCCCTGTGATCGTCAGTACTTGGGGCCCACGAACTGGTCGAGGCGGGCCACGGCGTCGCGTCTGGCCACCGAGATCTCGTTGGGTTTGTTGTGACGCCATGCGACGCCGAGCCGGTCCAGCGTCTCGCCGCACAGCCGGAGGATGTCGGCCGACTCGTTCTTGAACAGGTATCGCGGGTACTCGTACCACTTGTCCTCCCCGCCGACCGGCCGCCGGACCCGGTTCGTCCCCCGGTAGCCGTCCGAGTGGATGAGACCGCGTGCGAAGAGCCCCGGATGTTCGGCGACGATCTCCTCCTGCCAGCCCGCCAGCACGATGGCCCGCTGATGCTTCTTCCCCGGCCCATGCTGCGGAAAGAGATGGGGCCAGTGCATCGAATAACTGTTGACCTCGCTGCAGCCCTGCTTCTGGAGGACGCGGACCCGGTTGAGCGGGCGGATCGCCGTCATCGCCCGCGCGCATTCGTCCCGGAGGCCGGGCCACGAGTCCGCGCACATGATTCGCAGCGACCAGACCCGCTTGCCCGGGTCGCCTACCACGCTGATGCAGCCGTCTCCCAGATACAGGCCCAGCAGATAGGCGTAGGCACCGGGCGGCTCCGGCATTGTGGGGATCTCCTCGCAGCGCGGGCAGGTCGCGGCCCGGGCGGGAAGCCACTCGGGGTGGTCCCGCCACTCACGGAGCGTCGAGATGGAGATGCCGAGTTGACGGCTCGTCTGCGTCAGGGTGAGACCGGAGGCGAGGAGACGGAGAGCTCGGCGGCGAGTCGAGGAGGCGTACACGCGCCTGATCGTGACAGTCGCCACCGACAGTTTCCGAGTGGACGCGAAGAGTGAAAAGTGCCCCGGGTGGGACTCGAACCCACACTGTACGGGTTTTGAATCCGCTCCCTCATGCCAATTGGGGTACCGGGGCTTCAATCCGGACTTTACCTACTTTGTCCGAACCCGTCGCGCAGCAGCCTACCAAACAGGTGATCACTCACGAGGCCCCTGGCGTGGTTCCAATGTAGCGGACATCGGTAACCTCTTGTGCGTGAGTACGCAGCGGCGAGTGGTGATCGCGGAAGACGAGGCGCTGATCCGCCTCGACCTGAAGGAGATGCTCGAAGAGGACGGCTACGCCGTGGTCGGGGAGGCCGGTGACGGAGAGACGGCGGTCAAACTGGCCCTGGAGCTCCGTCCGGACCTGGTGATCCTGGATGTGAAGATGCCGGTGCTCGACGGGATCTCCGCGGCGGAGCGCATCGTGTCGGAACGGATCGCCCCCTGTCTCATCCTCACCGCGTTCTCGCAGCGCGACCTGGTGGAGCGGGCCAGGGACGCGGGGGCCATGGCCTATCTGGTCAAGCCGTTCACCAAGGGCGACCTGGTCCCCGCGATCGAGATGGCGGTCAGCCGGCACGAGGAGATGGCCGCGCTGGAGAAGGAGGTCTCCACGCTGTCGGAGCGGCTGGAGACCAGGAAGCTGGTGGAGCGGGCGAAGGGCCTGCTCATGGCCCAGCACGGGTGGACCGAGCCGCAGGCGTTCCGGTGGATCCAGAAGGCGTCGATGGACCGGCGCATGAGCATGCGCCAGGTGGCGCAGATCGTGGTGAACGAGAACGGCGGCGGGGCCCCGGCGTCCGCCTGACCACGCGCCCGTGCTGATCGTCTGGGAGAAGACTCCTGGTCAGGGGCGTGCGCCGCTAAGTTGAGGAGTTATTACGACTCCGCATCCAAGTGCGGACAGTTCTGATGCATCCCTGGTCCGGGGCGCCCCCGCCTATGTACCTTTCAGCCAGTCGATCGGGACAGTCGGCAGCGCTGACGGATTCCCGGGCCTGGATGAAGGAGATGCTTTCATGATCCGCATTGCCCCCCTCGGGCGGGCTCTGGCCGTCGCCGCGGCCGCCACCCTCGCGCTGGCGGCCTGTGGCGGTGGCGAGGACAGCGCCGCCCCGAGTGCCTCGGCCCCGGCGCCGGCGGCCTCCTCGGCGGCCCCCGCCGCCGCGCAGGGCGACGGCGTCCTCACCATCGGCACGTTGCTGCCCCAGACCGGTTCGCTCGCCTTCCTCGGCCCGCCGGAGTTCGCCGGTGTGAAGCTGGCCGTGAAGGAGATCAACGACGCCGGCGGTGTCCTCGGCAAGCCGGTGACCGAGATCGACACGGACTCGGGTGACACCTCCACCAACATTGCCTCCCAGTCTGTCGACAAGTTGCTGCAGCAGAAGGCCGACGTGGTCGTGGGCGCCGCGTCGTCCTCGGTGTCGCTGTCGGTCATCGACAAGATCACTGGTGCGGGCGTCGTGCAGATCTCGCCGGCGAACACCTCCGACCAGTTCACCACGTACGACGACAAGGGCCTGTACTTCCGCACCGCGCCGCCGGACGTGCTGCAGGGCCGGGTGCTCGGCGACCTGATCCTCGCCGACGGCAACGACACGGTGGGCATCCTCGCCCTCCAGGACGCGTACGGCACGGGCCTGGCCGACAACGTGCAGAAGGCGGTCGAGGGCGGCGGCGGCGAGGTCGTGGAGAAGGTCATCTACGACCCGAAGGCGGCCGACTACTCGGCCGACGTCGCCAAGATCAAGGAGAAGAACCCCAAGGCCGTCGCGCTGATCGGGTTCGACGAGACCAAGAAGATCGTCCCCGAGCTGGTCAAGCAGGGCCTGACCGCCAAGAAGGTGAAGTACTACTTCGTCGACGGCAACCTGCACAACTACGGCACCGGCAAGGACGGGTTCCCCAAGGGCACGCTCGACGGCGCGAAGGGCACCCAGCCGGGCGCCCAGGTGTCCGACGACTTCAAGGAGAAGCTGAAGTCGGTCGACCCGAGCCTGAAGGACTTCAACTACGGCCCCGAGTCGTACGACGCCACGATCCTCACCGCGCTCGCGGCGACCGCCGCCAAGAGCGACGCCGGCAAGGACATCGCGGCCCACCTGAAGGAGGTGTCCACCGGCGGCGAGAAGTGCAAGGACTTCAAGTCCTGCGCCGACCTGCTGGCCGCGGGCAAGGACATCGACTTCGACGGCGCGTCGGGCCCGATCGAGTTCAACGACGCCGGTGACCCGGCCGAGGCCACGATCGGCATCTACGAGTACGGCGCCGACAACAACAACAAGAACACCTCCTTCAACACCGGCAAGATCGCCGGCTAGGCAGGCGGCACGACGGTGACGGGGGCGGGCCGGTCCGACCGGCCCGCCCCCGCGCGTCATCCGGGCGGGCCGGGTTCCGTCATCGCCGGCCGGTCCGGCTCGCGGTATCCGGACGCCTGGATCGTGAACATGCGGGCGTAGACGCCGCCCGCGGCCATCAGCTCGTCGTGCGTGCCCTGCTCGGCGACGACGCCGTTCTCCAGGACGACCAGCACGTCGGCGTCGCGCACCGCGCCGAGGCGGTGGGAGATGAGCAGGCTCGTCCGGCCCCGGCGGTGCTCCTTCAGCCTGGTGTGCAGTTCGTGCTCGGCCTCGGCGTCCAGCCCCGAGCTCGGCTCGTCGAGGATCAGCACGTCGCGGTCGCCGCGCAGCATCGCCCGCGCGACGGCGACCCGCTGTCCCTGCCCCCCGGACAGGAAGACGCCCTCCTCGTCGTCGGAGGAGTCGAAGAACACCCGGGTGATCAGGGTGTCGTATCCCCGGGGCAGCGCGGCGACGAACTCCTCCGCCCCGGCCCTGCGCGCCGCCTCCCGCACCGCCGCCCGGTCGGTGAACCTGTCCAGGTCGCCGAGCCCGATGTTCTCGCCGGCGGTCATGTCGTACTGCATGTAGTCCTGGAAGACGCCGGAGATCCGGGCGCGCAGGACGGCCGGGTCGATCTCCCGCAGGTCCACCCCGTCCCACAGCACGGCGCCCTTTTCCGGGTCGTAGAACCGGCACAGCAACTTGACCAGCGTGCTCTTGCCCGACCCGTTGCCGCCGACGAGGCCGACGCCGCGGCCGTACGGCACCACCAGGCTGACCCCTCGCAGGACCCACGGATGTTCGGGGCCGTACCTGAACCACACGTCGCGGAACTCGATGCCGCCCGTGAGCGGGGGAAGCTCACGCCTGGTTCCCCGCAGGTCGGGCTCGGTGCCCACGACCGCCAGGTAGTGCTGGAAGAGCAGCAGCCGGCGCGCGGCGACGGCGATCTCGGTGATGATGCCGGACAGGCCCGCCTGCACGCCCGCGACGGACGCCACGAACATGGACACGTCGCCGACGGACAGCGCCCCGCGCCCGGCCTGGGTGATCGCCCAGACCAGTCCGCCCCCCGCCACCAGGGCGGCCGTCAGGCCGAGGGCGAGCTGGATCCGCAGCTCGCTCCGGTCGAGCCCGCGCCGCTCGCGCTCGGCGACCGACCGCTCGCGCAGCATGCGGTCGTGCAGGAACGCGGCCAGCCCGAAGAGGCGGATCTCCTTGGCCGCGTTGGCGCTCGACAACAGGGTGGCGTACAGGAACTCGCGTCGTTCCACCGGGCCCAGCCGCCAGTCGGAGGCGGCCCGGCGGCGGGCCAGCACGAGTTCGGCGCCGAGGACCGGCACCGCGCCGAGCAGCAGCACCACCGCCATCGGAGGGCTGATCGTCAGCAGCGAGACCAGGAAGCCGGCCAGGGTGATCAGGCCGCCGGCGACGGCGAAGACGGCGTTGAGCACCTGGCCCGGGGTCGACCCGCCGGCCTGGGTGGCCAGCCGGAGCCGGTCGATGAAGACGGGGTTCTCGAACCGGGCGAGCCCGCTCAGCCGGCTCACGGCCGTGTAGAGCCGGTCCTGCGCCAGCAGGCTGATCCGGCGGTCCAGCTCGTTGCCGGCGAACCGCCGTACGGAGGGCTGCACGCCTGCCACCAGGCCGAGCGCCATCAGCGCCAGCGCGGGGCCCAGCACGTCCGGCAGCGCGCCCGGACCGCCGGCCAGCCGGTCCAGCACCAGTTTGGTCAGCCAGGCGACGGCCACCGGAACGCCGGACGAGACGGCGGTGACGGCGGCGATCGACACGGCCCAGACGGCTCCGGCCCGCCACGCCATCGTCAGCGCGATCCACGGCCCGGCCGGGGGACGGCGCCACCGCACGCGACGTTCCTGCGACCGCTTCACCCGAACAGATTCGGTCATGGAAAATCACCTGACAAGAGCTTGAATTTGCCCGGGCCGCCGGTATTATGCGCCGCATTTTCCGGAAGCCGGGCCCGTGCGAGCGGTATGGCCGGGCGTATTCGGTGAATGACTCTCCGTCGTTCCGGCTCGTACGGAATGCCTTGACCCTTCTGTCCGCGCCGTGTAACCATCCGAGAGAAGTTCACGTTCGGATAATGCAGGAGAAGGAGGGAAATGTTCGAGTCGATGGCACGGCTCGGCGACCGGCTGCTCGGCAGGCTGGTGCCCAGAGTGACGGCGAGCGCGGCCTGCACCAACTGCTTCGGGTGCTGGGAGCAGGGCTGCGGCTGTCAGGGAAACAACAGGTGGGCCTATCGATACTGCTGGCAGTGTCAGAGCGGCGGCTGTATCGCGGTGTTCAGCACCTGCGTCTCGTCGTCCAACTGCCTGTGAAATGCCGGGTTGCGCCTGCCGCTGCAGGCGGGCGCGGCCCCCGCGTTTCCGTGTCTGTAACGTGAATTCAACCTACGGGAGCGATCTCATGTCGTTGCTGGTGGCCGGATTGGTCGCGGTGGGGGCCGTCGCGATAATCGACCTGCTGCTCACGGTGGCCGTTATCCGCCGGCTGCGCGAGCATTCGGACCTGTTGCGGCAGACGATGAATTCCGGCTTCTCCGCGTCCGTCGTGGCGCCGGTCGGGACGGAAATCGGAGCGTTCACGGCGACGACGACGACCGGTGCCACCATCGGCGACGGGGACGTGGCCTCGGGGACGGTGGTCGCCTTCCTGTCGGCCGGATGTGAGCCCTGCCGGACCAGGCTGCCGCAGTTCGTGGCGTACGCGAAGAACGCGGATCTGCGCGCCGTGGCGGTGATGATGGACGGGGACCGGGACGACCCGCGCTTCCAGGAGATGCTCTCGGCTCTGGAGTCCGTGGGCGAGGTGATCGTGGAGGAGTTCGGCAAGCCCGTCTGGCAGGCGTTCCGCGTCCAGGGCACCCCCGCCTTCGTCGCGACCGGGAACGGCAGGATCGTCTCGACGGACCTGCCGGGGGCGGCCGACCCGGTGCTCGCGTGACCGGCGGGACGCGGCCGTGAGACCGGTCCGCCACCCGCTGCCACGGTCCCCGCACAGGGTGGAGCGCCGGGTGATGACGGCGGCGCTCGTGGCGGCCGTCACCGTGGCGGCCGCGCTCGTCGTCCGGCGCTGTCTCGTCGTGGTCGACCTGGTGGGCCGGAGCATGGAGCCGGCCTACCGCGACGGCGACCGGCTGCTCGTACGCAGGAGCCGGCGCCCGCGGGCGGACGACGTGGTGGTGTTCTTCAACCCCCTGGCGGCGGCGGGCAGCACGGGCCGCCCGGGCCGGGCGTGGATGGTCAAACGCGTCGTCGCGGTCGCGGGGGAGCCCGTCCCCGAGGAGGTCGCCGCGGCGGGAGAGCGGGTGGCGGGAGGGGACGGCGCGGGCTCGCCGCGCGTGCCGCCCGGTCACATGGTGGTGCTGGGCGACAACCGCGGCCACAGCCTGGACTCCCGTCAGCTCGGCCCGGTTCCCGTCGGCCTGGTGCTGGGCCGGGTCGTGCGGCGGATCTCGGGGGGCCGGTGAGATGACGTTCCCCCAGCACGCCGTCCAGGTCCTGCTGATCGCGATCTTCACTGTCTCCGCGTCCGGGAAGGCCAGGGACCCGGGGAGCTTCGCGCGGTCGCTGGAGGCGCTGCGCGTCGTGCCGCGCGCCGCCGTCCTGCCGGTCGCGTGGGCCGTCGTCCTCGCCGAGGGGGTCACGGCCGTGCTCCTCGCGGCGTCCTTCGCGCGGGCGTGGCTGGCGCCGTACGGGCTGGTCCTGGCGGCGGCGCTGCTGGCCGTGCTCACGGCGGGGCTCGTGGTCGCGCTGCGGAGCGGGCGGCGGGCCCGCTGTCACTGCTTCGGCAGGAGCGGAGCCGTCGTCGGGAGACGGCACGTCGTGCGCAACCTCCTCCTGGCGGCCGCGGCGCTCGCGGTCGCGCCGGGGGAGCCCGCCGGTTTCGCGCCCACGGGATGGTTCGCCCTCGCGGTGCTGACGGGGCTCGCCGCCGCCGTGCTCGTGATCGCCATGGACGACATCGTCTCCCTGGTCACGCCGGTCACGGACGCCGGCAGGTGACGCGGGCCGGCAGGTGACATCAGGGGCGGTCGCAGGCGGCCAGGACGGCGGCGGACGCCGTCCGGTACTCGCGCAGCAGGCGGGGCCGCCGGGAGTCCTCCGTACGGGCGAGGGAGAGGGTGCGGGCGAGCCGGTCGACGGCCCTGACGGCGGGAGCGGCCGGGGCGGGCAGCCGGGGACCGTACATCGCCAGCGTCCCGCGCAGGTAACCGAAACGGCCGCGTACGTCGCCGTCCCAGTGCTGGGCCTCCTCCTGCCCGGGGGGCAGCAGCGACAGCCCCAGATAGCCGACGGCCGACACGACGCGGGCGCAGGGGTCGTCCCCGGACTCCGCCCCGGTCACGTACACGGCTCCCGCGGCGTCCGGCGAAGCGGTCGCGGGACGTGAGGCGGTAGCGGGGCGCGAGGCGGTAGCGGGGCGCGAGGCGGGTGCGGCCGCGGGCCCGTGGTCCGGTGACCGGCAGGCGGACAGGTTCGCGACGAGCGTGGTGGCCGTTGTGACGACCAGCGCCGCCCGGAGGAAGCTTCGCGGCATACGCCTCATTGTGCGCGCGAAGGGTGCCGGTCGGATGCGGATACGGTCACAGCTCCACGACGAGGACCCCGGCGGAGGTTCCCGCCGGGGTCCTGAGAAGGGGTCATTCGGCCGGGCTCAGGCCCGCGCGAGCGTGCCCAGGTAGAGCTGGATGACCTTGGGGTCGTTGATCAGGTCGCGGCCGCTGGCCATGTAGGCGTTGCGGCCCTGGTCCAGCACGTAGCCGCGGTGGCAGATCTGCAGGCAGCGGCGCGCGTTCTGCTCCACCATGATCACGGTAACGCCCGCCTTGTTGATCTGCTGGGCCTGGATGAAGACCAGGTCCTGCAGCTTGGGCGACAGTCCCGCGGAGGGCTCGTCGAGCAGCAGGACCGACGGCTCGGTCATCAGCGCGCGGCCCATGGCGACCATCTGCCGCTCGCCGCCGGACAGCGAGCCCGCGCGCTGCTTGCGGCGTTCCCGCAGGGCGGGGAAGATCTCGCAGACGAACTCGAACCGCTCCTTGAACCTGCCGGGCACCTGGTAGGCGCCCATCTCCAGGTTCTCCTCGATGGTGAGGCTGGGGAAGACGTTGTTCGTCTGCGGGACGTAGCCCACCCCCCGGGACACCAGCGCGTGCGCCTTGAGGTTGGTGATGTCCTCGCCGTCCAGGGTGACCGAGCCGCTGCGTACGGGCACGAGCCCGAACAGGGTCTTGAGCAGGGTCGACTTCCCGGCGCCGTTGGGGCCGATGATGCCGATCAGCTCGCCCTTCTTCACGTACAGGTCGGCGCCGTTGAGGATGTTGACGCCGGGGATGTAACCGGCGTACAGCTCGTCGGCGCGCAGCAGCGCGCTCTCGGCCCCGGCGACGTGCTCGGAGCGGTCGGTGACGGCCGCCCGCGAGACGCTCCCGGCGCCGTCGTCCGTCCCCTCAGCGGCCGACGCGGCCGCCGACGTGGTCGCCTCCGCGGGCTCCGGCGTGACGGTGTCCTCCGGCGTGACGGGGCGGTCCGGCCCGGCTGCGCTCATGCCTTCTCCTCGATCTCGGCTTCCAGCTCGGCCTCGGCCTCCTGCAGCTGCTCCTCGAACTCCTCCGCCGACATCGGCGCGTCGTGGTGGGCGCCCAGGTACGCGTCGACCACCCGCTGGTCGGACATGATGGTGTCCGGCGGCCCCTCCGCGATCACGGCGCCCTGCGCCATCACCACGACCCAGTCGCTGATGTCGCGGACCATGTCCATGTCGTGCTCGACGAAGAGCACCGTCATGCCCTCCTCGCGCAGGTCCTTCACGTGCGAGAGGAGCGACTGGGTCAGGGCCGGGTTCACGCCCGCCATGGGCTCGTCCAGCATGACCAGCTCGGGGCCGACCATCAGCGCCCGGGCCATCTCCAGCAGCTTGCGCTGGCCGCCGGACAGCGAGCCCGCGAAGTCGTCGCGCTTGGCGTCGAGCTTGAAGCGTTCGAGAAGCTCCTCGGCCCGCTCGGTGATCTCGTCCTCCTGGCGGCGCCAGCTGCCCGGGACGAGCGCGCGGAAGAAGTTCTCCCCGCGCTGGTTCTGCGCGCCGAGCCGCATGTTCTCCATCACCGTGAGCTTCGACAGCGCCTTGGTGAGCTGGAACGTGCGCACCATGCCCGTGCGGGCCACCCGGTGCGCGGGCACGCCCTTGAGCTGCCTGCCGTTGAAGGTCCACGACCCCTCGTCGGCGCTGTCGAAGCCCGTGAGCTGGTTGAAGAACGTCGTCTTGCCGGCGCCGTTCGGGCCGATGAGCGCGGTGATCGACCCGCGCTGGATCTCCAGGTGGGCGACGTCGACGGCGGTGAGGCCGCCGAAGCGGCGTACGACGTTGTCGACGACGAGGATGGGGTCGGGCTTGGCGACCCCCGGCTCGCGATCGAGGCCCGCGAAGGCGGCCAGCGCCGCCGCCTTCTTCGTCGTGGTGCTGTCAGCGTGCATCGAGCGCGATCTCCCTCTTGTCGCCGAAGATGCCCTGGGGCCGGAAGATGAGCAGGAGCATCAGGCCGAGGCCGACCAGCATGAACCGGACGGCGCCGATGTTGTTCACGGTGAACAGCGAGGGGAGCAGCCCGGCCGAGACGGCCTCGCTGAGCGTGTTCCCGACGAAGACCAGCAGCACCCAGAAGATCGCGGCGCCGACGACGGGACTGAAGACGCGGGCCGCGCCGCCGAGGATCACGATCGTGTACGCGTAGAAGGTGAACTCGGTGCTGAACAGGTCGGGCTGCACCGACGCCTGGCCGAGCGCGAACAGGAAGCCGCCGAGGCAGCCGACCAGGCCGCCGAGCACCAGGGCCTGCATCTTGTAGGAGAAGACGTTCTTGCCGAGGCTGCGCACGGCGTCCTCGTCCTCGCGGATGGCCTTGAGCACCCGGCCCCACGGGCTCTTCATGAGCAGGTAGACCAGCCCGCAGCAGATCGCGATGAGCACCCAGCCGACGGTCAGGATCCAGGTCACCCGCTCGTTGAAGCTGATCGGGCCGATGCCGTACGTGCCGGGGGCGTAGGGGTTCATCGCGAAGAAGTCGCCGGAGAAGTTCTGCCGGCCGTCCGAGCCGCCGAAGACGCTGCTGAACTTGACCGATCTGAAGACGAGCCGGACGATCTCGGCCGCCGCGATGGTGACGATCGCGAGGTAGTCGGCCCGCAGCCGCAGGGTGGGGATGCCGAGCAGGAAGGCCAGCACGATGGTGGCGGCCAGGCCGATCGCGATGCCCAGCCAGAACGGCAGGTGGAAGGTGGCCACCGTGACGGCCATGCCGTACGCGGCGACGCCGAGGAAGGCCGCCTGGCCGAAGTTGAGCAGCCCGGCGTAGCCGAACTGGATGTTGACGCCGATCGCGGCGAGCGCGTAGACGACGGTCTCCAGGCCGATCGAGGCCTTGACCGTGGTGATGAGGATTGCGTTCCAGTCCACGTGTGGTCTCCGATCAGCCGATGCGCTCGCGCCGGCCGAGAATGCCCTGTGGCCGGAAGAGCATGACGAGGATGAGCACCAGCAGCGCGCCGACGGTCTTCAGCTCGGTCGGCACCACGACGGTGGACAGCTGGATGAACAGGCCGACGACGATGGAGCCGACGAGGGCGCCGAACGCGGTGCCGAGGCCGCCGAGGGTGACACCCGCGAAGACGAGCAGCAGGATCTGGAAGCCCATCTGGTAGCTGACGTTCTGCGACAGGCCGAGCATGACGCCCGCGAGTGACGCGACCGCCCCGCCGACGGTCCAGATGATCCGGATGACCTGGTCGACGTTGATGCCGGAGGAGGCGGCCAGCGCGGGGTTGTCGGAGACCGCGCGGGCGGCCTTGCCGATGCGGGTCTTGAGCAGCGCGACGCCGACGATCACGAGCACGAGCAGCTCGATGCCCATGGCGACGAAGTTCTTCGGCGCGGCGGAGATCGGGCCCACCTGGACGCCCGGCTGGGCGTTGTAGTCGGCGTAGGGCGCGCCCTCACCGCCGAAGAAGAACAGGAAGACGTACCGCAGGAACAGGGCCAGGCCGATCGAGATGATCATCATGGCCACGAGGCTGCTGCCTCTCCTGCGCAGCCGTCCCCAGAAGAACCGGTCCTGCCCGTACCCGAAGATCCCGCCGATCACGACGGAGAGCAGCGCGGCCCAGACGAGGTGGACCCCCACGACGACGTTGAAGAAGTAGGCGCACATCGCGCCGAACGTGAGCAGCTCGCCGTGGGCGAAGTTGGTGAGGCCGGTGGTGCCGAACACCAGCGACAGGCCCATGGCGGCGAGGGCGATGATGAGCCCGAGGTTGAAGCCCTCGAAGGTGAGCTGCGCGACCCGGTCCCAGAACGAGGTCCCCCCGTCGTCGGCGGCGGGCGCGGCACCGCCCTTCGCTCCGGCCGGCGCGAGGGCGAACAGGACGTTCCGTACGCTGCCCTCGTAGACCTGCACGTCGAGCGTGGACCTGTCCTTGAACTTCAGGGCGACGCCCGCGGGGAGCGTGGACGTGTCCAGGCTGACCTTGTACTTGCCCGCCTTGGGTACGGGCAC
Organism: Microbispora sp. H10949; assembly: GCF_014161435.1. Lineage (NCBI taxonomy): Bacteria > Bacillati > Actinomycetota > Actinomycetes > Streptosporangiales > Streptosporangiaceae > Microbispora > Microbispora sp. H10949. The sequence continues at coordinate 109,674 of NZ_JABBWZ010000001.1, read as the reverse complement.
CTCCCACTTGCCGTCGGCACCCGAGGTGGCGTCGTCGACGGGTTTGCCGTCCTCCGCCACCACACTGATCTTCACGCCGTTCACCGGCTGGCCTTGGTTTTGGAGTGTGCCCTTCAGTGCCTCTCCGTCCGCCCACGCGGGGGCGGCGAGCAGAAAGACGAGTCCACCCATGAAGGCCGTGAACGCGATCACGGCTCTGCGCAATGGTGCTCCCTCTGATTCGAGTCGTGGCGGGGTCGTGCCCCAACTGCGGACGCGCAACATCGGACAGGTTCTGTCTTGTTGTGGCCGGAGCATAAGCCTGGGACGCCCGGTTCAGGGCTCCTCGTCACCAATCGGTGACCATGGTGTGTCACTGACGTGAGAAAAGGTTTCGCAGGTCAGCGGGCTGTCATGAGTCATTCGAGGCGACGGTGCTGGAGAACGGGCGGCGCGGAGAGACGTTGAGCCCGTGGGGCGACCTTTGGGACCGTACACAGCTTCCCCGGCTCCGCACGTTGTCTACTCGGTTCCCCACGGGCTCTGGAGCCACAACGCTAGCGACCGGAGCGACCCGCGTGCAAAGAGAGTCGCGAACCGTTCCGGTTTGACCCTCGATGCGTCCCGAAAGTCGGTTGCGCCTCTTGTCCGCATGCCGATGTCCCGGGGCGCGCGCGGGCGCGCTCATTCGGATCTGATGAGACAGGTGAGACGCGACGTGCAGACCATCCGGCCCTCGCCGTCGGTGATCTCGATGGCGTACGTCGCGAGCGTGCGCCCGCCGTGCACCCGGGTGGCGACGGCGGTGACGTGCCCGGAGGTGGCGGCGCGGTGGTGGGTGGCGTTGATCTCGATGCCGACGACCCTGCGCCCCGGCCCGGCGTGCAGGGCGGCGCCGGTCGAGCCGAGCGTCTCGGCCAGCACGCACGAGGCGCCGCCGTGCAGCAGGCCGTACGGCTGGGTGTTGCCCTCGACGGGCATGCGGCCGACCACCCGCTCCGCGCTCGCCTCGAGGATCTCGATGCCCATGAGCCGGTGCAGGCCCGGAGCGGCGTTCATCTCCGCCACGAACTGGCCGGGATTCGTCAAGGTCAAGGGGACGCCTCCGGTGGGTAGACCACGGGTTTTCTGTCGTAGAGGGAGACTAGGCTGCGGGTGTGCCGAAGAGTGAAGCGACCCCCACCCGTCCGTGTCTGCTGCTCCTGGACGGGCATTCCCTCGCCTATCGCGCGTTCTACGCGTTGAAGGACGCCAATCTCATGACCACGGACGGTCAGCACACCGAGGCGGTCTACGGCTTCACCTCGATGCTGGCCAACATCCTGCGCGACGAGCAGCCGAGCCACCTCGCGGTCTGCTTCGACCGCAGCGAGCCCACCTTCAGGCACGAGGCGTTCGAGGCGTACAAGGCGAACCGGGCGGAGACCCCGGAGGACTTCCGCGGCCAGATGCAGCTCATCTTCGAACTGCTCGACGCGCTGCGGATCCCCCGCCTGTCGCTGGCGGGCTTCGAGGCGGACGACGTGATCGCGACGCTGGCGACCCGGGCCTCCGCCGAGGACATGAACGTGCTCGTCGTCACCGGCGACCGCGACGCGCTCCAGCTCGTGAACGACAGGGTCACGGTGCTGATGACCCGGCGCGGCATCAGCGACATGACCCGCTTCACCCCCGAGGCCGTGATGGACAAATACGGCCTGACCCCCGCGCAGTACCCGGACTTCGCGGCCCTGCGCGGCGACCCGAGCGACAACCTGCCGAACATCCCGAGCGTGGGGGAGAAGACCGCCACCAAGTGGATCGCGGAGTTCGGCTCGCTCGACGAGCTGGTCCGCCGGGCCGACGAGGTGAAGGGCAAGGCCGGTGACAAGCTCCGCGAGCACCTCGGCCAGGTGATCCACAACCGGATGCTGACCGAGCTGAAGCGCGACGCCCCGGTCGACGCCGAGGTGTCCGCGCTGACCATAGGCCTGTGGGACCGCGAGGAGGTCAACAAGCTCCTCGACTCGCTGCAGATCCGGGGCGAGCTGCGCGAGCGGCTGTTCAAGACCCTCGGCACCACCGAGCCCGAGGCCGCCGGCGAGGGCTTCGAGCTGGAGGTCACGGTGCCGGAGCCGGGCGAGGTGGCGGCCTGGCTCGCCACCCTTCCGGAAAACCGCGCCGGGCTGGCCTTCCAGGCCGCGTACGGCAGCGGCACCGGGCGGCTCGACGGCATCGCGATCGCCGGCCCCGGCGGCGCCGCCTACCTCGACCCCACCCGGCTGACCGAGGAGGACGAGGCGGCGCTGGGCGCCTGGCTGGCGGACGAGAGCCGGCCGAAGGCCGTGCACGACGCCAAGGGCGCGCTGCTGGCGCTGTGGGCGCAGGGCCACGACCTGCGCGGGCTGACCTGCGACACCGCGCTCGCCGCCTACCTGGCCATGCCGGGGCAGCGGTCGTTCCCGCTCGACGACCTGGTGCTGCGTTATCTCCACCGGGAGCTGCGGGCGGAGTCCGCCCCGGGCGGGCAGACCTCGCTGTTCGAGGACGCCGACGAGGGCGTGGCCAGAGATCTGGCCCTGCGTGCCCAGGCCGTGCGCGATCTCGCCGACGCGCTGGAGGGCCACCTGTCCAAGCGCGGCGGCACGCGTCTGGTGACCGACGTCGAGCTGCCACTGGTGCGTGTGCTGGCGGAGATGGAGCGGGCCGGCATCGCCGCCGACCGGGAGTACTTCGCGGGGCTGGAGGCCGAGTTCGGCGCGGCGGTCAAGCAGGCGACCGAGGCCGCCCACCAGGCCGTGGGGGAGCAGTTCAACCTCGGTTCGCCCAAGCAGCTGCAGGAGATCCTGTTCGGCAAGCTCGGCCTGCCGAAGACGAAGAAGATCAAGACCGGCTACACGACCGACGCCGACGCGCTCGCGTGGCTGGCCCAGCAGACCGACAACGAGCTTCCGGTGATCCTGCTGCGCCACCGCGACCAGACCAAGCTGCGCACCACGGTCGAGGGCCTGATCAAGGAGATCTCCGACGACGGGCGGATCCACACCACGTTCAACCAGATCGTGGCGGCCACCGGGCGGCTGTCGAGCGAGAAGCCGAACCTGCAGAACATCCCGATCCGCACCGTCGAGGGCCGCCGCATCCGCAAGGGCTTCGTGGTGGGGGAGGGCTACGAGACGCTGCTGACCGCCGACTACAGCCAGATCGAGTTGCGGATCATGGCTCACATGTCGCGGGACGAGTCGCTGATCGCGGCGTTCGAGTCCGGGCACGACTTCCACAAGGCGACCGCGTCGCGGGTCTTCGACCTGCCGCCGGAGCAGGTGGACGCCGAGCTGCGAGCCCGGATCAAGGCGATGAACTACGGCCTCGCCTACGGGCTGTCCGACTTCGGGCTCTCGGGGCAGCTCAACATCCCGGTGGCGGAGGCGCGGGCGCTCAAGGAGGAGTACTTCGAGGAGTTCGGCGGCGTCCGCGACTACCTGGACGCGATCGTCGCGCAGGCCCGCAAGGACGGCTACACCGGGACCATCCTCGGCCGCCGTCGCTACCTGCCCGATCTCACCAGCGACAACCGGCAGCGCCGGGAGATGGCCGAGCGGATGGCGCTGAACGCACCCATCCAGGGCTCGGCCGCCGACATCATCAAGGTCGCCATGCTGAACGTGCAGCGCGCGATCGAGGGCATGCGCTCCCGCATGCTGCTCCAGGTGCACGACGAGCTGGTGTTCGAGGTCGCGCCGGGCGAGCTGGAGGAGCTCACCGAGATCGTGCGGCAGCAGATGTGCCGGGCCTACGACCTGAGCGTGCCGCTGGAGGTCAGCGTCGGCGTCGGCGCCACCTGGGAGGACGCCGGGCACTGACTGACCTCCCGCCCCGCGCCTCCGGCGGCCCTCTCGCGGCGGCCCGGCGGCCCGGCGGTGCGCGTGGTGGTGGGTGCGGTGTGCCGGTGGTGGCCGCGGTCTACGTGCGGCGCCGTGCGCCGTGTGCGCGGTGCGTTGCTGTCAGCGGCGGTTGGAGGGGGGACGGGCGCGGTCGCCCCGGTCACCCCGCCCGCCGCGGTCGCTGCGCTGGCCCCGGCCGGCGAGGGCCAGGCCGGCCTGCTCGACCTCCAGCAGGCTCGCCTCGTGCCGTTCCGCCTCGTGGGCCGTCCGCCCGCCGCGCAGGCCGAACAGCCGTTTGCTCAGTGCGATGTAGAGGACGGCCGCGATGTTGACCAGCAGGAGCACGATGCGGAACGGGCTCACCTTCTCGGCGATCTCGTAGATCTCCACGGGGATGAACGCCGAGGTCACGATCACCGAGAAGTACTCGCCCCAGCGCCTCAGCAGCCACAGGCCCACGCCCTCGACGAGCATCAGCGCCGCGAGGGCGGCAAGGGCGAGGACGATCCAGGCGAGCGTGCTCGTCCGCGCCGCCAGCACGGTCCGCAGCGTGTGCACCACGCCTGACTGGTCGAGGTTCCACCCGAGCCGGTGGGCCAGCGGTTCGACCAGCGGGAGGTCCTCGTCGAAGGCCCGCCGCACGGCGTCGTGGTGCGCGCGGAACCGCCAGACGCCGTACGCGCCGCCCAGCACGAGCACCGCCTTGGCCCAGCGGAAGACGGCGATCGCCCGCAGGACCGCGGCATCCCGCAGCGCCCGGCCGCGCAGCACGACCGGGGCGTCCCCGGCCGGTCCCGCGCCGCGCGGCGGGCCCAGCGTGAAGTCGCCGCAGCGCAGGCAGCGCCACGCCTCGCCGAGCGGGGTCTCGGTGCGCAGCCGGGCCCGCAGCGCGTCCTCGTCCGGCGCGTAGGTGACGTGTCCGTGCCGTCCGCAGGCACGCAGGCTCCAGTCCACATAAAAATTCCAACACAGATGAATAGGGACACGGCGGGCAGTAAGGTCAAATAACTGTGCGCAACCTTGCCCGGATGACCACCGTCGCCTCCATCGTCGTCGCAACCGTCGTCATCGTCGTGGTCGGTGTCGTCGCGCTCGTGCTGCTGACCCGGGCGCAGGGAGGCGGGTCACAGGGGGACGGCCGGTCGAAGGTCCGGCCACAGCCGCTCGCGGCCTCGCCGCAGCCCAGCGCGCCACCCGTGCGCGCGACCGCCGAGTCGGCGAAGAAGGTCAAGGCGAACGAGGCGGGGCTGGTTCCCGTGATCATGTATCACCGCATCCTGCCCAAGCGGGTTGCCTCGATCGACCGGACCCCGGCCCAGCTGCGCAAGGAACTGGAGCGCCTGGCCAGGAGCGACTACGTGCCGATCACCGCGGCCGAACTGGTCGCCAGGAAGATCGACATCCCCGCCGGGACCCATCCCGTCGTCCTGACCTTCGACGACGGCCATCCCAGCCACTTCGCGGTGGACCGGAACGGCATGCCGAAGAACGACACGGCCGTCGGGATCATCTACGAGGTCGCCGCGAAGTATCCGAACTTCCGGCCCGCGGCGACCTTCTGGGTCAACCGCGACCCGTTCGGCCTGCGGGACCGGGAGCAGCAGAAGAAGGCCGTGAAGTGGCTGCTGGACCACGGCTTCGAGGTGGCCAACCACACCTACACCCACGCCGATCTCCGCCGGCTGTCGAACAAGCGGGTCAGCGAGCAGATAGTCCGGGAGGAGCGGCTGCTCAAGAAGATCGGCGCGCCGCCCTCGACCACCTTCGCGCTGCCGTACGGCTCCCGCCCGAGGAAGCTGAGCCGGGCGCACGACGGGAAGTGGGACGGCACCCGGTACCACTTCGACGCCGTCTTCCTGGCCGGAGCGGAGCCCGCGGTTTCGCCCTACGCGAAAAGCTTCCCGCGCTACGCGATCCCGAGGATCCAGTCCAACGGAAAACGCGGGGACTGCCGGCGCTGGTGCACGACCTACTGGCTCGACTGGCTCGGGGAACACCCAAAAAAGCGTTACACCTCGGACGGGGATCCGGACCGGGTGTCCGTGCCGCGCAAACTCCGGGCAACGCTCTCGCCGGACCGTGCCAAGTCCGTGATCACGTACTAGGGGGAACGCCCGGTTGCCTCGGATTGACCCGGCTCGCCATGTCTCATATGCTGATCGCTGCGCTGTGGGCTCGCGCGCGTCACGGACGGAGCGGGCTCGCGCTCGGTCATCTGGTCGCTACCAGGAACAAACGGCACCCCGGTGAACGAAAACAGGCCCGCCGCGCTTCTGTCACAACGACATCTGTCCGGTTCGGAGCAATTCCACACATGACGAGCAGCACTGAGGCCACCTCGAGCACCCCGCAGGTAGCGGTCAACGACATCGGTTCCGAGGAGGCCTTCCTCGCCGCGATCGACGAGACCATCAAGTACTTCAACGACGGCGACATCGTTGAGGGCACCGTCGTCAAGGTCGATCGAGACGAGGTCTTGCTCGACATTGGCTACAAGACCGAGGGCGTCATCCCGTCCCGCGAGCTTTCGATCAAGCACGACGTCGACCCGGCTGACGTCGTCGAGGTCGGAGAGCACGTCGAGGCCCTGGTCCTCCAGAAGGAGGACAAGGAAGGCCGCCTCATCCTGTCCAAGAAGCGCGCCCAGTACGAGCGCGCCTGGGGCACGATCGAGAAGATCAAGGACGAGGACGGCATCGTCACCGGCACGGTCATCGAGGTCGTCAAGGGCGGCCTGATCCTCGACATCGGCCTGCGTGGCTTCCTCCCGGCCTCCCTCGTGGAGATGCGCCGGGTCCGCGACCTTCAGCCGTACGTCGGGCGCGAGCTCGAGGCGAAGATCATAGAGCTCGACAAGAACCGCAACAACGTGGTCCTGTCGCGCCGCGCCTGGCTTGAGCAGACCCAGTCCGAGGTGCGCCAGACGTTCCTCAACACCCTCCAGAAGGGCCAGGTCCGCAAGGGCGTCGTGTCCTCGATCGTCAACTTCGGTGCGTTCGTCGACCTCGGCGGCGTCGACGGTCTGGTGCACGTGTCGGAGCTGTCCTGGAAGCACATCGACCACCCGTCCGAGGTCGTCGAGGTGGGCCAGGAGGTCACCGTCGAGGTTCTCGACGTCGACATGGAGCGCGAGCGGGTCTCCCTGTCGCTCAAGGCGACGCAGGAGGACCCCTGGCAGCAGTTCGCCCGCACGCACCAGATCGGCCAGGTCGTGCCCGGCCGGGTCACCAAGCTGGTGCCGTTCGGTGCGTTCGTCCGGGTCGAGGAGGGCATCGAGGGCCTGGTCCACATCTCCGAGCTGGCCGAGCGCCACGTGGAGATCCCGGAGCAGGTCGTGCAGGTCGGCGACGAGATCTTCGTGAAGATCATCGACATCGACCTGGACCGCCGCCGCATCTCGCTGTCCCTCAAGCAGGCCAACGAGGGTGTCGGCGCCGAGGTCGAGTTCGACCCCACGCTGTACGGCATGGCGGCGACCTACGACGACCAGGGCAACTACATCTACCCCGAGGGCTTCGACGCCGAGACCGGCGAGTGGCTCGAGGGCTTCGACAAGCAGCGCGAGGAGTGGGAGCGGCAGTACGCCGAGGCCCAGGCCCGCTTCGAGGCGCACCGCTCGCAGATCGAGAAGGCCCGCCAGGAGGAGGCGGCGGCCAGCGAGGCCGCTCCGTCGTCCTACAGCGGCGGCGGCGAGTCCACCTCGCAGTCCTCCTCCACCGGCGGCGGCGCTCTCGCCTCCGACGAGGCCCTCGCGGCCCTGCGTGAGAAGCTGGCCGGCGGCCAGAGCTGACGCGCGGTCCCGACGGGCTGACACACGGCCCCGACGGACATCGGAACACCAAAGGAAAGGCCCCGCTTCGGCGGGGCCTTTCCGCTGTCCGCACCCGGCCCGCCGGTCGCACCGAGTTGATCGCCGATAGGGTGGCGGCGTGGTGGAGATCGCGCGGGCCGTGCCCGGGGACGCCGGGGAGATCCTGACCCTGCAACGGGCCGCGTACGTGACCGAGGCGCAGCTTTACGGCGACCCGTTCATCGCGCCGCTCGTGGAGTCGCTGGATCAGGTGCGTACGGTGATCGAGACGGCGATCGTGCTGAAGGCGACGGACGGCGGGCGGGTGGTCGGCGCGGTCCGGGGCCGGTTGTCCGGCTCGACCTGCCTGGTGGGCCGGCTCGTGGTCGCGCCCGACCGGCAGGGGCAGGGGATCGGCAGCGCGCTGCTGGCCGCGATCCACGAGGCGGTGCCCGAGGCGGCGGCGTTCGACCTGTTCACCGGGCATCTGTCGGAGGGGAACCTGCGCCTCTACCGGCGTCTCGGCTATCGGGAGACCCAGCGGGAGCGGGTGCAGGACCACCTGATGCTGGTCCACCTGCGGCGGGAGCCCCAGCCCGCCCGATAGGCTGCGGGGCGTGCTGAAGGTTGGGCTCACGGGCGGCATAGGTTCGGGCAAGAGCGAGGTGTCGCGCCGGCTGGCCGCGCGCGGCGCCGTCGTGGTCGACGCCGACAAGATCGCCAGAGAGGTCGTGGAACCCGGCACCCCCGGGCTCGCGCAGATCGTCGCGGCTTTCGGCGAGGAAGTCCTCCGCCCCGACGGCACCCTCGACCGGGAACGGCTCGGCTCGATCGTGTTCGCCGACACCGAGAAGTTGCGGGTCCTCAACGGAATCGTCCACCCCAGGGTGGGCGAGCGCAGTGAGCAACTGCAGCGGGAGGCGCCGGACGACGCGGTCGTCGTCTACGACGTGCCGCTGCTGGCCGAGAACAAGCTGGCTCCGCTGTACGACGTGGTGATCGTCGTGGACACGCCGGACGACGTGCGGCTGGAGCGGCTGCTGCGGTCGCGCGGCATGCCGGAGGCGGACGCCCGCGCCCGGATCGCGGCCCAGGCCTCCCGGGAGGACCGGCTGAGGATCGCCGACATCGTGATCGGCAACAGTGGTTCCCTGGACGAACTGGACGCCCAGGTCGACAAGGTCTGGCAGGACCTGACCGCCCGCGCCTTCTAGCAGCGCCGACGACCGGCGGAGCCGGGCGGCTCCGGTCGGGGAGCGGATGAGCGGTTCATCGCCCGCCACGTGGGCCGCCTTCCATGCGAATCTACATCGTAAAGGCGTCCGCACGGCTTTCCTACGGTCCGCATGGCCGAAGGCCATCGCCTTGCCGGACCTTGACCTCGTCTGGCTAATGGCTTTAGCCTCAAGGCTATGAGAATAAGCCTGGAGGACGGCGTGACCGAGAGCGGCGTGACACGGTTCCTGAAGATCGGCGAGGGCGAGATCGCGTACGACGTGATCGGGGAGGGCCCGCTGGTCGTGCTGGTCCCCGGGATGGGGGACAGCAGGCGCGCCTACCGGTTCCTCGCGCCCGTGCTGGCCGCCGCCGGGTACCGCGTGGCGGCCGTGGACCTGCGCGGGCACGGCGAGTCGAGCCTCGGCTGGGACTCCAACACCCGCACCGACACCGCGAACGACATCGTCGCCCTGATCGAGCACCTGGGCGGGCCCGCCGTCGTCGTGGGGCATTCGTTCGCCGGAGGGGCGGCCACCATCGCGGCGGCGCGGCGGCCCGAGCTCGTCGGCGCGCTCGTGGAGATCGGCCCGTTCACCCGGCCGCAGCAGCCCGACCTGGGTGGGTTGCTGCGCGACAGCGCCTACCGCAGGGGCATGACGCTGCTGATGGGCGTGGCGATCTTCCGCAGCACCGGGATGTGGAAGAGCTACCTCGCTCACGCCTACCCCGGCGTCAGGCCGGCCGACTGGGCGGACTACCTGACCGCTCTGGGCGACGACCTGGCCGGGCCGGGCCGCATGGCCGTGCTCAGCGCGATGGGCACGGCCGCCCCGAAGGACGCCGGCGCGCACCTCGGCGGCATCCGCTGCGCCGCCCTGGTCGTCATGGGGTCTCGGGACCCCGACTGGGCCGACCCCCGCGCCGAGGCGGACGGCATTGTCGCCGGCATGCCTGCCGGGCTGGGCAGAGTGGCGATGATCGACGGCGCCGGGCACTACCCGCACGCGCAGTACCCCGGCGAGGTCGCCGCCGCCGTGCTCGCGTTCCTCAAGGAGGAGGCCCGTGCCTAGGGCCGCGCTGTCCCCGGACGCCGTCGTCGCCCTCGCGCTGCGGCTGGTGGACGAGGAGGGCCCGGACGCGCTCACCCTGTCCGCGGTCGCCGGGCGGGCGGGAGTCGCCACCCCTTCGCTCTACAAGCACGTACGCGGGCTCGCCGAGTTGCGTGGCCTGGTCTCCGGGCGGGTGCTGGCGGAGCTGACCGAGATCGCGGCGGAGGCGGCGCTCGGCCGGTCGGGCGACGACGCGCTGTGCGCGCTGATGGACGGCTGGCGAGCGTACGCCGCCCGGCACCCGCACCGTTACTCGGTGCTGGTCCAGGCGCCGCTCCCGGAGACGGCCGAGGCGGGGGAGCGGCTCGTCGGCGTCCTCCTCGCGGCGCTGCGGGCGTACGGCCTGGAGGGCTCGGCGGCGATCCACGCGGTCCGCTGCCTGCGCGCCGTGACGCACGGGTTCGCCGTCCTGGAGGCGGAAGGCGCGTTCCGTCTCGCCGAGGACCTGGACGAGAGCTACGCCCTGCTGGCCCACATGGTCGTCTCCGGGCTCCGCACCGCCCGCGAAACGAGCATCACGAGCACCGAGCCGTCCGAGCGCTGACCCCCCGGCGGGTCAGAAGGGCTCGTCCAGGGCCAGCCGCCGGACCTCCGGCAGGTATTCGTCGAGCTCGCCCGGCTCGAACCGGCACATGCCGATCACGAACCAGAACTGGCCCGTCACGTCGCCCTCCAGCTTGTACAGCCCGTCAGGGGAGAAGGCGGCCCAGCCCTCCGGCAGGCCGAGCAGGGTCGTGCGGCGCCTGCGCCCCGGGACGTCCCACAGGATCACCACGCCGTCGTCCCCGCCGCTGGCGAGCAGGTCGCCCGAGGGATGGAACGCGACGGACCAGACGCGGCGGCCGTGGCCGGCGAGCGTGCCGACGCGCGCGCCGGTCGACGGGTCCCACAGGTGGACGGCGAGGTCGTCGCCGGCCGTGGCGAGCAGGTCGCCCGACGGGCTGAAGGCCGCCGTCCACAGCCGGCCGCCGCCGTCGAGCACGTGCGCGCACTCGCCGGAGGCGACGTCCCACAGGCGGGCGGTGCCGTCGTTGCTCGCGCTGACCAGCAGGTCGCCCGACGGGGAGAAGGCCACCGCGTAGACCCGGTCGCCGTGGCCGTCCAGCGTCGCCGTGCACGTGCCCGTCCGGAGGTCCCACAGCCGCGCCCTGCGGTCGTCGCAGCCGGTGGCGACGAACCGGCCGCCGGGGTCGAAGGCGATCGACCTGACCCGTCCCCGGTGCCCGGAGAGGTTCGCGACCTGCCGCCCGGTGGGGCGGTACCACAGCCGCACGCTGTCGTCGTCGTTGGCGGTGGCCAGCAGTTCCCCGTCGGGGCTGAACGCCTCGGCCCAGACATGGTCGGTCTCCACGTTGAGCTCGCGCTCGTACACCCCCGCCACCGGGTTCCACAGGTAGACCCCGCCGTCGTTGCTCGCGGTCGCCAGCAGCGGGCCGGCCGGGCTGAAGACGGCCGACACCAGCCGGTCGGCCGTCCCGGTGAGGGAGCGCAGGCGGCGTCCCGTCGCCGGGTCCCACAGGCGTACGTAACCGTCGTTGCCGCAGGCGGCGAGCATGCCGCCGTCGGCGGAGAAGCGGACCGAGGTGATGCGGCGGCCGTGCCCGCGCAGCGTCTGCGCGCACTGGCCGGTGCGCGGATCCCACAGGCGGGCGGTGCCGTCGTTGCTGCTGGTCGCGAGTTGCCGGCCGTCCGGGCGGAAGGCGAACGGCCACACCGATCCCCGGTGCCCGGTCAGCTCGGCCCGCGCCTGGGCGGTGACGGGGTCCCAGATCCGTACGACGCCGTCGCTGTCACCGGTGGCGAGCAGTTCCCCGGTGGGGTCGAACAGCACCTGGTAGACCGCGCCGCGGTGCCCCGGCAGGCTGCCGGCCGCCTCGCCCGTGACCGGGTCCCACAGCCGTACGGCCCCCTCGGTGTCACCGGAGGCGAGCAGCCGGCCCTCCGGGTGGAAGGCGAGGGAGTAGATCCGCCCGGGGTGGCCGGTCAGCTCGTGCAGCGCGGCGCCGGAGCGGGGGTCCCAGAGGCGCAGCACGCCCTGCCCGTCGCCGGCGGCCAGGCGGGTGCCGTCGGGGCTGAGCACCAGCCGGTAGACGGCTCCGCTGTGGCCACGCAGATGATGGCGCACCTGCCCGGTGGCGAGGTCCCACACGCGGATCACCCCCGCGCGGTCGCCGGTCACCAGCAGCCCGGGCAGGAAGACGGCGGTGTAGATCGGGGCGGTGTGGCCCGGCAGTTCCCGCACGAGCTCTCCAGACGCCCAGATCCGCACGACCCCGTCGGCGCCGCCGGCCGCGATCAGGTCGCCGGAGGTCACCACGGGCCACACCCCCTCGGGGTGGCCGTGCAGGACGTGGGACGGCGCTCCGGTGTGGGGGTCCCACACCCGCACGGTCCCGTCGCTTGCGCCGGTCACCAGCCCGGCCTCGCCGTAGGCGACCTTGTAGACGCGGCCGCGGTGGCCGTGCAGCGTGCGCAGCGCCGACCCGGTGACGGCGTCGCAGACCAGCACGCCGCCGTCCTCCCCGCCGAGCGCGAGCACGCCGCCGTCGGGGTGGTAGGCGACCGGCTCGGGCAGGCGGCTGCTCTCGAAGTGGTAGCCGTACGGGACGCCCACGACGGCGGGGGCGGGCTCGGCGCCGACCGTGTCGCCCGCCCGTCCGGGGCCGCCGGGCCCGGCCGGTACGGCGGGTGCGACGGCCGCGCCGCGCAGTTCCGGCGCGGCGAAGGGGACGCCGGTGGAGCCGATGAGCGCGGCCCGGTCCCAGCGGCTGCCCTCGACGGCGACGTCCCGCAGGTCGGCGCGGGCGAGCCGGGCCCGGGTGAGGTCCGCGCCGCGCAGGTCCGCGCCCACCAGCACGGCCTCGTCCAGGCGGGCGCCGGCCAGCCGGGCGTCCCTCAGCACGGCGTGGGAGAGGTCGGCCCCGACGAGCCGGGTGTCGGTCAGGTCGGCGCCGGTGAGGTCGACGCCCTGCAGTTCGCGGTACGACAGGTCCTCGCCGCTGAGCCGCGCCCCGCGCAGGTCGGTGCGCGCCGAGGTGCGCAGCCGGGTCGTCACCTTGATGGCGTTGGCCCGGGCGACGTCGCCGGAGGCGGGGGAGGCGAGCGTCCTGGCCGCCCACGCCTGCAGCCGCGACGCGTCGGCGAGGTCGCACAGGAAGTCGACGGTCAGCGTGGACAGCGGCCGCAGGCCCAGCCAGGCGGAAGGCCCGCCGGGGGGCCCGCCCGGAGGACCGCCGAGCGACTCCGCCAGATGACGGGCGACCAGCCACTCCGCGACCGAGGCGTGGATGAAGCCGAACAGCCCCTCGTCGGTGCGGACGAGCAGGCTGCCGGCTCCGACCGCGTGCACGGCCTGCTCGGGCGTCAGCCGCGCGGCCCCCGCCGCCCCGCCCGATCCGTACGGCACGGGGACCTGCGGATCGGCGGCCAGGCCGGTGAGCGTGTCGGCGGCCTCGGCCAGCTCGGCCGGCCGCAGGTAGGTCTCGCCGGTCTCCCACAGCCGCAGCGCGAGGGTGGTCGTGGCCCGCCACAGCTCCTCGCGGGTGAGCCCGCCGGGGGCCCCGGCCACGCCTCCGACCCGCTCCTCCTCGAAGGCCAGCCAGGTGTCGAGGATCTCCTGGTAGAGGCCGGCGGCGCTGATCGTCTCCCCGGCCCGGGCGACGGCGCGCAGCCGCTCCTCCGGCAGGTCGGCGATGAAGCTCAGCATGCGGGGGTTGTGGGCCAGGCCGAGCAGGTCGGCGATGCCGGTGAGCAGGGCCATCCGGTCGTCGGCCGCCTCCCGCGAGCCGTACCGGTTGACCAGGTAGGCGCGGATCTGCTCCTCGGTGAACTCCTCGATGCCGAGCACCCGGCGGTTGGGCAGCAGGCCGACCTTCTCGCCGAGCGCGGTCATCACCTGGCTGCGCGACTTGAAGTGCTGGGTCCGCCCGGCCACCACGATCTTGGCCTTGTCCTCCGCCGCGCGCAGCAGGGTGTCCAGGTGGTCGGCCGCCCGCTCGTACGTCACCCGGGTGACCAGCTCGTCGAACCCGTCGAACAGCAGCACGATGCGGCCCTGGCGCAGCATGTAGTGGAACGCCTTGAGGTCGATCAGCTCCTCGCCGTGGTTGGCGAGGTGCGCCGCGACCAGCCCGGCGACCGAGTGCGCCTTGTCGAGGGCGCGCAGCTCGATCAGGATCGGGATGAGGTGCGGCAGCTCGGCGGGGATGCGCCGGGCCACCTCGCGCAGCGAGAACGTCTTGCCCCGGCCGAAGTCGCCGAGCACGAGCACGAACCGCCCGTGGTCGGCCGCGAGCAGCCGCATCAGCTCGCCGCCGAGGTCGTCGCGCACCTCGCCGCCGTTGCGGTCGAGCTCGCGGAACCGCTGAGGCACGTACAGCTCCGGCGGGTAGCGCCGGTCGCCGCGCAGCCGCGCGGTCTGCCCGGCGACGTACGCCGACAGGTCGAGCAGGCCCTGGAACTCGGTGAAGCTGCGCAGGCGCAGCCCGCGCCGCAGGGCGTCGTCGCGTAACGCCCGGGGCGGCGGCGGGCCCTGGTAGACCAGCTCCGCCGCGTGCTCCAGCCCCGCCGCGTGGACGTGCCCGAGGAAGGCCTCGACGTGCTCCTCGCCCGGCTCCCCGGCGTGCGCGCCGACGAGGACCTGCCGGACGAAGCCGTCCTCGGGGTGCGTGACGAGCAGGCGCGGCGGGTCCCCGGCCACCCGTTTGATCTTGGCGCGTTCGAACCGGGTCTCGCAGACCTCGGCGATGAGGTCGAGCAGCAGGTCGGCCGGGCCGGCGGGCTCCTCGGGGGCCTCCTCCGGCGGCTCCGCGACCGGCGGCGGAGGGCTCTGCGGGCGCCATCCGCGCCAGTGGTAGGGCAGGACCTCCGGCTCGCGCAGCTCCGGCCGGTCGCGGGTCCACCGGCGCAGCCCTTCGGGCGTGAACTGGAGGATCTGGTGCCGTCCCGGAGCGAGCGCCGGCACGCACGGCAGGCCGTTCAGCTCCCCGGCCTCGGCCGGATCGCCGCGCCGGGCGTCCCGCCCGTGGACGAGCAGGTCGAGCCGGGACCCCAGCAGGCGCTCCAGGGTGTCGGCGTCACGCAGGCCGGGGCGCGGGGGATGGGCGACGACGCCGATCCGCAGCCATCCCTCGTACGGCCGCAGCCGCTCGGCGAACCACGCCGCCTGGGCCTCGCCGACGAAGCCGTGGGCGTCCTCCTCGCGGTGGCTCATCGCGATGGTCGAGTTGATCCCGGCGACGACCGTGCGAAGCTCGGGCAGCTCGAACAGCGTCCACGGCTGGGCGCTGTCGAAGGCGGGGCCGTCGAGCCCCTGGTAGAGCTCGCCGAAGAGGGTGGAGAAGTGCCGCCACTTCGGCCAGTAGGGCGGCTGCGGGCGCACGTCGTCGGCCTCGCAGGTGGCGAAGTAGGCCCGGCAGGCGGCCTTCGTGACGTCGCGCGGCCCGGGGACGACGGCCAGTCGTCCGGGTTCGAGCCCGAGCAGCACGCGCAGCCCGGTGAGGAACGCCAGGGCCTGCTCGCACTCGCGGATGCTGCCCGACTCGGTGAGGTCGCCGGTCACCACGAGCAGATCGGGCCGGGGCACCCCGGCGTCGGCGAGGCGGGTCAGGTCGGCCCACACGCTCGCCTGCAACTCGCCCGCGTCGAGCGGCTCGTCCGCCTCCGCCAGCCCGCGCCCGAAGCGCGGCCCGGCGACGTGCAGCACGGTGACCGACGACGCGCCGCCCGCGCGCTCGGCCGTCGGGAAGGCCGGCTCGGCGGCCGGGGACCGCCGCGCCCGGGGGATCCGAACGGCCGGCGGGGGGTCGGCGGGCGGCCGGAGGGCACGCGGGCCGTGCGAGCCGTGCGGACCCGGTGAGCCGTCGGCGGACCCGGCCGGGAACCGGGGCGCCTCGTCCGGTTTCGCCCGTCCGGCCAGGGCCTGCCTGATCCGGGTGAGCAACAGCCGCCGCGCCTCGCCGGGGTCGGTCACGCCGAGGAGGTCGACCCAGGTGATCGTGGAGAGCAGCCCGTCGAGCGGGCAGTCCTCCAGCCGGACCGTCACGAGCTTGTTGGACGGGTTGTCCGGATCGGCGCGCAGCGCCGCCTGCCACTCCAGCCTGCCGTACCGAGACCCCAGATAGTTGCGGGTGAGCACGGCGACGACCAGGTCGGCCTCGCTGACGCCGCGGTCCATGAAGTCGATGAAGTTGGTGCCGGGCACGAAGTCCCACGCCTGGAGCATCGTGCGGTAGCCGGCGGCTTCGAGCTGCCAGGCGATCCACGTCGCCCACCGCTCGTCGGCGGGGGAGTAGCTGACGAAGATCTCCGTTCTGGCGTCCCCGGGCCCGCTCATGCCGCCCCCTCAACCGGCGGCCCGGGCCTGCGTACCGCCCGTTGCCTGGTGATTCGCCGGCTCATGCCCTGATCGCCGCAATCGCCCATCGGCAGCCCCCATCGACGCGCGTCATGGGGCCCAGTATTCCCGCTGTCACCGACGGTTTGGAGGGGTTCGATCATCTCGCCCCCGGGGGATAGGGTGTCCGCGTGGCGAGTGGGCTGCGGCGGCTGAGCGTTCTCGACTGGATCAGGTTCGGGCTGCTCGCGGCGGGCCTGGTGTTCGTGGCCACCGGCCTGCTGCCGGCCGAGACGGCCAGGGAGAGCGTCGGGCGCATCGCGCCCCTGCTGCTGTTCCTCGGCGCGGTCATCGTGCTCGCCGAGCTGACCAAGGAGGCGCGGGTCTTCGACGTGATCGCGACCCGTATCGCGATCGTCGGCCGGGGCAGCTACGCGAGCCTCTTCCTGCTGTGCGCGGCGTTCGCCTCTCTGGTCACGATATTTCTGAACCTGGACACGACGGCCGTCCTGCTGACGCCGGTCATGCTGGCCCTGGCGCCCCGCGCGAAGATCGCCCCGCTGCCGATGGTGATGACCACGGTGTGGCTGGCCAACACCGCGAGCCTGCTGCTGCCGGTCTCCAACCTCACCAACCTGCTCGCCATGAACCGCGTCGCGCTGACCACGCAGGAGTTCGCCGCGCGCATGTGGGCGCCCCAGCTCGTCTCGATCGCGGTCACGATGGCCTTCCTCTGGGTGTTCTTCTGGCGGCGCGGCGAGCGGGGCGAGGACCGGTACGAGCCGCCGCCGCCGGTCCCGGTGCCCGACCGGGTGCTGTTCGGCGTCTCGGGGGTGGCCTGCCTGCTGTTCATCGCCGCGATCCTGGCGGGCGTCGAGATCGGCGTCGCGGCCCTCGTCGCGGCGGTCGCGGTGGTCGCCGCCTTCGCCTGGCGCGACCGGGCGAAGCTCGTGTGGAGCCTGATCCCCTGGCGGCTGCTGGTCTTCGTCACCGGCCTGTTCCTCGTGGTCCCGACGCTCAGCCGTCTCGGCCTGGCGGACGTGATGCGCGCGCTCGTCGGCGTGGGCGGCGACGGAGACGGCGCCTACCGCGCGGCCGCCGCCGGGGCCGCGCTGTCCAACGTCGTCAACAACCTCCCGGCGTACGTCGCGGGCGAGCAGGTCATCCCCGCGGCCAACCACACGCAGTTGCTGTCGCTTCTCGCGGGCACCAACCTCGGCCCGGTGATCACGCCGTGGGGGTCGCTCGCGACCCTGCTGTGGTTCGAGTGGTGCCGCCGGGGAAACGTGCGGGTGCCGCTGGCCAAGTTCGTCGTCACCGGCGCGGGCCTCGCCGTGACCGGCCTCGCCGCGACGGTGACCGTCCTGGTCCTCACCGGCTGAGCGCCCCGCCACGCGGTCCCGGCCAGGCGGCGTACGCGTGGAACGCCGCGGCTATGGACATCGCTGAGAACGACACGGGAAAAAGTTGTGGAAATCCTCATGGGTCATACGGGTGGTCCTGGTATGGGATCGTCCCGTGACAGATGAACAGCGCCCTTCGCGGCGGCGTCTCCCCGCCGGAGACATCGCCAGGGTCAGCGTCTTCGCCGCGCTGATCGCCGTGCTCGGCCTGCCGGGCACGCTGAACGTCTTCGGCGACGTGGTGCCGATCACGTTGCAGACGCTCGGCGTCATGCTCGCCGGGGCGATCCTCGGCACCTGGCGGTCCGCCCTCGCCGTCGCGGTCCTGCTCGTGCTGGTCGCCGCGGGGCTCCCGCTGCTCGCCGGCGGACGCGGCGGCCTCGGCGTCTTCGCCGGCCCCTCGGCCGGCTTCCTGGTCGGCTGGCTTCCCGGGGCGGCCCTGACCGGCTGGATCGTCGAGCGCGGCGGCCGCGCCCCGGGCACGATGCGGATACTCGCCGCCTGCCTGGCGGGCGGCGTCGGCGTGGTCTACCTGTGCGGCATCCCCGTGCAGGCGCTGGTCACCGGTCTCTCCCTGGGCAAGACCGCCCTGCTCAGCACCGCGTTCCTGCCCGGCGACCTGATCAAGGCGGTGCTGGCGGCGGTCGTGGCGCGGGGCACCCAGCGGGCCTACCCGGACGCCGTCCCGGCGGTGCACCGCGAGCGGCTGCGGGCCGGGGGACGGTGATCCACCCGTGCCGGTAGCCGACCAGGTCCTGCGCCACGCCGCCGGCCGTCCGCACCACGTCGCGGTGTCCGGCCCCGGGGGCGACCTGACCTACGCCGAGCTCGCCGGCCGCGCCGGACGGGCCGCGCGTCACCTGCGCGACCGGGGGGCCGGGCGCGGCGCGCTGGTCGCGGCCGGTCAGGCCGACCCGGTGGCCCTGCTCGTCGCCGTGCTCGCCTGCGACCTCGCGGGGGTCACGCCGCTGCTCTGCGACCACACGTGGAGCGAGGAGCGGCGCGAGCAGGTCACGGCGGCGGTGCCCGTCACCGCCCGATTCGACGCCCCGCTGCCCGGTGCGGACGGCCCGCCCGTACGGCACGATCCGGCCTCGGACGACCTGACCTGGGCCTGTTTCAGCTCCGGCAGCACCGGAAGGCCGCGCGCTCTGGTGCGCACCCGCGCCTCCTGGACCGGGTCGTTCCCCCACCTGGACGAGCTGACCGGGATCGGCCCGGACGACGTCGTGCTGATCCCCGGCCCACTGGTCTCCTCCCTGTACGGCTTCGCGGCGGCGCACACCCTGGCGTCGGGCGCCACCGCCGTGGTGCCCGGCCGGTGGTCTCCCGCGGCTCTGGCCGGGCAGTTGCGCCGGGCGACCGCCGTCCACGTGGTGCCCCACCGGCTGCCGGCCGTGCTGGACGCGCTGGAGGCGGCCGGCGGCCCGCTGCGCACGGCCGTGGTCGGCGGGGCCGCCCTGGACCCCGCCGCCCGGACCCGGGCGGCGGAGGCCGGAGTGCGTGTGGTGTCCTATTACGGCGCGACCGAGCTGTCGTTCGTCGCCGTGGACGCCGACGGCAGCGGGCTGCGGCCGTTCCCCGGCGTCGAGATCGACGTCAGGCCGGAGCCCGGGCACTCCCTGGGCGAGGTGTGGGTGCGTTCCCCCTGGCTGTGCGAGGGCTACCTGGCAGGCGCCGCGGGCCCCCTCCGCCGGGACGGCGACGGCTGGACGACGGTCGGCGACCTCGCCGAGCCGTACCGGCCGGGCGGCGTCCTGCGGCTGCGCGGCCGCGGCGACGGCGCGATCCAGACCGGCGGCGCCACGGTGGTGCCCGAGGACGTCGAGGAGGTGCTCAGGAAGGTGCCGGGAGTGAACGACGTGGTCGTGGTCGGCACGCCGCACCCGTACCTCGGCGCGGTCGTCACCGCCGTCGTCGAAGGCGCCGTAGAGGGCGCCGTCGGGGCCGTCGTGCGGACCGGCGGACTTTCCCGGGCGGCTCTGGAGGAGGTGGCGCGCGCCGAACTCGACCCGGCGCAGCGCCCCCGGCGCTGGTACGCCACCGGGTCCCTGCCCCGCACGCCCGCCGGGAAGCCGGCCCGCGGCCTGCTCGCCGCCCACCTCGCCGCCCGTTTCACCGGCGACCTGGAGAGCGGCTCCGCGAGCCGAGGCCCCGAGAGCGGTGGCCCCGAGAGCGATGGTCTGGGAAGCGGCGCGGTGATCGGCGACGCGGAGATCTGGCGGCTCGGCTGAGATGGACGACCAGCCGGTGATCGTGGCGGCCCGCCGTACCCCCATCGGCACCGCCGGTCATGCCTTCGCGACCGTGCCGGTCCACCGGCTCGCCGCCCCCGTCCTGGAGGCGGTGGTCCGCGACGCCGCGCCTCTCGGCGTTCCGGTGGACGACGTGGTGCTGGGCAACTGCACGGGCCCCGGCGGCAACCTGGCGCGGGTCTGCGCGCTGGCCGCCGGGCTGGGGCCGGAGGTGCCGGGCGTCACCGTCGACCGGCAGTGCGGCAGCGGGCTCGCCGCGATCCTGCTGGCGGCCCAGGCCGTGCGGTGCGGGGAGGCCGCCCTCGTCGTCGCCGGCGGGGCCGAGAGCGCCTCGACCGCGCCGCTGCGGGTCCGCAGGCGGGAGGGCGAGCCGGGCGTGCCGTACGAACGGGCGCCGTTCGCCCCGGAGGGCCACCCGGACCCCGACATGGGCCCGGCGGCGGAGGCGCTCGCGGCCGCGTACGGCGTGACCAGGGAGCGCCAGGACGCCTACGCCCGCCGGAGCCACGAGCGGGCGCTGGCCGCCCGCGCGGCGGGCCGGTTCGCGCGGGAGGTCGTCCCGATCGGCGGCCGGACCGACGACCAGCGGCCGCGCGTCCTGCGGCCCGCGTCGCTGGCCCGGCTGCCCGCCGCGTTCGTGCCGGGCGGCACGGTGACGGCCGGCAACTCCTCCCCGGTGAGCGACGGCGCCGCGGCCGTGGCCGTCGTGCCGGAGCGGCTGCGCGCGGCGGCCGGCCTGCCCGGCCTGCGCCTGCTGGCCGGGACCGTGACCGGCTGCGACCCCGCGCTGCCCGGATGGGGGCCGGTGCCCGCCGTACGGCGGGTGCTGGAGCGGACCGGGACGGACCTGGCGCGGGTGGCGGCGGTGGAGATCGTGGAAGCGTTCGCGGCGCAGGTGCTCACCGTCACCGACGCGCTCGGTCTCGACCCGCTCGGCGCGGACGCGGACCGGGTCTGCGCCGACGGCGGCGCGCTCGCCCTCGGCCATCCCTGGGGCGCGACCGGCGCCGTCGTGGTGACCCGGCTGTTCGGCCGGCTCCTCGGGGAGGGAGCGCCGCCGGGCACGCTGGGCCTGGCGGCGGTCGCGGTCGGCGGCGGTCTGGGGATCGCCGCCCTGTTCGAGGTGGTCTGAGTGATCCGGCTGACGGACGTCCATGTGCGGCTCGGGCAGCGGGAGGTGCTGCGCGGCGTCACGGCCACGCTGACCGAGCGCCGGGTGGGGGTGATCGGGGCCAACGGCTCGGGCAAGAGCACGCTCGCCCGCCTGCTCAACGGCCTGGTGCTGCCGTCGTCGGGCACCGTCACGGTGTCCGGGCTCGACACGCGCCGCCACGCGGCCCGGATCAGGCGCGGCGTCGGGTTCCTGTTCACCGACCCCGACGCGCAGATCGTGATGCCGACGGTGGCCGAGGACGTCGCCTTCTCGCTGCGGCGCAAGGGCCTGCCGCGCGAGGAGACCGAGCGCCGGGTGCGGGAGACGCTGGAGAGGTACGGCCTCGCGGACCACGCCGACCACCCCGCCCACCACCTGTCCGGCGGGCAGAAGCAGTTGCTCGCCCTCTGCTCGGTCCTGGTGCTCGAACCGGAGATCCTCGTCATGGACGAGCCCACCACCCTGCTCGACCTGCGGCACTCCCGGCAGGTCGCGGGCGTGCTGCGGACCCTGCCCCAGCAGGTGGTGGTGGTCACCCACGACCTCGCGCTGCTGGAGGACTTCGACCGCGTGCTCGTGGTGGACCAGGGCCGCGTCGTCGCCGACGCCGATCCCGCGACCGCGATCGGCCACTACCGGAAGATGATGGCGTGAAGGGCCTCACCGGCGCCTACGTGCCGGGCGGCTCGCCCCTGCACCGGCTGCCCGCGGGCGTCAAGCTCGCCGGGCTCGCCGTGTGCTGCACGGTGCTCCTGCTGCTGCGCCCGACCGCCGCGCTGGCGGCCGCCGTCGTCGTCGTGGCGGCCCTGTACGCAGTGTCGGGCGTGGGCGCGGCGGCGGCCTGGGCGCAGGTGCGGCCGGTCCGCTGGTTCGCCCTGGTCCTGTTCGGGATGCAACTGGTGGTCGCGGACCTGTCCGGCGCGGTGTCGTCCACGCTCCGCGTCGTACTCGCGATCGCCCTCGCCGGGCTGGTCACCCTCACGACGCGCACCAGCGATCTCATGGCCTTCCTGGAGCGGTGCCTCGCCCCCGCGAGGTTCGCCGGGCTCGACCCGTTCCGCCTGTCGCTGCTGCTGTCTCTCACGCTGCGCAGCGTGCCGGTCGTCGCGGAACTGGCCACCCGGGTCAGGGAGGCCCAGCGCGCCAGAGGCGTCGAACGGAGCCCGCGCGCCTTCGCCGTCCCGCTCGTGGTGGGCGCCCTGCGGCACGCCGACGCCCTGGGCGAGGCGCTCGCCGCCCGCGGCCTGGACGACTAGACCGGGGGGAGGGCGGGAGCGAGGCGGCGGGCCTCGGCGACCAGGTCGAGGAGGTCGCCGACCAGGGCGGGCGGCGCGGCGACGAAGCTGCGGTCCTCGGGCGGTCCCTCGGCGGACGCCTCGAAGGGCCTTCCGTCGAACCCCCGGATCTCCACCCCGGCCTCCCGCGCGATCAGCGCACCGGCGGGCAGGTCGAGACCCTCGGCGTGATAGCCGATCATGCCGTCGATGTCGCCGCGGGCGAGCATCGCCCAGCACAGCAGCGGCGCCCACAGCTGGAGCACCCGCCGGGCGCGGACCTCCATCGTCATCCTCAGCGACCGCGCCGCCCGGTCGCGCCGGGAGACCCCGTGGCCCTGCGTCCAGCCCAGCACCGGGCCGTGCGGGAGGGCCCGCTGTGGCGGCCCGGTCAGCCGCCCTGCGGGCCCGGACGCCCCCGCATCGCGTACGGCCGACCAGGTGTGGCCGGACACCGGTTCGTGGACGACGCCCACCACCGGGCGGGAGCCCGCGCACAGCGCCAGGCCCACGACGTACGCCGGGAGGCCGATCGCCACGTTGTTGGTGCCGTCGAGGGGATCGACCAGCCAGGTCCACCCCCCGCCCGCCGGGTCGTCCCCGGGGCGGCCCGCGGGCGGGCCGGGATCGGATCCGGCGTGAACCCCCGACTCCTCGGCCACGATGCGGTGGGCCGGGAACGCCGCCCGGACGCGTTCGATGATCAGCTTCTCGGCGGCCAGGTCGAGGTCGGTCACGACGTCGCCCGACGCGCCCTTCGGCCGGGCGACGGCCGCGCCCGGCACGCTCTCCCTGAGCATCGACCCGGCGGCCAGGGCGGCCTCCACGGCTATCCGCCTTGCGTGTTCGAGGTCCACAGGCTTCTCCTGGCCAGCTCGGCGGCACGTGCGGTCTCGGCGGCGTCGAGGCGTTCCCGCCTGACGTGGTGGAGGGGCGTGGCGAGCGGGCCGAGCGACAGGTCTCCCCGTTCCGGCCTGACGCGGCCGAGGGCCACCGTGGCGGCCTCGCCGTCCTCGGGGATGACGCTGCTGTGGAAGGCGCCCGCGACGAGAGTATAGGTGTCTCCCGCGCCGAAGAGATCGGCGCGCCCGGGGGCGTACCTGACCGTCCTGCCGGTGGGCCGCAGGACGTCGCCCTCAGGGGTGCTGACCACCTCGAACACACGGTGGGTGGGGGACTCGGCCGTGTCGGTCAGCGCGGCGTGGACGTTGCGCACCTGGCCGTACAGGACGTGGCTGATCAGGTCCCAGCTGTGGCAGTGGATCTGCGAGGTGGTGCTGCGCGCGGGCCGCGCGGCGGAGGTCCAGATGTGCACGCACACCCCGATGCCGCCGTCGCGTTCCACGGGCAGGCAGAGGAACCCGAGCGGATGCCGCACGCCGAGGACCGGGGTGCCGCCCGCCGCGATCTCGGTGAGCACGCCGAGCGCCCACTCGCGGGCGTTCCCGCCCGTCAGCACGCCGAGCACCTCCCGATATCTCATGGCCGGCGGCTCACGGCGCGTACGGGTCCTTGGCGCGCAGGGCCTTGCGGGTGACGTCGACCACGTCCCGGTCGGTGAACGACTTGGGCAGGGACAGCTCGACGCCGTCGAACAGCCGGCGTACCTCCTCGACCGTCGGCTCGTCGCTCAGCTGCACCGACCGGTAGCGGTCGATCGGCAGGCGGCGGGCCTGCTCGAAGCTGGTGCGCAGCTCGGCGCCGCAGCTTCCGTAGAAGAACGAACCGCTGTAGGCGATGATCGCCCGGTTGGGGTCCTCGGAGGTCATGATGAGGGCGTGGTCCGACATGTCCCAGCGGAAGGTCGTCATGACCGGGGACAGCCCGACCGCGATGTCGAGCAGGCCGTACCGCTGGCGGTACCAGAACGCGGCCAGGACGCTCGCGTACGACTCCTTCCTGGCGCGTTCGGTCGTCCACATCTCGCCCGTGCCGTCCGGGCGATCCGACAGCGACCTTCGGTAGTGCGCGTAGCTCTCGCACACCGCCTCGTCGGTGGGGTCGATGATCTCCATCCGGATCGTGAGGTGCCGTCGGTCGCGCCGCGCGGCGGCCACGCACTCGGGGAGCGTGACGGCACGCATGTAGGTGCCGGTGCCGCCCTTGAACGTCCAGTGGTCGGTGCCCCGCCGCGCGTCGGCGTGCGCCTGGGCGATCTCGTGCCGGCTGCCGAGGATGCGGATGACCGCCATGTCCTCCAGCGCCCTGCGGGTGCCCGCGACCAGCTCCTCCAGCTGGTCGAGGCGGCCGAGACGCTCGGGCAGCCGCGCCAGGACGCCGGAGGTGGCGTGCATGGCCTCCTCGACCGGCTCCTGCCGGGCGCGGTCACGCAGCAGCGCGGTCGCCACCAGGGCCAGGACGACCAGCGTGGTGCCGCTGACGAGCTGCGACTTGACCTTGTCGGACAGGACGTCGTCGGGCAGCACGCCGAGCACGCCCACCACCACGGCCAGCACCAGGGCGATGGCGCCGTCGACGTTCTTGCCGGCCCACGCGGCGGCCTGGCCCACGGCATCTCGCAACCCCGCCATAGGTCCGCCCCGCCATCCCGTGCTTGCCGGCATCCCGTGATCCCCGGCTGGCATCGTAACGAGAGCGTCATGCCCCGGCAAAGGTGCGGCGGGGTGACGTGCGGCTGCCCCTCGCGCCAGGCCGTGGGCGGGACCCCGGCGTGCGGAGGGGACCGGAAATGTCGGTGGCCGCGCGTAGGTTATGGAGTGTGAACGGCGGCGGGCCGGGCGCGTCCCCGGTTCCCGCCCGGCGGGCGGGGCGAGCGAGGAGCTGAGCGGCGATGACATCCATGATGGACCTGAAGCGCAGGGTCGCGCCCTTCCAGGTCGTCACCGACATGACGCCGTCCGGCGACCAGCCCACGGCGATCGCGGAGCTGGAGCGCCGGGTCGACGCCGGAGAGAAGGACACGGTCCTGCTCGGCGCGACCGGCACCGGCAAGACGGCCACGGTCGCGTGGCTCATCGAGCGGGTCCAGCGGCCGACGCTGGTCATGCAGCCGAACAAGACGCTCGCCGCCCAGTTCGCCAACGAGCTGCGCGAGATGCTGCCGAACAACGCGGTCGAATACTTCGTGTCGTACTACGACTACTACCAGCCCGAGGCGTACGTCCCGCAGAGCGACACCTACATCGAGAAGGACTCCTCGATCAACGAGGAGGTCGAGCGGCTGCGTCACTCGGCCACCTGGTCGCTGGTGTCCCGGCGCGACGTCGTGGTGGTCGCCTCGGTCTCCTGCATCTACGGCCTGGGCACCCCGCAGGAGTACGTCGACCGGATGGTCAAGCTCAAGGTCGGCCAGCAGATGGACCGCGACCAGCTGCTGCGCAAGCTCGTCGACATGCAGTACGCCCGCAACGACCTCGCCTTCACCCGTGGGACGTTCCGGGTGCGCGGCGACACGGTCGAGGTCATCCCGGTCTACCAGGAGCTGGCCGTCCGCATCGAGATGTTCGGCGACGAGATCGAGAAGCTCGCGACGCTCCACCCGCTGACGGGCGAGGTCGTCGCCGAGGACGAAGAGCTGCACATCTTCCCCGCGTCGCACTACGTGGCCGGCCCCGAGCGGATGGAGCGGGCCATCGGCGGCATCGAGGCCGAGCTCTCCGAGCGGCTGGCCGAGCTGGAACGGCAGGGCAAGCTGCTGGAGGCCCAGCGGCTGCGCATGCGCACCACCTACGACATCGAGATGATGCGCCAGGTCGGCACCTGCGCCGGCATCGAGAACTACTCCCGGCACATCGACGGGCGTGGGCCCGGGACGGCGCCGCACACGCTGCTCGACTTCTTCCCCGACGACTTCCTGCTCGTGCTGGACGAGTCACACCAGACCGTCCCGCAGATCGGCGCCATGTACGAGGGAGACGCCTCGCGCAAGCGGACCCTCGTCGACCACGGGTTCCGCCTGCCGTCGGCCATGGACAACCGCCCGCTGAAGTGGGAGGAGTTCCTGGAGCGCATCGGCCAGACCGTCTACCTGTCCGCCACCCCGGGGCCGTACGAGCTGGGCCGCAGCAAGGGCGACGTGGTCGAGCAGGTCATCCGCCCGACCGGCCTGGTGGACCCCGAAGTGGTCATCAAGCCGACCAAGGGCCAGATCGACGATCTCATGGAGGAGATCCGGGCCCGGGCGGAGCGGGACGAGCGGGTCCTGGTCACCACCCTCACCAAGAAGATGGCCGAGGACCTGACCGACTACCTGCTCGAGAACGGCATCCGGGTCCGCTACCTGCACAGCGAGGTCGACACGCTGCGCCGTATCGAGCTGCTGCGCGAGCTGCGGATGGGCGAGTTCGACGTGCTCGTCGGCATCAACCTGCTGCGTGAGGGCCTCGACCTGCCCGAGGTGTCGCTGGTGTCGATCCTCGACGCCGACAAGGAGGGTTTCCTGCGCTCGGAGACCTCGCTGATCCAGACCATCGGCCGCGCGGCGCGAAACGTGTCCGGCCAGGTCCACATGTACGCCGACAAGGTCACCCCCAGCATGGAGCGGGCGATCGAGGAGACCAACCGGCGCCGGGCCAAGCAGGTCGCCTACAACGAGGCCAACGGCATCGACCCGCAGCCGCTGCGCAAGAAGATCGCCGACATCCTCGACAGCCTGGTCCGCGAGGACGCCGACACCGCCCAGCTTCTCGGCGGCGCCGGGCGTCAGCAGTCACGCGGCAAGGCGCCGGTGCCGGGGGTCGCGTCCCGCGGCGCGGGCCAGCACGCGAAGGCGATCGCGGGCGAGATGCCCCGCGCCCAGCTGGAGTCGCTGATCGAGTCGCTCACCGAGCAGATGCACACCGCCGCCGCCGACCTGCAGTTCGAGGTGGCCGCCCGGCTGCGCGACGAGATCAAGGAGCTCAAGCGGGAGGTCCGCGACATGCGCGAGGCCGGCGTGAAGTAACGCCCCCCCCCGGCGTTCACCCCACGGCCCCGGCCCTTCCGGTGCGGACCGGCGTCACGTGACGCCGGTCCGCGGCCGGGTCCGGGCCTGCACGCGGCCGTGGGGTGAGCCTCAGCTGTAGGCGGCCTGGCGCAGCGCGTTGTCCAGCGCGACGCGGGCGGCGTCCGTCAGGTTGCGGTCGTAGGTCACCACCACCGATATGCCGTTGTCCCACATCGCGAAGAAGGCGCTGAAGGCGGTCGGCCGGGTCGCCCTGGACTGCCAGTTCCCGTGGTGGAACACGTTGCGGCCGTGCGCCGTGGGCACCACGAACACACCCAGCGACGCGGCCGGCCTGCCGCTGACGGCGGAGGCGTCGATGAAGCGGTGCGCCGCGGGGCTGAGCAGCCGGGCGCGCGGGTCGAAGGCGCGGGCGAACATCGCGTAGTCGACCGCCGAGATCTCCCAGCCGCCGAACGCCTTCATGGCGCGGGTGCCGGGACCGATCCTGCCGGTCGCGCCACGCGGCGCCAGCGCCATCCGGCGGCGGTAGCTCTCGTACGGCTGCCCGGTGACACTCTGGATGACGAGACCGAGGATCGCGTAGTTGATGTTGTTGTAGACCTCGTCGTGCTTGGCGCTGATCGGCCGAGACAGGGCGCGGCGCACGAGGGTCACGTCGGAGTACGAGGCGTTCCTGACGCCGACCAGCCCGCTCTGTGTGGGGTCGTAGGTGATCCCGCTGGTGTGCCGGAGAAGCTGCTCGATGGTGATGTTGCGCGCCGTCCGGCTCGCCCGGTACCCCAGACGCAGCCGGAAACTCCGCGGCATGGCCGCGAGCCGCGTGTCGAACCGGAGCCGCCCGTTGTCGATGAGCGACATGAGGCACACGGCGGTGATCGGCTTCGACAGCGAGGCCACGTTGACGGGTTTCTCCGCCGATATCTCGTTGTAGCCGTAGGAGCCGACGAGGGCGTTGTCGCGCATCACGGCGAGCCCGGCGTTGCTGACGCCGTTGGCGGTCATCCACTGGTGCAGCGCGGCGTCGATGCGGTCCTGGACGCCCGCCCGTGCCGCGGCACGGGTGTCGGTCAGGGTGCCGGCGGGGAGCGGCGCGGAGACCAGCACCGCCGCCGCCGTCAGGATCGGCGCCACGGCGCGCCTCAGCGAAGTGATCACGGGGAACCTCCGGGGTGGTCGAGACGAGGGACTCAGGAGTGGGGACACGGGTCACGGCCGATACGAGGAAGCCGGGGCCGGCCCTCGGCGGAGGCCCGCTCTGTGAGGGAAGGGCGTCGGTGCGGGCGTGTTGTCACGTTCCATCGATCAGGACCATCCGGAAATCACCGAAATAGTGATGTTTTTCTGGCCAACCGTCGGCAAGTGAGGCGGATGGGGTCGCGAAGGCGTAGGCAGGAGCGAACCGCCGGGGACATGGAGCCGGGGTCGTCCGTTGAGGGGAAGGCGGGAGTTTCCCGTCGCATCGAGGAGGTGGCTCATGTTCGCGGCGCTCACCGGGCTCGGGCTGTCGACCGCGGCCGGGCTCAACGCGTACATCCCGTTGCTGCTCGTCGGCGTGCTGGCGCGCGTGACCGACGCGGTGCGGCTGCCGCACGAGTACGCCTGGCTGTCCGACACCTGGGTCCTCGCGATCATCGCGGTGCTGCTGGTCGCCGAGTTCGTCCTCGACAAGGTGCCGGTGGTCGACCACGTCAACGACATGATCCAGACGGCGGTGCGGCCGGCGTCCGGCGGGGTGGTCTTCAGCGCCACGGCCGCGGCGGCGAAGCTCGACGACTCGGCCTGGATGGCCGATCACCCGGCGGTGGGCTGGATCCTGGGCATCGCGGTGGCCCTCGCCGTACATCTGCTGAAGGCCGGGGCCCGGCCGGTGGTCAACGCCACCACGGCCGGCGTCGGCGCGCCGGTGGTGAGCACGGTCGAGGACGTCGGCTCGCTCGGGATGAGCCTGATCGCGATCTTCTTGCCGGTGCTCGTCGTGGTGGCGCTGGCCGTGCTGGCGTTCGTCGCCTGGCGGGTGCTGCGCCGCGTACGAAGGTTCAAGGAGGCGCGCCGCGCCCGGGCGGCGTCCCCGCCTGTCTGACCCGTGCCGCCTGTCTGACCCGTGCTGCGCCCGGATTCTGTCCGGGCCCCGCTCCGACAGGCGCCGGCCCGGGCCGGACGCGAACCGGCCGGAGGGCAGGTGTCAGCCCATGAACTGGCTCAGGTCCAGGTCGATGTCCACGTCGAACCCGGCGTACGTGACGAGGCGCTTGCGGTGGATCCCCGTCGGCACGTACGCCTTGACGCTCGGCTCCAGCTCGAACGTGTACGCGACGGCGTGCTGGTCCTCCTGCTCCACCCGCCAGAGGTATCTGATGCCGGCGTTCGAGTACTTGATCGGCTTCGTCAGCCGGTCCCTCTCCGCCGACTCGGGCGACACCACCTCGACGACGAGATGAACGTCCTCGGGCTTGAAGGACGTTGTCCTGAGATCGGGGAGCGCGCTGCGCTTCACGACCATGAGGTCGGGTTCGGGTCGCTGGCGCAGGCCCAGGGTGACGCTCATCTCGCGGACGACGCACAAGTCCTGCGGTGGGGTGAGCTCCCGCTCAAGCAGCCTGAGCGTGAACATGTGGAAGGCCGTCTGGGGGGACATCATGATGAGGGACCCATCGATCAGCTCGATGTGGGGAGGCGCGTCAGGGGGCAGACGGTCGAGCATGTCAGCGGTCCACCCGCCGGGCGGACCGGGATAGAACCACTCGGGGAAAGCCGCGGTCATCCAAGGCCTCCTCTCCCTGGGGTGATCACTCGACATCATCATCCTGCCACGAGCCGTAACCGCAGGCGAGTGGTTCCGTGGACGGGGACCGCCGTCGTCCGATCCGGTCATGGGCGAGGGTGCGCGTACGTCGGCCGCTGGGCGCTCGTACTCGCCGCGGGGGGTGGTGGGCCGTGCGGATCGCGGCCGTGGAGGGGTGGGTCAGGACAGTGGGGCGGGTCTGCCTGCTGGATGCGGCGGGGAGAGCGGGGTGCGGGCGATGGCGGAGGGGCTGTGCCAGCCGAGGCCGGGGGAGTGGCGGCGGACGACCTTGGCGGGCACGCCGGCGATCACCGAGTGGTCCGGGAACTCGCCGCGTACGACCGCGCCGCCCGCGACCACCGACTGTCGGCCGATCCGGGTCCCGGGCAGGATGATCGCCCCCGTGCCGATCCAGGACCCCGAGCCGATCGAGACCGGCCTGTTACGCGGCCACTGGCGGCCGATGGGCGTCTCGGGGTCGTCGTACACGTGGTTCTGGTCGGTGATGTAGACGTAGGGGCCCGTGAACACGTCGTCGCCGATGTCGATCGACTGGTGGCCCACGATGTGGCTGCCCCGGCCGATCGAGCAGCCTCCGCCGATCCGGACGATCGAGTCGGGGCCCAGGTCCACGCCGGGCCCCATCCCGGCGGAGATCGAGACCCGCTCCCCGACCAGCGTGTGCGGTCCGATCTCGATCCACTGCTCACCGAAGATCGCGCCCTGGGGGAACGAGATGCACACTCCCTCGCCGAGGCTGCGGAACCGGTATGCGCCGGTGGCGGCGGGGGTCACCGCCGCCGCCTCCCGCACGTAGGGCCACCAGTGGTGGACCATGCGGCCGACGGCGCGCTTCACGAACGACATAACGCGACAAGTTACCGCTTGGTCGTCTTGTCCCGCTATTGCGGATTAGTGCACGTGACAAGCCCAATGTTGCCCAGCGTTTGATATTCTGAGAGCCCGTGGGCAGGCGGCGTCCATCCGGAGCGCCGGTTCTACAAACGACCACGGGAGTGTTCCTTGCGCAGCGCCGCACAAACCAAGCATCTGTTCGTCACCGGCGGCGTCGCCTCCAGTCTCGGCAAGGGGCTCACGGCCTCCAGCCTCGGGCGCCTCCTCAAGCTACGCGGTCTCCGCGTCACGATGCAGAAGCTCGACCCCTACCTGAACGTCGACCCCGGCACGATGAACCCCTTCCAGCACGGCGAGGTGTTCGTGACGGACGACGGCGCCGAGACCGACCTCGACGTCGGCCACTACGAGCGGTTCCTCGACACGGAGCTGCACGGCTCCGCCAACGTCACCACCGGCCAGGTGTACTCCAACGTCATCGCCAAGGAGCGGCGCGGGGAGTACCTGGGCGACACCGTGCAGGTGATCCCGCACATCACCAACGAGATCAAGGACCGCATCCGGGGCATGGCGGGCCCGGACGTGGACGTGGTCATCACCGAGGTGGGCGGCACGGTCGGCGACATCGAGTCGCTGCCGTTCCTGGAGGCCGTCCGGCAGGTCCGCCACGAGGTCGGCCGCGACAACGTCTTCTTCCTGCACGTCTCCCTGCTGCCGTACATCGGCCCGAGCGGGGAGCTGAAGACCAAGCCCACGCAGCACTCGGTCGCCGCGCTGCGCAGCATCGGCATCCAGCCCGACGCGATCGTCTGCCGGTCCGACCGCCCGATCACCTCCTCGCTCAAGCGCAAGATCAGCCTGATGTGCGACGTGGACGAGGACGCGGTGGTCTCGGCCGTCGACGCCGCGTCGATCTACGACATCCCGAAGGTGCTGCACACCGAGGGGCTCGACGCGTACGTGGTGCGCCGGCTCGGCCTGCCGTTCCGCGACGTGAACTGGACCGAGTGGGACCAGCTCCTGCGCCGGGTCCACCGGCCCGCCAAGGAGGTCACGATCGCGCTGGTCGGCAAGTACATCGACCTGCCCGACGCGTACCTGTCGGTGACCGAGGCGCTGCGCGCGGGCGGCTTCGCCAACGACGCGCGGGTCAACATCCGCTGGGTCAAGAGCGACGACTGCGAGACGCCCGAAGGCGCGGCCCGCGAGCTGGACGGCGTCGACGGCGTGCTGGTCCCCGGCGGTTTCGGGGTGCGCGGCATCGAGGGCAAGGTCGGCGCCATCCGGCACGCCCGCGAACGGCGCGTCCCGCTGCTCGGCATCTGCCTCGGCATGCAGTGCATGGTCATCGACGCGGCCCGCCACCTGGCCGGGATCGAGGACGCCGACAGCACCGAGTTCGACGCCGAGACCGCCGACCCGGTCATCTCGACCATGGCCGACCAGAAGGACGTGGTCGCCGGCGAGCGCGACATGGGCGGCACGATGCGGCTCGGCCTCTACCCGGCCAAGCTCACGGACGGCTCGCTCGCCCGGCGCCTGTACGGCAAGGCGAAGGTGGAGGAGCGGCACCGGCACCGCTACGAGGTCAACAACTCCTACCGCGACCAGCTGGAGAAGGCCGGCATGGTGTTCTCCGGGCTGTCGCCGGACGGCCGCCTCGTGGAGTACGCCGAGCTGTCGACCGACCTGCACCCGTTCTTCATCGGCACGCAGGCGCACCCGGAGTTCCGCTCCCGGCCGACCCGATCGCATCCCCTGTTCACGGGTCTGGTCCAGGCCGCCCTCGAGTACGCGGGCGAGCGCGAGAACGCGGCGAAGGCGGGACGGGCCAAGTGAACGCCGAGGACGCGGAGATCATGGAGAACGCAGGGACCGTGGACGCGCTGAACGTGGAGGACGTCGAGGAGTCCTGGAACGTCGTCGCCACCACCCGGCACTTCGCCGGGCGGGTCATCTCGGTGCGCACCGACACCGTGGAGATGCCCGGCGGCGTCGTCGCCGACCGCGACTACGTCGTCCACCCCGGCTCGGTCGCGGTGGTCGCGCTGGACGACGAGGACCGGGTGCTGCTGATCCGCCAGTACCGCCACCCGATGCGGCGCCTGATGTGGGAACTCCCGGCCGGCATCCGGGACGTGCCGGGGGAGCCGCTGGTGGAGTGCGCGGCACGTGAGCTCGCCGAGGAGGCCGCCTACCGGGCGCGCACGTGGCACACGCTGGTCGACCTCGCCACCTCGCCCGGCATGTCGGACGAGCGGATCCGGATCTTCCTCGCCCGCAACGTGGAGCCGATCCCCGACGAGGAGAACACCTACGTGCGCGAGCACGAGGAGACCGACATGCCGGCGGTCTGGATTCCCCTGGTCACGGCGGTCGAGAAGGCGCTGAGCGGAATGATCCACAATTCTCCCGCCGTCGCCGGTATCCTCGCGGCGTACGCTGCTTCCGCCGACGGATTCAAGGGCCTTCGTCCCGCCGGCGCGCCGGAGGCATGAGTCCGTAGGAGACGTCCTGAGCGAGCCCGAGGCGGTGCTGTCCAGTTACCTCGCCCATCTGGCGGTGGAACGGGGGCTGTCTGCCAACACGCTCGCGTCCTACCGGCGGGACCTGCGCCGATACGTCGAGTACCTCCGGGCGCGCGGGCTGGAGACGTTCGGGCAGGTCGCCGAGGCGGACGTGGTCGCCTTCCTCGCCGCGCTGCGGGAGGGCGACGACGACCACCCCGCGCTGGTCGCCAGTTCGGCCGCCCGCGCCGTGTCGGCCGTACGCGGCCTGCACCGCTTCGCGCTGCGGGAGGGCGTGGCCGGGCACGACCCGGCCCACGAGGTGCGCCCGCCGCGCCAGCTCCGCAGGCTCCCCAAGGCGATCACCGTGGCGGAGGTGGAGCGGCTCATCGCCGCGTGCGGGCCGGAGGACGCCCCGCTCGCCCTGCGCAACCGGGCGCTGCTGGAGGTCCTGTACGCCACCGGCGCCCGGATCTCCGAGGCGGTGGGGCTGGCGGTGGACGACGTGCCCGCGGGCCACGCCGGGGGCCGTCACCTCGGCCTCGACAGCCGCCAGGACCACGACCAGGTGCGGCTGCGCGGCAAGGGCGGGCGGAGCAGGATCGTGCCCCTCGGCCGATTCGCCCGCCAGGCGCTCGACGCGTACCTGGTCAGGGCGCGGCCCGGGCTCGCCGCGCACGGCCGGGGCACCTCCGCGCTGTTCCTCAACGCGCGGGGCGGGCGGCTGACCCGGCAGGGCGCGTGGGAGGTGCTGCAGCTGGCGGCGGAACGGGCCGGGCTGTCCGGCGTATCACCGCACATGTTGCGACATTCGTTCGCAACCCACCTCCTCGACGGCGGAGCCGACGTTAGGGTTGTCCAGGAGTTGCTCGGCCACGCCTCGGTGACCACCACGCAGGTGTACACCTTGGTGACGGTCGACAAGCTCCGCGAGGTCTACGCGGCGGCGCATCCCCGCGCCCTGCATTGAGGCACGCATCCGCGGACGCGTGGCGCGCCGCCTTGCCGCATACGTGCCGACCCTTTAGATTCGATCAGGTTCGAGGCCGTCAGGGGAGGACCAACAGGTGACTGCGACCACAGAGCCGACGTGGACCGCGAGGTCTCCAGGCGGTGCGATCGGGCCTACCGGCCGTCCCACCCCCGTGTTCCCCGATCCGACACCGCCGGAGTCCCACGGACCCGCGCGGATCGTCGCGATGGTGAACCAGAAGGGCGGCGTCGGCAAGACGACGACCACCATCAACCTGGGCGCCGCGCTCGCCGAGGTGGGGCAGCGGGTGCTGCTGGTGGACTTCGACCCCCAGGGCGCGCTGTCGGTGGGGCTCGGCATCGACCCCCGGCCGCTCGAGGCGACGGTCTACGACCTCATCATGGAGGAGCCCGACGTCACCGTCGAGGACGTACTGCTCGACACCACCGTCGACGGCATGCAACTCCTGCCGAGCAACATCTTCCTGTCCGGCGCGGAGATCAGGCTCGTAAACGAGGTCGCGCGTGAGTACGCCCTGCAGCGGGCGCTGGAGCCCCTGCTGCCGCACTACGACATCTGCCTGATCGACTGCCAGCCGTCGCTCGGCCTGCTGACGGTCAACGCGCTGACCTGCGCGCACAGCGTGATGATCCCGCTGGAGTGCGAGTTCTTCGCGCTGCGCGGCGTGGCGCTGCTGATGGAGTCGATCGGCAAGGTCCAGGAGCGGCTCAACAAGAGCCTGGAGATCGACGGCCTGCTCGCCACCATGTACGACCCCCGGACGCTGCACGCCCGCGAGGTCCTTTCGACGATCATGCAGGGCTTCGGCGACAAGGTGTTCCACACCGTCATCAACCGTACGGTGCGGTTCCCGGACGCCACCCTCGCGGGAGAGCCCATCACCCAGTTCGACCCCGGCTCGATGGGCGCCACCGCCTACCGCGAGCTGGCCCGTGAGCTGCTGGCCAGGTGGCCCGCCCGCGTCTGACCATGACGATGTAGGTGCCGGCGCTCGCGCCGGTGGAGGACAATGGCAGGCGTGACGACCGGCCAGGAGACGGACCAGGGGAGCGGGGAGAGCGCGCCGGGCGGCTTCCAGGTCCATCTGGACGTCTTCGAAGGCCCCTTCGACCTGCTGCTCGGGCTGATCTCCAAGCACAAGCTGGACATCACCGAGGTCTCCCTGCACAAGGTCACCGACGAGTTCATCGCGTACATCCGGTCGCGGGGACCCGAGTGGGACCTCGACCAGACGAGCCACTTCCTGCTGGTCGCGGCCACCCTGCTCGACCTCAAGGCGGCCCGGCTGCTGCCCACCGGCGAGGTGGAGGACGAGGAGGACCTCGCCCTGCTGGAAGCCCGTGACCTGCTGTTCGCCCGGCTGCTGCAGTACCGCGCGTACAAGGAGGTCGCGAAGATCTTCTCGGGGCGGATGGCCGAGGAGGCGTTGCGCTTCCCGCGCGCGGTGCCGATGGAGAAGCGCTTCGCCGACCTGCTGCCCGAACTCGTGCTCGGCATCGGGCCCGCGCAGCTCGCCAGGATCGCCGCCAGGGCCTTCACGCCCAAGGCGCCGCCGTCGGTGTCGGTCGCGCACATCTACCAACCGCTCGCCAGCGTCCGGGAACAAGCCGCTATCCTTGTGGAGCGGCTGAGGCGGGTGCAGACGGCGACCTTCCGGGCACTGACCGCCGACTGCTCGGGGACGTTCGAGGTCGTCGCCCGGTTCCTGGCCGTCCTTGAGCTGTTCAGGGAGGCCGCGGTCTCCTTCGAGCAGGTCGAACCGCTCGGTGACC
Organism: Microbispora sp. H10949; assembly: GCF_014161435.1. Taxonomy (NCBI): domain Bacteria; kingdom Bacillati; phylum Actinomycetota; class Actinomycetes; order Streptosporangiales; family Streptosporangiaceae; genus Microbispora; species Microbispora sp. H10949. The sequence goes on along the minus strand of NZ_JABBWZ010000001.1, from coordinate 73,480 downwards.
TGTACGTCACCTGGACGGGAACCGCCGACGGCGACGTCACGGTCGGCGACGACTACGACGAGGGCCGGAGCGAGGAGCGACCGGCGGAGCCGTCCGGCGCACCGGAGGAGTGACCCGCCCGCGCCGGGCGCGGTGACGCGGCGGAGACGGCGCGCCGGAGGCGGAACCACGGACGACGAGCGAGGAGCGATGAAAGCGAGCGGCATCCCCGGTTCCACCGACGGCACAGACGGCGCTCCGGACACCCGCGCCACTCACGTGGCGCCCGGGCCCGCCGGCGACCCCACACTCGCCGCCGAGGTCGCGCCGTCCCTGGCGGACGACGCCGGATCCGGCGGCGAGGAGACGCCTTCGGAGGGGCCGTCGCTCGCCCAGGCGCTCGAGGCGATCCTGATGGTGGTGGACGAACCGGTCGCGGAGATCACCCTCGCGCAGGTGCTCGAACGCCCGACGGCGGAGGTCGCCGCCGCGCTCCGCACGCTGTCGGCGGAATACACGGCGTCCGGGCGGGGTTTCGACCTTCGGGAGGTGGCCGGAGGCTGGCGCTTCTACACCAGGGCGGAGTGTGCCGCGTTGGTGGAGAGGTTCGTCAGGGACGGCCAGCAGGCGCGGCTCACACAGGCCGCACTGGAGACCCTCGCCGTGGTCGCCTACCGGCAGCCGGTCAGCCGGGCCCGGGTGGCGGCGGTGCGCGGCGTGAGCAGCGACGGCGTCATGCGGACGCTGGTCGCACGAGGCCTCGTGGAAGAGGCCGGAACCGACCCGGAGAGCCAGGCGGTGCTCTACCGGACGACGAGTTACTTCCTGGAGAGACTGGGGCTGCGGAGCCTCGACGAGCTTCCCGAGCTCGCCCCGTTCCTCCCGGACGACGTGGAAATTCTTGAGGAGCAGAAGTAGTGGACAACAGGCGTGGCACCCCGTCCGGTGAGGGACGCGGTCGGAGCCGGAGCACCGGTCAGCAGGGCGCGAGCGCGCGTGGATCCCGTGGCGGGTCCGGCGGCTTCCGTCCCCAGGACGACCGGCGCGGCGGTTCCCGCGTCCCTGGTTCCCGGTCCGGGTACGGTTCCGACTCCAGGCAGGACTTCAGGTCCGACTCTCGATCCGACTCTCGATCCGACTTCAGGCGGTCCCGCGACGAGGGCGCCCCGCGCGGCGACCGGTACGGCGACCGTCCTGCCAGGGACGCGCGTGCAGGGGACGCCCGTGGTGGCGACCGCCGCGACGCCCGCCCCGGCGGCCGGCGTTTCGGCGATGACAACCGCACGTCGTTCCGCGCCGAGCGGGGCGGCTCGCGTGGCGGGTACGGCAGGCCCGAGGCCGGCCGCTCCGGCGACCGCGACCGCGACGGTGGGCGCGGCTTCGGCCGTGACCGTGATTTCGGCCCTGAGCGTGGTTCCGACCGCGACCGTGGTTCCGACCGTGACCGTGGTGGTTTCGGGCGTGACCGCGACGGCGGGCGCGGCTTCGACCGCTCAGGTGGCTCCGACCGTGCGCGCGGTTTCGGCCGTGACCGCGACGGTGGCCGTGGCTTCGACCGCGACTCCACCCGTGACTCTGGCCGGGACTCTGGCCGGGACCGGGACGGCGGCCGTGGTTTCGACCGCGACTCCGGCAGGGAGCGTGGCGGACGTGAGTTTCCGTCCGCGGGCCGCTCCACCTTCCGTACGGAGGGGGCCGGGACGCGCGGGCGGTACGGCAGGCCGGAAGGCGGCCGGGACGGTCTGCGGGACCGTGGGACGGACAGGGGGACGGACCGCGGCTCCGACCGCCCCTTCCGCGGCGGCGAGGACCGCGCCGACGGATACGCCGGCCGGAGCGCCGGTGGCGACCGGGACTCCTGGCGCGGTGATCGGGAAGTCCGCGGCGACCGGGACTCCCGCACCGGCCGCGGCACCGACCGGGACGGCCGCGCCGAGCGGGGCGACCGGAACGAGCGGGCCGGTTTCCGTGCGGCCCGCGGCGGGGCCGGGACCCGGCGTGACGAGGTGCAGACGATCGGCCGCACCGGTGGCGCGACGCGGGGCCGCTTCGGCGGCACCGAGGGGGGCGCACGGCGCCCGGTGCGCGGCGCCGGCGCGGGCCGTCCCTCCGGCGCCGGGTCGGCAGGGGGCCGGGGCACGGGCGGCCGGAGCACGGGCGGTACGGGCGCAGGGGCCCGGAGTGCAGGGGTCCGGGGAACGCAGGGCAACCCGTTCAAGACGTCCCGGCAGCCGCTGCGCGACCCCGACTTCTATGACGAGAACTACACCGACGAGCGCGACACCACCGAGGTGCCGGGCGGCGACCGGCTCCAGAAGGTGCTCGCCCAGGCCGGGGTGGCCAGCAGGCGGGCCTGCGAGGAGCTGATCGGCGACGGCCGGGTGACGGTGGACGGCCAGACCGTGCGCCGCTTCGGCGCCCGCGTCGATCCCAACAAGCAGGTCATCCACGTGGACGGCAAGCGGATCCCGACCTCCGCCGAGACCGTCTACTACGCGCTCAACAAGCCGATCGGCGTGGTGAGCACGATGGACGACCCCGAGGGCCGGCCGTGCCTGCACGACTACGTGCAGGACCTCGCGCCCCGGCTGTTCCACGTCGGGCGTCTCGACACCGAGACCGAGGGCCTGCTGCTGTTCACCAACGACGGTGAGCTGGCCCACCGGCTGACCCACCCGAGCTTCGGCGTACAGAAGAAGTACTGGGCCAAGGTGCCCGGCCCCGTCTCGCGCGACCTGCACAAGGTGCTGCGCAAGGGCGTGGAGCTGGAGGACGGCCTGGCCAAGGTCGACGAGTTCCGGATCGTGCAGGAGCACGGCCAGCAGGCGCTGGTCGAGATCGTGCTGCACGAGGGACGCAAGCACATCGTCCGGCGGCTGCTGGAGGCGGTCGGGCACCGCGTGATCGACCTGGCCCGCATCGAGTTCGGCCCGGTCAAGCTCGGCCGGCTGAAGCCGGGCACGGTGCGCACGCTCACCGTTCAGGAGATCGGCGAGCTGTACGCGGCGGTCGGCCTGTAGCCTGGCAAAACTGCGGGCATACACCCGCAATCCGGGCAGAATTAAGCCGAACAGGCGGTAGATGGGCCGCGCTCGTCGTCACGGCGGGCCGGCCCGTCTCAGCGAGAGGGGAACGACATGGTGCGGGCGATTCGCGGAGCCGTCCAGGTCGAGGGCAACGATCGTGACGCGATCCTCGCCGGGACGACGGAACTGGTGAGCGAGGTGATGGGCCGCAACAACCTCACCACCGACGACGTCATCAGCGTGATCTTCACGTGCACGCCCGACCTCACCGCGGAGTTCCCCGCCCTCGCCGCGCGCAAGCTCGGGTTCCACGACGTCCCCCTGCTGTGCGCGACCGAGATCGACGTGCCGGGCGCGCTCCCGCGCGTGGTGCGGCTCATGGCCCACGTGCAGACCGACCGGCCGCGGCAGGAGATCCAGCACGTGTACCTGCGCGGCGCCCTGGCGCTTCGCGTGGACATCGCCCAGTAGGGAGACGGTCCGGGCCACAGGTCCGGCAGAACGGGATTCTCCCATCCACAGGCATTCGCCCGCGGGCCGCGTCCCCGGGACGGTGACGGCAGGAAGAGCACGATGACTCCCATCGAGGGCGCCGGGATCGGCAGCGTGGTCGTTGTCGGGACGGGCCTCATCGGCACGTCCATCGCACTGGCGCTGCGGCAGCGGGACCTGCGGGTCTTCCTCGCCGACCGGGACGCCGGAGCCGTACGGCTGGCGCGTGAGCTGGGCGCGGGGGAGGACTGGACGGGCGCGCGGCAGGTGGATCTCGCGGTCGTCGCGGTGCCGCCCCAGTTCGTCGCGCAGCAGCTGCTCGACCTGCAGAAGCAGGGCGCCGCCCGCTTCTACACGGACGTGGCCAGCGTGAAGGTCCTTCCGCTGGCCCAGGCGGCCCAGCTCGGCTGCGACCTGACGACGTACGTCGCGGGGCATCCGCTGGCCGGCCGCGAGCGGTCCGGTCCCGCGGCGGCCCGGGCCGACCTGTTCCTCGGCCGCCCGTGGGCGTACTGCCCGACGGAGGACGCCGCGCCCGAGGCGGTGGCGGCGGTGCGGGAGCTCATCGACCTGTGCGGCGGCAACGCCGTGCGGGTGGACGCCGGCGAGCACGACCGGGCCGTGGCGGTCGTCTCGCACGCTCCCCACGTGACCGCCGCGGCCGTGGCCGCCCGGCTGGCCGAGGCGCCGGAGACGGCGCTCGGGCTGTCGGGGCAGGGCGTGCGCGACGTCACCCGGATCGCCGCCAGTGATCCGGCGCTGTGGATGGGCATCCTCTCGGGCAACGCGCTGCCGGTGGCCGAGGTGCTGGAGGCGGTGGCGGACGACCTCGGCGCCGCCGCCCGATCGCTGCGCGCGCTGGCGGGCGACGGCGCGGCCATGGACCAGATCGCCGACCTGCTGGCACGCGGGGTGCGCGGCACCGGCAGGATCCCCGGCAAGCACGGCGGCCCGGCGCGCACGTACGCGGTGGTGCAGGTGCTCATCGGCGACCGTCCGGGCGAGCTGGCCCGCCTGGTTCAGGCGGCGGGCGAGACGGGCCTCAACATCGAGGACATCCGGCTGGAGCACGCCCCCGGCCTGCCGCTCGGCGCAGCCGAGCTGTACGTCCAGCCGGAGGCGGCGGCCCCGCTGTCGGAGGCCCTGCGTGAGCGCGGCTGGCAGGTCGCCGGCTAGACCGGCCCGCCCGCCCCGGCCGGTGACCTCCGGGCAGACCGGGCGAACGCCCGGCCCCTGACCGGGAGGCCCCGGACCGGCGGGCCTCCGCCCGGCCGCCGATGCATGCTTTCCCGCGGTATCCCGGTAGCCTCGGGGACGACGATTCCGAAGGAGAAGGAGAGACCGGTGTCGGGTCTGGTCGTCGCGATGGACGGTCCCTCGGGGTCGGGCAAGTCGAGCGCGTCGCGGGGCGTCGCGCGGGCGCTCGGCCTGCGTTACCTCGACACGGGCGCCATGTACCGGGCGGTCACGTGGTGGATGCTCCAGCGGGGCGTCGACCTGGAGGACCCCGCGGCGATCGCCGCGAGGTCGGCCGAGCCCGCGCTGACGATGACCACCGATCCGGACGCGCCGGGTGTCGCCGTCGACGGCGTCGACGTCAACGGGCCGATCCGCGGCGCCGAGGTCACCGGCGCGGTGTCGGCCGTGAGCGCGGTGCCCGAGGTGCGCCGCCGGCTCGTGGCCCTGCAGCGGGAGATCATCGCGAGTTCCCTGCCGGGCGGGGGGATCGTGGTCGAGGGGCGCGACATCGGCACCGTGGTCGCGCCGGACGCGCCGGTCAAGATCTACCTCACCGCGAGCGCCGACGCCCGCGCGCTGCGCCGTACGGCGGAGCTGGAGGGGACGAGCGTGGAGGCGCAGAGGGCCGCGATGGCCCGCCGCGACACCCTCGACTCGACGCGCAAGGCCGACCCGCTGGCGAAGGCCGCGGACGCGGTGGAGCTCGACACCACGCCGCTGGACCTGGACGAGGTCATCGCCGAGGTGCTCCGGATCGTCAAGGAGCGGGTCTGACGGATGAGGCAGGGTATGGACGTGACGGTGGAGTACGACGAGGACGAGGGCGGCTGGATCGAGGCCGAGCTCGCCGAGCTGTCCGCCGAGGAGGCGGAGCGGGAGCCCGATTCGGGCCCGCTGCCGGTCGTCGCCGTGGTGGGGCGCCCCAACGTCGGCAAGTCGACGCTGGTCAACCGCATCATCGGCCGTCGTGAGGCGGTCGTGGAGGACGTGCCCGGGGTGACCCGCGACCGGGTGACCTACGAGGCCACCTGGCGGGGGCGGCGGTTCACGCTGGTGGACACCGGCGGCTGGGACCCGGACGCGACCGGCATGGCCCTGCGCATCGCCGAGCAGGCGCAGATCGCGGCCGAGCTGGCCGACGTGATCCTTTTCGTGGTGGACGCGAGCGTCGGGGTCACCGACTCCGACGAGGCCGTCGGGGCGGTCCTGCGCCGCGCGGGCAAGCCCGTCGTGCTGGCCGCCAACAAGGTCGACAACCAGCAGATGGAGCTGGAGGCGTCCGGGCTGTGGTCGCTCGGCCTGGGCGAGCCGCGCCCGGTCTCGGCCCTGCACGGCCGCGCCAGTGGCGACCTGCTCGACGTGGTGCTCGACGCGCTGCCGGAGACGCCGCCGCAGACGTTCGGCGAGCGGCGCGGCCCGCGCCGGATCGCGCTGCTCGGCAAGCCCAACGTGGGCAAGTCGTCGCTGCTCAACAAGGTCGCCGGAGAGGAGCGGGTGCTGGTCGACCCGATGGCCGGCACCACCCGCGACCCGGTGGACGAGCTGGTCGAGCTGGGCGGCACGACGTACCGCTTCATCGACACCGCCGGCATCCGGCGGCGCGACCGTGAGCTCAAGGGCGCGGACTTCTACGCGGCGATGCGCACCCGGGCCGCGCTGGAGCGGGCGGAGGTCGCGGTCGTGCTGATCGACGCCTCCGACGTGCTGACCGAGCAGGACCTTCGGATCATCGGCCTGGTCATCGAGTCGGGCCGGGCGATGGTGGTCGCGTTCAACAAGTGGGACCTGGTCGACGAGGACCGGCGTTACTACCTGGAGAAGGAGATCGACCGGCAGCTCGTCCGCACGCCCTGGGCGCTGCGGGTGAACATCTCCGCGAAGACCGGCCGTCACGTCGAGAAGCTCGCCCCGGCCATCGAACGGGCGCTGGAGTCGTGGGGCACGCGGGTGCCGACGGCCCGGCTCAACCAGTTTCTCACCGAGCTGGTGCAGGCCACGCCGCCGCCGGTGCGCGGAGGCAGGCAGCCGAAGATCCTGTTCGCCACCCAGGCCTCGACCGAGCCGCCGAAGTTCGTGCTGTTCACCTCGGCGTTCCTGGAGGAGACCTACCGCCGCTTCATCGAGCGCCGCATCCGCGAGGAGTTCGGCTTCGCCGGCTCCCCGATCGACGTCACGATGAAGATCCGGGAGAAGCGCAAGAAGAAGTGACCCCACCGGCCGCGCGCCGCGGAAGCCGTGGTCGTGGCCGGGGTCGTGGCGGTGGCCGGGGTCAGACTCCGGAGCCGCGCCGGGAACTAGCGGACGGCCGGGCGGCGGCAGACAGCAGGGTGAGCGCCGCCTGGCGGGCCTGCTCGCCCGTGCCGGCCGTGCCGTGGTGCGCCGCGACGGCGGTGGCGCCCTCGACCAGCATGAGCAACTGGCGCCCCAGGAGGGGCGGATCGGTGGCTCCGGCACGCTCGGCGATCCCCGTCAGCAGGTCGAGGTAGCGATCGAGGTGGCGTGCGGTGATGGCGCGCACGGCCTCCACGTGATGCTGGGCCGCCGCGTTCAGCATCGCGCAGCCGCGGAAGACCGGGTCCTCGTACCACTCCCGCAGCGCGTCGAACACCGCGGCGAGCTGGTCACGGGGGTCGTCCCCGGCCTCCGCGGCGGCCTCGGCCAGCCAGCGGGTCACCCGTTCGCTGCGGGCCGTGAGCATGGCCTCCACCAGCCCGTCCTTGGTGCCGAAGTGCCGGTAGAGCGTCTCCTTCGACACCCCGATCGAAGCGCACAGCTCGGCCACGCCGACGCCGTCGAGCCCACGTTCGTACAGCACGGGGGTGGCCGCCTCCAGGATGGCGGCACGGGTGCGCTCCGGGTCGATCGTCGAGCCCTTGGGAACCGGCATACCTAGATGGTACCGATCGGTTCGATGTATTGCTACGATCTGAGATCGTACCGATCGGTTCGATCTCTGGAGTGTCATGCCCCACCTCTTCGCCGTAGGCATGCGGGCCGGGCCCGAGACACGGCAGGCGATGCGGCTGGCTCTCGGCACCGCGTCGGCCCTCGGGCTGGCCCGTTTCGCGTACGGGCTGCTCCTGCCGGCGATGCGGGACGAGTTGCGGTGGACCCTGGCCGAAGCCGGAGCGGTGAGCGCCGCCAACGGACTGGGCTACCTGCTCGGTGCGCTGATGACCGCGGCCGCCGTTCGCCGCCGGGGCGCGGCGACCGTCTTCCGATGGGGGACGGTCCTCACCGCGCCGGTGCTCGCGGCCACCGCGACGAGCGACGCCTATCCGGTGCTGCTGGCGGCCCGAGCCGCGGCCGGGACGGCGGGGGCCGCGGTGTTCGTCAGCGGCGGCGTCATCGCCTCACGCCTCGCCGCCCGCGCCGCCTCCGGGACGCCTATCACCGTCTACTTCGCGGGCACCGGGCTGGGCATCGCCGTCGCCGGCGCCGGCATTCCGCCGCTGGGCGGCCATTGGCGGCCGGCCTGGGTCGGCCTGGGCGTGGCCGCCGGGCTGGCGGCACTGGTGAGCTGGACCGCCGCCCAGGCCGGGGAGGAGGCGCCGGCCGTCACCGCCGGGCGGGCTCAGCTGCGCCCACTGCGGGGGATCGCCCTGGCCTACCTGCTGTTCGCCGCCGGTTACATCACGTACATCACCTTCCTGTCCGCCTACCTCGCCGAGGCACCGCTCGGGCAGGTGGTGCTCGCCTGGACGGCGCTCGGCCTGGCGGTGGTGGCGGCGCCCGCCCTGTGGAGCCGTCCGACCACCGGCTGGCCCGGCACCCGGGCACTGACCGTGCTGCTCGGCCTCCTGGCCGCCGCCGGAGCGGCGCCGGCGATGGCGGCGCCCGCACCGCCGGTCGTCCTCGCGTCCGTGGTCGTCTACGGGGCGACGTTCATGGGTGTGCCCGCCGCCGTCACCGCGATCATCAAGGGGAACACCGCGCCCGCGGACTGGACGGCCACGCTGGCGGCGTTCACCACACTCTTCGCGGCCGGGCAGACCGCCGGCCCGTGGCTCGCCGGGCTCGTCGCCGACCACACCTCGGCCGGCGCCGCCCTGGCGTGGACCGCGATCCTGTGCGCGGCGGCGGCCCTGGTCGCCGCCTTCGCCGATCCCACACGTCACACCCCGCCGGGCAGCGCCGAGAAGACGCCCGGAGGGGAAGCGTCCATGAGACAGTGAGGAGCACGACCATGGCGACCTTCGTCCTGATCCCCGGCATGTGTCACGGTGGCTGGTGTTTCCAGGACCTCGTCGAGGACCTGCGCGGCCACGGCCACCGGGCCCTTCCGCTGACGCTCAGCGGAGTGAGCGAACGCGCCCACCTGCTGCGCGGCGGGGTGAACCTGGACACCCACATCCAGGACGTGACCGGCGTGCTGGAGGCCGGGGACGTCCGGGACGCGGTGCTGGCCGGGCACAGCTACGGCGGCATGGTGATGACCGGGGTGGCCGACCGCCTGCCGGGCCGGGTCGCCGCCCTGGCGTACCTCGACGCCTTCGTGCCGGAGGACGGCGACTCCTGCTGGACCCTCGCCTCCGAGCAGGAGCGGCAGTGGTACGCGGACGTGGAGGAGACCGGATACGCCACGCGGCCGCTGCCGTTCTTCGACCCCCGGGCGACCCCGCACCCCGTCGCCTCGCTGCTGCAGCCGCTCCGGCTCACCGGAGGTCTCGCGAGCGTCCGGCGGCGGGTCTACGTGTACGCCGACCGGGACGTGCGGTCCGCCTTCACGAGTACGTACGAGCGGCTGCGCGAGGACCCGTCGTGGACCGTGCACGCGCTGGACAGCGGGCACAACCTCATGCGGGACGTGCCGCGGGAGCTGCTCGGGATCCTGCTCGACGCCGCCGGGCCCGGCGGGCCCGGAACCCCGCCGGCCGCCGGGGGATGGTAGGGCTGGCCCTACCCCCGGGTCTGACGTCCGCAGGATCGATCATCGGCGGGCGAGTCAATAGCGTTGGGGGCATGCGCCGACTTCTCTCCCGTCTGGCCGGTGACACGGTCTACGTCCTCATAGGGTTTCCGCTCGCCGCGATCACGTTCGTCCTCACCGTGGGCGGCCTGTCCGCCGGTGCGGGACTGCTGGTCGTCTGGCTGGGCGTGCCGATCCTCGCGCTCACCCTGCTCATGGCCAGGGGGATGGGTGACGTCGAACGGCTGCGCATGCGGCCGGTACTGGGCCGGGAACTGCCCCGGCCGCGTTACCCGCGCGCGCCGGAGGGCGCGGGCATCCTGCGCCGCACGGTCACGCCGCTCGCCGGGGGCCAGCCCTGGCTCGACGCGCTGCACGGCCTGCTGGCCTTCCCCGTCGCGGTCGCCGCGTTCTGCGTGACCGTCACCTGGTGGGCCGTCTCGCTCTTCGGGCTGACCTACCCGCTGTACGGGTGGATCCTGTCGAACATCCCGGACAACCACGAGCTGCCCGAACTGCTCGGGCTCGGCCGGGGCTACTTCGTGAACAGCGTCTTCTACCTGGCTCTGGGCGCCCTGTCCGCGCTCACGCTCTACCCGGTCGTCCGGTCCTGCGCGCTGATCCAGGCGTCGCTCGGCCGGGCGCTGCTGACCGGCGTCGCCGCGCTGCAGGAGCGCATCGAGGACCTGACCGAGGGCCGCAACGCCGCCGCCCACGCGGAGGCGGACGCGCTGCGCCGCCTGGAGCGGGACATCCACGACGGCCCCCAGCAGCGCCTGGTCCACCTGGCGATGGAGCTGTCGCGGGCGCAGCGGGAGCTGAAGCGGGACGCGACCGCCGCGCACGAGACGATCGGCAACGCCATCAGCGCCACCCGCGAGACGCTCGACGAGCTGCGGGCGCTGTCACGCGGCATCGCCCCGCCGATCCTCGCCGACCGCGGCCTCGCCCCCGCGCTCGCCGCCCTCGCCGGCCGCTGCACGGTCCCGGTGGAGCTGGACGTCCAGACGACCGAGCGGTACCCCGCGCTGATCGAGAACACGATCTACTTCGTCACCGCCGAGGCCCTGACCAACGTGGCCAAGCACAGCAGGGCGACGTCCTGCGTGATCGCGCTGACCCGGATCGGGGACGTCCTGCTGCTCACGATCGGGGATGATGGGGTCGGCGGCGCTCACGTCGCCAAGGGACACGGCCTGTCCGGCCTGGCCGACCGGCTGCGGGCGGTCGACGGCGAGCTGACGGTGCGCTCGCCCGCCGGAGGGCCGACCTCGATCACGGCGGAGGTTCCGTGCGCGTAGTGGTGGCCGACGACGCCGTCCTCATCAGGGAGGGACTCGTCCGCCTGCTGGAGGAGTTCGACTGCGAGGTCGTCGAGACGACCGGAACGGGGGAGGGACTGGTCGAGGCCGTCGTCGCCCACCGGCCGGACGTCTCGGTGGTGGACGTCCGGATGCCGCCGTCGTTCACCGACGAGGGCCTGCGGGCCGCGGTCGAGGCGCGGGAGAAGGTGCCGGGCGCGCCCGTGCTGATCCTGTCGCAGTACGTCGAGGTGTCGTACGCCGACGACCTGCTGGCCGACGCGCGGGGAGCGGTCGGCTACCTGCTGAAGGACCGGGTGGTGGACGTCGAGGAGTTCATGGACGGCCTGCGCCGGGTGGCCGCCGGGGGGACGGTCTTCGACCCGCAGGTCGTCGCCCAGCTGATGGTGCGCCGGCGCCGGGACGACCCGCTGGCCTCGCTGACGCCGCGCGAGCGGGAGGTCCTGGCGCTGATGGCCGAGGGCAGGTCGAACCCCGCGATCGCCCGCCGTTTCGTCGTCACCGAGGGCGCGGTGGAAAAGCACATCCGCGGCATCTTCGCCAAGCTCGGCCTGCACGCGGAGGACGGCGACCAGCACCGCCGCGTCCTGGCGGTGCTGGCCTACCTGCGGTCCTGACGTCGCGCCGCCGCAGGCCCGCCGCAGGATGGCGCGGGGCAGGACGGCGCGGTCAGGCCGGGTGGTTGCCGCCCGTCATGTCGTACGGCGTGGTGACCCCCTCGTACGCGAGATGGAACTCCATGCCCTGCGCGGCGTGCGCGAGATCGTGGCAGTGGGACATCCACACGCCGGGGTTGTCGGCCACGAGGGCGACCTCCCAGACCTCGCCGGGGGCGACGTCGAAGGTGTCCATCGCCAGTCCGGTCGCCGGTACGCCGTTCCGGGACAGGATCCGCACGTGATGGCCGTGCGGGTGCATCGGGTGGGTGTCCGTGCCCCGGTTCACCACCCGGATCCTGACGGTCTGTCCCTGCCGGACGACCGGCGTGGGGATGTTCGGCCACGCCTTGCCGTTCACGGTCTGGGCGAGCCGCGGCAGGCCTCCGGAGACGGCGAGTGTCTTGTCCAGCACCCAGGTCGTCTCCCGGTCGAACCGGGAGGGCAGGGCCGCGGGAGAGCCGTACCGGGTGATGTCGACGATCGGCCCGGCCGCCGGTGGAGGCGTCGCCGGTCCGTTGACCAGCAACGCGGGCCGGTCTCCCGTCGTCAGCAGCACCGGCCCGGAGGGCACGGTGAAGGTCAGGTCGTATCGCCCGCCCGCCGCGAGGTGCAGTCGGGCGCCGTCGAGGTCCGTCGCCCCCGGCACGTCCCCGCCGTCCACCGCCGCGATCCGGTACGGCACGCCGCTCAGGCCGAGGACCACGGGCCGGGTGTCGGTGTTCACCACCCGCAGCCGCGTACGGGCGCCGGGCGCGAGCGTGAGGCGGGTGAGCAGGTCGGACGGCGCGGCGCCGTCCACCGACAGCGTCGGGCGCGAGCCGAAGGTGTGCAGCGCGAGCACGTGGTCCTCGCTCTCCGGCGCGGGGGCCGCCGGGTCGACGACCAGCAGGCCGAAGAGCCCGCGTGGCACGGCGACGCTGGAGTTCTGGTGGCTGTGGTACCAGTACGTGCCGGCGTCCTCGGCGCGGAAGCGGTAGACGTGGGTCTGGCCGGGCCAGACCGCGTCCTGGGTCACGCCGGGCACGCCGTCCTCGGCGGCCGGCACGTCGTACCCGTGCCAGTGGATCGTGACGCCCTGCCCGCTGCCCGCCTGCCCGGTGCCTCCCTGCACCGTGCCTTTTTGCACCGGCAGCCGGTTGCGCAGGACGACCTCGACCAGGTCGCCCTGCCGCACCCGCAGCACTGGCCCCGGCACCTGCCCGTTGAACGACCACGCCTCGGCGCCGCCGCCGGACGGCAGCCGTACGGTCGCGGGCTGGGCGGTGAGCGTGAAGCGGCGGACCCGCTCCCTGGCCCCGGCCGGGCCGCCGGCCGAGGCGGGAGCGGGGCCGCGCAGCAGGTCGACGGAGACGCCGCGCCCGCCCGCGTCGTGCCCCGGGTGGAGATGGCCGCTCGGCCACCCCCCGCCGATGGTCAGGGCGAGAGCGAGGGCGAGCACGCAGGTTCCGGCGGCCTGCCAGCCGTGCCGTGGCGAGCGGGCCGGGCCGAGCAGCCGCCACGTCACTGCGGACGCCGCGGCGAAGAGCGCGAGCACCGCCGCCGCCCCTCCGGTCGTGACCGGATAGGAGACCACGACCGCGCAGGCGATTCCGGCCACCGCGCCGTACGCGGTGACCAGCAGGGGGAACGCGACGATCCGGGTCGAGCCGGTCGAGGAGCCGATCGCCTGGCCGCGCAGCAGGCGGGGCAGGCTGACGGCGGCCGAGACGAGCGCGGGCACGACGACCAGGGGCAGTGCGAGGGTGACCTTCTCCGCCACGAACCACCAGCCCGCTCCGGCCAGGCCGGTGGTGACGGCGACCCTGAGCGCGGTCACGACGATCGCCGCGGCGCACGACGCCGCGGCGATCAGCCGGGTCCGCCGACCGGCCGCGGCGGGTTGCCGCAGCCCGGTCAGGGCGATCCCGGCGGTCGCGGCCCAGGCGGCCGCGACCAGGACGAAAAGGATCTGATCGAGAGCGATCAGCCGAGCGGTGGTCACGCCGCGGCGTGCGCCGGGATCGCGGCGTCGCTCTTCGTCAGGGCGTGGGCCCGCCGGACGAGGACGACGGCCGCGGCGAGGATCGCCACGCCGTCGAGGGCGTGGAAGCCCATGACGAACAGGGAGGCCGTCGTCGTGGCGGTCTCCGTCGCCCCGGCGATCTCGGCCAGCGGGAAGATGACGAACAGCTGCACGGCCACCAGCACGAACGGAAGGATCGCCAGGCCTGCCGTCCGGCCGCCCGCGCGGGCGGCGAGGGCCGCGATCGCGGTCACCAGCGAGACGAGCGGGATGACCATCGTGCCGTTCATGGCGTGGTAGCCGATGGCGGCGTCCGGGTCGCCCGGCGCCGGATGCGGCGTCTCGAACGCGCCGAACGTGGCGAGGTAGAACTGGGCGAGCACGGCGACGAGCTGCACGACGGCGAGACCGAAGAACACCTTGCGCATTGTGGGGCCTCCTGTGAGGTACGGGCGGAGCCCCGGGGGTTCTGCGGGGCGGCGAGCGCCGGAAAGGTACGCGGCCATGGTGGACCCGCGGGTGTCCCGGGCGCCCGGGACACCCGTCCCGCCTCGCCGGGAAGTCGCGCGGGGCGAGATCGGGCGGGGCGAGATCGGGCGGGGTGGGGCGGTCAGCGCATCCAGGGCGGGACGATCCGGTCGGTGCCCTTGGGTGCGAGGTCGCAGGCGTCCTCGGCGGTGACCCCGCCGGGGATGTAGACCTCGGCGCCCGCGGGGGCGACGGCGATCGCGCTGAAGCCCGACTCCGCGTCGCTGTGCACCCTGCGGCTGAGGTCGGCCGGCAGGACGATGGTGTCTCCCGCCCCGACGCCGTAGGTCTCGCCGTCGAGGTCGACGGTCGCGCCGCCGGACAGGAAGGTCCACACCTGCTCGCGGTCGCAGGAGTGCAGGGGTCCGCTGTTGCCCGCGGGCATGTCCACACGCCACACGGCGTGCGCCGCCCCGCCCTGCGTCGGGGAGGCCAGGGTGGTCATGACGCCGTTCGGCGTGGTGCTCCGGCGGCTGTCGGCGGAATGGATGACAGGCATCGGTGGTGCCTCCTAGAATAGACAATGTCGTTGTCCTTATAGTGAACCAGGTTGTCTATCGTGTCAATCGACCCGCCCGGATTCGAGCTGCCGCTGCGGCTCTTCCTGGGATTTCGCGTGCTCATCGACGACCTGCACGCGGAACTGGCCCGTCAGGGGCACCCGCACGCCCGGCCCATGCACGGATTCGTCCTGCAGGCGATCGGCGCGGAGGGCACGACCGCCGTGGAACTCGGCCGCACGCTGGGCGTCAGCAAACAGGCGGCGGGCAAGACCATCGACACACTGGAGCGCCTGGGCTACGTGGAGCGTGCCCGGGACGCCCGCGACACGCGCCGCAAGATCGTGCGGCTCACACCGGCGGGCGTCGACCTGCTGACCCGCTCGGCCCGCATCTTCGACGACCTGCGGGCCCGCTGGGCCGCGGTCATCGGGCCGGAGCGGCTCAGGGAGCTGGAAGCCGACCTGCGCAGGGTAACGCCACCGGACGTCTTCCGGCTCGACGTGCCCGGCTGGTTCGGCGCCTCCTGACCCGCTGCCGTGCGACGTCGGCGCGTGGCGTCGGCGCGTGGCGTCGGGCTCAGTCCGCGGAACGCCGGGGGAGGGCGAGGGCGGCGACCGCGCCCAGCAGGCACAGCCCGCAGGTGATCAGGAAGATCTCGGCGTACTCGGTGTGCAGCGCCGCCCGGACCTTAGCGGTGTATTCGGCGAGCCTGCGGGCGTACTCGGCCGCGTCCACACCGAACGGCAGCGGCGTGTCGAGATGCGCGGTGAGCGACTGGAACCGGTGGAAGCCCCACGCCGACAGCGCGGCGACGCCCAGCAGCATGCCCATCATCCGGGCCACCACGACCGCCGCCGACACGACGCCGTGCCGCGCCGCCGGGACCACGCGCAACGCCGCGGAGGAGACGGGGGCGATCACCACGCCGAGGCCGAGGCCGGCCACCACGAGGTCGATGTCCGTGCGCACTCCGGCCGAGGCCAGGTCGAGCGGCCAACGGGAGATCATCCAGTAGCCCGCCGCGGCCAGGGCCATGCCCGCCACGGCCACCGGCCGCTCACCGAACCGCCGCACCAGGAACCCGCTGAGGAACGCCGCCACCGCCAGCGCGGCGAGGAACCGGGTGAGCACCAGCGCGCCCCCCACCGCGTCGAGGCCGAGCAGCGTCTGCGCGACGAGCTGCACGTCGACCAGCGTGACCAGCAGCGCCGCTCCGGCGAGCAGGCTCACCGCGAGCGTGGCGAGCAGCGGCCTGCGGGGGACGCCCGTCAGGTCGAGCAGCCGGACCGGAGAGCGGATCTCCCACACCACGAACAGCACGGCCGCCACCACCCCGGCGACCACGCACGGCAGCCCCCACGGCGGCAGCACCGTCGTGCCGGGGGAGGGGTTGTACAGTCCCGCGACCAGCAGGCCGAGGGCCAGCGCCAGCAGTGCTCCGCCGCCCAGATCCGGCCGCGAGGCGTCCGCCCGCGACGCATCCGCCGGTGCGGCGCTCGGCCGTGCGGCGATCACCGGTGAGCCGTCCGGTGGCGAGGCGTCCGGCCGTGCGGCGGCGTCCGTCCCGCCGGTGATCGCCGTGCCCGCGGGGGCGCCCGCCCCCGCGAGGTCCGGCGAACGACGCGGGCGCGCCGGGCCTGGTGGCGGGTGATCCGCGCCGTACGGCTCCCGGCCGCCGGGCACCGCCGCCTGCACGGCGACGGCGGCGATCAGCGTGAGCGGGAGGTTGACCCAGAAGATGCCGCGCCATCCGGCGAGCGCGGCCAGGCCCGCGCCGTACAGCGGGCCGAGCACGCTGCCGAGTTCCTGTGCCGCGCCCACCGCGCCGAGCGCCACGGGCCGGGCCCGTTCGTCCCACAGGTCGCCGATGAGGGCCATCGTGATCGGCAGCAGCGCGCCGCCCGCGACGCCCTGGAGCGTACGGCCCGCGACCAGCGCCGGGACGCTCGCCGCCAGGGCCGTGAGGAGGGAGCCCGCGGCGAACCCGGCCAGGCACGCGTGGATCAGCGCACGCCTGCCGTACCGGTCGGACAGCCGGCCCAGCAGCGGCATCGCCGCGACGTACCCGAGCAGGAACCCGGTCACGACCGGGGTCGCCCTCTCCAGGTGGTTGAGCGGCACGCCGACGTCGGAGGCGATGTCCACCAGGATGGTCACGACGACGTACGCGTCGAGCGCGGCGAGCAGAACGGCGGCGCCGCCGACGGCCAGCGCCAGGCGCCGGCGCCGCACGGTGGTGTCGGCGGGGTCGGTCACGGCTTGGGCGGGGTGATGGTCACGGGGGCGTCGTAGTCCCCGAGGGTGACGGCGGCCGAGCCGCCGCCGAGCGGCAGGTCGATCTTGAGCAGGCGGTTGGTGGCCTTGTCGATCCAGAGCGTGCCCGCGACCTTCTGCTGGACGCCGGGGACCAGCGCGGCCAGCGCGTCCTGCGGCAGGGTGGCCGCCACCCGGTAGGCGGCGGTGTCACCCACCTTCTCCTCCGCCTGCGTCCGCACGTCCTGGGCCGCCGACAGCAGGCCGGGCACGCCGGTGAGCACGGCGGAGGGGTCGTAGATCGCCGCGAGCTGCTGCCGGGTCATCGTCTGGTAGCCGCCGGTCGGGCCCTTGAAGTAGACCGTGTCGCCGACGAGCACGAAGTCGATCTCCTGCAGGCCCAGCATCTCGATCTGCACGGTGCCCTTGGCGTCGCCCTCCTTGGTGAGGCTGCCCTCGGCGTGCCGTACGGGCACGGCGGGCTTGTCCTTCGTCTCGATCGTGAAGGCCACCGTCTTGACCCCCCGCATCGCCTCGGCCGACCGCGTCATCAGGGCGGGGCCGTCCGGCAGGGCCGTCTCGCTCTTCGCGTCGCAGGCGGTCACGAGCAGGAGGCCGGCCACGACCAGCCCGAGGATTGTTCGCACAGCCGGATCGTAGCGAGCGGGCGGGGGTGGCACGCGTTCCCGCGGGAATCGGTTTGACGCACCATGTCAGGGGAACTCGGGACCGGTGCGCTTCCCCCGCCACCCCGTCGTCATCACTAGTCGGTTCGCCGGACGCCGCGGACCCCCTGCAGATGGTCGATGACAGGCGCGTAGATCTGTTCCAGCTCGGACACCTGCTCCGGGGTCATCAGGTCGATGAAGTGCCGCCGGACGCTGTCCACGTGGTCCGGCGCCACCCGTCTTATCGTCTCCCACCCCTGATCGGTCAGGACGGCGAAGGTGCCCCGCCGGTCGTCCTCGCACTCTTCACGGGTGACCAGACCGGCCGCCTCCA
Organism: Microbispora sp. H10949; assembly: GCF_014161435.1. Taxonomy (NCBI): domain Bacteria; kingdom Bacillati; phylum Actinomycetota; class Actinomycetes; order Streptosporangiales; family Streptosporangiaceae; genus Microbispora; species Microbispora sp. H10949. The sequence continues at coordinate 55,566 of NZ_JABBWZ010000001.1, read as the reverse complement.
TCCGGGAGATCTGGTGGGACAGGCGGCTGCGCGACTGGATGGTCGCGTCGGCGAGCTCGCTCATCCGCATGCGGCGGCCGGGGCTCTCGGAGAGGTTGACCAGGATCTCGTAGTCGTTCAGCGAAAGGCCGCTCCCTTGGAGCTCTCGATCGAGTTGGAGGAAGAGGAGTCGGTGCGCAGCCAGGTGGGCCCGCCAGGCGCGTTGCTCGTGCGGGGTCAGCCAGCGGTGGTGGTCCATATCGACCAGCATAAGATCAAGTGAACGGATGGAGCGGGTATGCCTGACGGCGAGAACGGCGAGAGCCTGGGCACCGTGGTGGTAGCGGGTGCGGCCAATCTCGCGATCGCGCTGGCCAAGCTCGTGGCCGGTCTGATCAGCTCCTCCTCGGCGATGCTGTCGGAGGCCGCCCACTCGGCCGCCGACACCGCCACGGAGGTCGTGCTGTTCGCCGCGATCCGGCACGGCGAGCGGCCCGCCGACGCCCGTCACCCTCTCGGGCACGGCCGCGCCGCCTATCTCTGGGCGATCGTGGCCGCCTGCTTCACCCTGGTCGTGGGGGCGGGCTTCTCGCTCACGCACGGCTGGCAGACCATCACCAGGGGCGAGGACCTCGGCGACATCGGCGTCTCCTACATCGTGCTCGCGGTGTCGTTCGCGATCGAGTCGGTCTCCCTCTGGCGGGCCCTGCGCCAGTTGCGCGGCGAGGCCCGGCGCTGGCGGGTTAGCCCCGGCCGGTTGCTGGAGCGCACCTCCGACACCATGCTCAAGGCGGTCGTGCTGGAGGACGCGGCCGCCCTGATCGGCATCGCGGTGGCGGCCGTCGGCCTGGTGCTGTCGCAGCTCACCGGATCGGCCGTGTGGGACGGCGCCGCGTCGATCGTCATCGGGCTGCTGCTGCTCTGGGTGGCGCTGACCCTGATCAGGACCAACGCGTCGCTGCTGATCGGGCAGGCGCCTCCGGCCTCGCTGCAGGAGAAGATCAAGGACGTGCTCGCCGAGCAGCCGGAGGTCGAGGGGGTGGTCGAGCTCGCCGCCGTCCTGATGGGCCCCGGCCAGATCCTCGTCGCCGCGAAGATCGACTTCATGGACGAGACGACGGGGGAGCGGCTGGAGCTCGCCGCCGACCAGGTGGAACGACGGCTCACCGAGCGCTTCCCGGAGATCAAGCAGGTGTTCCTCGACCCCACACCCGGCCGGTCAGCCGCCGAGGAGGTGTAGCTTGGCGGGCTCGTCGGTGACGGCCGAGGCGATCACGGTGCCGGCCGTCCACTCGAGGAAGTGACGGCCCTGCCACTCCAGCGGCACCGTCAGCCCGTCCACCAGCGGAAGGGCCGACAGGTCCGCCTCGCGCAACCGCCCGAGTGTCAGCTCGCCCCGCTTGACCAGCGCCTCCTTGCGCACCCACTGGCGGATGAGGCCGCGGTTGTCGTCGCCCACCAGCTTCGCCTCGGCGGGGGTGAGCGCGAGCGCCACGAGGTTCTCGTCGGCCGGGCCACCCGTGACGTGCTCGGCGTCCACCCCGACCCGGCCATAGCCGGCGACCGCGCAGACGTATCCGGAGGTGTGCGCGAGGCTGATCGACACCTCGGGGGCCTCGGCCAGCCAGGGCCGCCCGTGCGCCTGCCCGCACTCCTCGCAGCGCTGCACCACGGTCAGCATGCACGCGCGGGTGCCCAGCAGTTCGGCGGCGCAGTGCCGTACGAGCAGGTGGGCGGCGACGAAGTCGCGGCGGTCCCCGCTGCGGGTGAAGCGTTCGGCGCGTTCGCGCTCGGCCGGGGTCAGGGTGCCGCCGACCAGTTCGAGCACGTCGTCGGTGTGGCCGGCCACGGCCAGTGGAGGGCGCACACCGTCACTGTAGGACAGCGATGTGACGATCAAGTGAACTGGGTGCTCCGGACGGTTCCCGCCGCGCTCACCCGCCGCCGGCCGCCCTCAACCGGCCGCCGGAGCCGCCTGTCCGCGCCTCGCCCGCGCTCACCCGGAGAGCGCGGACATCCATTCCTCGATGTCGTCCGCCTGGCGCGGCAGCGCGGACGACATCAACCGGGCTCCGCCGGCCGTGATCACCAGGTCGTCCTCGATGCGGACGCCGATCCCGCGCAGTTCGGGCGGCAGCGTCAGGTCGTCGGGCTGGAGATAGAGGCCCGGTTCGACGGTCAGCACCTGGCCCTCCTCCAGCACGCCGTCGAGGTAGGTCTCCGCCCGCGCCCGCGCGCAGTCGTGCACGTCGAGGCCGAGCATGTGGCCGCTGCTGCACAACGTGTAGCGCCGGTGCAGCCCCGCGCCGGCCTGCGCCCGCGTCAGCAGACCCCATTCGACCAGCCCGTCGGAGATGACCCGCATCGCGGTCTCGTGGAAGTCGCGGAAGCGCGCCCCCGGGCGCAGCGCGGCGATGGCCGCCGTCTGCGCCTCGTACACCAGGTCGTACACCTGCCGCTGCACCGGGCCGAACCGGCCCGACAACGGCAGCGTGCGGGTGACGTCAGCCGTGTAGAGGTTGTCGCCCTCGACCCCGGCGTCCAGCAGCAGCGTCTCCGCGGGGTCGAGCCGGCCGTCGTTGCGGATCCAGTGCAGCACACAGGCGTGCGCCCCGGAGGCCACGATGGACTGGTAGCCCACCGCGTTGCCCTCCAGACGCGAGCGCAGCCCGAAGACGCCCTCGACGTACCGCTCGCCGCGTGGATGCGCGATCGCCGCGGGCAGCGCGCGCACGACGTCCTCGAACCCGCGCACGGTCGCGTCCACCGCCTGCTGCAATTCCGCGATCTCCCACTCGTCCTTGACCAGCCGCAGCTCCGCCAGGACCGCGGCCAGTTCGGCGTCGCCGTCCGCAGGGGAGACCAGCGCGTCGACCGAGGCGTCCACCCCGCGCAGCACCCGGGCCGGGCCGCGCAGCGCCGCCGGCAGGCTGTCGATGGGCGCGCACTCGATCTGGTACGCCGCCTCGGTCTCGGCGAGACCGGGCCGGCGGCCCACCCAGAACTCGCCGTACCGCCGGTCGCGGTAGAACTCCTGCGAATCGGCGCGGGACGGGCGGGGGCGCAGGAAGAGCCGCGCCTCGCCGGACGGCTCGATGACGAGGACCTCGTCGGGCTGCTGAGCTCCCGTCAGGTAGGCGAACGCGCTGTGCGCCCGGAACCGGTGGTCGTCGTCGTTGCTGCGCGCGACCAGGGTGCCGGAGGGGATGACCAGCCGCTCGCCGGGCAGGCGTTCGGCGAGCCGGGCCCGCCGCTTGGCGGCGTACGCGGCGACGGGCAGCGGCGCCGGCGCGGTCTCCGCGGCGCCGGCCCAGCCGCCCCGCATGAACTCCGCGAGCGCCGCCGGGATCGGGAGATCGTGACTTCCCGTGTTGAGCTGCTTGTCCGTCATCGATCATCTCCAGGCGGCGGCGATATTTGACCATCGTAGGGGCGTAGGCCCTTGACGAGGGAAGACGGTCGCTGTTGCCTGGGGAAACAGGATGCGCCGCGCCGGGCGGCCGGCGCGGGAAAGACGGGGACGAGTCCCCCGGGTGCCCCTGGGAAGGCGGTGTCGATGCTCATCGGGACGATCTTGCAGAGTAAGGGAACAGGCGTGGCGACCGTTCCACCGCACGCCACGGTGTCAGAGCTTCTCGCCCGGCTGGCGGAGCTGAACATCGGTGCGGTGGTGGTGTCGGAGGATGGCCTGTCCATCGACGGCATCGTGTCGGAACGCGACGTCGTCCGGCGGCTGCACGAGGACGGGGCCGCGCTGCTCGGCCGGCCCGTCTCGTCGATCATGACCTCGGAGGTGCGCACCTGCGGCCCGGACGCCAACGTGGACGACCTGCGCCGCACGATGACCAACCACCGGATCCGGCACGTGCCGGTGGTCCGCGACGGCCGCCTGGCGGGCATCGTCAGCATCGGCGACGTGGTCAAGAGCTCGATCCAGGAACTGGAGAGCGAACGGGAGGCCCTGGTCGGCTACATCAACGGCTGACGGCCCCCCGCGGGGCGGGGCCGCCCTCGGCCGCCTCGCCCCGTGCCGCCGCGCGGACGGCGATCTAGACTGGCTCGTGTGAAGCTGAAGCTGGACCTCCACGACATCTACAACAAGGGCAGCGAGATCGACCGGGCGCTGCACGGCATCATCCAGGAGGCCGTACGCAAGAAGGCGACGCAGGTGGAGATCATCCCCGGTAAGGGGTCCGGCCAGCTCAAGAAGAAGGTGCTGCGCTTCCTGGAGCAGAAGGAGATCAAGGCGCTCTACCACCGGATCGACAAGGACGCCAAGAACCACGGCCGTCTGTTCGTCTACTTCCAGTGGAAGTAAGGGCATCTCTCGTCTGCGGGAGTAAACGCCCTGTTGATCTCCGCTAGGGCACAACGAGGGCAATCGGCCTGATTTGCTCCTGGGTGAAGAACGCGTCCATGGCCTTGAGCGCTCGATCTGCTGCGTTCGGCATGAGGTGGGTGTACGTCCGGAGCGTGAAACCCGGGTTGGCGTGTCCGAGGTATTCCGCGACTGTATCGCGGGACCGGTGTTCTGCTCGTTGAGTGACTACCGTTCAGCGCCCTCGTATGAGCGCAGCTCGCCACAGTGCGCTTGCCGCAGCCGTCACGTCAGATATGGCGGTCCATACTGACGCTCGCGGCGGCGGCGAAGTCCCGAACGCACTTACGGTACGCGTCCCGAGCCTCCTCGAAGCGGGCGCGCCCTTCGTCTCGGCCGTTGGCCAGTTCGTAGAGACAGCGGTTGCCTGAGAAGGCGGCCTGGAGCACAGCCTCCGCACACTCGGCGACACCTGCGGGTCCCTCCAGGACGACTACGCGAGTCCCGTGCTTGAGCGGTTCGAAAGCGTTCCTCAGCGCGTCTCTGGTCCGTTTGATATGCGCGTCGACGTCTGCTTGATCGTTCCCGCCCGACGGGAACAGGATGCCATCTAGGCGGAAGTAAAGTTCCTCAGTGACGCCCGCCTGACGCATGAATTCCAGATACGCCGCCTTGCGTGCCTCTCGCTGCTCCCGCACAAACTGCGCGCGCGCCGACAGCTCCTCCTGGGCCGTGGCAGCTCGGCGGTTGCCGTGGCTGGTGACCCAGCTCGCGATAACCGCCGTCGCGCCGGTAAGAACCGCGACCCAAACCGTGCCGTCCATGCGCACCTCCGAGAGGGGACCGTCGCGTCGTTCAACGAGCTGTATGGACGCGAGGCTCCCTTCCCGATTGGCTTCTACGAATATGTCACCCTCCGGTGGTTAAGCGGTGCGGCATCGATGACAAGGACCCGTCGTCCAGTCCGCCAGCTGTTCCGTCGCTGTTCCGCCGGAGCATGCAAGATCTCTGAAACACCGAGCGCCACTGAGACGACCATTCCAGGTCATCGAGGTGGTCATCACAGTTACCGCAGGCCAGAGCGACGGACGAGCACTTCCCGTGGAAGTAAGGGCCCGACGCGTGATCGTTGCGGGCACTCTACGAATTGACCGCTGCGCGTGCCGTGGCTCGGGCGCTCATCGGTTATTGGCCGACGCGGCCGTCGATGCGCTCGCGCAGGAGATCGGCGTGGCCGCAGTGCCGCGCGTACTCCACGATGTGCGCCACCAGGATGTCGCGAAGCTGCAGGTCCGCCCCGTCTGGGCCGAGGTCGGAGACGCCGGCGTTCCAGGTGCCGAGGTCGGCGACTCCGGCCACGAACTGGTCGGTGCGCTCCACCTCGGTGCGCCACTGCCGCCAGGCGTCCTCCACGACCGCCGGGTCGGCGATCGCGCCGTTCCAGTCGCCGTCGCGGTCCTCGTCGGTGCGGTACAGGTGCGGCGCGTCCTCGCCGGCCATGACCCGGCGCAGGTGTCTCTCCCCCTCGGTCAGGTGCCGCACCAGCCCGAGCAGGGACATCGTGGACGGTGGTACGGACCGCTGGGCAAGCTGTTCGGCATCCAGGCCCGCGCATTTCATTTCCATGGTCAGGCGGTAATGGCGCAGATAGTCGAGCAGTACGCCTCGTTCGTCGATCGCCGCGACATCGGTTTCGCGCGGGTCGTCGTCTGGGTCGACCCACATGTCGCGGTACACGGTCGACTTCGTCCAGCGCGTGAGAAGGGGTTCGCCCGCATCAGAGGTGGTCACCACAGCATCCTCGGCCATGTGGATTCCGGGAGCCACCGAATATCCGCGCGGTCGCCCGCCCCCCGTCAGCGGCCGCGACCCGGACCAGCCGAACACCGCCCAGGTCGGCGTTTCACGGCCTCCACCTGCACCACTTGAGTGCCGCCGAAGCGGCGGTCCAGACGATCTCCATCGTTGTGCCGGCCGTTGTCCTGCCCGTCGTCGTGCTCCTGAGGGCCGGTGGACTCGGGCAAGCGAAGATCAGAACATGACTCGATGGATCCCCGGGGAGGAGAGGCCGCGCCGCCACCGGCCCCGGACGCCCGGCGCCGGGCTGGTCGTCATCGCCGTGGCGGCGCGGTCACGGGCGCGCGCGTGACCTCCACCGCGACCGGGACGGCGTCGGACGACGGGACTCGCACCCGGCCGGGGACGGCGGCACCGGGGGCCACGGCACCGCCGGTGGCGGACTCCCGGCCGATTCCGCTCCCGCTCCCGCGTAGGACTTCGGCGCCGTACGCGGACCGGTGCACCGGGCTGATCTCCGGGCTGGTCGCCGGGGCGCTCGGGCGGCCCGCGAGTCGGCAGGCGAGGCAGCGGTCGTGGCCCGTCATCGGGTCCTTCACCCGCCAGTCCCACTGCTCCGGAGGCCGGGGGCCACTGGGCTTGCCCCACCCCGCGAGGTGCAGCGCCCAGGTGACCAGACCACCCAGGACGATCACGGCGAGGCCGAGGCGGATGCCGAGCGGCCAGGCCGCGCACATCGCCACCCCCACCGTCGTGCAGCCGGCCAGCACGACGGCGCAGCCGGTCCAGCCCGCGATCGTGTGCCCGAGATCGACGTCGTCGTGCAGGCCGCTCATGATTCTCCTCGATGCGGGGAAGAAGTATCTTATCTACTAAACATCTTAGATACTAAGGAGATCGGGGATGGACGGCAAGCCGCGCCCGGAGGCGACTCACGAGCAGGCCCTCGCCGGAATGGACCAGCTGATCGCGCTCAGCCTGGTCGGGCAGCAGGACATCGCCCAGCGGCTCGGGCTGAACGTCACCGACCTGACCTGTCTCGGCTTCGTCCTGGCGGCGGGGGACGACCCGATCAGCGCGGGCGCGCTCGCCCGGCAGGCCGGTCTCACCACGGGCGCGGTGACCGGCGTGCTGAACCGCCTCGAACGGGCCGGATACGCGCATCGGGAGGCGGACCCGGCGGACCGGCGGCGGGTGCGGGTCGTCGCCCACCCGGCCGCGGTCGTCACGGTGACGGCCGTGTACGAGCCCTTCTACCGGAGGCTCAACGAGTTGTTCGCCGACTACACGCCCGGCGAGATCGCCGTGCTGTCCGACTGGTTCACCCGCGCGGGCGACCTCATGCGGACGTACCTGGAGGAGATCCGGCGCGACGAGCACGCCGGCGTGCCCCGCACCCGGCGCACGCGGAGTCGCTGAGGCCGCCGGAGACCGGCGAGATCCGCGACCTCCCGGAGCGGCCGAAAGGGCCCTCGCACCGTCGGCGGGAGCGGCGGTGGCCGGTCAGCCGCCGAGCGCGGGCCCGGGCCGGAGGCTCAGAGCTTGCGGAAGTGCCATGCCTCCTCGGCGGCGGCCAGCACGCCGTCGAGAGATGCTCCGCCGCCCGCGGCCACGACCGCGGAGACGGCGCCCTCCACGAACGGCACATCGGCGATCACCACCTGGCCGGGGCTCTCCAACAGCCGGGCGGTCAGCACCGAGCTGCCGAGGTCGGGGATCAGCACGACGCCGTCCCCCTGGTCCACCTCCTCGACCGCCGCGCTCACCCGGTCGGGGCTGGTGCCGAGACCGCCGTCCTCGGTGCCTCCGGCCGCCGCCAGCGGCACCTTCGCCCCGCCGATCTGCCTGGCCAGCGCGGCTGTCTCCGCGGCCAGGCCGCCACTGTGCGAGATCAGTACGATGCCGACCATTCGTCACTCCTGCCGTGCTGCGTGATCGGAACGTGAGCCGGGCGCGCCACGCCCTCCCCGGAAACGCCGCGCCCACCTCCCGGTCATCGGGAGGCGGCGGCCCTGAGCGCGCCGAAGACGAGAGCGGTCGAGGCCGCGCCGGGGTCCTCGTGCCCGACGCTGCGTTGTCCCAGGTAGCTCGCCCTGCCCTTGCGCGCCTGCAGCGGCACCGTGGCCCTCGCCCCCTCCGCCGCCGCCGTGGCCGCCGCCTCCAGGGCCTCCTCCGGCTTCAGTCCGTCCCGTACGGCCCGGGACAGCGCCGCGGCGGCGGGGGCGAGGGCGTCGACCATCGTCTTGTCGCCCTCCGCCGCCGAGCCGAGGCGCCGTACGCCGGCCAGGGCCGCGTCCACGCCCGCGCTCAGCTCGGCCGCCGAGATCTCGGTGGCCTCGCCGAACGCCTTGCCCATCTCCCGGAAGGCGGTGCCGTAGAGGGGGCCGGAGGCGCCGCCCACCTTGCGGATCAGGGTGGTGCCCGTCAGCACGAGGAGCGCGCCGGGAGTCCCCGGCGGGGCGGCGGCCAGCGCCTCACCGACCGCGGTGAACCCGCGGTCGAGGTTCGTCCCGTGGTCGGCGTCGCCGATCGCGGCGTCCAGCTCGGTGAGGTGGTCGCGCCCGGCCCGTACGGCGGAAGTGATCTCCTCGATCCAGGCGGCGAAGAACTCGGTGTTCACGAAGCGGCTCCCAGGGCGGATCTCAGGGCGGATCTCAGAGGGGATCTCGGGACCGAGCTGAAGGCGTGTTCCGGGGCACACCTCCCGGCCGGGCGGCGGTCAGCGGCCCCAGCGCAGCGCGGGCGTCTCCACCGGCGCGTCCCACAGCCGGGTGAGCTCGCCGGTCAGCGCGCAGGTCGTCACCATGAAGCCCTGCATGTCGAGGCTGGTCACGTAGTTGCCGACCAGGCTGCGCACGACCGTCGCGCCCTTCTCCCGAAGGTACGCCTCCACCTCGGCGAAGACGACGTACAGCTCGATGAGCGGCGTCCCGCCCATGCCGTTGACCATCACCAGCGTCTCGCCGGACGGCGGCAGGTCGTCGGCGATCGCGTCCACGGCGATGCGGGCGATCTCCCGGGCCTCGCCCATCGCGGCGCGGGCGCGGCCGGGCTCGCCGTGGATGCCGATGCCGAGCTCGATCTCCGTCTCGCCGAGCTCGAAGGTGGGCTTGCCCGCCGCCGGCACGGTGCAGGGCGTCAGCGCCACGCCGAAGGACCGGCTCCGCTCGTTGACCTCCCGGGCCAGCCGCGCCACCTCGGCGAGGGGCGCGCCGGTCTCCGCCAGCGCACCGGCGATCTTCTCCACGAACAGCGTGGCGCCGGTGCCCCGGCGGCCCGCCGTGTAGAGGGAGTCGCGCACGGCCACGTCGTCGTTCACCAGCACGGTGGCGACCTCGACGCCCTCGTCGCCGCTGAGCTCGGCGGCCATCTCGAAGTTCAGCACGTCGCCGGTGTAGTTCTTCACGATGTGCAGCACGCCCGCCCCGCCGTCCACGCCCTTGGTGGCCTCGACGAGCTGGTCGGGCACGGGCGAGGTGAAGACCTCCCCGGGACAGGCCGCGTCGAGCATGCCGTGCCCGACGAACCCGGCGTGCAGGGGCTCGTGCCCCGAGCCGCCGCCGGAGACCAGCCCGACCTTGCCGGGACGGGGGCCCTCCGCGCGGAAGACGACGGCGTTCTCCAGGTCCACGCGGAGCGAGGGGTGGGCCGCGGCCATGCCGCGCAGCGCGTCGGAGACGAGCGAGCCGGCGCTGTTGATCAGCTTCTTCACAGACGTCTCCCTCGTTCCTCCACGCGCTTCCTCGCGCCGCCGCAGGCCTGATCGGCCCGTCCTCGACCTTCGTCCGCGCGGACCGGCCGCGTCAAGGGCCGTCGTCCGTACGGCTCCGCTTCTGTAAAGAGCGTCATATGGCGTTCGGGGGTGGCGGTGTAGGAGGATCGGCAGGGGGTGTCCTGACTGTTGGGGAGGCGGAATGTCGGTGTTGCGGGATCTGGTGGACGGCATCCGGGGAGGGGGGATCGACGTCCTGGACCTCACCGCGCCGTTGAGCGAGCGGACACCGATCCTCGCCCTGCCGGAGCCGTTCGGCCAGACGGTGCCGTTCACGCTCCAGGAGATCAGCCGGTACGACGACCGCGGCCCGGCCTGGTACTGGAACAACTTCACGACCGGCGAGCACACCGGCACGCACTTCGACGCCCCGGTCCACTGGGTGACCGGGCGTGACGGCGAGGACGTGTCGCAGGTCGCCCCCGCCCGGCTGATCGCCCCCGCGGTCGTGCTGGACTTCAGCGCTCGGTCGGCGGAGAACCCCGACTTCCTGCTGGAGATCGACCACGTCAAGGCGTGGGAGTCCGAGCACGGCCCGCTGCCCGACGGCGGCTGGCTGCTCTACCGCACCGGCTGGGACGTACGCGCCCACGACCAGGGGGAGTTCCTCAACGCCGACGAGACGGGCCCGCACACGCCCGGCATGTCGGCCGACTGCGCCCGGTTCCTCGCCGAGGAGACGCCGATCGCGGGCATCGGCGTGGAGACCGTGGGCACCGACGCGGGCGCCGCGCACTCCTTCGACCCCGCGTTCCCCTGCCACTCGTACCTGCTCGGCGCGGGCAAGTACGGCCTGACCCAGCTGCGCAACCTCGACCGGCTGCCGCCGGTCGGCGCGGTGGTGATCGCGGGCCCGCTGCCGATCGTCGGCGGTTCGGGCAGCCCGGTCCGCGTGCTGGCGCTGGTGGAGCGGTGAACGTCGCGGAGGCCGTCGGCGCGGTCCTCGCCTCCCTCGGCGTGAGGGCGGCCTTCGGCGTCGTCGGCAGCGGCAACTTCCACGTCACCAACGCGCTCGCCGAGCACGGCGTGCGGTACGTCGCGGCGCGGCACGAGTGCGGCGCCGCCACGATGGCCGACGCGTACGCGCGGATGAGCGGCACGGTCACGGTCGTGTCGGTCCACCAGGGGCCGGGCCTGACCAACGCGCTGACCGGCGTCACCGAGGCGGCCAAGAGCCGGACGCCGCTGCTGGTGCTCGCCCCGGAGGTGACCTCGCCCACCTCCAACTTCCGGATCGACCAGACCGCGCTCGCCGAGGCCGTGGGCGCGCACTGCGCCCGGATCGGGTCGGCCGAGACGGTCGTGGACGACACCGTGATGGCCTTCCTCGCCGCCCTGCTCGGGCGGCGCACCGTGGTGCTCAACCTGCCGCTGGACGTGCAGGCCGAGGAGCTTCCCGAAGAGGTCGCCGGGGCCGTACGCGAACTGGTGGCGGGCCGGGGCGGCGCGCACCGCGGCGTGGCGAGCCGCGTCCCCGCGCCCTGGGGGCTCACGTTCCCCCTGGAGCCGCCCGCCGAGGCGGCCGCAGAGGCGGAGGAGGGGGAGCCCGAAGGGCTCGCGGCGGAGCCGTCCGACGCGCTCACCCGGTTCGCGCGGCTGCTGGCCGGGGCGAGCCGCCCGGTCTTCGTGGCCGGGCGGGGCGCGCGGGGCGCCCGCCGCGAACTGGAGGCGCTCGGCGAGCACGTCGGCGCGCTGTTCGCCACCTCGGCGGTCGCCAAGGGCCACTTCCACGGCAGCCCCTGGGACCTCGACGTGAGCGGCGGGTTCGCCACCCCGCTCGCGGCCGAGCTGATCCGTGAGGCCGACCTCGTCGTCGGCTGGGGGTGCTCGTTTACCATGTGGACCACCCGGCACGGCACGCTCATCGGGCCGGAGGCCAAGGTGGTCCAGGTCGACCTCGACCCCGACGCCCTCGGCGTGCACCGCGAGGTGGACCTCGGCGTCGTCGGCGACGTCCGCGAGACCGCGCGGGCGGTCGGCGCCCTGCTCGCCGGGCCCGGGGGCCGCGGTGAGCCCGCGCCCGGCTACCGCACCCCCGAGATCGCCGCACGGATCGCCCGGGAAGGGCGCTGGCGCGACGTCCCGTACGAGGACACCAGCGCGGGGGGGCGCATCGACCCCCGCACGCTGACGATCGGGCTCGACGACCTGCTCCCGGAGGAGCGCCTGGTGGCCGTCGACTCGGGCAACTTCATGGGCTATCCCTCGATGTTCCTCACCGTGCCCGACGGCAGCGCGTTCTGCTTCACGCAGGCGTTCCAGTCGATCGGGCTGGGCCTCGCCACCGCGATCGGGGCGGCCCTCGCGCGGCCCGACCGCGTGACGGTCGCCGCGCTGGGCGACGGCGGCGCCCTGATGGGCATCGCCGAACTGGAGACGGTCGTACGGCTCGGCCTGCCGATGATGATCGTCGTCTACGACGACGAGGAGTACGGCGCGGAGGTGCACCACTTCGCCCCGCACGGGCTCCCGCTCGGCGTCGTCACCTTCCCGCCCGTGGACATCGCCGGGATCGGCCGGGGCTTCGGGTGCGAGGCGGTGACCGTGCGGACGGAGGAGGACCTGGCCGGCGTCGCCGCCTGGCTGAAGGGCCCGCGCGACAAGCCGCTCGTCGTCCACGCGAAGGTCACCGCCGACACCCCCGCGTGGTGGCTGGAGGAGGCGTTCCGCGGGCACTGAGGCGCGGTCCCGCGTGACACGTCCGAGGAGAACGGGCGGCCGTAGAAGTTACGCGTGAGTAGGTTACGGTTTCAGGCATGGCCGAGATCGTGTACCCGCCGGTTCTGCGGACCGCCCTGACCGCCTTCAGACTGCTCGACCTCAGGTTCCACATGGAGGGCACGGAGCGGATCCCTCGCGGCGGCGGCGCGGTCCTGGTGAGCAACCACGTCAGCTACCTCGACTTCGTCTTCGCCGGCTTCGCGGCCCACCCCGCCGGGCGGCTGGTCCGGTTCATGGCGAAGAAGGAGGTCTTCGAGCACCCCGTGTCGGGTCCCCTGATGCGCGGCATGCACCACATCCCGGTGGACCGGTCGGCCGGCGCGGGCGCCTACGACGCCGCCGTACGCGCCCTGAAGGACGGCGAGATCGTCGGCAACTTCGCCGAGGCGACGATCAGCCGGTCGTTCACGCTCAAGGAGATCAAGAGCGGCCCGATCCGGATGGCGGCCGAGGCCGGTGTGCCGGTGATCCCGGTCGCCCTGTGGGGCGGCCAGCGGCTGTGGACCAAGGGGCGGCCCCGCCGGCTGCTGCAGCGGCACGTCCCGATCACGATCCTGGTCGGCGAGCCCCTGCACCCCGGCATCGGCGACGACATCGCCGGGCTCACCGCGGACCTGCGCCGGCGGATGGCGGACCTGCTCGACGAGGCCCAGCGGACCTATCCCGACCGGCCGGAGGCCGTGTGGTGGCAGCCGGCCCATCTCGGCGGCACCGCCCCCACCCCGGAGGAGGCCGCCGCGCTCGACGCCGCCGACCGCTCCCGGCGGAGGTAGCCCGAGGCTCGCCGTCACCGGCGGGCCCGCCCGCCGGTGTGACACCGCTGCGCGGGATATGACCGCTTCCGCAACAAGGCTGTTACGTACAAGGCTTGACCATGGGTCAAGGGGCGGGGATAACTGGCTCGGGGGCCTCGCAACCGTCACCTTGGAGCCGTGCATGAGCATCGTGCCCTCGTCCCCGCTGGTCGGGCGCGCACCCGAGCTGGCGACCCTGATCGACGCGATGGCCCGCCCGCCCGCGGTGGTCCTGGTGGAGGGCGAGGCGGGCATCGGCAAGACCCGGCTCGTCCGCGCCGCGCTGGACCGGCTCCCGCGCGGCGACCGCGCCGTCCTGCTCGGCTACTGCCACCAGATCCGCGAGCCCTTCCCGTACGGGCCGGTCTTCGAGGCGCTGCGGGACATCAGGGGACGGCTCCCGGCGGCGCACCGGCTCAACCCGGTCACCGGGGCGCTGCGCGGGCACCTGCCCGAGCTGGCCGGCGCGCTGCCGCCGTCGCCGCAGCCGCTGAACGATCCGCGGGCCGAACGGCACCGGGTGTTCCGGGGGATACGCGCCCTGCTGACGGCCGTCGGACCGGCCGTGCTGGTGATCGAGGACCTGCACTGGGCCGACGACGGCACCCGCGACCTGCTGCGGTTCCTGAGCGGCCAGCCGCCAGAGGGTCTCGCGGTCGTGGTGACCCGCAGGCGCGAGGAGGGCGGCCCGCCCGGGCCGCCGCTCGGCCTCGCCTACCGGCACCAGCCCGACACCGCGCACCTGACGGTCCGGCTGACCCCGCTGGACGTGTCCGGCGTGGGCAGCCTGGCCGGCGCGCTGCTGGAGCGCTCCGACCTGCCGGCCGGGTTCGTCGCGCGGTTATACGAGCGCACGGCCGGCATCCCGTTCGTGGTGGAGGAGATGGTCCGCTCGCTTCCCGGCGTCGAGGAGCCCGACGCCCTGGAACGTGCCGGTGTGCCGCTGCTGCTGCGTGAGGCCATGGCGGAGCGGATGGCCTGCCTGTCCCCGGCGGCGGTGGGCGCGGTGCAGGCGGCGGCGGTGCTGGGGCTCCCCGCGGACGAGCATCTGATCGCGGCGGTGAGCGGCGACTCCGCCGGGCTGGGCGAGGCGCTGCGCGCCGGAGTGCTGCACGAGCACCCCGGCGGCCGGTACGGCTTCCGCCACGCGCTGGCCCAGCAGGCCGTCTACGACGCCGTTCCCGGCCCGGACCGCAGGTCGGCGCACGACCGGGCGATGACCGCGCTCGGGGCGATGGAGTCGCCGCCGCTGGTGCAGCTCGCGTTCCACGCCCGGCACGCCGGGGACACCGCGGCCTGGATCGGCCACGGCACGGCCGCCGCCCGGCAGGCCGCCGCGCTCGGTGACACCGCCCTGGCCGTGGAGGTCATCGAGGGAATGCTCGACGATCCCGGCCTGCCCGCCCCGGCCCGCGGCCCGCTCGCCCTCATGCTGAGCCGGCTCGCCGCGACCGGCCTGTCGCACCAGCGGGTGGTACGGCTGCTCCGTCACCTGCTGCGCGGCGAGTTCCTGTCCGGCGACGTACGCGGCGAGGTGCGCCTGAACCTCGGCCTGGTGCTGTCCAACCAGGCCGGCGACGTCGCCGCCGGTCGGCCGGAGATGACGGCCGCCCTCGCCGAACTGAGCGACCGTCCGACGCTGGCGGCGCGCGGCTGGGCCAGCCTGGCGATGCCGGAGTGGGGTGACGAACCGGTGTCGGAGCACGCAGGATGGATGGCCCGCGCCGAGGCGCTCGTCGCCGCCGCGGACAACCCGGAGCTCGCGGCGGCGGTGCTGGCCAACCGGGCCTCCTTCGAGATGACGATCGGGTCCGCCGACGCCTTCGCCGTCGCCGCTCGGCTTCCGGTCGCCGACCCCGTCACGGAGGTGCGGCGGGAGGCCGCCCGGGCGTTCTGCAACCTGCACGACTCGGCGACCACGCTGGGGCTCTACGGTGCGGCCGAGCGGTTCGCCCGGGAGGGCCGGCGGCTCGCACTGGAGACCGGCGCGCAGTATCCCGCCTATCTCGTCGAGGCCTCCACGATCCGCAGGGAGTGGCTCACCGGACGCTGGGACGGGCTCCGCGACCGGGCGGCGTCCCTGGGGGAGCTGGCGACCGAGACCCCGCTGATCGCGGTGGACCTCTGGCTGGTGCTCGGCCTGCTCGCCCTGGCGACGGGCGAGTGGGAGGAGGCACTCAAGCACTTCCACAACGCGGGGCTGGACGCGCCGGAGTCGCGGCACGCCCCGGTCGTGGCGGCCGCCGCCGGTGGCCTCGTCGAGCTGCACCTCGCCCGCGGCAGGGTGGACGCCGCGGTGACGGAGGCCGAGCGGGCGGTCGTCCGGCTGCGCCGCAAGGGCGTGTGGGTGTGGGGCGCGACGCTGGTGCCGTCCGCCGTGACCGCGTTCGCCGCGGCCGGCCGGCTGCGCGCGGCGCACGACCTGGCGACCGAGTACGCCGGAGGAGTCGCGGGCCGGGTCGCCCCCGCCGCGCACGCCGCGCTCGACGCCGCGCTGGCCGCGCTCGCGTCCGCGGAGGGCCGGCACGCCGACGCCGCCGGCCTGTTCGCCCGCGCCCGCCGGGCGTACGGGGTCCTGCCCCAGCCGTACGCCGCGGCGCGGGCGGCGGAGGGCGAGGCGCGGGCCCGGCTCGCCCTCGGGGACGGAGCCGCCACCCCCGCGCTGAGGGAGACGGCCGAGCGGTACGCCCGCCTCGGCGCGACGCACGACGCCGCCCGCTGCCGGCGGCTGCTGCGCGAGATCGGCGTGGAGGTCCGGCTGCCGGGCGGGCGGGGGAGGAAGGCCGGCGGGCTGTCGCAGCGGGAGAAGGAGGTGGCCCGGCTCGTCGCGCTCGGCCGGACCAACCGGGAGATCGCCGATGTGCTCTTCCTGTCGACGCGCACGGTGGAGACCCACGTCGCCACCGTGCTGCGCAAGCTCGGCGTCCGCTCGCGGACCCAGATCGCGCCGCCCGCCTGACCACGTCCGGCCCGGCACGAACCGCGCGAGCCTCGCCGTCGAGGCCACGGAACGCGGGAACCCCCGGGACCGGTGGAGCCGGTCCCGGGGGTCCTCATGGCCGTCGCTCAGACGGTGATGCTCCACGAGTCGAGATAACCCGTGTCGAGGGTGTACTGGTCCCTGACCTCCAGGGTCCAGGTGCCCGCCGCGGGCTGGGTGACCGCGACCGAGTAGGTGCGGGTGCCGAACGACGTGCAGCTGACGCCGCCGCTCGACTTGACGGTGTACCAGGTGCCGTTCGGGCCCTGGAGCCTGATCCGCAGGTCCTCGGCGCAGGTGTGCGAGATGGTCACGCTGAGCTGGACCGGGGACACCGCGTTACCGCTCGCGTTCGACGTGACCGGGCTGGTGATCGTCGTGAGGTCGTTGATGGTGTAGTCCGTGCCGTTGGTGAACGTGCGTCCGCCGGAGGTGCCCGACACGGTGAGGGTGTACGTCGCGGTGTGGCCGCCCGACGAGCCGGTGCCCGTGATCGTCACCGGATAGGTGCCGCCGGGCGTCGACGCGCTGGTGGCGATGGTCAGGGTGGAGGAGCCGCCCGAGGTCACCGAGGACGGGCTGAAGGACGCGGTCGCCCCGGACGGAAGCCCGGAGGCGGTGAGGGCGACGGTCTGCGCGCTACCCGAGGTGGTCGACGTCGAGACGGTCGTGGTGGCCGACTGGCCGGCGGTCACGGTGCCCGCGGTGGGGCTGAGCGACAGGGAGAAGTCGTTGCCCGAGGCGCTGCAGCTCGGCTCGCCCGACTGCACCGGGACGCCGACCGCGTTCCAGGCCGCCTTGGTGGCCGCGCACTCGGCGCTGCTCGCGCCGTACAGCTCGACCGCCGCCGCCAGCGACGCCGACCTGACGCCCGCGTACTTCCAGGTCGAGGTCTTGCGCTGCAGCGCGCCCATGTAGATCTTGCCGGCCTTCTGGATGGAGATGCCGGTCACCGACGAGGGGCCGCCGGAGCAGATCGGGCTGTTCGGCTTGCCGCCGCCCGGCGAGGAGCCCTCGGCGAGCAGGTAGAACCAGTGGTTCAGCGGGCCGGCCGCGGCGTGCACCTCGGTGCTGGGGATCGAGGAGGAGTAGCAGTTGGGGTCGCCGGCGAGCGACGGGTTGTACATGTACCGGATCGGCCCGTCGCCGACGAGGTTGACCAGCTCGCCCACCTGGTAGTCCGGCGCGTCGTTCGGGCTGTTGGCGTACGCCTCGGTGAGCGCGCCGAAGATGTCGCCGGTGCCCTCGTTGATGCCGCCGTTCTCGTTGCCGGAACCGGCGGCGCCCGGGGTGGTCTGGAAGATGGCGTGGCCGAACTCGTGCGCCACCACGTCGATCGAGGTGGCCTGGCGGGCGTTGTCCTGCGAGTGGCCGAAGTTGGTGTAGCTGCCGTTCCAGTACGCGTTCACGTCGGACAGGCCCACACGGGTGGGGAAGCCGCCGCCGCTGCCGTTGATGCCGTTGCGGCCGAGCCAGCTGGAGAGCATGTCCCACTCGCGCTGGACGGCGTACAACGCGTCCACGCAGGCGGTCTCCAGGTTCGTCCCGCTGCCGGTGCCCCACGCGTCGTCGGTGCCGGTGTAGGCCGACCCGTTCTGCCCGCCGCACTTGAGGCCGCTGCGGGTGGAGTCGGTCATCGAGTACGACGTGCCGGAGCCGCTGGTGTTGATGGTCACCGCACCGTAGTAGTAACCGGTGCCGCTGCCCTCCCTGACCTGGTCGTAGGAGTCGGCGATCTCACCGGTGGCCGCGTCGACGAACACGTGCTGGATGCTCGGCCGGCCGGAGGCGAGGCCGGAGACCACGGCCTCCCAGGCCAGGCGCGGCTTGTGGCCCCAGGCGAGGACCACCAGGCGCGGGGCGGCGCTGTCGTCGACCCGGGTCAGCACGGTCTTCGCCTTCTCCGTGGCGCTCGCGGCGCTCACCGACGGCGAGGTCGGCACACCCAGGGTCGTGGCGCCGGAGGCCGCCGTGGTGTCGCGGACGCGTCCGTTGCCGTCGGCGACCACCACTGCGTCGCCGCCCACCATCGGCAGGCCCTTGTAGGTGCGCTCGTAGCTGACGTAGTACATGCCGCCGGCGCCCGCCGTCACGGCGCTGCGCCGATAGCTCTCGTTGGGGGTCACGCGCAGGTCGTCCAGGCCGCTCGCGACGGCCTGGTCGGCCGCGGCCGCGGCGCGCTGCGCCGGGTCGGCGGCGGCGGACCGCACCTGCTCCTGGCTGCCTGGAGGGGGTTTGGCGGCCGCTTCGGTGGTGGGGGCGGCCAGGCCCGCCAGGGCCAGCGCGGCGGCCGTTGCGAGCAGTGCTCCACGCCTCATGGGCGTCGTCCTTTCTCTGCCTCCCACGCCGCGTCCGCTTGGGTGGGCGGGCGACGGCGGTCGCGCCGCCGGGGGAGAGGCCGGGCGGCGGACACGGTGGGATTCGGGGGGTGAGGAGAGAAACGCGTGGTTCCGGGGAGCCGGGGCGAGGATGGCCCGCCCGCGTCATCCGGGACCTAGGAAGAGGTCACGTCACGGTGCTCCTTGCTCTGTCGTCGCGGCCGGAGTGGCGGTCCGGGGCGGTGGTCCGTGGTGTCGGTCCGTGGTGGTGGGCCGGGGTCCGGCTGGGGGGTGGCGGCCTCTGCCGTGACGCTAGAGCCGTGATCAGCGCCTGAATATCCGTAGAAGTATCCGTACATATACGGAAAGCCGGGAAAGGGGTGAGCATGGTGCGATGAGTGGGCACGGTGCGGCGAGACGGGTCCGTGAGAGGGGCACCGTGCGGTGAGAGCGCGCTGATACCCGGACGGTCCGGCGGACGTTACTTTCGGACCATGGACCAGATGACCGAGGCGGAGTGGCGCGAGTTCGCGACGGCGGAGACGCGCACGGGCACGCTCGCGATCACCAGGCTGGACGGGCGTCCGCACGCGACCCCCGTCTGGTTCACCCTGGACGGCGGCGACGTGGTCTTCACCACCCACGAGAGCAGCGTCAAGGCCAGGGAACTGCGCCGCGACCCCCGGGCCACCCTCTGCGTCGACGACCAGCGTCCGCCGTACTCGTTCGTGATGTTCGAGGGCGAGGCGTCGCTGTCGGACGACCTGGACGAGGTGCGGCGGTGGGCGGCCGAGATCGGCGGCCGTTACGTGGGCAAGGAGCAGGCGGAGGAGCTCGGCGAGCGCTACAGCGTCCCCGGCGCCGTCCTCGTGCGCCTGAGCGTGCGCAAGGTCGTCGCGTACAAGGAGATGACGGCCTGACCCTCCTGGCACCAGCGCTTACCCGACCACGCGCGACGCACCGCCGCCGCTTCCGGCGCACAGTGCGATGCATCGGTGTAAGCATGTAACAGGAGGTGCTTGTGAAGATCGGACTGCAGATCCCTGATTTCACCTACCCCGGGGGTCCCGCGACCCTGGGCACGGACCTGGCCGAGATCGCCAGGACGGCCGACGACGCGGGCTTCGCCACCGTCGCGGTGATGGACCACTTCTTCCAGATCGGCGTCGTCGGGCCGACCGAGCACGACATGCTGGAGGCCTACACGACGCTCGGCTACCTGGCCGGGCACACGTCCCGGGCCAAGCTGCTGACGCTCGTCACCGGGACCGTGTACCGCGAGCCCGGGCTGCTCGCGAAGATCGTCACCACGCTCGACGTGCTGTCGGGCGGGCGGGCCTGGCTCGGCATCGGCGCGGCCTGGAACGAGGAGGAGTCGCGCGGCCTGGGCCTGCCGTTCCCGCCGCTGGCCGAGCGGTTCGAACGGCTGGAGGAGACGATCCAGATCTGCCTACGCATGTGGGGCGGCGACGAGAAGCCCTACGACGGCAGGCACTACCGGCTGGAGCGCCCGCTCAACTCGCCCCAGGCGTTGTCGAGGCCGCACCCGCCGATCCTCGTCGGGGGCGGGGGCGAGAAGAAGACCCTGCGCCTGGTCGCGCGGTACGCCCAGGCGTGCAACCTGTTCCCCACCCCCGACCTGGCCAGGAAGCTCGACGTGCTGCGGGCCCACTGCGACGCCGAGGGCCGCGACTACGACGAGATCGTCAAGACCGTCTACTACCGGTACGACGTGGGGGAGAAGGGGGAGAACGTCCAGCGCGTCATCGACGACCTCGGGCGTTTCGCCGAGCTCGGGTTCAGCGAGGCGCTCGGTGCGGTCGTGGACGTCCACCGGCTGGACCCGCTGCGGATCCTCGGCGAGCGGGTCGTCCCGGTGGCCGCGGCCCTCTGACGCGGAGCGCCGGCCCCGCCGCCCCGGACGGACCCGTACCGACGCCGGCAGGCGTGGTGGAAGACGCCGTGAGGCCGCGGTGCCGGGACGGAACGTCCGATCCCGCACCGCGGCCTCACCGCGCCCCGGGGTCCTCTACTCCTCGTCCCCGGACGCGTCGCCCGTGCCGGGCTCGGCCATGCGGCGGTGCATGGCGGCCTTGGCCCGGTCGGGGGCGATCCTGCTCGCCACGCCCTGGACCTTGTTCGTGAACGAACCGGCGATGACCTTGTCGTCGCCCTTCATCAGCGCGTCGAAGCCCTGCCTGGCGACCTCGGCCGGGTCGTCCTTCGGGCCCGCGCCCACCTTCGTGTCCTGCATCCCCGCCCGCTCGAAGAACTCGGTGTCCGTCGGTCCCGGCATGAGCGAGGTGACGGTGACGCCCGAGTCCTTCAGCTCGTTCCGCAGCGCCTCCGCGAACGAGTGGAGGAACGCCTTGCTGGCCGCGTACACGGCCTCGAACGGCCCCGGCATGAGCGCGGCGATCGAGGAGGTGAACAGGATCCTCCCCGCGCCCCGGGAGGTCATGGCGGCGACGGCGCGCTTGGCCAGGTGGACCGAGGAGACGACGTTCAGCTCGATGAGCCCGAGTTCGGCCTCCAGCGACGTGCCGCGGGCGAACTCGCCGCCCACCCCGACGCCCGCGTTGACCGCCACGGCGTCGAGCGGGCGCCCGACCGCGACGGTCTCCGTCCACAGCCGCTCGACCTCGTCGTACCGCGTGAGGTCGGCGCGTACCGCGATCACCTGCCCGCCGTACTCCCGCAGGGACTCGGCGGCGCTCGCCAGCTCCGCGTCCTCCGCGGTGACCACCACGTCGAAGCCGTGCTGGGCGAACTGCCTGGCGAGCTCGTATCCGATGCCACTGGAGGCGCCCGTCACGAGTGCGAGCTGCCTGTCCGGCGTCGTCATCTGTCCTCCTTGGTTGCTGTTCCGCCCGCCCGGCGCATCGCGTCGAGCGCGAGCGCGAGCGTGGCGCCGTACACGACATGGGCCGCGGCCATGACGGCCGGACGGCCGGGCGCGGGGTCGTGCGAGGCCGGCGGCAGGATGTTCAGCGCGGGCACCCAGCCCTGGTAGGCGCCCAGCCAGACCAGCAGGGCGTAGCCCACCCCGAGCCGCACCGTGGGCCTCCGGTTCCCGGTCAGCAGGCCGAACGCCGCGCCGGTGGCGGCGCCGAAGCCCAGGTGCGCGAGGGCGCCGAGAGCTTTCTCCCCGCGTTTGGGCCGGTGCCGGTGGCCCGGCAGGGCCGCCCTGACGATGTGCCGGGGCGGCTGGCCCGGCATGAGCCCGGCGCGCTGCCCGGCGAGCATGACCGCGCTCATGGTGAGCGTGGACAGCGCGCCGGCGGCGGCGCCCCGGACGAGTCGGCGGATCACGGAGTCTCCTTCTGGGGGTGTGTCACAGGCGCTGGGAGAGCCGGTCCGCCAGCGCCTCGGGGTCGTCGACCGTCACCGTCAGCCCGGGGTGGCGCAGCAGCCCGGACGGCTCGCCGCCGCGGATCGGCTCGTGGAACCGTACGCACAGGCCCCGGCGGGCGTTCGTGCCGAAGCTGAGCCCGCGGTCGGCGAGCGACACGTGGACCCCGATCACCCGCAGCGGCGAGTAGGGCCCGGTGGTCTCCACGCCCGCGACGTTGGTCAGCGGGGTCTCGACCACCCAGGGCCCGAAGCGCACGCGCAGTGTGCCGGGACCCACCAGGACCCCGGCGGTCTCCGGGCGGACGCCCACGACGGCCAGCAGGGGAGCGAACCGGGGATCGAAGTCGAACGTGAAACGGCGCGGCGCGCCCGCGCCGGTGTCGTCGGTCATCGCTTCCCCTCCCGCGTCGTGCCAGGGCCGGCGGGCCGGACACCTGCCGCGGTCCTCGCCGCAGAGCCGACATACCCCCATGGGCAGCCTCAAACAGGAGTCGGCTCGCCACCGATGGGGGCCCCGGGGCCTCTTCCGTTCGGCGCAGGAGGAGAGATTTGACACGTTCCAATGAACTATTTCACTGGCGCTCGTTACTTTCCTTGAAATCGTCGAAAGTTAGGGCGTGTTATTGACAAAGATGTGAGGCGCAGCTCACACTTCCGAGAGTCGTCGCGTTAACCGTAGATCACCACCTCACCGGGTCGGCGCTCGTGGGGTCGGCGTCCGAAGGCGCGATGCACTTCTGTCCCGACATAGGAGTGACATGTCCTCACGCACACGATCCGGACTGCGGTCGCGAGCGGCCCTCGCCACCGCTGCGCTTGCGGTGCCGGCCCTGGTGCTCGGCTCCACGGGCCCCGCCGCCGCCGCGGAGTCCGGAGCGGCGCCCGTCCTCGACACGGCCACGTTGTCGCCGATCGCCGAGCCGAACTACAACGGCGCGACGAACACCGCCTACACCCCGTCGACCACCACCGGCGCCGGTGGCTGGTTCATCAACGACGAGGTGACGCTGAACCTGTCCGCGACCGACGACGACGCCGTCGCGTCGTTCGTCGTGACGGTGGGCACGGAGGCCGCCGTCACGGTGCCGGCTGTGCGTAGCGGCAACCGTGGCACGGCCACCTACGTCGTCAAGGGCGACCGCAACAGCACGGTCCGCTACGTCGCGGTCGACGCCGCCGGCAACGCCTCGGCGGCCAAGACGATCAGCGTGCGGATCGACACCAAGCCGCCGGTCGCGGCCTGGCCGGGCGTCTCCGGCGGCAAGGTGGCGCACAGCGCGGCCGCCGCCTCCATCACCCCGACGCGCACCGACCCCACCCCCGGGTCGGGCGGCGCCGCGGTGCGGGACATGTGGATCGACGGCAAGTGGGCCTACCCCCTGCCGCTGGACCCGGCCACCCTGTCCGTCGGCGTGCACACCTGGGCGGTCGCGCTCGGAGACGCCGCCGGCAACGGCGCGAAGTACACCCTGACCTTCCAGATCACCACCTCGGTCGGGGACGTCCGGGCCCTGGTCCAGCGGTACGTCTCCGCCGGCAAGGTCTCGGCGTCGAACGGCGACCGCCTGCTCGCGCTGCTCGCCCAGGCCGACGCCGGCGGCGACGCCGCGGTGTCCGCCCTGACGAGCTTCGGCGCGCTGGCCGCGCAGGTCGTGCCCGAGGGCTACATGCGCGACTCCCTCGTGCAGGACGCCGCCTACCTGGTGGAGGAACTGCGCGGGGTCAAGCACCCCGACGTCGCCACCGGCGTCACCGTGAGCGCGGCGCCGGGTATGGAGCGCGCCCCCTTCCGGCTCCCGACCGCGTCCGTGGTCAACAAGAAGCCGAAGTTCCGGGTCCTCCTCTTCGGCAACCAGCCGGGCGCCTTCCGGCACGAGCACATCCCGCTGACCATGGCCGTGATCCAGGACATGGGCCGGGCCAACAACTTCGACGTCGACGTCTACGACTACCTCAGCCCCGACGTGTCGGTGCCGAACCCGTTCGAGAGCATCGAGCGCCTGTCGAAGTACGACGTGGTCATCGGCGTCTCCAGCGTGGGCAACGGCGTGTTCTCCACGGCCCGCCCCACTCAGGCGGACCCGAACGTCAAGGTCGACGAGCAGGCCGTGCTCAAGCAGTTCGTCAACCAGGGCGGCGGCTTCGTCGCGCTGCACGGCGCCACCGACTCCATGCACGGGTGGGACTGGTACAAGGGCCTGGCCGGCGGCGAGTTCGACAACCACGGCTCCAACGGCAGCGGTCTCCAGAACACCTGTGGGGCCTGCAACATCGGCGAGCTGGTGACCGAGGACGACACCAACCCGGCCACCAGCCAGTTCCCGGAGCGGCTGAAGATCGTCGACGAGCTCTACAACTGGGTCGGCCTGCCGCGCCAGAAGACGCACGTCCTGCAGACACTGAACGAGTCGACGTACGTCGGCAGCATCGGCGCCAGCGCGGGCCGGGTCGAGGGCGCGGACCACCCGATCTCCTGGTGCCAGAACTACGACGGCGGACGCTCCTTCACCCAGGCGCTCCTCCACAACTGGCAGAACACCCTCGACCCGCTGTTCCAGAAGAACATGCTCGAGGGCATCAAGTGGGCCGCGGGCCGGACCGAGGCGAACTGCGTCAGCCACGACGAAGTGCGCAAGCTCGTCGCCGCCGGCACCGCCGACGGTTCCATCGACGCCGGTCTGGCCGCCGACCTGAACCAGGCGCTCACCGCGTCGTACGACGCCTACCTGGTGAAGGACTACGCCGACGCGCTCACGCAGGCGACCACCCTTCGCCGGCTGATCGACTCCAGCCAGGGCGGGCGCGCGCACAGCGTGCTCCGGGACCGGGCCCACGAGCTCGTCACCTGGATGAGGACCCTCGACGGCAAGAGCGTCCACCTGGGCTTCGTGTCCCAGCCGAAGACGACGGCCGTGGGCGCCGGCGAGCTCGCGGTCTTCTCCGCGCCGGCCGAGGGCCGGAACGTCGCCTACCAGTGGCAGGTGAAGTCGCCGGGCTCGGCCGACTGGACCGACATGACCGGCGAGAAGTCCTTCGCCATCGCCGTCACGGCGGCGCCGGAGGTCGCGGACTCCGAGTACCGGGTCCGCATCACCGACCCGACCGGCGAGGTCGTCTCCCGCTCGGCCTCCCTCAAGGTCAGCGGGCGCTGACCCCCTCCCGGTGGCCCGGGCGCGCGACGCGCCCGGGCCACCGGCGCCTTTCCGACGAGAACCAGGAGTGATCCATGCGCCAGGCCCTCACCCGGGTCGCACTCGCCGTGACGTCGCTCGCGTTCTGCGCCGGGTGCGGAGGTGCCACCTCCGCAGCCCCCTCCGCCGGCGCGTCCGCGGCCGGTGCCGCGAGCGGGCCCGCGGCCGGTACGGCGGGGTCTCCGGTGACGTGCGACCTGCGGCCGCGGACGGCCCCCGGCGAGGTGACCTCCTGGACCCATCCGGCCAAGTCCTTCTACGAACCGTCCGACGAGGACATCCCCACCAGGACGAGCCTCGATCACCTGCTCGTCAAGGACGACGCCCTGGTGATCGAATACTCGGCCCGGCTGCCCGAGGCGTCACTGAAGGCGCTGCGTGAGTGGACGTACCTGCAGACCGCGACCGTGGCCCTGCCGGGGCCGGACACGCCCGCGGTGCGGGCCGCGATCGCCTCGACCGAACTGGTCTGCGACGGAGTGGACACGGTGCGCCTGTCGGACCTGGCCCGCGACAGGACCTTCGGCCAGGTCGCCGAGCACGGCGAGGCGGGCTGACGATCACGCCGGAATGGGTCCCGCGTCCCGCATTGACGCGCGAATTCCCGTTCCCGCCGAGTGACAAGCCACGCGCGCCTGGTGAGAAACTTATCGGGTGGATACATCGGTCCCAGGCCGCCCCGAAACGAAACTGCAGGCCAGAATACTCGCGCGATTACGTGATGCCGGTCCTCGATCCCGCATTGAGCTGGTGGACCACTTCGAAGTGTCGCGTACGACGATGGGGGCGGAACTCGGCCGGCTGACGGCCATGGGCCTTATTGCCGAAATCGGCCCGGCCGCATCCCGCGGAGGGCGGCGTTCGACCGTCATCGATATCGCGGGCGACATCAGATTCGTCGCGATCGCCGTGGACACCGGCGCGGTGTCCGTCGCGATCACCGACGGCAGGCTGCGGATCGTCGCGTTCGAACGCACCGAGTGCGACGTGCGCCAAGGTCCCGAACCGGTGCTCGAACTCGCGGCGGAGCGCGCTCGCGGGCTGCTCGCCAAGGCGGGAGTGGACCGGCCGCTCGGAGTCGGAGTCGGCGTCCCCTGCCCGGTCGACTTCCGCCGCGGAATCACCGTGGCGACGCCGGTCATGCCGGGATGGGACGGATACCCCGTTCGCGATCTTCTCGGCCGGTGGTTCGAATGCCCGGTCGTGCTGGACAACGACGTCAATGTCATGGCGCTCGGCGAACAACACGCGGGCGCGGCGCGCACGGTCGAGAACTTCCTGTTCGTCAAAATCGGCGCCGGCGTCGGGTGCGGAATCGTGGCGAAAGGCGAGCTCTATCGCGGCATGGACGGCTGCGCGGGAGACATCGGGCATATCCAGGTCGCCGACTCCGACGCGGTCTGCGCGTGCGGCAACAGCGGATGCCTGGAGGCGACCTTCGGCGGCGAGGCGCTGGCCCGCGACGCCCTCGAAGCGGTCAGGTCGGGGCGTTCGCCCATGCTCGGGGAGCTTCTCGAACGTGACGGGACGCTGAACGCCGCCGCGGTGGCCGAGGCGGTCGCGGCCGGCGACGCGACGTCCCTCCAGCTGGTGCGCACCGGTGGACGGCGCGTGGGCGAGGTGCTGTCGGGCCTGGTGTCGTTCTTCAACCCGAGCCTCATCGTGCTGGGCGGCGGGCTCGCCGTGCTGGGCCACGTCCTGCTCGCCGAGATCCGGAGCGTCATCTACCGGCGCTCGCTGCCCCTGGCGACGAAGAACCTGCCCATCGTGCTGAGCGACGTGGGCGAGCACGCCGCGGTCATCGGCGCGGCCAGGCTCGTGAGCGACGAGGCGTACGGCGTGCCCCGCTGAGGCACCGATCTCTCCCTCGGCGCGCCGTTCGGTCGCGGGCGTGCCGGACACACGGAGCCCCGGCTCACAGAGCCGGGGCTCGCGATCGTCCGCCGTACGGCGGCCTGTGTCAGTCGGTGCTGATCGCGTCGACGAGGTCGCCGACGGGCACGTCGGGCAGGGCGCGGGCCACGTCGGCCAGCGCGATGATGCCCACCAGCTTGTTGCCGTCGATGACGGGCAGGCGGCGGACCTTGTGCGAGGCCATCGTGTCGAGGATCTCCGCCGCGTCGTCGTCGGCGCCGATCGTGACGGCCTCGCCCTGGGCGAGGTCACCGGCCTGGCACGACTTGGGGTCCTTGCCCCGGGCCAGCACCTTCACGACGATGTCGCGGTCGGTCAGCACGCCCTTGAGCCGGTCGTCGGTGCCGCAGATCGGCAGCGAGCCCACGTCGAGGCGGGCCATCTTCTCGGCGGCGTCGTAGACGGTCTCGTCGGCGCGCACGAACTCCGCCCAGGGAGTCATGATGTCGCGAGCGGTCGTCATGCCTTCTCCTCTCTTCGTGTGTG
The DNA here is from genome assembly GCF_014161435.1 of Microbispora sp. H10949. Classification (NCBI taxonomy): domain Bacteria; kingdom Bacillati; phylum Actinomycetota; class Actinomycetes; order Streptosporangiales; family Streptosporangiaceae; genus Microbispora; species Microbispora sp. H10949. Next base: position 27,942 of record NZ_JABBWZ010000001.1, on the reverse strand, counting down.
TCGGGTGCGGCCGGGAGGCCGGCCGCGGAGCGATGCTCAGATGCGGTCGTGGACCGCGCGGCGGGTCAGCAGGAAGCCGAGGGCGGCCATCCCGAGGCCGAGGAACAGGTGCAGCCAGTTGTCGGCGTTGTTGACCGGGACGAAGTTGGCCGCGCTGTCGTGGCCCACCAGCAGGCCGTACAGCCACAGCACCAGGTAGACGGCGCCGCCGCCGATCAGGTAGGAGCGGGCGCCCGACCAGGTGCGGGCCAGCGTCACCCCGGCCACACCGAACAGCAGGTGCACGATGTTGTGCAGGATCGACACCTCGAAGACGCCGAGCAGCATGGCGTCGGAGTGGTGCCCGGCGAACTGCAGCTGGTCCACGTTCCGGGTGATCCCGGGGATGAAGCCCAGGACGCCGACCAGGAGGAACACGACGCCCACGACCAGGGCGGCCGTCTGCACGGGCGTGCGTGCGGTGGTCCTGGAGGAGATGGTGTCCATGACGCCTCCGTTGCCTAGGGGATTCACGCCGCCTACCCGTGACCGCGCCACGTACACGGCCGCCCCCCAAATCGCCGGTGATGCGCTTGCGTGAGCGCGGTGATCGGCGCGCTGGCGGCCATCAGGGAGCCGGCGCGCTTCGGGGCGCTGGTGATGGTCGGGCCCTCGCCCCGCTACATCGACGACGAGGGCTACGTCGGCGGCTTCAGCGCGGCCGACATCGAGGAACTGCTGGAGTCCCTCGACAGCAACTACCTCGGCTGGTCCGGCGCCATGGCTCCAGTGATCATGGGCAACCCCGGCCGTCCCGAGCTGGGGGCCGAGCTGACCAACAGCTTCTGCCGGACCGATCCGGAGATCGCCAGGCGGTTCGCGACGGTGACGTTCATGTCCGACAACCGCGCCGACCTGTCCCGGGTGCCGGTGCGGGCGGCGTCGAGGACGACTTCGAGGAGCTCTACGAGCACGCGCCGTGCGGATACCTGTCCACCCTCCCCGACGGGACGATCATCCGGGTCAACCGGACGCTGCTGGAGCTCACCGGGTACGACCCCGGCGAGCTGACCGGCGGCATGCGGATCCAGAACCTGCTGGCCGTCGGCGACCGCATCTTCTACGAGCCCCACTTCTCCCCGCTGCTCGCGATGCAGTCGATCGTCCGCGAGATCGCGGTCGACGTGCGCCGCGCCGACGGCACCCGGCTGCCGGTGCTGCTCAACGCGGTCATGCGGGACGACCCGGGCGTCATCCGCTTCTGCGTCTTCGCCGCGACGGACCGGCGGGAGTACGAACGCGAGCTGCTGCGCGCCCGCCAGCGCGCCGAGCGGTCGGAGGCGGAGGCGCGGGAGCTGGCCCGCACGCTGCAGCGCAGCTTCATCCCCCCGGCCCTGCCGGAGATCCCGGGACTCCAGGTCGCCGGGGCGTTCCGGCCCGCCGGGCGCGGCGAACTGGTGGGCGGCGATTTCTACGACATGTACGAGACAGCCGGCGGCTGGGCGCTCGCCCTCGGCGACGTGTGCGGCAAGGGTGTGGACGCCGCCGTCGTCACCAGCCTGGCCCGCTACACCCTGCGGGCCGCGCCGATCCGGGAACCCAGCCCCTCGGCGGTGCTGTCCGCGCTCAACCGGACCCTGCTGCGCGAGCGGGCGGGCCGGTTCGTGACGGCCGTGTACGGCCAGCTCGCGCCCGTCGGCCATCACTTCCGGCTGACCGTCTCCCTGGCCGGTCACCCATACCCGCTGTGGGCGAGCGGGGACGCGGTCGGCGAGATCGGGCGGCCCGGCAACGTCCTCGGCCTGCTGCCCAGGGTCAGGCTCACCGACGTCGACGTCGACCTCGCCCCCGGCGACGCGGTCCTCTTCTACACCGACGGCGTGGTCGAGGGACGCAGGGACAAGGAGATGTACGGCGAGGAACGGCTGCGGCGCCTGCTCGGCGCCTCCCGCGCGATGGGGGCGGCGGGAATCGCCGAGGCGATCGTGAACGAGGCCGTCGCCTTCCAGTCCGGGCTGCCCCGCGACGACATCGCCGTCATGGTGCTCAAGATCCCCATCTGACCCCGGCCGTCCGTCCCTGTGGTTCACTGTGGATCATGCGAGGGACACGGGTCCGGGAGGCGCGGGCCGCCGCGGCCCGATGGGTCGCCGCCGAGGCCACCTCCGCCGCGAACTTCGCCGGGGCCTTCCTGACCGGGTCGGCCGCCTGGGCGGACCCCGGCGCGGTGCTGCCGCCCACGTCGGACGTCGACGTGACGGTGGTCGTCACCGATCCCGTCGCGCCCCCCAAGCTCGGAAAGATCGCGTTCGAGGGGGTGCTCGTGGAGGTCACGTACCTGTCCTGGAACCAGATCGCCTCGGCGCCGGACGTGCTGGCCTCCTGCCACCTGGCGGGCGCCTTCCGCGCCGACGACCCCGCGACCCTGATCGCCGACCCGACCGGACGGCTGGCCCGCCTCCGGGCCGCCGTGTCGGCCGGCTTCGCCGAACGGCGGTGGGTCCGCCTGCGGTGCGAGGACGCCGAGCGCAGGATCATCGGCGGCCTCGCGTCGCTCGACCCGGACCGGCCGTTCCACGACCAGGTCACGGCCTGGCTGTTCCCCGCCGGGATCACGACGCACGTGCTTCTCACCGCCGGTCTGCGCAACCCCACCGTACGGCTGCGCTACCCGGCCGTCCGCGACCTGCTCCAGGCGTACGGCCGGATGGACGTCTACGAGGAACTGCTGGGCCTGCTCGGCTGCGCGCACCTGACCCGCGAGCGGATCGGCGGCCACCTCGCCGCGATGACGAGCGCGTTCGACGCGGCGGCGGCCGTGGCCCGCACGCCGTTCCCCTTCTCCTCCGACATCACCGGGGCGGCCCGGCCGGTGGCCGTCGACGGCAGCCGCGACCTCCTCCTGCGGGGCCTGCACCGCGAGGCCGTCTTCTGGATCGCCGCGACGTACGCCCGGTGCCTGAAGATCCTCGCCGTGGACGCGCCAGGGGAGACGGGGCACGCGGCGGGGTTCGCGGATCTCGCGGCCGACCTGGGCGCCGGGTCGCCGGACGCGCTTCGGCACCGGGCCCGCGAGGTGACGGCCTACCTTCCCCGCCTGCGTACCGTTGCCGAGGAGATCATCGTCGCGAATCCGGCGATCCGCTGACCGGTCAGCCCGACGTGGGCGGCGCGCCCGTGGGCAGCGGGGTCGGCGAGCGGGTGGGCGAGGGGGCGGGCGACGGCTCCGGCACTCCGGGCCAGGGGGAGTAGGTCGCCCTCCACTGTCCCGGCGGCAGGATCGGGACGTTCACCCGCGTCTCGCCCCCGTTCTGGAAGCGGAACGTGACGGGGATCGCGGTGCCCGCGGTCAGCGGGCGGGTGAGGCCGGCGAGCAGCACCTGGGGGAGCGCCGTGCCGCCGACGTACCTCCCGCCGGGGATCTCCAGGCCGCCGGCCGGCAGGCGGGCCTCCCGGAAGACGCCGCCGGTGTCCACCGACACGAGCCGGTCGGAGCGCCCGCTCTCGTTCAGCAGCATCAGGTACATCGGCATGTCGGCGCCGGGCGAGGCCGGTGTCTGCGGGCCGATGACGAACGCGTTGCGGAGCAGCAGCCCGGGCAGGTTCGCGTTCGCCCCGTCGTTCTGCGGCATCGTCTGGGTGTACCAGTCCTGCTTGATGTCGGAGCAGGCGGCGGTCAGGGCCACGGCCCCGATGAGAAGAGCTGCCAGGAACCTACGCATGTCGACCTCGGCTCGCTCGCGGAGCGTCTTTCGCCCTCGGTACCCGAAAACGCGCCTCCTACCTCCCCAAACACCCAATCTCCGGCAGCGCCCCTCGGCCCGCCTCTCCAGTCCGCCGGAGTCCTGGGAGTGCATGCAAGTTGCATGCTAGTGTGTGGGGATGGGGATCATTCAGGTTCGAGACGTGCCGGACGGGACCGAGCGCACGCTCAAGGAGAGGGCGGAGCGGGAGGGCAAGTCGCTCACCGCGTATGTGCGTGACCTGCTGAACGAGGAGGCCGCCACCCCCACCCTCGACGAGGTGATGGCGCGGATCGCCGACGACGAGCCGGTGGCGTACGACCCGGACTTCGTGCGTGAGATCCTGCGCGAGGGCCGCCCGTGAGCCTCGTGGTGGACACCTCGATCGTCTTCCGCCTGCTGGCCAACGTGAAAGGCGACGACCTGCTCCGGCAGAGGCTGGCCCGAAAACTGCACGCGCCCGCGCTGATCGACGTCGAGATCGCCAGTGTCGTACGGGGGCATCTGATCGGCAAGCCGGAGGTGCGCATCTCGGAGGCACGGGCTCGGACGATGCTGGAGCGCTACGCGCAGCTCAAGATCGTCCGGCACCCGATGCTGCCGCTGCAGCCCAGGGCACTGGAGCTCCGCGACAACCTCACCGCGTACGACGCGATGTACGTGGCACTCGCCGAGGCGCTGGAGGTCCCGCTTCTCACGGACGACGCCAAGTTCGCCGGATCCACGGGCCATCGGGCGGAGATCCACCGGTATCCCCCGCCGGCGTTGTAGCGGCGGCGGGGGAGGGCGGCGCGGTCAGTAACCGAGGGTACCCAGGTCGGGCTGCTGCCAGCCGCCCTGCGGCACGTCACCCCGGTAGGGCCCGCCGACCACCGGCGGCACGAAGGTCTCCTTGACCGTGCGGACGTTGACCCACCGGATCAGGTTGAAGATCGAGCCCGCCTTGTCGTTGGTGCCCGAGGCCCTGGCCCCGCCGAAGGGCTGCTGCCCGACGACCGCCCCGGTGGGCTTGTCGTTGACGTAGAAGTTGCCCGCCGCGAAGCGCAGCCGCTCCGTGGCCGCCTCCACGGCGTACCGGTCCTGGGCGATGACCGACCCCGTCAGCGCGTACGGGCTGGCACTCTCCATCTGGTCGAGCACGGCGTCGTAGGCGGCGTCGTCGTAGACGTGGACGGCGAGGATCGGGCCGAAGTACTCCTTCACGAAGACCTCGTCGGCCGGGTCGGCGCACTCCAGCACCGCCGGCCGCACGAAGTAGCCGGCCGAGTCGTCGTAGGAGCCGGTCAGGACCTCGATCGAGTCCGTCGAGCGGGCCCGGTCGATCGCCTCGCGGTGCTTGGCGAACGCCCGCGCGTCGATCACCGCGCCCATGAACGTGGACAGGTCGCCCGACACGTCGCCGACGGTGAGCGACTCGGCGGCCGAGACGAAGTCGTCGCGCATGCGCGCCCACAGCGAGCGCGGCACGTACGCCCGGGACGCCGCCGAGCACTTCTGGCCCTGGTACTCGAACGCCCCCCGCAGCAGCGCGGTCGCCAGCGCCCCGGGCTCCGCGGAGGGGTGGGCGAGGACGAAGTCCTTGCCGCCCGTCTCGCCGACGAGCCGCGGGTAGCCGCGGTAGCCCGCGATGTTCTCCCCGACCGTGCGCCACAGGTGCTGGAAGGTGGCCGTCGACCCGGTGAAGTGGATCCCGGCCAGCTCCGGATGCGGCAGCGCGACCTCGGACACGGCCGCGCCGTTGCCCGTGACCATGTTGATCACACCGGGCGGCAGCCCGGCCGCCTCCAGCAGCCGCATCGTGAAGTGCGCCGAGAACTGCTGCGTCGGAGACGGCTTCCACACCACCACGTTGCCCATCAGCGCCGCCGCGGCCGGCAGGTTGGCCGCGATGGAGGTGAAGTTGAACGGCGTGATCGCCAGGACGAAGCCCTCCAGCGGGCGGTACTCCATCCGGTTCCACACCCCCGGCGACGACTGCGGCTGCTCGGCGAGCAGCCGGCGGGCGTAGGAGACGTTGAACCGGAAGAAGTCGATCAGCTCGCAGGCGGCGTCGATCTCGGCCTGCTGCGCCGACTTCGACTGGCCGAGGATGGTCGACGCGTTCAGCGTGGCCCGCCACGGGCCGCTCAGCAGTTCGGCGGCCCGCAGGAAGACCGCCGCGCGCTCCTCGAACGGCAGGGCCCGCCAGCGCGGCGCCGCCTCCAGCGCCGCGTCCACCGCCGCCCGGACGTCGGCCGCGGTCGCGTCGGCCGTACGGCCGAGCACGGCGGCGTGGTTGTGCGGCTGCACGACGTCGATGGGGGCGCCGCCGGCCATGCGCCGCTCGCCGCCGATCGTCATCGTGAGGTCGAGGGACGCCCCGGCCAGCTCCTTGATCCGGGTCTCCAGGGCAGTGCGCTCGGCGCTGCCGGGCCCGTACCCGTGCACCGGCTCGTTCGCCGGCACCGGGACCTCGGTGATCGAATCCATCATCCACCCCTCAGAGCGCGAAGGAAGAAGGCGACGTTGGCCGGGCGCTCGGCGAGGCGGCGCATGAAGTAGCCGTACCAGTCGTCGCCGTAGGGGACGTAGACGCGCACCCGCGACCCGGCCGCGGCCAGCGCCGCCTGCCTGTCGGCCCGGATGCCGTAGAGCATCTGGAACTCGTAGTCGTCCGGGCCGCGCCCGGCGCTCACCGCGAGCGACTCGGCGATCGCCATCAGCCGGTCGTCGTGCGTGGCCACCATGGGATAACCGCTGCCCGCCATCAGCACCCGCAGGCACCGCACGTACGCGCGGTCCACGTCGGTCCTGCGCTGGTGGGCCACGGAGGCGGGTTCGGCGTAGGCGCCCTTCACCAGGCGCACCCGCGACCCGGCGAGGTCGCGGCAGTCGGCCTCGCTGCGGAACAGGTACGCCTGGATCGCGACGCCCGTCTCCGGGAAGTCCTCCCGCAGCGTGCGCAGCGCGCCGAGCGTCGCGTCGACGGTGGTGTGGTCCTCCATGTCCAGGGTGACGGTGGAGCCGCACTCCCGCGCCGCGGCGCAGATCTGCCGCGCGTTCTCCAGGGCCAGGCCGGGATCGAGGGCCTGCCCGACGGCCGACAGCTTGACCGACGCCTCGGCCCGGTCGCCGAGGCCGAGTGGCCGCAGCGCCTCCAGCAGCGAGACGTAGGCCTTGGCGGCGGCGACGGCGGCCCCGGAGTCGCGGACCTCCTCGCCCAGATGGTCGATGGTGACGGAGAGCCCCGAACCGGTCAGGCGGCGCGCCGCCTCGACGGCGTCCGCGGCGGACTCCCCGGCCACGAAGCGGTCGACGACCTTGCGCGTGAGCGGGAGGCCCGACACGGCCCGGCGGGCGAGCGGGCTGCGTGAGCCCGCGAGAAGCAGGGAACCGAGCATGGCCACAGGCTAAATCCGCACGTCACCAAAGTTCCACGGACATCCGCCACAGCATTCTTGGACAAATGCACAACAATGTCAGCATGCAAGACATCGTCGATGAGATCTCCCGGCTGCTCGGCGCGTCGGTGACGCTTGAGGACCGATCGTTCAACCTCCTGGCGTACGGCGCGCAGAGCGGGGACATCGACAGCGTCCGGCAGGAGTCGATCCTGCGCAGGCGCGCCTCCGACGAGGTGCGCGCCCACTTCGAGGCGTACGGCATCGCGACGGCGACCGGGCCGGTGCGGATCCCCGGGCTGCCCGGCGTGCTCGGCCGGGTGTGCGTGCCGCTGCGGCACGACGGGGTGACCTACGGATACCTGTGGGCGCTGGAGTCGGGAGAGCTCACCGACGAGCGGCTGGCCGCAGCCGGGCCACTGGTCGGCCGGGTGGCCGCGCTGCTGGCGGCGCAGGCCCGGGGCCGGTACGCCCCGCTGCGCCAGTTCTTCTCCGCCGACCCCGCGGCCCGCGCCGCCGCCGGGGTGGTGGCCGAGGGGCCGGTGACGGCCGTCGCGGTCCGGACTCCGGCGCAGGACGCGGGCCTGCCGCCCACCCTGCCGCGGACGCTGCCGCGCGGCGTGCTCGCCGACCCCGACGTGATCGAGCCCGGAACAGGTGGGCCCGGAACAGGGGAACTCGGGGTGGGCTTCGGGACAGGTGGGCCGGAGATCGGTGGGCCGGAGACGGGCGGGGCGGGAACGGGCGAACCGGGGGCGGCCGTGTTCGGGTCTGCCGTGCGGGGGCCGGGCGTGCCGGGGGCGGGCGTGCCGGGCACAGGCGGGGCGGTCCTCGCGATCCTCGCGCCCGCCGCGCAGGCGGCCCGGGTCGCGGGGTTGCTGCACGGCCTGTACGGCCTCGCCGCCGGGATCGGAGGCCCCCGCGACGACCCCCGCGAGGCGTGGGAGAGCTGGCGCGAGGCGCTGCTGGCCCTGCGGGTGGCCGAGCACGCCGAGCGGCACGCCCCGGTCGCCGACTGGGCCACGCTCGGCGTCTACCGGCTGCTGGTCCGGCTGTCCCCGCGCGACCTCGCCGGCCTCGCCGCCGAGTCGGCCGCCCTCACGCCCCGGATCGCGGCCAGCGTCGAGGCGTACCTCGACCACGCGGGCCACGCCGGTGAGACCGCGGCCGCGCTCGGCGTGCACCGGCAGACGCTGTACTACCGGCTCGACAAGGCGAGCCACCTCACCGGGCTCGACCTCGCCGACGGCGAGGACCGCCTGCTGCTCCACCTGTCGCTGAAGGCCGCCGCCCTCCTCGGCGGCGGCTGACCCGCCGCACCGCCGCGTCCTGCCGTCGCGCCGGTCGTTCCACGTCACGCCGCACGTCGCACCACCGGTCCCGCGCGACGCCTCCGGTTCCCGAGGCGCCTTCCGCGTCCCGGGCCGGGCCAGGGGCTCGCCGCCGGGGCGCCGGTGCCGTACGCGGCCAGGGCGTCAGCGCTGGGCGGCCCGGTAGACGCGCAGCCAGTCGACGAACAGCGTCCCGCCGCAGGCCGCCGAGCCCTCGCAGACGTTGCGCAGCGACAGGCCCATCCGCTGTGCGGGGACGCGGCCGGTGTGGTCCCAGACCCGGGCGCCGTCCAGCCAGACGCTCACCCGGTCGGGCAGCCAGTCGACGGCGACCGTGTGCCAGCCCGTGAAGTCGGCCCGCAGCGCGCCGTGGGTGCGGTCTCCGCCGTCCACGGTGACGAAGGCGTCCGCCGCCTGCCGGCCCGGGTCGCCGATCGCGGCCAGCCCGATCTCCGCGCCGCCGCCACCCGGCCGCAGCGACACCACCGGGGTGCCCGAGCCCTCCGTGGCGCGCAGGCGCACCTCCCAGCGGCCGTACTGCTGGGTGAGTCTGCCGGCCAGGCCGGTCCCGCCGGTCAGGCGCAGCGCCCCGCCGCCGATGCCGCCCGCTCCGCGCGAGCCGGTGGCCGTCCAGCCGGACGGGTCGAGCTGGTCGCCGAAGTCCTCGGTGAGAACCGGGCCGCTCCACCCGGCCGCCGTGCCGTCGCCGGAGCTCCGCCTCCCCGTGGCGGTCCCGCCCGTCCGGTCGGTGATCACTGGATCGTCGGAGGCGTCGTGCGGCTGGACGATGTCCACCTGCCGGGGGCCGGTGTGCGCCGGCTGGGCGGGGCGCATCGGGTGATCGGTCTCGTCCGAGGTCTTGCCGGTGGTCTTGCCGGTGCTCCTGGCCCCCGGCGCGGCTGTGGGCGGGGGCGTCGCCCGCTTGACGAGCGACGGGCGCGGCGCCGGACCGGTCGAGGGCGCGGGGTCGCCGAGGCCGACCGGCTCGTCCGCGATCTTCTCGGCGGCCGTCTCCGCGGCCTCGTCGCCCAGTTCGTGCACGGACCGGCCGTCGGCCTCCGCCGAAGCGCCGGAGGAGGTTCTGGAGGTGCCCTTGGAGGCACTGTCGCCCGTGGAGGCCTCGTCGCCGGGGCCGGAGGTCCGGGTGGCGCCCGCTCCGGCCGCGTTGGGCGCCGAGCCGGGAAGGTCGGGGGAGGAGGTGGGGGGCCGCGCCGCGGACTCACCACCCGCGTTGAACACCTTCGTGGAGTCCCCGCTCGAACATGCGGTGGCGGCGACGATGAGCATCGCCGCCGCCACAGCTGAACCAGGTCCATGAAGTGACATGAGCCGAGTTAACCACAGGAATTGACATTTATAACGGGATGGAACTGGTAATGCCGCTTGCCGGTCAGGCGCACGTCTTCTCGTACACGCGGAGCAGTTCCATGCTGATGCGCTCGACCGAATAGCGGGAACGGGCGCGGTCGGCCGCCGCGTACCCGATGGCCGTGCGCAGCGTGGCGTCGCCGAGCAGGCGGCGGATGCGGTGCGCGATCTCCAGCGGGCGGTCGGGCCGGGTCAGGAAGCCGGTCACGCCGTCCACCACCGAGTCGAGGTGGGCTCCGGACGCCGAGGCGATGACGGGGATGCCGCACGCCATGGCCTCCAGCGCGGCCGTGCCCGTGGGGACGGTCGGCGGCAGCGACAGCACCAGGTCGACGCTGCGCATGAGCTTGGGCATCGCCGTGTGCGGGACCATGCCGAGCATCTGCACGCGGTCCGCCAGGCCGTGCTCGCCCGCGAGGGCCCGCAGCCGCTCGATGCTCTGGTCGTCGCCGCCGGCGATCACCAGGTCGGCCTCCGGCACGGCCCGCAGCGCGTGCACCGCGTACTCCGCTCCCACGTGACCCACGTGCAGCAGGCGGGGCCGCTCGCCCCTGGGGAAGGCCGGGCCCTGACGGCGGAAGCGCTCGACGTCGATGCCGTGGGGGACGACCGAGATGTTGCGGCGGGGCACGCCCATCCGGATCAGCTCGGACTCCTCGTCGGCGCAGGCGGCGATGACCGCCCTGGCCCGGCGGCCGATCGCGCACTCCAGCCGGCGCACCGGCGCGGGGGTCCGGCTGTCGTCGTAGTGGCTGTGGAAGGTCTGGGTGACCGGCACGTCCAGGCCCTCCGAGCCCGCGATCGCGGCCAGGCCGCTCGACCACGAGTACGCGTGGATGATGTCCGGCCGGTGCTCCCGCCACCGCTGGGCCAGGCCGGCGCTGAAGTCGGGGATGTAGGGGAGGAGGTCGCTTTCGGACAGCTCCACGTCGGGTCCGGCGGGCACGTGCTCGACGCCGTCGACCTTCGTCCTCGACCGCGTGTAGACGGTCACCCGGTGGCCTCTGGCCAGCTCACGCGCGATGGCGGGCGTGTCGGGAGTAAGTTCGTGCGCGGAGACGATCGCGATATCCATGGCACACCTCAAGACAGGAAGGCGCTTGAAAAGGTGTGCCTGCGTCCTAGGCACGATCGATGTAGATGATGTTTACCTTACTCCGATTCGCGCTAAACACCTAATCGGGAAAAATCATGAGATCTCCCGTGCCCCCGCGAGGTCCGGCTCAGCGGGATCGGCGCAGCGTGAGCACGGTGATCTCGTCGACGGCGTGCGTGCCGCAGAAGCCCCGGTGGTCCTCCTCGATCGCCTTGACGACCGTGCTCGGCGGCTGGCCGGCGCAGCGGGCGAGGACCTCGGTGAGCCGATCCTCGCCGTAGTTGTCCCCGGCGGGGCTCTGCGAGCCCACCAGGCCGTCGCTGTAGAGCACCAGCGTCTCCCCGGCGGACAGCGTGAGGTCCTCGGTGGCGGGCACCGATCCCTCCTCGAAGCCCAGCGGCACGCCGCCGCCCTCGGAGAAGCGGACGCCGCCGCCCGGCTGGACCAGCGCCGCCGGGTGGTGGCCCGCGGAGGCCAGCCGCACCTTCCGGCCGCGTACGAAGCCCGCCGCGGCCATCACGAACAGGCCCGTGTTCTGTGCGACGAGCGCGTCGCTGACCTTGCGCAGCGCCTCTCCGGGGTCGTCCTCCCACACGCTCAGCACGCGCAGCCCGTTGCGGACCATCGCGGTCACCGACGCCGCCTCCTCGCCGCGCCCGGCCGCGCTGCCGACGACGAAGCCCCAGCCGTTCTTGACCGGGAAGACGTCGTAGAACTCCCCGCCGATCGCGCGCATGCCGGAGCCGGGGTGGTAGACCGCCGCGATCTCGAAGCCGGGGATGTCGGGCAGCGTCCGGGGGAGCACCCCGGTCTGCAACGTGTCGGCTGCCTGCGAGCGGCGCTGGAAGCCCCGCTGCGCCTGCATCGCCAGGCCGAGGTGCAGGCCCACCTCCTCCAGCAGGCCGAGGTCGGCCAGGCCGAACGGAGGCCGCTCGCGCAGGCGCACCAGCGTGAGCACACCGCGCACCTCCTCCTCGGTCCGGATCGGCACGCTGAGCAGGGAGCCGGCGCGCATCGCCTGCAGCACGTCGCCGCCGAGCAGCGAGTCGTCGCTCAGCATCTCGTGGACGACGCCGCTGTGCGTGGTCAGCACCTGTCCGACGACCGGCGCCGCGGCGGGCGGGGCCTCCTCGACCGTCCGCTGCAGCCGCCCGACCGGCTGGTCGCTCGGCCCGATGACGACCGACCTGACCTGCTCGCCGTCCCTGGCGACATCCGCGATCACCCAGTCGGCCGTCTCCGCGGCCAGCAGCCGCGCCGCGCGCAGCAGGGCGACCGGCTCGCGCAGGCTCTCCTCGTCGAGCAGCAGCCGGGTGAGCCGCGACAGCAGTTCGTGCCGCCGCGCCGCCGCCAGAAGGTCCGTGTCGTCGGGGACGTCCGCCTCCGCCGCCGGTTCCGGAAGCTGGACCTCCGTCGGCAGCACGACCCCGGCGAGCATCTCCTGCGGCTCGCCCGGCATCCGCAGGCGGCTCAGCACCAGCCGTACGTTGTGGGCGCGGCCCTGGTGTGCCAGACGGGTCGGGAACGAGACGCTGTCCTCGCCGTGCAGCACGGCGGCGAGACGCTGGCGGAACGCCGCGCGGGCGGCCACGTCGATGAGGAGCGGGAAGGCGCGGCCGATGAGGTAGCCGGCCGGGCTGCCGAGCAGGCGGGTGGTCTCGTTGTTGATGCGGCGCACGGTGCCGCCCGTGTCCATGATGATCACGGGGATCGGCAGTGCGCGGAACACCTGGCGCAGCAGCTTCTGCTCGCGCTGACTGCCGCCGTCCCTGCGCCTGCGGCTGCGTGCCACCTCGGCCACGGCCTTGCGCAGCAGCTCCTCCGCGGCGTCCAGCTCGCGTAGCATCGCGGCCGGGTCGGGATCCTCCCGCAGCGTGGCGATGCGGTCGGCGAGCCCGCTCAGCGCGCGCTCGAGTTCGGCGGTGTCGGGCAAGCTGCCCCCCTCTCTCGACGTAGACGCTACCGGATTCGTCCACAGTGCTCCGCGGCCTTCAAGCCGGGGTGAAGCGGACTCTATCGACTACCGGGGCGGGAACAGCGATTCGGCGCAGCGGCGGATCGGCGTCACCTGGCCGAGGCGGGACGGTTCTGCTGCTCGACCCACGAGGCGTAGGAGACGAGGACGGCACGTGGTTCGCCGTTCCGCTCCACGATGGTCGCTTCGCCGGTGTAGTGGGCGAGGTCGATGCGGCGGCCCAGGTTGTCCCGGAGTTCCCGGACGCTCATACGTTCAGCCATGGTCCCAACGGTACACTTGGAACCGTGCAGCCCAGGCATGGATTACGCCGCTTGCCGGCACCCGGCCGGCATGTCGGGCCGGCGTGGATTAACCCCGAACCTATGGGAATGGTCTTTCAACCATGGAGACAACGTCCATCCTCGCGCGTGACCTCGCGGCCCTCGGCCGTGTGACGGAAGGCACGTCCGCGGAGAGCGTCCTGCGCGGGATCACCGAAGCGGTCGCGCGGGGCGTGCCCGGCTGCGCGGGCGGCACCGCCGAGCTGTGGATGGAGGAGCGGGTGCTGCTCGCCGCCTCCCACAGCGAGCTCACCACGCTCATCGACCGCGAGCGCGACCTGCGGGAAGGCCCGTCGAGGGAGGCGCTGACGAGCGGACGCCCGGTGTCGATCCCGGACGTGATGCGCGAGTCGCGCTGGTCCCGTTACGCCGCCACCGCCGTACGGCACGGCGTTCGCTCGGTCCTCGTCGTGCCCGTCGCGGTCGACAACGCCGTCGCGATCATCGGCCTGTACGGCGTGCGTCCCGGCGTCTTCACCTCCGGGGGCTCGCTGATGGCCCTGCTGCGCGAGCAGGTGACCGTGGCGCTGGCCAACATCTGGGAGTTCGACGACGTGCTGACCGGCGCGGCGCAGATGCAGGAGGCGCTGGCCGGCCGCTCGGTGATCGACCAGGCCAAGGGGATCATCATGTCCAAGAGCGGCTGCTCGGCCGAGGAGGCGTTCGAGGAGCTCCGGCGGGTGTCCCAGCACCACCAGGTCAAGGTGGCCGACCTGGCCCGGCTCCTCGTCACCGAGCACCAGCAGAAGCACGGGGGAGCGGCGCCGGAGTGATCACCTGTCCCGACGTTCCCGCGGCCCGGCACGGGCGCTGGGCGGCGGGCCGCCGGCCCTCCGGCGCCCCGCCGGCGCGAACGGCCCAGCGGTGCGAACGGCTCGGGTGGTCCGGCGGTTCAGGCGGCGAACGCGGCCAGGGCCTCGTCGAGCGTGTCGAACAGCGGCAGCCGCTGGGACAGGCCCGTCACCCACATCACCTTGGAGTTCGGGTACTGCACGGAGACCAGCGCGAAGTTGCCGCCCGCGGTGGTGGAGCGCTGCCAGTGATGCACGATCAGGCCGAGCGCCCGGGAGTCCATGAACGTGACGCCGCCCAGGTCGAGGACCATGTCGGGGCCGTGGTCGTCGGCCGCCGCGTCCAGGAAGTCCGAGAACTGATCACGTGTGGTGGCGTCGAGAACGCCGTTCACGTGGATCACCACGATGTCTCCCGCCATGCTCGACGACAGGGACAGCAATCCGTTGTTCGACACCTCGCGCCTCCTCTGCCGCAACATTACTGGCGCGGAAGGGGTGGTGAAACTCCCGACTTTGCGGCAATATACTGAAGCAGAGGTCCAGCAGAGGGCCTCGTCTCGATACTGTAGCGAGGCGTGCCTTCTGCCTGGTCACCCCAGCCGCGTAGGCGCCCTCGCGAGAAGAAATACGAGGGGACTGCGCAGATGGCTGCCGAGGTCCGTGCAGAGACCGCCAGCAATCCGACCGCCGAGGAGCTCCTGGACGAGCTCACCCGGGACGACGTGTCCGAGGCCCGGCGGGAACGCCTCCGTGAAATGATCGTCGAAATGCACCGCCCGATGGCGAGGGACATCGCCCGGCGGTACCTCAATCGGGGCGAGCCGATGGAAGACCTCCTTCAGGCCGCGTACGTCGGCCTCATGAAGGCCATCAACGGCTTCGACCCCACCCTGGGTCACAGCTTCCGCGGGTACGCCATGGTCACCATGACGGGTGAGGTCAAGCGGCACTTCCGCGACCGCACCTGGGCCGTCCGGGTGCCCCGCCTCTACCAGGAGCGCCGCGCCGAGCTGAACCGGCACGTCGCCGACATGACCCAGGAGCTCGGCCGGTTCCCCACCGTCGCCGAACTCGCGAAGAAGATGGGTCTGTCCGAGGAGGACATGCTCCTCACCATGGACGCCTCCGCGGCGTACAGCACCCTCTCCCTGGACGCGCCGATCGGCGCGGACGACGACGCCGCCGCGCTCGGCGACGTGATCCCCGAAGAGGACGACGCGCTCGACACCCTCGTGGACAAGGAAGCGCTGAAGCCTCTCATCGACCTTCTCCCCGAACGGGAGAAGAACATCCTCCTGCTGCGGTTCTACGGCAACATGACGCAGGCCGAGATCGCGGCGGAGTTCGGCATCTCGCAGATGCACGTGTCGCGGATCCTCCGTAAGACCCTCGACCAGCTTCGGGCGGAGCTCGTCGCGGGATGAGGAGATCGCGACGATACCCGGAGCACCGCCTGTGTTCAGGCGGTGCTCCGAGGTATCTTCGTCCTGCCCACAGCCCACAGGTCCTTAGATAGCCCGAATTGGCGGCGGGAGGCGTGTACCGCGTGAAAGATGACGGCGTTCCCGCGCACGTCACCGGAGCGGCGAGGGAGCGTACCTTCTCCTTAGCCGATCTTCCTGATCTGCGGGAGTTCGCCGCCGCCGAGGCGCAGCGCCGCGGCATGCCGGAAGACGCGCTGGGCGATTTCCTCGTGGCGCTCAACGAGGTCGCCACGAACGCGGTCACACACGGGTCGACGAAGGCCCGGCTGGGACTGTGGCGTGAGGGGCCGGCCCTGGTGGTGGCGGTCCACGACGACGGCCGCGAGTGGCGTCCGCCGGCCGTGCCGGGCCACGACCCGCCGCCCGAGAACGCGACCAGCGGCATGGGCCTGTGGGTGGCCCGCCTGCTGAGCGACGACCTCCGCGTCACCGCCGGACCCGGTGGGAGCACCGTGGTGATGCGTTTCCTCCTGGAGTGAGGGTAGGGGACGGCCATGGCTGTCCCACGGATTCTGATCGTCGGCGGCGGATACGTCGGCATGTACACCGCACTGCGCCTGCAGCGCAGACTCCGCCGCGGCGAGGCGCTCGTCACCGTCGCGGACCTCGACTCCTACATGACCTACCAGCCCTTCCTGCCGGAGGCCGCGGCCGGCAACATCGAGGCCCGGCACGTCGTCGTCCCGCTCCGGCGGGTGCTGAACCGGTGCCAGATCCTCAGCGGACGGATCACCCAGGTGCGGCTGGCCGACCGCAAGGCGGAGTTCGAGCCGCACGAGGGACCCGCTCTCACCATCGCGTACGACTACCTGGTCATGGCCCCCGGGTCGATCTCACGGCTCCTGCCGGTGCCCGGCCTGGCCGACAACGGCATCGGGTTCAAGACCATCGAAGAGGCCATCGCGCTGCGCAACCACGTGCTCGGCAGGCTCGACGTGGCCGCCTCCACACCCGACCCCGAGGTTCGGCGCCGGGCGCTGACCTTCGTCTTCGTCGGCGGGGGATACGCCGGGGTGGAGGCCCTGGCGGAGCTGGAGGACATGGCCGCCGACGCCTGCAAGTACTTCGAGGGGATCAGCCGCGCGGACATGCGCTGGGTGCTCGTGGAGGCGACCGACCGGATCCTGCCCGAGGTGGGGCCGGACATGGGCAGGTGGACGGCCCAGCAGTTGCGTGAGCGGGGCATCGAGGTCCGCATGAAGACGATGCTCAAGTCGGCCGAGGGCTGCCACATCGTGCTCAGCGACGGCGAGGAGTTCGACACCGACACCCTCGTCTGGACCGCCGGCGTCAAGCCGCACCCGCTGGTGCGCGCCGGAGACCTGCCGGTCGACGAGAAGGGCCGGGTCAGGGTCGACGCCGCGATGCGCATGCACGGGACCGACTTCGCCTTCGCCGCCGGAGACTGCGCCGCCGTCCCCGACCTCACCCGGCCGGGGGAGTTCTGCCCGCCCAACGCCCAGCACGCCGTACGGCAGGCCAAGACGCTCGCCGACAACGTGCTGGCGACGCTGCGCGGGCAGCCCCGGCGGCCGTACCGGCACAAGTACGCGGGGTCGGTGGCGAGCTTGGGGCTCTACAAGGGCGTCGCGCAGATCTACGGGCGGGAGCTCCGGGGGTTCCCCGCGTGGTTCATGCACCGCACGTACCACCTGACGCGGATGCCGACCTTCAACAAGAAGACCCGGATCCTCATGGACTGGACGCTCGGGATGTTCTTCCCCAGGGAGATCGTGTCGCTGGGGGCCATCGAGGAACCGCGCAAGGAGTTCACCCTGTCGGCCCGCTCCTGAGCGTCGCCGCCTCCGAGCCGCTCACGAGCGGTGCCATGGCGGCTCCATGCCGTCGCCATACCATCGCCGAACTGGCCTTCCCTACTTTAGGGGTCGTCCCTGGTGAGCGGCTTCGGCCCCCTGGAAGGCGAGGAGTAGCCATGCCCGAGGCGAGCGACAACCCGAGCGTCGAGCCGGAGATCACCGACGAGGAGGCCCCCGAGGTCGTCGCGCACTCCGACGAGGAGTCCGAAGACGGTCCCGACTGCTACGGGATCCACATCGAGCAGGGCTAGGGAGTGTCTGACAAATGCTGCCCGTC
Source organism: Microbispora sp. H10949 (assembly GCF_014161435.1). Classification (NCBI taxonomy): domain Bacteria; kingdom Bacillati; phylum Actinomycetota; class Actinomycetes; order Streptosporangiales; family Streptosporangiaceae; genus Microbispora; species Microbispora sp. H10949. The sequence continues at coordinate 10,375 of NZ_JABBWZ010000001.1, read as the reverse complement.
GCGAGCGGGGATCCAGGTGGATGCATCGCAAGGCGGAGGAGGAGCCGATAACAGCGTTATCGGCGACGACGACAACGCAGCGAGGCGCCGCCTGCTCCACGCGCAGCAGGGCTTGATTTGTCAGACACGACTTAGGTGAGCCGGCGGCCGGGCCGACCGGTGCGGCCGGACATCCTCCGGACGCCCCGGCGCCCGTCACGCCGCCCGGACACGTCTCGGCCCGGTCCTCCGTGAGGGCCGGGCATCCTCGTCGTCCCCGCTTGGAGGATCCGGTGATCGAAGGGAGCAACCGCGAGGGCGAGGCGCCCCCGCGGCTGATCCGGGGCGAGCGCGGCTGGTGGCTCCTGGGCCCGGGCGGCATCGCCCGGCTCGGGGACGGGCATCTGACCCCGGCGCGCACGCTGCGCCCGGACGTCGAGCGCGGGCTCCGCGAGCAGGGGCTGTTCACCGTACGGCCCAGCCGCAGCTACTCCCTGACCGTGCTGACGGCCACCGCGTGCAACCTGGGCTGTGCCTACTGCTTCCAGAACCTGGACCAGGACGGCGGCGGCACCAAGCCGCCGCGCATCGCCTCGGTCAGGCTGACCCCCGGCGTCATCGCCGAGATCCTCACGTTCGTGGGGCGGCGGCAGGCGGAGTCGGGGCTGGACGGCCTCGTCCTCACCATCTTCGGGGGAGAGCCGCTGATGAACCCGCGAGGCTGCCGTGAGCTGCTCGAACGCGCCGCCCGCTACGGGCTGCGCCGCGCGGGCATGATCTCCAACGGAACGCTGCTGACCCCGCGGCTGGCCCGGCAGCTCGCCGACCTGGGGCTGCGGTACGTACAGGTGACCTTCGACGGCGACCGGCCCGACCACGACCGGATCCGGGTGCGCAGGACGGGCGGCGGCACGTTCGACGCCATCGTGGACGCCATGGCCGCGATGACGGAGACCACCTCGCTCAGATGCGACCTGCGGGTCAACGTCTCCGCCCGGAACGTGGCGGGAATCGACACGCTGGTCGAGCGCCTGGCCGCTGCGCTGGACCCGTCCCGGTGTTCCATCCACTTCGCCCGCGTCGGCGACGCCGGCGTCGGTTACGAGGACACGCTGGCGTACTCCGACGATCTGGCGGACCGGTTCATCCGCTGGCAGCGCCGCGCGATCGACCTCGGCTTCGCCGTACCCCGTCCCCGCGTCCGGCGGCCCTGCAAAGCGTGCTCCTACCGCGACGGCAAGTACGGCGCGGTCGTCAACCCCGACGGCGCACTGTACAGCTCCTGGACCACCGCGGGCAGGCCCGAGTGGCGGGTTGGCACGGCCCGCGACGGCTACCTGCCCCGCGAGCGGACCGACGACCGCTGGTTCACCTGCGAGGACACGTACGGGCGGGCCGACGACACGCGGGCGGCGGCGGGGTTCCGCGACCGGGTGGACGCGGCGCACCTCGACCACCTCAGCGCGACCGGCCGGCTGCGGGCATGACCGAGGGCCGTACGGGGGAGTACCCCACGGCTCCCCGGGAGGACCGGACCGAGGTGTTCCACGGTCACGTGGTGGTGGACCCGTACCGCTGGCTGGAGGACTCGGGCGACGAGCGGACCCGCGCGTGGGTCGCGGCCCAGGACGCGCTGTTCGACGCCGAGCGGGCCGCGTGGCCGCACCTGGAGAAGTGGCAGGTGGCGCTGGCCCGCCTGCACGCGTTCCCGTTGTCGTCGGTGCCCCGCCCCCGCGGTGACCGCGTCTTCTTCACCCACCGGGAGCCCGGCGCGGAACACCCGGTGCTGCTGGTCGCCGAACACGGCGCCGTACGGCCCCTGGTGGACCCGCTCGCCCTGGACCCCGGCGGGCGCACGGTGCTGGAGGCGTGGCATCCCTCCGTCGAGGGCGACCTGCTCGCCTTCCAGGTGTCCGCCGCCGGCATGGAGGACTGCGTGCTCCGGGTGATCGACGTCGCCACCGGCGCCGTGGTCGACGGCCCCGTCGACCGGGTGCGGCGGACCCCGGTCGCGTGGCTGCCGGGCGGCCGGGCCTACTACTACGTGCGCCGGCTGCATCCCCGCCTGAATCCGGGGGAGGAGCGCTACCACCGGCGCGTCTTTCTGCACCGGGTGGGCGCCGACCCGGACGACGACGTGCTCGTCTTCGGCGAGGGCCGGGAGAAGACGAGCTTCCACACCGTCGCCCTCACCTCGGACGGCCGCTGGCTGAGCGTCTCGTCGACCGTCGGCACCCGTCCCGCGACCGATCTGTGGCTGGCCGACCTGACAGACGTGGACGGCTTGGACGGCGCACTCGACCGGCCCCGGCTGCGCGCCGTGCGGACGGGGAGCCCGGCCCGCAGCAGGCTCCGCATCGGCCCGGGCACGGCGCCCGGCGACCCGATCTGGCTGCGTACGGATCTGGACGCCCCCCGGGGACGGATCGTGGTGACCACCCCCGCCGGCACCGTAACCGGCACCGTCGGAGACACCGCCGGCGCCGAGACCGGCGCGGAACGGTGGCGCACGCTCATCCCGGAGCGGCCGGACGCGGTGCTGGAGGACTTCGCGCCGCTGCGCGGCCCGGCGCTGCCGCGTCCGCTGGCGCTGGTCTCCTGGACCCGTCACGCCGTGTCCGAGATCACCCTGCACGACCTCGCCGACGGCCGGGAACTGGCCGAGGTGCCGTTGCCGGGCAGGGGCACCCTCGGCCGGTTCGGCATGCGGCCCGAGGGCGGGCACGAGGTGTGGTTCGGCTACCACGACCACGTCACGCCGCCGACGGTGCTGCGCTACGACGCCCGGACGGGGACGCTGGAGGTCTGGCCGTGCCCGGCGGCGCCCACCATGGCCTCTCCGTCGCGGGCACCCGTCCTGTCTGGTGCGCCGGGTGTCTCCCCGGCGTCCGTCCCGGGTTCTCCCGCGGCTTGTCGCGGGGCCCCTCTCCCGTCGCCGGAGCCGGGTTCGGTGACGACCACGCAGGTCGCGTTCCCGTCCCGGGACGGCGTCATGGTGCGGATGTTCGTCCTCTCGCCGCACGGCGTGCCGGACCGCAGGCGCCCGGCGATCCTCACCGGGTACGGCGGTTTCGGCACCTCCATGACCCCCGCCTACACGCCGCAGGCGCTGGCCTGGGTCCGGGCCGGCGGGGTCTACGCGATCGCGTGCCTGCGCGGCGGGGGAGAGGAGGGCGAGGAGTGGCACCGCGCCGGGACGGGCGTACGCAAGCAGAACGTCTTCGACGACTTCGACGCCGCCACCGACCTGATGATCGGGCAGGGCTGGACCGCCCCCGACCGCCTCGGCGTCCTGGGGGAGTCCAACGGGGGCCTGCTCGCCGCCGCGGCGCTCACCCAGCATCCATACAAGTACGCCGCGGTCGTCTGCGTCGCGCCGCTGCTGGACATGCTCGCCAACGAGCGGCTGGGCATGGGCCCGAGCTGGCGGGCGGAGTACGGCACCGTGCGCGACCCCGCGGAGTTCCGCGCGCTGCTGGCCTACTCGCCCTACCACCGGGTGCGCGAGGGCCTGCCGTACCCGCCGGTGCTGTTCGCCGTCGCCGACGGCGACACCCGGGTGGACCCGGGCCACTCGCGCAAGATGTGCGCGCTGCTGCAGCACGCGTCGGCCGGTCCGGGCCCCGTGCTGCACCGGCTGGACCGGGGCGTCGGTCACGGCGCCAGGTCGGTGTCGGCGAAGCTCGGGCTGCTCGCCGACGTCATCGCCTTCCTCGCGCGGCACTGCGGCCTCGACCCGGTGGGCCTGCCGTGAACGTCCTCCTCTGCCCGTTCAGCGACGCCGGCTACCTCTACCCCGCCCTCGCGGTCGGCCGGCGGCTCCGCCGGCGCGGGCACGCCGTCTTCCCCCTCGTCCGGCCCGGTGCGGCCGGCGTCGTGGGCGAGGCGGGCTTCGCCGCGCTGGACGCGCACGAGTACGGCGGAGCCCGCGCCTTCTCGGTCGCCTGGTGGGGCGAGACCGGCGCCGCCCAGTATCGGGCCGTGGTCCGCGCCGCCCGCGAGGTCCGGGCCGACGCGCTGGTCACCTCGATCCTGTGCCACGGCGCGCTCCTCGCCGCCGAGGCGCTCGACCTGCCGGTGGTGGTGCTGGGCTTCGCGGCCCACCTGTGGACGTACGGCCGGGGTGGCGAGGGGGAGCGGCACGGGCGCGCCGCCATGCGGGAGCAGCGGCTGCTGGAGCTGCTGCGCCGATACGAGCTCGCGCGGGAGCGGGCCGGGCTGCCGCCCCGCCGGGACCGGCGGCGGGACCTCCCGCTGATCGGTTCGGGCCTGCTGCTCCGCGGCGACCCGGCGCTGGAGCATCCGGGGGCGGAGCTGCCCGAGGGCGTGCGCCACGTGGGGCCGTGCCCGTGGGAGCCCGCCGCCGACCCGGCCGCGCTGCACCGGCTGACCGCGCGGGTGCGCCGGATCGGCAAACCCGTCGTGTACGTGCATCTCGGCCGGGTGTTCGGCGGGGAGAGCATGTGGCCCCGGCTGAACACGACGTTCACCGGCGGCCCGTTCCAGGCGGTGGTCGAGCGGGGCCGTTCCGGCGAGCCGCGGCCCGCCCCGGAAGCGGACGTCGTCGTGGTGCGCGAACCCTGGATGGGCCCCCTGATAGAGCTGTCGGACCTGGTGCTGACGAACGGCACCTCGTCTCCGGTCCTCGCCGCGCTCATGCGGGAAAAGCCCCTGGCGGTCGCGCCGATCGGCTCGGAGCAGCCGCTGCTGTCCGAGGCGTGCGTACGGGCCGGGGTGGCGGTCGGGTTTCCCCCGGGCCCGGGACCGGCGGGCGACGGCGTCGCGGCGCTCGGCACCGCGTACGCGGGCGGGCTGGGCGAGCGCGTGCGGGCGCTCGGCGCGCGCCTGAACTCATCAGGAGGCGCCGCGGCCGCCGCCGACGCGGTGGTCGCCGCCGCCGCCTCGTCGGAGCGGGCGGTCGCGCCCAATGCCGCGCATACCGGTGCCGCGCATACCGGCGCCGCGCATACCGGCGCCGCGCATACCGGCGCGGTCCCAACCGGCGTCGCGTCCACCATGCCGGTACCTGTCCGGGGCGGCGCGTGGACTCCCGCCCTCGATTCTCCCGTCGATGTCGGCACCGGCAGAGGTGGCCCATGAGCGAACCCCCGCCCCTGCGGCGCAACCTGCGGTTCCAGTTCCTGTGGCTGGGCTCGGTGACGTCGGAGCTGGGCTCCTCGCTGACCGGGCTCGCCCTGCCGCTGTTGATCCTGGCCGTCACCGGCTCCGCCGCGCTGGCCGGGCTCACCGCCGCCTGCCGCATCGCCGCCGGGATCCTCGTCTCGCTCCCCGCGGGGGTGTGGGTGGACCGGTGGGACAGGCGCCGGATCCTGCTCTGCAGCGAGGGGGTGCGGGCGGTGGCTCTGGCCACCCTCGCGGTGGCGGTCCTCGCCGACCGGGTGACGATGGGGCACCTGATCGCCGTGGCCATGACCAACGGGGCCGCGGACGCGTTCTTCCGGCCCGCCCGCGACGCGGCGATCCGGGCGGTCGTCCCCGCGAGCCGGCTCATGTCGGCGTACGCGCAGGACGAGGCGCGCGGCCACGCGACGGTCCTCGCGGGGCCGCCGCTCGGCGGGCTCCTGTTCGGCCTGGGCCGGGTCGTCCCCTTCGCCGTGGACGCGGTCACCTACGTGGTCTCCATGGTGTGCGTGCTGCTGGCCGGGGTCCCGCGACGGCCCGGGAACGTCGAGAGCTCCGGCAGGACCCGGATGCGGGCGGACATCGCGGAGGCGGGCCGCTGGCTGTGGAGTCGTCCCGCGCTGCGGGCGGGGCTGATCTTCTCCCTGGTCTCCAACCTCGCCGCCAACGCGCTGCTGCTACCGGTGGTCGTGCTGGTCGGCTCCCGCGGGGGTGACCCCGCGGTGACCGGGATGGTTCTCGCGGGCCTGGGGCTGGGCGGTCTGCTCGGCGCCGCCCTGTCGGCGAAGATCGGCGCCCTGCTGCCGCCCGGCAAGCTGATGCTGGTGGTGGTCGGCGTGTTCGCGCTCGCCGTCTGCGCGACCACCCTCCCGTTCGGCGCCTACTGGCCGGCGGTCCCGCTCATCCTGGCGATGATCGCGGCTCCGGCGCTCAACGTGGTTCTGCGCGTACTCGTGGCGACGCTCGTCCCGGACGCGATGATGGGCCGGCTGACCTCGCTCCTCCGGGTGGCGACCATGGGCCTCGCCCCGCTCGGGCCGTTGCTGGGCGGTGTCCTGGCGGACCGGGCCGGCGGCGTCGGCGCGCTGCTCGCCATCGGCGGCGCGCTCGTGGTGTGCTGCGCCCTGGCCGCGACGAGTGCCACGCTGCGCGGGCTCGAAGGCGCCCCGGAGGCGGCCGTGCCGGTCGAGGCGCCCGTGCCCGCCGAGCCCGCCGTGCCTGACCGCGAACCGGTGGCCGAGCGGTGATGTGAGGCGCGGAGCGCGCCGGGACCGGTCACCCCACTTCGGCGGCGGTGGCGTCGTCACCGGCCAGGGCGCCGGCGAACTGCGCGGAGTACAGCCGGTGGTAGGCGCCCCGGGCGGCGAGCAGCTCGTCGTGGGTGCCGTGCTCGACGATGCTCCCCGCCTCCATCACCAGGATGAGGTCGGCGTCGCGGATGGTGGACAGCCGGTGGGCGATGACGAAACTCGTCCTGTCGCTGCGCAGCGCGGCCATCGCGTGCTGCACCAGCACCTCGGTGCGGGTGTCGACCGAGCTGGTGGCCTCGTCCAGGATGAGCAGGGACGGGTTGGCGAGGAAGGCGCGGGCGATGGTGATCAGCTGCTTCTCACCGGCGCTGACGTTGCCGCCCTCCTCGTCGATCACGGTGTCGTACCCGTCGGGCAGGGTGCGGACGAACCGGTCGACGTACGTCGCCCGCGCGGCCGCCTGGATCTCCTCGTCGGTGGCTCGGGGGTCGCCGTAGGCGATGTTGTCGCGGATCGTCCCGCCGAACAGCCAGGTGTCCTGAAGCACCATGCCGATCTGGGCGCGCAGGTCGTGGCGGCGCATCGCGGTGATGTCGGCGCCGTCGAGGGTGATGCGGCCCGCGTCCAGCTCGTAGAAGCGCATGATCAGGTTGACCAGCGTGGTCTTCCCCGCGCCGGTCGGGCCGACGATCGCGATCGTGTGCCCGGGTTCGGCCACCAGCGAGAGATCCTCGATGAGGGGCTGCTCGGGGTCGTACCTGAAGGACACGTGCTCGAACTCGACGCGTCCCCGCCGGGTGCCGGGCAGCACCGGGGCGGCGGGGTCGGGCTCCTGCTCCTCGGCGTCCAGCAGCTCGAAGACCCGCTCGGCGGAGGCCACCCCCGACTGCAGCAGGTTGGCCATCGAGGCGACCTGGGTCAGCGGCTGGGTGAACTGCCGGGAGTACTGGATGAAGGCCTGGACGTCGCCGAGGCTCATGGACCCGCCGGCGACCCGCACGGCGCCGACGACCGCGATGGCGACGTAGTTCAGGTTCCCGATGAACATCATCGTCGGCATGATGATCCCGGAGATGAACTGGGCGCCGAAGCTCGCCTTGTACAGGGCCTCGTTCCGCTCCCGGAACACCTCCTCGACCTCCGGGCCCCGCCCGAAGACCCGCACCAGCTCGTGACCGGTGAACGCCTCCTCGATGTGGGCGTTCATCGTGCCGGTGTGCGCCCACTGGGCGACGAACTGCTTCTGCGAGCGCTTGGCGATCTGCGCAGTGACGATCATCGTGACCGGGATCGTCACGAGGGCGATCACCGCGAGCAGCGGTGAGATGAGGAACATCATGACCACCACGCCGACCACGGTGAGCAGCGAGGTCAGCAACTGGCTCAGCGTCTGCTGCAGGGTCTGGGACACGTTGTCGATGTCGTTGGTGACCCGGCTGAGCAGCTCGCCGCGCGGCTGACCGTCGAAGAACCTCAGCGGAAGCCGGTGCAGTTTGTCCTCGACGTCGGCCCGGAGGCGGAACACCGTGCGCTGCGTCACGTCGTTCAGCAGCCGGCCCTGCAGCCACATGAACAGCGACGCCGCCACGTAGAGCCCCAGGACCCACGTGAGGACCGTGGCGAGCGCGCCGAAGTCGATGCCGTGACCGGGCACCACGTCCATCCCCGCGAGCATGTCGGCGAAGTCGCCGTGGCCCGAGGCGCGCAGCGCCCGCACGGTCTGCTCCTTGGTCGCCCCCGCGGGCAGCCGGGCGCCGATCACCCCGCTGAAGATCACATCCGTCGCGCGGCCGAGCAGCTTCGGGCCGATGACGGAGAACGCCACGCTGACCACCGCGAGGCCGATGACGGCCAGGATCCTCGGCCGTTCCGGGTTCAGCCGCCGCAGCAGCCGCCGGGCGGAGGGGCCGAAGTCGAGCGACTTCTCCGCCGGCATCTGACCGCCGCCGAAGGGCCCGAAACCGCCGCCTCCCATCGGTCGCGGTCGTACGGGTGCTGTGGGCCGGTCGCTCATGCCGCACTCCCCGCGGTGAGTTGGGACTCGACGATCTCGACGTACGTCGGGCAGGAGCCGAGCAGCTCGTCATGGGTGCCCACACCGGCGACGACGCCGTCGTCCAGGACGACGATCTCGTCGGCGTCGGCGATGGTGGAGACCCGCTGGGCGACGATCACCACCGCCGCGCCGGCCGTGTACGGGCGGAGCGCGGCGCGCAGCCGGGCGTCGGTGGTGAGGTCGAGAGCCGAGAACGAGTCGTCGAACAGGTAGATCTCGGGTTTGGCGACCAGCGCGCGGGCGATGGACAGGCGCTGCCGCTGCCCGCCGGACACGTTCGTGCCACCCTGGGAGATCGGCGCCTGCAGGCCCTCGGGCATCGCCTCGACGAAGTCGCGGGCCTGGGCGACCTCCAGAGCCTCCCACAGCTCCTCGTCGGTGGCGTCCGGCTTGCCGTAGCGCAGGTTGCTCGCGACCGTGCCGGTGAACAGGTACGGCTTCTGCGGCACCAGGCCGATGCGCGTCCAGAGCATCCGCGGGTCGAGGTCGCGCACGTCGGCGCCGTCGATCAGCACGGCGCCGGAGGTCACGTCGAACAGCCGGGGCACCAGGGAGACCAGGGTCGTCTTCCCCGATCCGGTGCTGCCGACGACGGCGGTGGTCCGTCCCGCCGTCACCCGGAAGGAGACACCGGACAACACCGGTGCCGCCGCGCCCGGATAACGGAACTCGACATCACGCAACTCCAGCTCGGCCCGGCGGTCCACGTGCCGTACGGGCCGCTCGGGCGGGCGCACCGACGACTCGGTGTCCAGCACCTCGGTGACGCGCTCCGCGCAGACCGCGGCCCGCGGGATCATGATCGAGATGAAGGTGGCCATCATCATCGACATGAGGATCTGCATCAGGTACATCAGGAATGCGGTGAGGGCGCCCACCTGCATCTCGCCGCTGTCCACCCGGGCGGCGCCGAACCACAGCACCGCGACGCTGGAGGCGTTGAGTATCAGCATCACGGTGGGGAAGATGAGCGCGGTCAGCCGCCCGACACGCAGCGCCGTCCCCGTCAACGCGTCGTTCGCCTCGGCGAAGCGGCGGGTCTCCTCACGCTCCCGGACGAAGGCGCGCACCACGCGGATGCCGGAAAGCTGCTCACGGAGCACCTGGTTGACCGTGTCGATCCGGGTCTGCATGGCGCGGAACTGCGGGACCATGCGGAAGACGATGGAACCGATCGAGACCAGCAGCACCGGGACGCAGATCAGCATGAGCCACGACAGCCCGACGTCCTGACGCAGGGCCATGATGATGCCGCCGACCCCCATGATGGGCGCGGCGACCAGCATCGTGCAGGTCATCACCACGAGCATCTGGATCTGCTGCACGTCGTTGGTGTTACGGGTGATCAGCGAGGGGGCGCCGAACTGGGAGACCTCCCGGGCGGAGAAGCCGCTCACGCGGTGGAAGACCGCCGATCGGACGTCCCGGCCGAACCCGGCCGCCACCCGGGCGCCGTAGTAGACCGCCGCGATCGAGCAGGCGATCTGCACGAGGGACACGGTCAGCATCCAGCCGCCGGTGGCCAGGATGTAACCGGTGTCGCCGGTGGCCACCCCGTGGTCGATGATGTCGGCGTTCAGGCTCGGCAGGTAGAGGGAGGCGATGGTGCCGACGAGCTGGAACAGCACGACCGCGGTGAGTGCGGGCGAGTAGGGCCGCAGGTATGCGCGGAGCAGCCGGTTCAGCACGGCTGTGGTCCAGGCGGGAGGGCGCGGCGCAGGATGGGCGAGATCACCCGCAACACGGTATATGAGCAGCTGGTTCGCTCACGCCTGGTTTTCCGGCAGGGGCGGAAAGGGCCATCGCTCGTCTGCCGCGAAGAAGGCGGGGCCGTCCGGGCGCTGCCGGACGGGGCGCTGCCGAGGTCCGGGCCGGCCGTCACCGACCGGGTTTCCGGCGGGTCTCGCGGGAGTGTCTCCCGCGAGACCCGCCGAGTCCTTCACAGAGG